>CAWDKT010000019.1:0-152259 GCA_963802955.1 uncultured Acidobacteriaceae bacterium
CGAATGCCTCTGCATAATCCGGTCTTACGCCAAGACCCTTGCTGTAATCCGCGATGGCACGGTCGAACTGTTTGCTTGAGAAATAGGCATTGCCGCGGTTGTTCAGCGCCTCAACATAGTTAGGTTTTAGAAAGATCGCATGGTCAAGGTCCTCAATTGCCCGGTCGATTTCACCCTTTTCTCTGTAAATGAGTCCGCGGTTGTTGAAGAGGGCTGCGGATTCCGGTAAAAGGCCTATCGCGCGGGTAATTTCCTGAATCGCGCAATCGAACTCGCCTCTCGATGCATACACCAGGCCGCGTGTATTTAGCGAAGCGGCGAGTGCATCTGACTTTGCATCGACGATCTCAATCTGCCGGCTGCACCCGGGTTGAGTGGGGGCCGGCGCGGTGCCGGAAGCGATGGGGTCGGCGCTTTGGCAGGGAGCCTGAGCCGGGTTCGCGGCGAGCACGTAAAGAGCGCAAAGTGCACACGCCGCGGTACAGATGCGAAGCGTGGATTTTGTGTGAAGGTGAATGCGGGTCATGGTGTCCCAACTCATCGCCATTGGCGAGCCCCTTCCCGGGCTTGGGACAGGCATAGAGGGGAAGGGAACCGGTGAGACGAGCAGGGCCTGCGGCTTCGCCGCCGAAACAGGCCCGCAACCTCAACAAGTCCAGCGAAGTTTCGCCGGAATCCCTACCCTGTCGGATAAGCTAAGTGAAGATACGCCCGAATTGCGGCCGAGGCAAGTGATTTGGCGCACTGAGGCATGCTTTTGTGCCAACGAAGGAACCAGCGAACCTCCCAATTTCCTCCACATATCGAGGTCATATGAGCAACGATTCCGCCATTATCGATGAAATGCTGCGCAGCGCCAAGAACATCGCCGTGCTCGGCATGAGCGACAAGCCGCATCGCGCCAGCAACAACATTGGCCGTTATCTGGCCGAGCACGGCTATCGCGTCTTTCCGGTCAACCCAGTGCTGAAAGAGGTGCTGGGCGGGCCCTGCTATCCCGACCTGGATACCGCCGACGCTGCCGCCCGCGAGCAGACCGGCGCAGGGATCGATCTCGTCGACGTGTTTCGCGCTTCCGAACACGTGCCGCCGATCGTCGATGACGTGATCCGGCTGAAGATTCCCTATCTATGGCTGCAGGACGAAGTGATTCACGACGAGGCGGTCGCCCGTGCTCGCGCGGCAGGGGTCAAGGCCGTCGAAAATGACTGCATTTTCCGCCAGCATGCCGCGCGGATCGCGAGCTGAATTCGGTCGCGAAACGGCGATGGCCACCCACCCGCAAGCATAAGGAGTCGCGGCCTCTCGACTATTTCATTGAAGCCGGCGCGCCCTCCATGGGAACGCACTGGCCGTAGGTTTCCTTAATCGTCGAAGTCTCGCTGTACATCTTCACGAAAGCATCCCATGCCTCGTCGTGCTTGGGAGAGGCGCCGCCCGGCTTGATGTAGTGATACGTGACCATTTCGTCGGTCGAGTAAGATTCGGCGTGGGTCGTCGGGTCGCGCACGATCACCGGTGCGGCGAAGATGACATCGGGGAAGCCGTGGCTTTTGTACCATTCCTGCTGCGCGGCTACCGCGGCTTTAAACTTCTCCATGCTTGCGCCGGGCGTGATGTCAGAGACGCGAAGGATGTTGATGACGCCGTCGCAAGCTCGGCATGGCCGGTGCAGCAGAGGGCGTCCTGGCCACTGATCGCGAGGTGTAAGGGGCGCGCAGAATCAAGACCGAGGACTGAGGGAAGCGGAATTCGGTCATGGGGATCGACAGAATTAGTCGATTGGTCGCGTTAAAGGCGGGCGAAAGGTCAAGCTGTATCCTCAACGTGAGCACGATCGAGACCGGACCGTTACCAAAGGCGCTTGCCGTTGAGGATCTAAAATATTGGCAACTACCAGCGGGATGTTCCCTATCATGTCGCTCGTCAAAGTAGTTTTTGGCCAAGGCGCGGAAGGGTACGGGACAGAAAGGTGCCGGCTGGGCGCCGGATAGAGCCGCGCCGACGCCGGCCGCCCGGCGACAGCTTCCTTGCACCTCCAGTCGATTAAACTGAGTCCAACCATCAGGAGCACGAACTTCCTGCCAGGTATGCGCCCTTTTCGATGGATGATCGCGCTGTTAGCTGCACTCGCCGCTGTGCTGCCGGCGTACGCCGCTTCGAACTCCGCTGACGTGGCGCACCTGCACGTTGAGCTGGTGTTTCCGCACACCAGCTTTATCCCGGAGGCAGCAACGAGGCAGGTCTCTACTTCAAGCTGGAGCCGGGTTGGCATGTCTATTGGGAGAATGCCGGTGATTCCGGCGAGCCGCCGCGCATTCAATGGACGTTGCCGGCAGGCGTGACCGCAGGCCCCATCGAGTTTCCCGCACCTTCCCGGTTGCCGCTTGGCCCCCTAATGGACTTCGGCTATGAAAACGAAGTCCTCTTTCCATCGAGTATCGCGGTCGCGGATGGCGTAAAGCCCGGTCCCGCGGTTATGCACGCCAAAGTGAACTGGCTGGTATGCCGCGAAGTCTGCATTCCCGGCAAGGCCGAGCTTGACGAAAATGTCGACCTGCTCCGTTCCGCACCTAAGCCGGCCGCGGCCTCCGGGGCCGATCGGAGATTGTGGGACCGCCTCGCGCACAACCTGCCGCAACCGTTCCCTGGGAGTGACCAAGCCATCTTCCAGCCCACAGCAACCGGCTTCCGCCTCGCAGTCACCACCGGCAGGCGCGAAACGCAAGCAGAGTTTTTCCCTCGAGACGAGAACATCCTCGACAATCCCGCGCCACAGCCCGTCGTGCCCACAACCACTGGCCTGATTCTCGAACTTAAAAAGGATCCGAACCTGCAGGCGGGCCCTGCGCAGTTGAAAGGCGTGCTGGAGCTATCGGGCGGAAGGAACTACGAGATCGCGGCAACACCTGGAACCGTTGCCGCCCCTGCCGCGCCGCCAGTGTTTTCCTTTGCCGGTCTGGCGCGCATCGTGGGCCTCGCTTTCATTGGTGGGTTGCTGCTCAACCTCATGCCGTGCGTTTTCCGGTGTTGTTTTTAAAAGGTCTGGCGCTGGTCAACTCGGGCAGCGAAGAGCGGCACAAGCTGCGCTCTCACGGTTTCGTCTACGCGATCGGCATAGTCGTTTCATTCTGGGCGCTGGTCGCTGCGCTGCTCGCGTTGCGCGCCGCCGGCGCATCGCTGGGCTGGGGATTCCAATTTCAGTCGCCGGAATTCCTGCGCCTGATGGCCGGGCTGCTGTTCTTTCTCGGCCTCTCGCTGGCCGGCCAGTTTGAAATCGGGCTCAGCCTTACCGGAGCGGGTGGTTCGCTTGCGGCCAGGCAGGGCTACGTGGGAAGCTTCTTCACCGGGGTGCTTGCCGTTGTCGTCGCTACGCCATGCACTGCGCCATTTATGGGAGTGGCTGTAGGCTATGCGCTGGCACAGCCTGCCGCTGTCACCTTCGCCGTCTTCACCGCTCTCGCGCTGGGCCTGGCGGCGCCTTATGTAGCGCTCACACTGCAGCCCGCGTGGACGCGCCTGCTGCCCAAGCCCGGTGCGTGGATGGAAATTTTGCGCCAGGCGATGTCCGTGCCAATTTTTGCCACTGCAATCTTGCTGGCGTGGGTGATCGCAGAAGCTTATGGTGCGGCAACTGCTGGCCGCATTGCTTTCGAGCCTGCTTGCTGCTGGCGATCGCCGGATGGTTTCTCGGCCGCTGGCCGGCGAAGCGTTGGTCAACATCTGTTGCGTTGGTCATTTTGCTTGCCGTGGCGTGTTTAGTCTCGCTGCTCCTCGAGAACTGGCGAGCCTGCCGGAGCCTGCGAGCCTGTCGCCCAGCCGAGCGATGCACCGGCCAATGGCAGCCATGGTCCGCCGGCGCTGTGCAGAGCACCCTCGCCGCTGGCCGGCCGGCTTTCGTGGATTTTACGGCAAGCTGGTGCCTGAGCTGCCAGGTGAACGAACGGGTAGCCCTCGATCAACCTGCCGTCATGCAGGCGTTTGGGATGCGGACGTGGCCTTGTTCAAGGCCGACTGGACCCGCCAGGATCCGGCGATTACACAGGCGCTTGCGATGCTCGGCCGCAGCGGCGTGCCGGTTTACGCTCTGTATAAGCCGGGTGAGAGCAGCCCGCAATTGTTCCCCAAGTGCTTACGCCGGGCATCGTGCGTGACGCGATTGACAAGCTGCCCCAGGCTGCTGCAACTCAGGCGGCCAAGGATTCGTCCAAGAAGCAGTGAGCGCGAACTCCATCCGGTAAGTCGTCTGAATTCCCCTCAGGAGATTAACTCTCATGAGATCTCTCTATCTTCTAGCCGCTGCGACCCTTGCGGCTGCGTTGATACCCGCTCTCATCGCCTGCCCAGGCTGTGGTGGGTTCGCCTGCGCCGCTTTCACGGCGACCGACTCGCACGGACAAAGCCAGTCGCTGCAGCAGAATCGTGGCAAGTACGTGGTGCTCGAGTGGCACAACCACGACTGCCCTTACACCCGCAAGCATTACGACAGCGGCAACATGGAATCGCTCCAAAAGGAGTGGACCGCGAAGGGCGTGGTCTGGTTCACGGTGATTTCTTCGGCACCCGGCCAGCAGGGATACATGACCGACGCCGAAGAGAATGAGTATCTGGCCAGAAGATGCACGCCGATCCGACGGCGGTGCTGCATGGATCCCCAAGGCAAGCTCGGCCGCCTTTACGACGCCAAGACCACGTCCGAGATGACGTGATCGATCCCGAAGGCAAGCTGATTTACGAAGGCGCGATCGACAACAGGCCCACCCCCGACGTGGAGCGACATCAAGGGCGCCGACAACTACGTGACCGACGCACTGACCGAAGCGATGGAGGGCAAGCAAGTGGCCGAGAAGTACACACGACCTTATGGCTGCTCAGTGAAGTACGCAGAGTGAAAGAGCAGGCAACAAGAAGACGAGCAGACTTTGCTCCAGGGACGGGTGCCCAACCGCATTTGCGTCTCCCGCATCCTAGTCAGCGGAGGAGATTCAATGAGCGGTAAAACGAAACCCACCCATACGAAATGCCTGGCGGTCAATGGCTGAAGATACGACAGGACGATGGCGTGGTCAACGACTCGCTGGGGACTGTCGATTGGGCCGACTCAACCGGAATCGACGATGACAAGGAAACCGGCGACGGAAAGAAAGGTGACACGAAGACGCAAGAAGACTGAATCCGGTGCTGCTGCAGCGGAACAATACCGACTCCGATGACTGAGCTTACGATCCGCCGCGCTTTCCCGCTCTGATCTTTCGGATCTCCTCCAGCCTCTGCGCCAACAGTTTTTCGCGGCCTTCCTGCGTGGGATGGTAGTAGCTGCGCCCTTGAGCGAATCGGGCAGGCAATCCATGTCCGCTACTTTGTCTTCTTCGTCGTGCGCGTACTTGTATCCTTCGCCATAGCCGAGTTCTTTCATCAGCGTGTCGGTGCGTTGCGCAGGTGCAGCGGCACGGGTTCCTGGCGCGTGTGCTCAATTCTTCCCGCACTGCGCCCAAAGCCGTGTACACCGAATTCGATTTGGGTGCGAGCGCGAGATAGACGACGGCCTCGGCCAGCGCCAGCTCGCCTTCCGGCGAGCCCAGAAAATCGTAGGTGTCTTTCGCCGACAAGCAGAGATTCAGCGCTTCGGGTGCGGCCAGGCCGATGTCCTCGACGGCCATGCGCACGATGCGGCGCGCCAGGTAAAGCGGATCTTCGCCACCGGCCAGCATGCGGCCCAGCCAATAGAGCGCGGCGTCGGGATCGGAGTTGCGCACGCTCTTGTGCAGCGCGGAGATCAGGTTGAAGTGCTCTTCGCCGGCCTTGTCGTACATGAGCACGCGTCGTTGTGCGGCTTCGGCCGCAATCGCCTTCGTGATTTTTTTCTGGTCTTGGACGAGTTGGGCTGCAACTTCAAGAGTGTTGTAGGCATTGCGGCAATCGCCGCTGGAGTAGCCCGCGATCAGTTCCAGCGCCTCATCGTCGGCAGTCAGATCTAGCGCGCCCAGGCCGCGCTCGCGATCGGCCAGTGCCCGCCTCAGGAGCGTGACTATCTGGTCCTCCTTCAGCGGCTCCAGCACGTAGACGCGGCAACGTGAGAGAAGCGCGGAGATAATCTCGAACGAGGGATTCTCAGTGGTTGCGCCGATCAGCCGGATCGTTCCGCGCTCCACGTAGGGCAAAAACGCGTCTTGCTGTGCCTTGTTGAAGCGATGAATCTCGTCGATAAAAAGAATGGTCCGCGAGTGCATCTCGGCGGCCTTGGCCGCATCGGCCATCACCTGCTTGATCTCCTTGATGCCGCTGGTGACGGCGGAGAACTCAATGAAGGTGGCTTCTGTGGTCTCGGCGACGATTTTGGCCAGAGTGGTCTTGCCCACGCCCGGCGGCCCCCAGAAGATCATCGAGCTGGCGTCGTCGCGCTCGATTTGCACACGCAATGGCTTCCCGGGGCCGACCAGATGTTCCTGCCCAAGCAATTCGTCCAGGCTGCGCGGCCGCATCCTTTCCGCTAGCGGCGCCATTGCCACTGCGTGGGGCAGATTTTTGGAGGAGTGTTGTGAGGCGCCAGGCATGCTCTCAAACAGGCTCATCGCCTTGCTCCTCGAACCACTGCGTGGGGCACCATTGCATGGAGCGGAGTTTTGGACGAGTGCCGCGGCTGGTCCGGCTCGTTGCGAGCCGCTCGTTGCCGCCATGCTTCATAGAGCAGCACACTGGCAGCGACGGCCGCGTTCAGGCTCTCCACCGGGCCGGGGCAGGGAATCGTGACATTGACATCGGCCTTCGCAATCAGATCTTCCGCCACGCCATTCCCCTCGTTACCGATGACGAGGGCAACGGGGACGGCGAGATCGAACGGATCGGGGGGCTGGGCAGCACGCGTCGTTGTCGCAAGGATTCTTACACCCGCCTCGCGCAGCTCTTCAAGGCACTCCCGCTCGCTGGTCGCGAGCAGCGGCAGCCGGAAGACGCTGCCCGCCGAGGCGCGCACGGCCTTTGGATTCCATGCGTTCACCGTTCCCGGCAGGCACACCACTCCGGTTGCGCCAAATGCCTCGGCCGAGCGAAGAATCGTTCCCAGGTTGCCGGGATCCTGGAGTCCGGCCAGAACCACAACCAGCGCCGACCTTCGGTTCGGCCCAAGCACGTGCTCCCAGGTCCACTCGGGCGGCTCGACCAGTGCGGCCACGGGCTGCGGCGTCTCGGTGGCCAATGCGGAGTCGAGGAGCCTCTTCGGGAGGCGCAGAATCTCGGTCGCGGCAGGCAAGCGCAGAGCCTCGACAAGCCGCTCGCTCCCCTGCGCCACAAAGACAGTCTTCACGCGCAAACCGGCGCGCAGGGCCTCCTCGAGCAGGTTCGGTCCTTCGATCCCGGCGAGCTTGCCAACCCTTCGTCCGGGCTCGGCGAGCGCCTTCCGCAACTCTTTCAGGCGCGCATTGTTGTTACTCTCAATGGTGCGGACTTGCATCGGCCCCAGCCTCTAAGTTCTGTGCAGATTCTACGGCGTTTTCGCGGCCGCGAACATGTATCATCCCATTGGCGAACTTGCACCACGGCTGGTGCTGTGATAGTTTCCCTCTTTGTAGCGTCTTCTTTCTATTCGTTATTCGGGAATTGAGGTAGGCCTCCTTGTCCGCGGAGATATTGCGCGTCCATCCCGATGAACCCCAACCGGACCGGATCGATTACATCGTCTCCTGCCTGCGCAAGGGGGGTGTTATCGCCTTGCCCACCGACACGTTTTACGGGCTGGCCGTCGACCCGGTAAATCTCTTTGCCGTCGAGCAGATCTACCAGATCAAGACGCGGCAGAAACACAAGCCGCTGTCGCTGCTGATCGCGGGTCTGGCGCAGGCGTATGAACTGGCTCGCGTCACCGACCCCTTGCTGGATAAACTGGCGGACCGCTTCTGGCCGGGCCCGCTCACCATCATTGTCCGCGCCGGAACCAAACTGCCACTGCGATCGACTGCCAACACCGGCAACGTGGCCATTCGCGTTCCCGATGCGGCCATTCCGCGCGCCGTAGTGGAACGGTTCGGACTTCCAATTACCGCGACGTCGGCGAATCTTCAAGGCGCGGCGGAGTGCACGAATGCCGCGGCGGTCCGCGACCAGATTGGAGATCGCATTCCGCTCATCATTGACGGCGGGCCGACGGGCCGGGCGCAACCAACCACCATCGTCGATCTCACGCTGGGCGACGGCCGGTGGGAGATTCTGCGCGAAGGCGCCATCCCAACGCACGAAATCGTGATGGTCTTGCAGCGGTAAGATAGTGCGCATGGTGCGCGATGCCAAGAGGCCGCGACGAAAATGGCTGGTGCGCGCGGCAATCTTGCTTGGTTTGATTCTTGTTGTGGTTGCTTTGGGCTGGTTCTACTGGGTCTACACCGAAATCCAGATCTTCGCCCGATGGGATCAGGCTGCGCCTGCCGATGCGATTGGTGTATTGGGCGCGGCAGAGTACGACGGCCGGCCCTCTCCTGTCTATCGCGCGCGCCTGGACCATGCGCTCGTGCTCTTCAATCGCGGCATCGCTCCGTTGATCATCACCTTGGGCGGCCCGGGCGGCGATCGGTACAACGAGGGCTCGGTGGGCGCCGCTTACCTCATTAGTAAAGGCGTTCCGGAACAAGACATTATCGCGGAGACCGAGAGCCCTAATACGGAGGAGTCGGCGCGCCGCATCGCCGTCCTCGCTCGCGTCAACGGATTGCATCGCCTCGTCATCGTCAGCGATGGCACGCACTTGTTTCGTATCCATGCCATCTGCGCAGCGGAGGGGCTGGATGTCCTGACGTCGCCGCGGCCCAGTCCCGCGGTTGAAGACAGAACGCTTGAAGCGGAACGCATCGCGCACGAAATTCTGAGCTATACGTTCTGGCGGCTGCACCTGCATTGAAAGCAGGGGACAAGAAAACAAACGAATGAGGGAAAATGGCGGCGAAGCCGGTCCGGTGATCTTCGGACTCAGCCCAGCCACGACAACAAAGCCAGCGCAAATGCCGCTGCGCCGGCCGTCGAAAGAAAGTTCACCGCATCGTTATTCAGCCAGCCCCAACCCTCAAGCGTAGCGCCGAGGAGGCTATCAAAAAGAAGGCCGAAGACGCCGCTCGTGGCGCTTATTGCAAATAAGTTCCAATCGCCTCGCAGAGCCCACATTCCAGCGCAGGCAACCACTCCGGCTGCGATCACGCCGGCCAGCGTGCCCGTAGCGCTGATTGCGCCATCGCGGCCCGGTTGCGCCGCGCGAAACGTGGTAATCATCCGCGGCTTTCCCCCAAACACTTGCCCGATCTCCGATGAAACCGTGTCCGCCGCCGCTTCAGCCAGCGCTGCCAGCGCCAAAGCGAGCAGCGGCGCACGGGCGTGGGCCGCGCGGTCGAGCCAGGCAGAATCCATGAGCCAGAACTGCGCGGGCCCGGTTGATACCAGCGCTGCAAACCCAAGGTTCGCAGCCACCTGCGACGCCGATCGCCCTTTGCGCTTTTCTGCTGTGCCCAGACTTTCTTTCTTCGCCCGGCCTACGCAGGTTGAGAGGAAGGCGAGAAACGCGACCGCGAGCACGGGGGTCAGCGCCGTGTGCCAGGGTTGGTATGGAAACGCGACAGTGGAAAACATGAGGCTGGCTGTAATCACGGCGCCCGTGAGTGCTCCCGCCGGAGTGGCCGCGCGCACCCGCCAGGTAATCAGCCCCAGGACTGCACTTAGCCCAATTGCCCATATCGCCACCGCAACCGATTCCGCCGCCCATTCGTGGCAGCCAAGGAAGACATGCACCCCCGCAAAGGGCAGCACCACAAGCAGCACCAGCTTCGATTGCCAGTCCAGTTTTTCTTGAGCCACGCTTCATCGTATCCTTTCCAGATAAATTCGGAACCTGCTCCCGAAACGGATGCAGGTCGGAAGCCTGGCCACGAGGGATGACAAATCCGCGTGGGCTGCGTCGCACACCGCAGGAGCGGAAGGTGAGGGTTGCCCCCAGCCTTCTGATTTACAATCTCGAAGTAAGCAGGAAATATTCAGAATGAGGCTTTTTCCAAGGAAGTCAGGCCGGGGGCGTGTGATTTTTGCAGAAGCATGCGCAGCCCTGGTGATCGCTGTCCTGATTGGCGGCTGCGGCGACAACTACAGACCGGTTGTCACTCCGATCAACACCAGCGGCCCCGCGGCCCAGCCCACTTCGTATGCAGTTGTGGTTTCGGCCCCGTCACCGACCTCGCCAGGGGTCGTCACGATCATTGACTACTCCGGCGACTCCATCATGACCGAGACGCCGATCGGTCCGGGCCCCAAGGTATTCTCGCTGGACGAACTCGGAGCGACAGGCTACACCCTGAACAGCGACGGCACTCTTTCCAACTTCGCGATCACAACTTCGCTGCAAGCCAAAGACATCGCCGAATCCACCCTACCGACGACGGCGCAAGTGGTGAACCTCTTCACTCCGGCCGCAGCAATGTATGCCACCGATCTCAACGGAGATGTTGCGGATTACTTTTTCGGTTCGCCCCTGGCGTTCAAACTTGCCATTCCGGTGGCCACAGCCGGGAGCCCTGCCACCTTGCCCGTATTCATGGCTGGAGGCCCCCTGCTGAATGGCCAGCGCGACTACGTTTTGAGCCAGGATTTACCGGATACTCCCGCCGGCGCGATCGCGTGCAACCTCTCGCCCAGAACCGGTCCCGACGGAGTTGTCACCCCGATTGAGATCACCAGCAATACCACCGATCCGGCGATCGCGATGGGCAAGTGCCCGGTTTTTGCCGTGGAAACCCCCGATCTTCAGCGGCTCTTTGTCCTCAATCGCGGCGACGACACCATCAGCGTTGTTAACGCCAAAAACAATGCTCTCGACGCCTGTACACCGTTCGTGAACCAGACCGGACAGACCGTCACCTGTCATCCATCAATGCCCCTTTCCACAGCAGCTCTCACGCCGGCGAACGCGCCGCCGAACTGTAAGATCGCTACGAACCCAACCTGCGGCATGGGCCCGATCGCAGGTCCGGTCTACGCCGAGTACAACGCAGCGACGCAGCAACTGGTGGTGGCGAACTACGATGGTGGCTCAATCAGTGTGATCGATGTGAGCCTGGATCAGTACGGCAACGACAGCGCAACCTTCGGAACCACTTACACGATTCCAGTGGGCAATACGGCGACGCCAAACCCGGCCAGCGTCACGGTTCTTGCCGACGGCAGCAAGGCTTACACCGCCAACCAGAACGACGGCGCGGAAAATGGCACTGTGACGGTCGTGAATCTTTCCACGCACACGGTGGAAAAGACTCTCACCGTCCTCGGTCATCCGCGGACGGTACTGTCGACGCAAAATTCGGAGTACGCAAAGGTTTACGTGGCTTCACCCGACAGCCCATACGTCACCATCATTCAATCCACCCCGACGGTAACGGACTTGATTGACACAACCGTGCTGGTCGAGGGCAATGTGGTCGATCTGCGCGTCACGACGCAAAACGGCTCCAGCGGCAACCCCACCGATAGCAGCCGCGTGCCGGGGTACGGGCAACCGTGCAACCTGCCGCCGTCTCTTCTTCCTGCCGGCTATACGCTGGCGGATTGTCAGGCGCAGCCCTGACGCTTGCCCGGAGTCATCCTGGCTTGCATTCAGATTCGAGTTACAAAAAAGGGTCATTCCTGGTGTGGGATGGCCCTTTGTCTGTTTAAGGAGGCAGCGCGGGCAATGATAAATGCGGGAAGGCCACACACCGTTGGAACGGATCTCGAGAATCTCGCGCCCGCAGACGCGCGATCGCCGTCGACAAAAGCGGCGGGAAAGCGCCCCGCGAAGACCAGGCTCGACCTGTTGCTTGTGGAACGCGGATTGGTTTCCAGCCGGGAACGCGCTCGCGCGCTGATACTTGCCGGCAGGGTTCTGGTGCGGGAGCAGAAGGCGGACAAGCCTGGCACTTCATTTCCAGCGGATGCGCCGATCCGCTTGCTGGGCAATGATATGCCCTATGTGAGCCGCGGCGGGCTCAAGCTTGCTGCCGCGCTCGAGCATTGGCAGATCGCGGTCGAGGGCCGGGCGTGCCTGGATGTAGGCGCCTCCACGGGTGGATTCACGGATTGCCTGCTTCAGCATGGCGCAACGAGCGTCACCGCTATCGATACCGGCTTCGGGCAGATCGACATGAAATTGCGGAACGACCGACGCGTTCGCCTGTTGGAGCGTACCAATGCAAGGTTTCTGGAGCCCGATTCACTCGCCGTCGCAGCTGTTGCAAATTCGCTTACGCTGCTTGTCATGGATGTTTCGTTCATCTCCGCCACGCTTGTTCTCCCAGCCGTGCTGGCCGCGGCGCCCACGCTCACCGAGGCCATCATTCTGGTGAAGCCTCAGTTCGAAGCCGGGCGCGAGCATGTGGGCAAGGGAGGCATCGTGCGCGATCCTGTGGCGCACGAATCAGCCATCGCCAAAGTCGCCGATGGCGTGCGCTCGCAGGGCTGGCAGGTTATCGAGACCATCCCATCGCCCATTACCGGTGCCGAAGGGAATCGCGAATTCCTGCTCTACGCCAAACAGATCCCGGATTAAGGACGAATGCAATCGCTACGGCGGCATGCGCTACACTAGGACCGCATGTCCTGCGTCGCAATCGTTTGCAAACCGCACCGCGAAGAGCTCAAACAGCTATTGCCCGAATTAGTGGCGTGGCTGCGCGGACACGGGCAAGAACCCGTCCTTGACCGCGAAGGCGGCGGCTATACCGATTCCGCGCCATCCGTTGACCGCGCTGATTTGCCGCAGCGATGTCCGGGACTTGTCATCGTGCTTGGGGGTGACGGAACCCTGCTGGCTGCAGCGCGGATTTTTGCTACGGTCGGCACGCCCATCCTGAGCGTGAATCTGGGTTTTCTAGGCTTCCTTACAGAGGTTCGCCTGGCCGACATCTATGCCACGCTCGAGAACTGGTGCGACGGCTGCCACAGCGTTGACGAGCGTGCCATGCTCCACGCCGTGCTTTGGCGGCAGGACACCGAGGTCGCCAGCTTCGACGCGCTGAATGAAATCGTGGTTTCCAAAGGCGATATCGCGCGCATGGGCGAGTTCGCCGTCGAACTCGATGGTAAAAGCGTTGCCCGTTTCCGCGCCGACGGTGTCATCGTCTCCACACCCACAGGCTCGACGGCCTACACCTTGGCGGCTAACGGACCCATTCTCACGCCGGACGTGGACGCATTGGTGGTGACGCCGATTTGTCCCCACCTGCTCACGCTGCGGCCAATTGTGGTCCGCGGCGATGCCTCGCTCACGGTGCGTGTGGAAGGCGTCCCCAATGTTGCGCTGCTGACGATTGACGGCCAACAGGGGATGGAGTTGCGCCTGGGAGATGAGGTGCGGTGCCGCCGCTCCAGCCACACCGTCAAGCTGGTCCGCCTCGGCGAGACCGGGTTCTTCGAAGCGTTACGCAGCAAGCTGAGCTGGGGCGAGCAGTAGATTAAAGCCAGAAAGGCGCTTTACTGGGTGAGCCCGTCCAACAGTACCTGGGCCTTGGCAGCGAGTGTGTGAGCTCCCTCCACATCGCCTGTGGCGAGAGCCGTCTTAGCTTGTTTCACGAACTCACGGATCTGATCTGCGGTCTTCTGCTCCGGATCGCTAAGCGTGCGATGGATCCCGTTCAATCCGCGCTCGATTGCCACGATCGAATCTTCGGTCTGGCGCTTGAAGTTGGCAGGATCGCCCGAGGAGAGCTGGCCGATGGCGCTTACTTCAGGATTCACATTGGCGGCGACATCGGCGCCGGCGCTCTCCTCTTTAGTTGGCTTCCTGTGCCGCACCTGCTGCTTGATCGGCTGTGGCCGCTCTCTCATGTTGGTGAGGGGCTTGCCAGCCAGCACAATCTCGGAGGGAGGCAGCTCGATGACCGCCAATTCCACCGGCAGCGACGGCTGCAGAGGCGGCGCCATCTTTATGGTGCGTGCGGACGAGTTACGGTGAAAGGGCGAGTGAATGCAGCCAGCGAGCAACATAGGCAACAACCACGAAGCGCACCTGAAGAACGGCGACTTCATTCCCCCGACCTCTTTTCGTCCTCTGCGTTCACCGGTTGCAGATACCGGCGGCCCCGATCCGTGGCGGCGAGTGGAATTCGCAGCCGGAACTCCGTGCCACGGCCCAACTTCGATTCTACGTCGATGCTCCCATGGTGCAACTGCAGGATCCGGTATGTCATCGCGAGGCCGATGCCGCTACCTCCGGTCTTGGTGGTGAAGTACAGATCGAAGATCTTTTCCCTGACGTCTTCGGGGATTCCCGTTCCCTCATCGGCGATGCGCAGCACCGCAGAATTTGACGTTGCATGCGAGGGTTTTTCACCGTTCAACCGGTTCGTCCCCGGTCCTGCGGAAAAAGGCTCAACATGATTCTTGTCTTCTTCGAGCCAAACTTCGAGCCGTCCGCCGTCGGGCATAGCCTGCCCGCCATTCTGGATCACATTCAAGGCCGCTTGTTTCAGCAGGTCGGCGTCCACGTTGGCGATCAAAGGTTGCTCAGGCATGTGGCTGATCAAAGTTACTTTGCGCGTTTCCAGCTCGTCAGAAGCCAGGGCCAGCACGTCGCGGATCACCAGGCGCAAATCCTGTTCGCGCAGCTGCAACTCCACGGGGCGTGAAAAATCAACGAGGGTTTGCACTACCCGGTCGAGCCGCCGGATTTCGACGTCGATCACGTCCAGATGCCGCGCAGCCTGCCCGTTGCCTTCTCCAATTTTCGACTTTAGCAACTCCAGGTGCACCACAATCGCGTTAATCGGATTTTTCACCTCGTGTCCAACGCCGGACGTCAGCCGTCCAATCGCGGCCATGCGCCGTGAGAGCTCCAACTCGGACTCGATCTCCGCCGCCATCTCCAGGTCGTGCAGCGTGACGAGCGCGCCCAGATCCTGATGCGTTTCCTCGTCGTAAATAAAATCCACCGAGGCCTGGATTCGCCGCCCGCCTTCGGTGCGAACCTCCTCTTTTACGATGTTGATGCCGGCCTGGACGGCATCGCGGAGTGTCCGGCCCAACAACGTCGAACGACTGAAGATTTCTTCTGCGTGCCGGCCCAGAAGGGCATCGCGATCCACGTGCAGGAACCGGCCGGCGGCTTCAGATACCAGCACTGCGCGCTTGTCCTCGGTGAAAAGAATGATGCCGTCCTGCAGGTTGCCGAGAATCTGGTCAAGGTTGTCACGCAGCGCGGAGTAGACCTCCTCCACATTGCGCATGCGCTGGCCGATCTTCTCGATCTTGGTGGAGACGCGCACGGTCACGTCCTGTTTTGACGCTTTCTCGTCTTCGATCGGGGCCCCTTCAGCCGCAGTCAGCTTATCCAACTGGCGGCTGACCTCCGTCATGGGGCGCAAGGCAAAGTTGCTCAGCAAAAACGCCGCAGCCAGCGCCACGATGAGCGCCAGGGCCATCAGCTTGATGGCATTCCTCAACAGGGGCTGGTAAACGGCGCGCAACAGCGAGGTGTGCACCCCGACGTTGACCGTGGCGATGAGCTTGCCGTTGTTTTCGAGGGGCACCACGATGTCAAACACCCTGGGCTTGCCGAACGCCTCGATCATCATTTGCGCCGGGTTGGCTTTGAGCAACTGGTTATAGCTGGGCCTCCCGGGCAGCGGTTTGCCTTCGTTATCCGGATTCGTGCTAAGGATCGTGACGCCCTGGCTGTTGCCGATATTCACGTCGTAGACGGTGGACGAATAGCGGATCACCGATACCAGCACCGACTGGAGTGTCATATCGTTCTGGACCGTCTCCGCCACCAGGCCGCGCAATTCGGCGGGATCGTTGGGGTCCACGGTGCGGTCCTTCAATCCGATTTCGAGCGCCTGCTGCAGGGCATACCAGACCTGCTGGGCCACCATCCGGTTGGCGCTGTAACTCTCCTGGACCGCTGCTTTCACTAACTGATGGACGTACACGCCTGAGACGACGGCGGCGATCAAAAACACCAGCGCCGAGATGGCCAGCACGAGTTTGGTCTTCAACCGCATCGATGACCGCGTTTCTCCGGGGTGCCCATTGCGCCGTGGAAGGCTACACCATGAATTCTGTCACGCAACGTGGCGCCCGGCGCGACTTTCGCGCCATACGGAACCAATCCGATACCAGATCCGGATCCAGGGAACGACAGGGCAATTCATCGCAGGGGAAGCAGAAGAAAGAAACTGCTCTAGTTGGGCTGATCGTGCCGCGACCGGCCGTATTCCCTGAGTTTATTGTGTAAGGTCTTCAGGCTCACGCCTAGGATTTCGGCGGCCCGCGTCTTGTTTTGCCCTGTTGCCTCAAGCGTGCGCATAATCAGTTGCCGTTCTGCCTCGTCCACCGTGGTCCCTACACGAACAGAAATTGTGCTGTCGTCGTGGGCAGGCATTCCATGCGTTTGATCTTTACCGAACCCGGCCGGCAGGTGCTCAGCCTGCAGTGGGGAGCCATCCGGGCACAGAATCACGGCCCGCTCTACCGTATTGCGCAATTCGCGTGCGTTGCCGGGCCAATTGTGAGCGTGCAGCCTCTCCAGCATCGACGGCGATACGCCTGAAACCTTGCGCGAGTGTTTGATGTTCATGTCGTGCACCATGGCCTCAATCATGGCGGGAAGATCGTCAAGGTGATCGCGCAGCGGCGGCATATGAATGTTGAAGACATTCAGGCGATAGAAGAGGTCGGCGCGCAGATGGCCCTCGGCGACAGCGCGACGCGGATCGCGATTGGTGGCCGCCAGAACGCGAACATCCACATCCTGTTCCCCGCGCGCGCCGAGACGCCGAAGCTTGCGCTCCTCCAGCACGCGCAACAGCTTGGCCTGTGTGCCATGAGGCATCTCGCCAACCTCATCCAGAAGCAGCGTGCCCCCAGAGGCCAACTCGAAGCAGCCTACGCGCCGCTCGATGGCGCCCGTGAATGCGCCTTTCTCGTGGCCGAAAATCTCGCTTTCGATCAGAGTGTCAGGGATGGCCGCGCAGTTCAATGCCACAAATGGCCGAGATTTGCGTGGACTTAGATCGTGCAGAGTGCGCGCCGTTAGTTCCTTGCCCGTGCCGCTTTCGCCGGTAATCAGCACCGGAACATTCGACGGCGCTACCTGCTCGATCAGCCGGAAGATCTCCTGCATTTGCCGTGAGCTTCCTACCAGCGCTCCCAGCACGCCCGTCTCGCGCAGACGGCGCCGCGCAACCTCCAACTCGATCGCGGTCTCTCGCTGACGCGTGGCGTTGGCCAGGATGGTCTTCAGCCGCGTGGCATCCACTGGCTTGGGCAGAAAATCGTAGGCTCCAAGCTTCATCGCGTCTACCGCCAGCGGAATCGATCCCATGGCAGTGAGCACCACGACGGCCAGGTTATTGCTCAGGCCCATGCCGCCCTCTGACAGCTTGGCCAGCAATCCCATGCCGTCAAGCCGGGGCATCTTCAAGTCGGTGACCACAATGGCAGGATCAAATGCCAGTGCTTTTTCAAAGGCCTCGACGCCGTCGCGCGCGGTTTCTGTGCGGTATCCCCATCCGGAGATCAGCTCCGCCAGGCCGGCCAGTGCGTTTGGCTCGTCTTCCGCGATCAAGACCTTGACTGTGTTTTGCATGCGAATTTCCTAATCCTCTTTAAGCTTACCCGTTTGCGCTGGATCTCTAAAGGTATTTGACGCGCCGACGCGGCCGGTTGTCGAGCGAACTTTGGTTCCAAAGCGCGCAGTCGCCCGAGGGATGGATCAATGCGCGGTCCCGCTTGGCCGATTCCTCTGTGGCCCGCTATTGACGCCCGAATCCGAAGCAATAGGTGACCTGGAGCAACCCGTTGTCGATGCCCGGATTCTGGGTCGCGGTGTCTTTGTTCGAGATGTGATGAAAGCGATATTCGGCGCGAATCGATTGAGTTCCTTTGCGATAGATCTCAAGACCTGCTCCGAAGTCGAAAGTAAAGTTGAACGATCCGGCAAAGGGCACAGGAATCGGCCGCGTGGTGTAGATGTACCCGCCATGGCCGTCGACGAAAGGTTGCATCCTGCGGTGCGGCAGGAGATTCAATCTCATCCCGATGGGAGACATGGCTTCACCCACCGTCCACTGGCGGCCCTGGCAGGTGATTGTCTCGGTGCCGCTATACGTTACACCGCCAGGGTCGGTGAACGTGTAAGTGAATACTGTGGGAGAGCATAAGACGCTCGGAGTCCCGATACTTTCGGTCGTACTCACAGTGGGAGAGGTCTGGCTGTCTACATAGAGGGTCAGCGGATCGCTCTCCAGCGCGACCGGAAGTATTTCCGCGTCGTATTGCCAGTTCACGGCGCGGGTGAGCAGAATTCGCCGCGAGTAGGCCACGCCGAAGTCCAGCAGCATACGCCGTTCGGAATCGCCCAGCAGGATGCGGTGCGAATCCCAGGCGTAGGCGCCAATGATCCCAAAGGTGTTTTTCCTGGGGTAGATTCGACCGTCGTAAGTGCTCTTGCCCGGCGTCTGGGCTTGAGAAAATGGCGGCCCGCCGGTGAAGACCAGCGTGGCGACGATCAGACAAAATCGGTACCAACCAGCATGCAAGCGCACTTCTTCTTGCTGCTCCAAAAGACTTCCTCCTCTTTCAAGTTTCAGTTGAACAGTGGGTTATGAGAAGGCCTATACTCTTGTCTTGACTGTCAATTCATTGTAAGGGAACGATTCCATGTCTTCTTCTGCATTAGCTTTTGCCCGCCAGAACCAGCCCCGTTTTGTCGATGAACTTAAGGCTTTATTACGCATTCCGTCAATTTCCACACTACCCGAACATAAAGAGGACTGCCGCAAGGCTGCGGAAACGCTGCTGGCAGAACTGAAGCGCATCGGCATGGAGCATGGACGCCTGATCGAAGGCGAAGGCCATCCGCTCGTCTATGCCGACTGGCTTCACGCAGCCGGTAAGCCTACCGTGCTTGTCTACGGCCACTACGACGTGCAACCACCCGACCCGCTCGACGAGTGGATCTCGCCGCCTTTCGAGCCCGCCGAGCGCAATGGCAACATCTACGCCCGCGGCGCGGTCGACGACAAGGGACAGGTAGTCGCGCAGGTCAAAGCGCTGGAGTCTCTGCTGGCCGCCAATAAAACTTTGCCTCTGAATGTGCGTGTCCTTTTCGAGGGAGAAGAAGAAGTTGGAGGGGAGACAATCGCCAGCTACGTTGCCTCGAAGCCCGCGGACCTGAAAGCTGATTTTGCCCTGGTCTCCGATACCGAGCTGTTTGCGCCGG
Source organism: uncultured Acidobacteriaceae bacterium (assembly GCA_963802955.1). Lineage (GTDB taxonomy): Bacteria > Acidobacteriota > Terriglobia > Terriglobales > Acidobacteriaceae > Telmatobacter. Next base: position 19,220 of record CAWDKT010000019.1, read on the forward strand.
GCCTGCCTACGCTTTGCGTGGGGCTTCGCGGCATGATCTACACCGAGCTGGAAGTGCGCGGCGCAAAAAACGATCTCCACTCCGGAATGTACGGCGGCGCGGCTCCCAATCCTTTTGTCTCGCTGGCGCATATCATCGCCAAACTCAAAGACGAAAACGGTCATATTCTCATCCCTGGCTTTTACGACGACGTCGTTCCTCCCGGCAAAGAAGAACTGGCCGCATGGCGCAGCCTGCCCTTCGACGAAGAGGAGTACCGCAAGGCCGAAGTGGGATCGAAGCAGCTGGTGGGCGAGGCCGGCTACAGCGTCCTCGAGCGCACCTGGGCACGGCCCACACTCGATGTGCACGGCATTCCCGGCGGTTTTGTTGGAGCCGGCGCGAAGACTGTCATTCCGGCCAAGGCCACCGCGAAAGTCTCCATGCGGCTGGTCCCGAATATGACGCCGGGCAAATCGTTTGCACTTTACAAGAGCTATGTGGAGAAGATCGCTCCCGCGGGCGTGGACGTGGATGTCCGGCTCATTCACTCGGGCGACGCGTGCCTGATTCCGGTCGATAATCACTACATCCAGTCAGCTACGCGCGCTCTGCATGAAGTCTGGGGCAAAGACACGGTCTTTATCCGCTCCGGCGGCTCCATTCCGATCGTCGGCGACTTTGATCGGTACCTTGGCCTGCCCAGCGTGATGATGGGCTTCGGCCTGCCGGATGACAATCTCCACGCTCCCAACGAGAAGTTCAATTTGAAGAACTTCGAGCTGGGCATTCAATCGCTGATCCGCTTCCTGGAAGAGGTCGGCCGCTGAACCAACGACAGCGAGCCGGGGAGTGAAGGAGCATGGGCGCAGGAGGCAGGACCGTCCGGTAATCTACGCGCAGGATGAGGCAGCACAAAGCATTGGCACGGGAACATGACGCCGCCGGATTTGTCCTGGCAGGCGGCGAGTCCACCCGCATGGGACGGGACAAGGCCCTTCTCCCGTTCGCCGGCCGGCCCTTGATCGAACACGCGCTCTCCATCCTCAGTGAAGCCGGCCTTCCGCTAAGGATTGCAGGCGCCCGGTCACGGTCACTCGCGGAATTCGCGCCCATCGTAGAAGATGCCGGGCCCGGCCTCGGACCCCTCGCCGGTATTTGCTCCGCAATGGCGGCCACCCCTTCGGACTATGCCGTTTTTCTTCCTGTAGATCTTCCCCTCTTGCCTCCATCGCTGGTCGTTTATCTGCTGCACCAGGCACGAATGACCGGTCAGGTGGTCACGGTCCCCACCATAAATGGCTTTGCGGAGACCTTCCCGGCAGTACTGCACCGTTCCGCACTAACCCATCTCAAGGGTGAGCTTACGGCCGGCCGCAATGGCTGTTTTTCCGCCTTCCAGGCTTCAGCGTCGGCTCACGGCCAGTCTCTTCGCTGCATTGCGGTCGAACTGCTGGCTCAATCGGGCCATGTCGCACATCCCTTCGGACTGCCTCCCTCGCTCTGGTTCATGAACCTGAACAGTCAGGCTGATCTTGTGCGAGCTGAGGCGGCTCTCACAAAGTGCATCGCGTAAGCTTAATTCAAGGCAATGTCCGATCCGTCCTCCCAACCCGACCAGCAGGAGCCATTGGCCCCTTTGGCGGCGGAACTCGATGCGCTGGCTCATCAAAAAGCTGAGGGTCCGCCATCCATCGCTCCGCCAGGACCGCCACCCATCGGTCCCGTTATCGTCTTCGACGATGTGTCGATCACCTTCGACACTCACGCCGTCCTGAAGAACGTAAGCTTCTCCGTCGAGCGCGGCGAGACCCTTTGCATTCTGGGCCGTAGCGGTGTTGGCAAATCGGTATCTCTACGCCTGCTCATGGGATTCCTCAAGCCCGATTCCGGATCGATCCGCATCGAAGGCGAGGAGATTACCGGCCTCGGTGAAGAGGGTTTGCGGGCCATTCGCAAACGCGTCACGATGGTCTTCCAGAATGGCGCGTTGTTCGATTCACTCAGCGTTCGCGAGAATGTCGCCTTTCCTCTGCGTGAACGCGGCGGCTTGGCCGAAGACCAGGTTGAGTTGCTCGTCGATCGTCTAATTGGTCTGGTCGGTGCCGAAGACGTCGTGGACGTCTTTCCTTCAAGCCTTTCCACTGGGCGTAAACGCGCCGTGGCCATGGCTCGCGCCCTTGCCGCTCAACCTGAGATTGTGCTTTATGACGAGCCGACCACCATGGTTGATCCCATCATTGCCCGCCGGCTTGGCGGCCTTATTCAGCGTTTAAAGCACCAACTCGGCTTTACCAGCATCGTGGTCACCCACGATACACGCTTTGCCCAGGATCTAGCCGACACTGTGTTATTTCTCGATCAGGGACACGCAGCATTCTTTGGACCGCTCAAACAGTTTCTCGCGTCGTCCGATCCGGATATAAGGCAGTTTCTCGAACTGGATGCATATTTGGTCCCAACCATCTAGATCACCGAAATTGTATTAATTTACGACAGTTTCAGGGTAGAATGTACACGATTGCAAGTAATCGCCAACGGTAACCTAGGGGTTATACACTTTGTCAATAGTTTCGAGCGCGTTTTCCTCTTGCAAGTCCCGTGCTTCGTGAGCGATGCTGGTGGCGATCAATGAATCAACATCCGATCAGGGTTCTTCGTGGAAGTGGTGTGCAGTACCATTGCATGCCATGTGGTTAACAGCTTGAATCCCTGGTTTGATTTGTCGTTCGTCGTCATCTCAAGGTCTTCAGGCAAAGCAGTTCGGGCCCATTTGGATGACCCATGTCGATTCGGATTGTGATTCGGTTCCACCAACGAACTGCTTGCGATTGCAGCGTAGACGATTTTTGGCTTGCCGCTCGATGCCATGGAGGACATGGTCAAGATCCTTGCCGTTATATGGCCAATCGATGGCCGTGGGCTCCGTCACGCGCACATTTCAATCCCCTTACGTTAGCCAGCTCAACGTAGCCGGATCAGGGGCACTGAACGAATCGTTCGATCTGTTGCATGTTTCACCTGAGCCTCGGTTCTCTCAATTTGTAAATCAGCTCCAGTAGTCCGCTAATCGAAGCACTTCCGAGGTGTGTGCATCTGTTATGGCGAGTTCGGATTTCTGGCAAAAGGTTTCGTCTTCCCTGGTTTCCACTGCCGAATGGGAAACTCCGGCGGGTGGGAACGCGCCCCGGGACTCTCGTGGCACGTCAAAGCTGTGGATGGTTCTGGATGTGGCGACCGTCCTCGGCGTCGCCACGTTGACGACGCTGTACGCGTTTCACACGGGCCCGGTGGTTGGTGTGTGGGATTATCGCCAAGGCACATTGATTCCCGGCCGTTCAATGTGGATTCTGCTGGCCTTCCTCTGCGGATTTACCTTCGTTCTCATTGTGACCAGCCGGGGGCTGCACCTTTACACGCCGAGACGTTTGACCAACATTCTGCATGAGCAGAGGCTGAGCGCTCAAGCGTGCTTCACTTCTGGATTGTTGCTTACCGGCACGCTCTACCTGGTGCGTGCAATCTATATTCCGCGCACTCTCGTTTTGAGCACAGTGATTCTGATAGCCGTGGCTTTGGGACTGCGGCGCCTGGCCTACCGCCTTTCGCTCTACCGCCGCTTCGACCGTGGCCTGGATACGCGCAACGTGCTTATTGTCGGCACTGGCGCCGAGGCACAGGCCCTCCGGCAGCATATCGACAGTATCCGTCACCTGGGCTACACGTTTAAGGGATTCGTCGATCTTCCTGGCTCGGGCGGGTCCGAGGTCCCGATGAATGTCGTTGGGAAACTGGACACGCTCTTCGAGAATGCGCGCAAGCAATTCGTCGATGAGATTTTCTTTGCGACGCCCTGCGAGCGCACGCTGGTTCAGGGCGTCCTTGAACAAGCGCGTCTCCACGGCGTCGATCTGCGCGTCGTGCCCGAACTGTACAGCGGCGTGCCCGGGACCTGCTCCATCGAATACATTGGCCAGTTCCCCACCATCCCCTTGCACCGGGGCAAAGTCCCGGAGATTGGCCTCGTCTTCAAGCGTGTCTTCGATACCGTCTTTTCCCTGTTGACGCTGATTGTGCTTGCGCCCGTGCTGGTGGCCATTGCCATCGCAATCACGTTCGATTCACCGGGCCCGGTATTTTATTGTTCCGAGCGCATTGGCAAAAAGGGAGTGGTCTTTCGTTGCATCAAGTTTCGGACCATGGTCGCCGACGCCGAAAAGCGCCGTGCCGAGATCATGCACATGAACGAGCGCGACGATGTGCTCTTCAAGGTATCCAACGATCCACGAATCACCCGCGTTGGGCGCTTCCTCCGCAAGTATTCGCTTGATGAATTGCCGCAATTCTTCAATGTAATCCGCGGCGAAATGAGCATTGTCGGACCGCGTCCGCCTCTCGCCGGCGAGGTGCGGAATTACGATCTCAAACATCTGCGCCGCCTCGACGTTACGCCGGGCATCACTGGCCTATGGCAGGTGCAGGGCCGCCAGGATCCTTCCTTCGCCAGTTATGTTTCGCTCGACGTGACGTACATCGACAACTGGAGCATCTGGCTGGATTTCAAGATCATCATGCGCACCATCGGCGTGGTCTTTGCCGGTACCGGTACCTAACTTTGGCCGAGTCGTGTCAGGCTGGATTGACCTTCGAGGCAGGGAACCGATCGAAATCGTCCGATGATACGCGTGCGGCAGTGGAGTTTGCTGGCGCGTCCGGATGTACAACACGCTCCGTCCGCGGCTGCGGGCTGCGTTTCACGCGCAGGTTATTCACCGCGTACTCGATATAGGGCGACTTGAGCTCGGGGTCCTTTCCGAGAAAGCGGCAGGTGGCCGTCACTTGGTCGATGATGAACGTCGGCTGGAATCCCGCGAGCTCGAGCCCCTTTTCCTTTGTGATCATGTAAACGATGAAGTTGAAAACCTCATCGGTCAGGGTCATGCCCCTCTCCGCGCAATTCTGTTCGAAGATGCGGCGGAACTGATCGATGTTGGGCGGGCCTACCTCGATTTTGTAGGGAAGCCGGCGCAGGAATGCGGGGTCCATCAAATCTTCCGGGTCGAGGTTCGTGGCAAAGATCACGACTTCTTCAAACGGGATACTGAAACTTGCTCCCGTGCGCAGCTTCAAGTAGTCGACCCGGCTCTCCATGGGAACGATCCAGCGATTTAGCAGGTCTCTCGGACTCACGAATTGGCGGCCAAAGTCATCAATGAGGAAGCAGCCGCCCAGCGCTTTCATGTGGAGTGGCGCTTCGTAATACTGGCCGACCGGATCGAATCTCAGGTCCAGCATGTCGAGCGTCAGCTCGCCGCCTGCCACTACAAATGGCCGCCGGCATGCAACCCAGCGCCTGTCGTATGTCTCGCGTTTGAAGCTCGCAATCTCCGGGTTATCGTACTTCTTGGGTGGGTCTGCCAACACATGAATACGCGGATCGTAGAAGCGGATAATCTGTCCCTCGACCACGATGGCATAAGGAACGTGGATGACGTCCTGGTAGACGCTGTTGAAACAGAGCGCCACTGAAGTCTTGCCGTTTCCCGGCGGCCCATAGAGCAGAATCGCGCGCCCTGAGTTTAACGCCGGCCCGGCCTGCTCGACGATGCCTTGTTCCATGGTCAGGGAACGAATGGCATCGGTCACGCGTTCCATCGTGATGCGCTCGTTGGTCGGCTTTTGCAGATGCACCCGCTCAATAAACTCCGACAGGGGCACTGGCGCCGGTCCGATATATCCTGACCGTTGAATCGCATCCAGGGTCCAGCGTTTGCCCTCGTCGGTGAGTGCGTAGCGCATGTCCAGGATGCTGTCAGATGCGTTGGAGCCGAGAATATACAGCAGTTGCCGCTCGACTGCCATCCGCGCCAGGTCCATTACGATGGGCTGGGGCAGTTTGATTGTTTCTGCGATCGGTCCGATTTTTTCCATTCGTCCCGAAAAAACGATCTTCATAAAAAGGGCGAGCAGATCGGTGTCGCTGACTCCGGTTTCCGCAATGCTTTTGGGTTCCTGTGGAACGCTGTGGAGATACCTTTCGATGACGCGCTGTTCGACGATTCCGAGTGCGACCAGGTTTTCGCCCAGGTCCCCGCCGTTTGTCGCCTGGCGCGCCAAAGCCGCGGCCACGTCCTGCTTTGTGACCAGTTTCGCCCGGATTAACAGCTCCCCTAATCGCATTTGCGGCTCGATGGTGTACTCCCGACGATCCAACTGTCTTTACCTTGAAGTTTTCGTCCGACCCGGCGTGCACCTTTAGGATTGGGTCAAATAGTTACGAATTTGATTCTAGGCAGTTACTTCCGCGTAGATAAATCCCTCTTTTGGGGACTCTATGCTCCCCTTTATGTCCAATTTTTTGACGTGCTTAGCTTCCAATCCATGGCTTTCATGGTCCGGTTACTATCGCGGGCGCGCTCCCCCCGGCCCATAGGAATAGCGGTGCTTCCTTTTCCACTCCTGAAACTCTAGGCCACCTGAAATGAGTGGGATCCGGGTAATGCGGCGAAGCACTTTTCCGCCGTGGATCCCTCCTGTCTCGCCATATAAACTGAAACTGTGAAGATAGCACTTGGCCAGATCGATCCCACGGTCGGGGATTTCACTGGCAATGTGGAAAAAATTGTCAATGTGAGCCGCCGCGCCGCGGATCTGGGTGCGCGACTGACGGTTTTCTCCGAGCTCGCCATATGCGGCTATCCGCCAGCCGACTTTCTTGAAAAGCCAAGCTTTCTCGCCCGCTGCCGCTTAGCCGTCGGCGAACTCGCCGCAGCGTCCCGAGAGCTACCCACAGCTGTCCTCGCGGGCGTGGCGCTATCCTCTGACCGGCATGATGGCGAACCCGGCGTCCACGCCGATAGATTTTCATCGGTAGGGTGCAAGCCCGCCTTTAACGCTGCAGTCCTGCTCGACCAGGGCCGTTTAGTCCTCGAACAACACAAGCGCCTCCTGCCCTTTTACGACGTCTTCGACGAGCAGCGCTACTTTTCGCCTTCCGGCCCGCAGCAGGTGATCGAGTTTGAGGGGATTCGCCTGGCGGTGACCATCTGCGAGGATGCCTGGAACGACAAGAACTTCTGGCCGCGCCGGCTTTACACGGTCGATCCCATGGAAGAGCTCATGCGCCAGCAGCCTGCTCTGCACATTAATCTCTCTTCGTCGCCGTTCTGGCACGGAAAGCGCGCCATCCGCCGCGAGATGCTGGCGGCCATTGCCCGCCGCGATGCGATTCCGGTACTGATGTGCAACCAGGTCGGAGGAAATGACAGCCTGATCTTCGACGGTTCCTCGCTGGCTCTCAACGCGCGCGGGGAGCTCATCGCTCAAGCCGCCTCGTTTCAAGAGGACCTTGTCGTCGTCGACCCGTGTCATGCGCCGTCTATCCCGATTCCTGAAGACGACGAAACCGAGGCCGCATACCGCGCTCTTGTTCTGGGCACGCGAGACTACGTGCGCAAATGCGGCTTCCGCAAGGTGATCGTAGCCCTTAGCGGCGGTATCGACTCGTCGCTCGTCGCCTCCATTGCAGCGGACGCACTCGGCGCTGAAAACGTGATTGGCATCGGCATGCCCAGTCCCTATTCCTCCGCGGGTTCAATCGACGACAGCCGCCAATTGGCCGCCAACCTGGGTATCCGCTTCGAAACCATCGGCATCAACAGGCTCTTTGCCGATTTCAATCACGCGCTGGAACCGCTCTTTGCCGGAATGCCTGGCGACATTACCGAAGAGAATATTCAGCCTCGCATTCGCGGTACGCTGCTGATGGCGCTCTCGAACAAATTCGGCGCACTGGTGCTCACCACCGGAAATAAATCCGAGATGGCCGTGGGCTACTGCACGCTTTACGGCGACATGGTAGGTGCTCTCGCCGTGATCGGCGATTTGGTCAAGACGCGCGTTTATGCGGTCTGCCGCTGGCTCAATCGCGAGCGCGAAATCATCCCCGCCGCTGTCTTGTCAAAACCGCCGTCGGCCGAGTTGCGGCCCGGCCAGATGGATACCGATTCGCTGCCGCCTTACGAAGTTCTCGATCCCATTGTCGAAGCCTATGTCGAGCGCTACGAAGCGCCCGAACAGATTGCCGCGACGCACGGTTTTCCTCTCCAACTCGTCCAACAGGTAGTGCGGCTGGTGGAGCGCTCTGAGTACAAGCGCCAGCAGGCTGCCCCGGTTTTGAAAGTGACTTCCAAGTCGTTCGGCATGGGCCGCCGATTTCCCATCGCTGTTAGGGTCGAAAGCTAACGCCGTCCCTCGGTAGGCGCGGGACGTCAGAATAGAACCTTGCGATCACGAACGGCCTCTGGCCTCCGGCTCCCGCGAGCAGGTAAGCTATTGGTTTGGGAGTCTTCCCGCAACTGAAGGAGAAAAGCTTGATTCGTCGCTTAACCCGTTTCCTCGGCGCCGCCGCGCTGCTTGCCTTACTTGTTCCCACACTCTGCGCCATCGCTCAGCAGCATGTGCCTCCCGCGCCCGCAACTAGTGCGCCTGAACCGGCAGCGCCGGCGCCTCAAATGCCGCAGGCCCAGCCGAATGCGCCCGCCCCAGCCGGGCCGCCAGCCTTCCCCAAGCCCGATCCGGCCAACTTCACGGCCGCATCGCCCACCAAGGACGTGGTCGATTCTTTCCTGCAGGCGAATTGGGGATACGACGAGAGCCGCATGTGGCAGGTGCAGGCCATCCTTAAGACTCAGGCGGAAGGGGTCAGCAAGGTGATCGTGCTGATCGGCGACAAAACCGGCAAGGAAAAGCCGCAGGCGCTCGAGTTCTTTGCGCTCCCCGACGGTAAGCACATCATCACAGGTAATTCGATCATTGAGTTCGGCGCGCACCCGTTTGCCGACGCCCGCCAGAAGCTCGAGCAGGAGGCTGACGGCCCGTATCGCGGGTCCGCCTCAAAGGATCTTGAACTGGTTGAATTCGCCGATTTCCAGTGCCCCCACTGCAAAGAGGCGCAGGCCAACATGGATAAGCTCGTTGCGGATTATCCCAAGGCGCGTATCGTCTTTGAGAACTTTCCGATTCCATCGATCCATCCGGAATCGGTGAAAGCCGCCGAATATGGACTTTGCGTCGATAAGCTCGGCGCTAGCACAGCGTTTTTCCAGTACGCCGCCGCGGTTTTTGACGGCCAGGACGGCCTCGCGACCCCGGACGGTGCCACGCTCACGCTCAACAGCGCCGTCACCAAGGCCGGGCTCGACCCGACAAAGGTCTCAGCGTGCGCCGCAGATCCGCAGATCAAAGCCAGCGTGGACGCTTCCGTGAAGCTAGGGACCGATTTGGGCGTGAGCGAAGTACCCACTTTGGTCATCAATGGCCGCGAAGTTCCCGCCAACATTCCCTATGACGCCCTGAAGAAGATCATCGATTACCAGATCAAGGCCGACGGGGTTGCCGGGCAGTAAGAAGGCCTCTTGGATCAACGCCCCATTCTTTCCGCAATCTGGTCGCGTATAGGGTGGGGCAGCACGTATCGCTCCGCTCCGGAGGGAATATCCGGCTCATCGTCTATTGCTCGACTCTTTGCACGCGCAACATGGCTGAATGCCCGGCCGCCTGCGTGCCGCGTACCACGTGCGGCGTCATCACGATCACCAGCGTCGCATAATTCTGCTCGAGATCCTTGCTGGTCAGATTGTTCATCCCCGGAATTTCGCTCAATCCGGGCGTTCCGCTGACGGCAAGGCTCTGGGATTTATCGACCTCAGTGGCGACGACTGCTGCTGCGCCCTCCTTAAGAGTCACTACGCCGGAATACGCGCGGCTATCCAGTACGGGATTGCCGTCAATGGTCTGTCCCGAGAGCGAATCGAGCGTCATATCGAGACTGAGCGCGACCGCGTCATTGCGCAGCACTTTCGGCGTTGCCTTCAGCGTCAAACCCAGATCCTGATACTGCACCATGGGGATGTTGGGCGTGGAAGTGGCCAATGAAGAAAGCAACGAAGTAAGGCTGCTCGAGGTTCCCGCGCCGGTCAAACCAGCCAGGCCGGGGATGCTGGATGACAGGCTCGAATACGAAGATGTCTGGATGGGATATCGTTCACCTTCCTTGAAGGTCCCTTCCTGGCCGTCCTGGAGGCGAAGCTGAATGTCATCGAGCTCGCGTGAGTCCGAGGTGTTCAGGTTGAGATTGAGTGTGGTGGTGCCCGGCGCCAGCGCCGATTGTGTAATTCCTCCGCCAAAAAGTGCGAACCCGCTTGAGAGCAGAGGGTTTGAAACCTGTCCCGAGGCAAGCAGAATTCCAAGAATTGCCAGCGGGTCGTTGGGCGAGGCCAGACCCGACGAAATAATCTGTTGCACGAGGCTCTGATTCGCATTCAAAAGTGACTGCTCTTCCGCATACACGTTGAATGCCGAGATACTCTGCGTTAATTGTGTCCCCGTGTTGCGGCTGCTGGTGTGCGCCACCTGGATCAGCTTCACATCGAGCACCACCTGGCTCCGGCCGTCCATCAGGTCCTGCATGGTGGTGTTGAACGCGTCGAGCGTGAGGGCTGGCGCGCGCAAGGTCATGGTGCGCTGCGAAAGCGAAAGTTGTGCTTGCGGCACGTCGAAGACATTCTTGGCCAGAGACTGCACTTCATTCAGATCGTTGTCGCTCATCCCCGAAAGGTAGACCGTCTCCATCTCTTCGGGAGTCAGACGGCGGCGATTTTCGATGGTGTCGTCTGCCACCACCACGTGATGCGCATCAAGGGGTACGAAGAACGTGTGGGTAACGAGGCCCAGGATTTGCGTGGTGTCCTCAAAGCTCGCGTTGTCGACATCCAGCCGGACTTCTATGGCCCGCACGCTGTCGTCAATCATCGCGACTACACCGAACGCCTTGAACACCTGATCGATGAGCTGGCGTTGATCTGTACGAACGTGGAAACTGCGCGAAGAAAGCACCGGCAGAAGGGGTTCTGCGTTGGCGATTTTGAGGCCTGTCTGCCCGTAAAGAGGCTTGGGCTGCGCTCGGGCGGCTTCGTCGCCCAGCTCGTCAAGATGCTGGCTGACCTCGAAATTGGTGGGATCGAGCGCCAAAGCGCGGGTGAGCGCGTCGCGCGCGCCGGCTTCGTTGCCGAGCAGACGGTCCTTGGCCGCAGCCTGGATCAACGCAGTCACTTCATGACCGCGGGCGACATCGGCCGCTAACCGGTAATCGTTATTTGAGGGGTCCAAGGCGGCGGCCTGATCAAACCCTTTTATCGCCTCATCGAATTGGCGATTCACAAAGAGCTTGCTGGATTCCAGGTACAGTTTCGCGGCGCGCTCCTGGTCGCGGCCGCTCACGTGTTTCGTCTCTTTCGGTGGATTTGGAATCCCCGGCGCAGTTTGATCCTGTGGCGCCGGCTGGCCTGAATCGGGGTTTTGAGGCGCGGTTGCGCCGTTGCCTGTTGCGGAAGGTTGCGGGCCCCCTTGCGCCGTCAGGAGGCTGGCCAACAGCGCTGCGAGTAAGCCCATTGCACATCGGTTCGCCAGCGTTTGCGCTCCTCCCCGGATCACGAGCCGAATTTGCAATCGCGATGCGTTCATGGCGTGCTTTCGAGCGTAGCCAGCAGGTCAGCCAGCGAGGAGACACAGGCGTCCGGCCGGCACTGCAGCAACTCGTCAAAGCTGCTTCGGCCAGTGGCCACTGCAATGACCGAAAGGGAATTGGCGCGGGCGGCTTCGATATCGCGCGGCGTATCGCCAACCACGCAAATCTTCGCTCCGGCGCGGCCTCTACGCGCATCCATCTCCCGGGCCTTGATAGCTGCCTGCTTCACGAGTTCTGCCCGGTCCGGCAATTGATCGCTGAAGCCGCCAAAATGAAACCACTCGCGCAGACCGGCTTTTTCGACCTTGATCCAGCCGATGGCTTCCAGGTTGCCGGAAGCCACTCCAAGCAGCGCGCCTCTTTGGGCAAGGTAGCGCAAAACTTCATTCACGCCAGGCATCACAACGGGCTCTAAGTCATGTCGCCGCTCGGCCACGCAGGTCCGCATCGTCTCCAGGATAGCCTCGTATTGCTCTTCGAGTACTTCGGCAGGGATCCCCGCCTGGCGGCAGGCCTCGCGCAAGATTGCTGTATCGGTATTTCCTTGCAGTTGGACGCCCGCCAGCGTGATCTCGAATCCGGTCACGCGCCGAACGCTCCAGGCAACGGAGTCGACATGGATGCGGTCGCGGCTGCGCAGCAGCGTACCGTCGATATCGAACAGGTACGCATCCTGCCCGTCCCACTCGAAATCAGGCTCGATCGCAATGCGGGCTTCAGGATTCTGTTGCGTTTTCAGCATGATTGCGGGCAGCGCGGTCAGCCCTGGCGGTAGCCCTGGCGAATGGCGCTGTAAACAGGACGTTCGCTGCGCGGTGGACGCTTGAGCCCGGCGCGCACATCCGCCAGATCGAGGCCCAGATCCGCCATGGCCCGGCTCAGTGTATTGCGATGCATTCCCAACTCTTCCGCGGCCTTGCACTGGTTCCCACGGTGAGCAATCAGCACCTCGCGCAGATACTGCCGCTTAAACTCGCGCACCGCTTCTTCATAGCGGACGCCGCTCGAGTGCATCTGCGTCACCAGGAGATCCAATTCTCGTTTCACTCGTCCCTCTTGCTCAACTCGATCCATTAGTGTAACCCGTACATTTGCCCTTTGCACCCAATCTCAATTCGCCGTGCCGTTACCTGGGTGCATCCATTCTGGTGACTCTCGCTCCAACAGCTCAAGGCCAGTGCGTGCCTTATTCTTGAGCTCTCCCGGAGTCATGTTGGCGCTCAAATGGCATGCTCCCAAAAACATCTGCGGCAACCTGGCTTCCGCGAGCCATTCCTCATTTGGAAAGAAGGCAACGGTCACCAGGATGACAAGCGTAACCAGCAACGCCCCTTGCAAGAACCCCACGACTGCCCCGCCCAGTTTATCCAGGCACCCCAGTCCCATCTTACGGACTGTGTCTGAGATGATGCCGCCCAAGATATTCGCAACCGCCATCACCAGCAATGCGATCACCAGGAATCCGATCACATTGTCGACCGCCTCGACCGGAATGATCGGCCGCACAACCGCTGCCAGGCGCTCGTAATTCCACGCGGCCAATTCCAGGCCGATCACCATGCCCAGCAAGGAACACACGGTGCGGAAGAATCCCTGCGCCAATCCTCCCAACGTTGCAATCACTAACACGGCCACAATGGCCAAATCTACCCACGACATCGTTCGCTCCGTCGTTGGTTCCTAAGCATCCATCTCGCGTCCGGTCAATCGCCGGAAGGCTTCATAATACTTGGCCCGAGTCCGTTCTACCACTTCGTTGGGCAAGCCGGGAGCCGGCGCCTGTTTGTTCCAGTGAATCTCTTCAAGGTAGTCGCGCACATATTGTTTGTCGAATGAAGGCTGCGCGCCTCCGGGCTTCCACGCCTTTCCATCCCAGAAGCGCGATGAATCCGGGGTCAGTACCTCATCGGCAAGGATAACCCCTTCGGCGGTTTTGCCAAACTCGAATTTTGTATCGGCAAGGATCAGCCCGCGCGATTCGGCATGCGCCGTGGCCCGCTGGTAAATGGCCATCGTCAGCCGGCGAAGTTCGGCAGCCATCTCCTCGCCCACCGCCTTTACCACAGCCCCGTAGGAAATGTTCTCGTCATGTTCACCGCCCTCCGCCTTGGTGGAAGGGGTGAACAGCGGTTCCGGCAATCGTGAGCCGTCCTGCAACCCAGGTGGCAGTGGAATGCCGCAAACCGTCCCCGTGGCTCGATAATCCTTTAAGCCCGACCCCGTCAGGTAGCCGCGGACAACACACTCCACCGGGAACATCTCCGCCCGCTTCACCAGCATCGAGCGGCCCTGCAACTGATCCGCATACGCTCTGAGCCGGGCAGGGAATTCGGCAACGTTTGCGGTAATCAGATGATTGGGAACCAGCTCCTTCAGCAAGTCAAACCAGAAGAGCGAGATTTGCGTGAGGACTTTGCCTTTGTCGGGAATCCCAGTGGCCAGAACATGGTCAAAGGCCGAAATGCGATCGGTAGCCACGAGCAATAAATCGCCGTCCACGGCGTAAAGATCGCGCACTTTGCCGCGTCCCAGCAGCGTAGTAGGGCCCAAGTTCGTTTCGAGCAGTGCTGTCATGGAGATGATTCCTCGGAGGGAGACTGAATCTCCGATTTTCAAGGGCCGACAGCGCTTTGTCAATGATCCAATTCCTTGCGCGGAAGATCTCGCCGGCGATGGTCTGGCCGGGGCCGGATGAGTCAAGGCGGGTTCTCGGAAACAACCTGCTTTCCCACCCTTTTGAGTTGATACAAACCCCTGTGACGGCCGTCACGGACCCTGTTCGCGTTATCGGAGACACTTCGATTGTCAACATGGTTCGGAGGGCGTGTAAGAAAGTCCTCTTTGAGCCGGGCGACACGAGGCAGCAGTGGAAAGGGGAAGCCGCGGCTAGTCTCGTTTAATGAAGGGATCACCAGTAGCCGAGCGCTACCGACCTCCAGTGCCGGCTACTGGTCCCCGTCTTTATCTTGTGTAAGTAGATCTACAAGCGCCTCCGAAGCGAAGAGTTCCTTCGGGGGCGATTTTTTGCGCTTCCATCCAACCATAAACCGTCGATCGCCAACTTTTGGCTGCTGGCAGACAGATGTCCAGCTGTCTCTACGGTTCTGACGGAATCACGCCCGGCTGAAACATGTCCGACAGATCCGTCGCATTTGCCGCATCCCCGAGGTATGGCGATGTTCCTCCAGTCGCTTTCAAATGGAAGATCTCCTGCATGGTGCGCAAGTCAGAAGAGTGGGAGTAATTCACTCCGCTCGCGTAGGGCAGGCTGTTCACGTTTTCGTGCGCCAGCGGAGAGATAACGATCTCGCCGATTGTATGGTTGAAGTCGTCGGCGTTGTCGTTCGTCTCGCCGTCCGACTCGCTTTCATCCCACCAGAGGATGATCGCGCCGCCGTCCTTGTAAGCCTGTGACCCCATGATCATGGGAACCAGCCGGCTTACGGTGTTATCGCCAGAGCGGATGCTTGATACGTCGCCTGTCAGCCCCGCAAATCCAGCACTCAGGCTGCTGTGCATCTCGTTGTACTGGTCGGGTGTGATCCAGTTGTAATCTGCAACGGAGTTGCTGGCCAGGTCGTAGGCTAGTTGCTGCAACGGTTCGTAATGACTGCGCAGCGGATTCGTGGCCGTGGTATTATCGCCGCCATTGGTATCGGTGAAGAAAACCATTGGGTTGTGCTTCGGCGCGTAGTTGTATTGCACTGAGTCATTGAATGCATTCAGATAATTGCCGGGGCCGAAAGTGCCCGACAGGCTCACCAGCGGAACCGTCCACTGGCTTTCGGACAGGGGCAGGTTGATGAGTATTCCATTGCTCGATGTCAGATCGATATCTTCCTGATACGACTTCCATGTCCCGCCCGCCCGCTGCAGCAAGCCGCTCAGGTGTTGCGTCGTGGTTTGCGCGTTCGGCGGGTTGTCCTTGTATGGATCGTCATCATTCAGGATTCCGAAGTTCGTCCCGGCCTCGGCCCAAAGATATTGCGGCTCCGAGGGATGGATGTGGGGATTGTTGCCGCTTTCCGTGGCCAATACATTGTGGTAAGCCGTGGCGTATGCAACCTGCTTGCTGATGTCGACCAGTCTCCCGTTAATGTAGGCGGTTGCCGTTCCGTTCACGAGGCTGTTAATAAAGGGCGCGTTTGGATTCTGATAAATGGGCTCAATCCCGCCGGTAACGGTTGTGGGCTGGGTCCAGTCATGATTTTCCAGGGCGATCACAAAAACATGCTTGATTTCGCGGTTGTTGTCATGATCCCAATCCTGGGCCTTGATGCTCCAGCAACCCAGTGTGGTCAAAAGCGCAAGTCCGGCGAGGACACGAAGACGCTTCGCGAACAGCATAGCGCACCTC
The DNA here is from genome assembly GCA_963802955.1 of uncultured Acidobacteriaceae bacterium. GTDB lineage: Bacteria > Acidobacteriota > Terriglobia > Terriglobales > Acidobacteriaceae > Telmatobacter. The sequence goes on from CAWDKT010000019.1 coordinate 35,083, forward strand.
CATTTTGTGGGGATTTGCGGCACGAGATGCGAGGCGCTTTCGAACGGCGAGCAGGGGATTCGAGGCGCCAGGCTGCCGCTGATTGCTTTTTAGCGATCCCATGTTTCCGGATGATGAGGCGCAAATGAAAGAACGTCGCCGTACTTTACTGCGCGATTAAAAGCATGGAGACCCCTGGCAACGATCTACAAGCCGCGACCGGCGCATGAGCTTTGTAGATGGGCGATCAGTAGCCGTCGGCCCCCGCCATTAGCTCCTCCGCCTTAAGGGAAGCGAAATTCGAGGTGCATTTTCCCGGGCGTGCAACAGCAACCGACAGAAGCACATCACATAAGGAGGATTTGCCGCCGGCGCCGACCTCAAAACTACGGCGAACCGCGGATGAAAGGGTGAAATCTATGGCAGTTGACTTACTCGAGAAACAGGCAGCGGTCGAAGACATTTTGAACGAGGTCTCCCGCATCAAGACCATCGTTACCGAGGCTGTGGAAGATGGCGTTCAATCGGCGCTACGGGCCGTGAAGCAGGGGCAAGAGGTTGCCGGGGACACAATCCATGATGCTCGGTACGCCATCAAGCGAAGTCCTTTTCAAGCAATGGGTATAGTTTTAGCGGCGGGAATCGCGATTGGAAGCCTGCTGACTCTGTTTAGCGTGCACGGCGACTGAGCGCGTAGTGAGCGACTCCCGGCCGGCGCGTGTTCGCCGGCTGCATCGGTTTCCAAAGTCTCGATTTTGAAACCTGGGAACGGCGAATGCCGACTGCCATGTTGAGGCTAAAGGCTATCGGCGAACCTTATTTTTACGCCGTCGCCCGTTTCTGCTCGCGGTGCCCCAGCCGCACACTCACAATCTTCGATACGCCCGGCTCCTGCATGGTCACGCCGTAAATCATGTCGGCGGTCTGCATCATGCGCTTGGAGTGGGTGACGATCAGGAACTGTGTGTCGTGGCTGAGGGAGTGCAGCAGATCGGCGAATCGGCCCACGTTCGATTCGTCCAGCGCCGCGTCCACCTCGTCGAGCACGCAGAATGGGCTGGGACGGAACTGGAAGATGCCCACCAGCAGCGCGAGAGCCGTCAGCGCCTTTTCTCCGCCCGAAAGCAGAAGCACATTCTGCAGCTTTTTGCCCGGCGGCGAAACCACGATATCGAGCCCGCTTTCATCAAGATTCGCTTCGTCGCTCACGCGCAAGAACGCTTGCCCGCCCTGGAAGAGCCTGGCAAACACTTTGGCGAAGTTTTCGTTGATCTGCGTCAGCGCTTCGTCGAATTTCGTGCGTGAAATCTGATCGATCTCCTTGATCGTCTCCTGGGTGTTCTCGATGGACTCGATCAAATCCTGCCGTTGCGTTTCAAGGAACCGATGCCGCTCCGCCGTTTCCTTGTATTCGTCGAGCGCCATCATGTTCACGGGGCCCATCTGATCCAGGCGCAGGCGCAACCCGCGGCAGGTCTCTTCTTCGGTGGCCAGATCCTCGCCGGCCAGCCGTCCAATCTCTGCATCGGCGCGCAACACGTGAGCCTCAACGTTCACTTCAGCAAGGCAGCTGGCTTCAAGGTATTCGAGATCGGAGCGCAGCTTGGCGCGGTCGCTCGAAAGCGCGGCCCGATCCTCGCGCAGCTGGTCCAGCGCCAATCGCTCATTCTTCAGCAGCGTTTCCATCTCCGCAAGCTGCACGCGCAGCCCCTGGGCCTGCTCGGCAATCGACTGTGCCAATGCCAGCGACAGCGCGCGCTCGTCATTCAGCTGCTGCCTGCGCACGACGAGAGTGGCATTTTCGGCGATCCTCTGCTCGCGCTCGGCTGTCGCCAAAACTTGCTGCTGTTCGATCGCCTGGACCCGCCGCTGCAGCTCCGTGTAAAGCCGGTCGATGCGCTGGAAGTTGGCTTCCGCGCCGCGCCGGCGTTCTTCCAGGCCGGCCAGCTCAGCCGTCATCTGCGCTGCGTCCTGCTGCAGCGTCTCACGCCGCTGGCGCGAAGCCTCCAGTTGCGCCTGCTGGGCGTTCTGGCTGCTCTCGGTCTGCGCATGATCGGCCTCTAGCCGCGCTGCTTCCTCGCGCTTTTCGGCAATGGTCTGCACTTTGGCCTCGCGCGCGTCCTTGTTGCGTGCGGCCTGCGCCTGCCACTCCTCCATGCGCCGCTCGATGCGCTGCGCTTCGGCCTCCATCTGCTTGAGCGCCGCTCCCAGGTTTGCCGCTTCGCTCTCCGCCTGCCGCCGTTCTTCGCCGCACGTCTCCAACTGCGAAGTAAACTCCGCGATAGCCTGCGCAAGCGCTTCGGCTTCCTGCTCCGCGTGCGCCAGGGCGCTCTCCAGCTTCGACATCCGGCCTTCCGTCTCGCGCAATTCGCGCTTCAGCGCCAGTGGTCCTTCACTGGCGGGCTTGCCGCCCGTGACCGTCGAACTGTGGAAGCACTCGCCCTCCGGCGTTAGAAAGTATGCATACCCGAAGCGCAAAGCCAGCCGCCGCGCCTCAACCGCATTCTCTGCAAGATAACCGTGGCGCAGCTTGGGAAGAACCGCTTCGAGCGATCGCCCAAATCCATTCAGCACCTTCACGGCCTCGCGCAGCGGCAGAAGGCCCGGCTCGTCGATGGGACCTTCGTCGGTCTTGAAAAGCTCACCCTGCGCATCGGAGTGGATGAGAAACGTTGCGCGGCCGTCGCTGGTCTTGAGCACGCGTACGCCCTCTTCCGCAGCGCCCCAACTCTCTACGACCACGTAGTTTAGTTCTTCGCGCAGAAACTCGTCCACCAGGCCTTCATGCTCGCCGCGCACTTCAACAAAGTCCGCCAGCGTGCCCACCGGCGCAACGGTTGGACCCAGCGCGCCGGGTTTGAGCAGCTTACGAACCGTGTCAGTGGCATAACCATGATTGCGAATGAGCGCGTTGAGTGAATCGCGCCGCCCCTCCGCCGCCGCATGTTCTGAACGCAGATGGTTCGAAAGAGTGCGATAGCCGTTTTCGTCTGTGCGTTTGGATTGTAGGGACTCTCGCAGCGAACTCATTTCCAATTCCAGCCGCTTCAGGTTCGTCGCTGCTGACTGAAAACGCGTGCGCGACTCGGCGCTCTCGACGCCGAGATTCTCCAGCTCATGGCGCGCCTGGCCCATCTCCGCTCCCAGCCGCTCCGCTTCGCGCTCCAGCGCCGCAAGGTTCTCTTCGCCTTGCGCAACATAGTTGCGCGCGCTGCTTGAGAGCGTGAGCAGATGCATGGCGTGTCTGCGGCCCACTTCCAACTCCCGCTCGGCGGTAAACACTTCTTCGGCAGCGGCCCGTGCCTCGTGCTGGCGCGCCTCCACCTTCTGGTGAAACTCGCGCGCTTCACTGGCTGCAGTTTCAAGAAAGCTGCGCTGCTGGCCTCGCTCCTCTTCAATGCCGGCCGACTGCGTTCGCGTTTGTTCCAGTTCGGTGGCCGAAGCCGCAATCCGCGCCTCAAGTTCGCTCACGCGTTCCGTGTTGCTGCGCTCGCGCGCCGTCGCGCGCTCCAGTTCGAGCGCCGCTTCGGTGGCGCGATTCTGCGTTTCCTGGCCTTCCCGTTCCAATGTGTAGCCGCGTTCGGTGAGCGCGTGCTGGCTCGCTTCCTGTTGTGTGATCGTTGCGGCCGATCGATTGATGCCCTCGGTCAGTCTCGCAATCTCCTGCTCCAGCCGCGCCTGCTCCGCATCCATCGCGGCCATGCGGCTGGCCAGCACTACGCGCAAACGTCCCCGCAGTTCTTCGCGCACCGCGGCATACCGCTCCGCCTTGGCCGCCTGGCGCTTCAGGCTGTTCATCTGCCGAGTGACTTCTTCGAAAATATCGTCGACACGCGCCAGGTTTTGCTTCGCGCTTTCCAAACGCAACTCAGCCAGCCGCTTCTTATTCTTGAAGCGCGTCACGCCGGCAGCTTCCTCGACGATGGCCCTGCGCTCGTATGGCTTCGAGCTCAGCAATTGCCCGATGCGTTCCTGCCCGATGATGGCGTAGCTCTCGGGTCCCAGGCCGGTGCCCATGAAAATGTCCTGAATGTCGCGCAACCGGCACAGCTTGCCGTTCAGCAGGTACTCGCTTTCGCCGGTCCGGAACAAACGGCGAGTAATAATCACCTCGCCCTTCTGTGGAGCCTTGTGGAACTTGCGGCGGCGAATCTTCAACACCACGCCGGACGGCGCCGCCTGCAACGAAGCAGCCTCAGGGCCGGCATTTTTGCCGGCCGCGGGCGGTTCAGCTCCCTCTTCGGCGTCTTCTTCAATTATCTGTCCCGGCTGCTCGTTGGCGACGATGTCTTCGGCTTCGGCTGCGCGGCGGCGGCGCAGTTCTTCCTCATCCCAGTCGCCAGGCGTCTCGTGATCGATTTCAATCTCCAGCTCGACAGGAACGGGCCCCTCGTACACTCCGGGATCGATCATGGTGAGCGTGACCTCTGCCATGCCCAGCGGCTTGCGCTCCCGCGTCCCGGCAAAGATCAGATCCTGCATGTGCGTGCCGCGCAGCGTCTTTGCGCTCTGCTCGCCCAGCACCCAAGTTACTCCGTCAAGGATGTTGGATTTCCCGCACCCGTTTGGTCCAACGACTACGGCAATTCCCGCGCCCGCAAGCGTCACTTCCGTGCGGTCACAGAAGCTCTTAAAGCCGAGGATGTGGATTTTCTTTAACTTCAGCATCTTCTCTCCGGGCCGGTTCGCCCCTGTCAACATAAAACTCTCCCTCGAGCGCAAAGGCGCAAAGAGAAGGCGCACGCGGGGGAGGGACTGCTTCATTAGTGACTTTACGGACACAGAATGGCAGGGTCAACGAGGTTAAAAGGGACGAATGTGGATAAGAGGGACGGAATTGTGTTCGGTGAAAATCGCGCGCACGTGTGGGCCGGCTCGCGGAGGATTTCGAGGCAAGAGTGCGGCCAGTCCAAGGGCTCTCTGCCCGTCGATGGCTGTCTCTTCTTGCGGTGCTAAAATCAAGCAGTGCCGGGTCCTACGCGACGTAATCCCGCCAAACCCGCCAGGTCCGGAAGGAAGCAACGGTAACGGGCTCGTACGGGCGCAGTAGGTCACCCGGTACTTTTGTGTTGATCGTGAAGAAGTGAAACTGTAAACGAGTGAATTCTTTTCTTTCCCGGCGCAGCCCCCCGGAATGTTGCAAGGAGAAATGCTTTGAGTTTGACTGTTCGCCCCATCGTGGGTCGGCGCGCAAAGATTTCGGCGCTTGGGACCTACGTTCCTCCCGATCTGATTACCAATCAAGACCTCGAAAAGATGGTGGAGACCAGCGACCAGTGGATCACCGAGCGCACCGGAATCAAGACGCGTCACAAGCTCGCTCCCGGTCTGGGCGTAAGCGATATGTGCACCGAGGCCGCAAAGAGGTGCCTCGCGGCGCGGGGCATCGGGCCGGATGATCTTGAGGTGATCATTGTCGGCACGGTCACGCCGGACATGTTGTATCCCAATACGGCGTCGCTGGTGCAGCATAAGATCGGGGCGTCGCACGTGTGGGGATTCGATGTCTCTGCCGGCTGCTCTGGCTTTGTCTACGCGCTACAGGCGGGTGTGAGAATGGTGGAGAGTGGCGCGCATAGCAAAGTGCTTGTATGCGGCGCTGACGCTAATACCCGCATGACGGACTACACCGACCGTGCCACATGCGTGCTTTTCGGCGACGGTGGAGGCGCGGTGCTTGTGGAACCGGCCGGCGACGGCGAGATCGGCTTCATCGATGGCATCAACGAGATTGACGGCTCTGGCGGCGTGAGCCTGTACATGCCGGGCGGCGGAAGCTTGAATCCTTCGACGCACGAGACCGTGGACAAGAAGATGCACTTCATCCATCAGGACGGCCCGGCGGTGTATAAGTTCGCGGTGCGCAAAATGGCGGAACTTACCGGAGCGCTGCTGGAGCGCAACGGAGTCACGGGTGCCGATCTCGGCTGCTTTATTCCCCACCAGGCGAATAAACGCATCATTACATCCACCGCAGATCGGCTGGGGATGGACCCTGAACGGGTCATTATCAATATCGAAAAGTACGGCAACACCTCGTCAGGAACCATTCCACTGGCCATGGAAACGGCCATCGAAGAAGGCAAGCTGAAGAAGAGCGATCTCGTTTTGCTTGCCGCGGTCGGCGCAGGCTTCACAGTCGGCACCGTCCTGCTGCGCTGGGAGATCTGAGAGGCAGCAAGTCGGCGAATCAGCAAGTCAGCAAGACAGGAGAAGCGCTGCGCATCCTTTCGGCAATGATGGGTTTGGGTGTACTTCTCAGAGCAGAAACACAGGCAGAAGGGCAGTTCAGTCCGAAAAACACGATCCCTGGCCTGCTTCACCTGCCGATCCGCTGACTCGCTGACTTGCTTTGGCATATACTGTGCTCCACAAACGCCCGATACGGGCGCCGGGCGAACAATCGAAAGCGGAGGGTAACCATGGATGTGGCAATGACCGCCAGAAATGGGAGAATCTCCAAGGCGCTGCGCACGCAGGCCGAGGAGGGTATGGAGCGCATCGGCCGGGTGCTCGGCCGCTCCGCTTGCGCCAGTATCACCTTCAGCGCGCAGAGGCATGTCCAGATTGTCGAATTAACCGTGCAGGCCCGCACGCAAAAGATCGCGGCCACAGGGAAAGCCGACACTCCGGCGGCAGCTTTGCGTGAGGCCATTGCGCACGCTGAGCACCAGGTCCACAGGTACCGCGATCGCCGCCTGGTGAGCAAACGGCTTCCCAAGGTCGAAAAAGTGTTCACGGCTCCGCCGGTGGCGCGGCCCAAAGCGCGCGTCGAGCGGGACACCGCCGAAGAGGGAACGTCTTCCTCGAGCCGCGCTAGGGCTTCCATTGCGGTGCATTCTTTTCCGGCGCGCGCCGCAGTGGTCGAGCCGCACATCATCAAGACCGGCGATGCCGTATCGCTTAAGGCCATGACCATCGAAGAGGCCGTCAAGGACGCTGAGTTCCGCGATCGCGATCTGCTGATCTTTCACACCGCTTCAGGAGAAATGTTTGTCCTGCATCGCCGGCGCGACGGCCAAATGGAGCTGGTGGAGATCCCGTAGAGCTTCAGAAACCACGGGCTATAAGGGAGCACGGCGCAGAGCCGAGCATCGCACTCAGAAGGTTGACGCGTGAAATCCGCGGGCCAGATTCCTCATCTCTATTCTCCAGTCTCTTTTCCCCGATCTCTAAGTTCTTACAGGACTTTGGTTGCACCGGCTGACCGCTTTTGGGGATAGGTGAGGCGTCGCCCCCCCGAATAAGATCGAAACTATGGCTGGGGATCCAACAAGGGCCGGGTTCCGAGACGACTCTGAGGCTAAAACGAGTCGAGGTCGCGGCGGTTCCCCGGAGGCCATGAGTGCCAGTCCTCGCGATTATGCGAATCCAGATCCGAAACGGGAGGTTCTCGACAGTCTGCCCGTTTTGGTTTTTCTGGAATCCGCAGGAAAGATCGTCTTTGCCAATGCGGAAGCGCGCCAGGCGCTGGGGCTGACGGAGGAAGATTGGGTTCCACGTCCGGTGGAAGATGCGATATGGGGTCTTTTTTCGGGCACGGCTGAGCCGCAGACTTCGTTGACCGGTACACGGCGCAGCAGCCCCTTTCATGCCACTCTTCCGGCCAAGGATGGCAGCCTGGTTTCCGTCGAAGGCGCCTACTGCATCTTGAACGCCGAGCAGCGCGAAGCGGTCATTGTGGCCCTCCCCAGCGAACGGGCGCCGGCTCCGAAGTCGCGGCTGATGGAAGACGTACTTGCCAGCCTTCCTGAAGGCGTCGCCATTGAATATCAGAATCACGTTCTGTATTCGAATCCGGCATTCACCCGCATGTTTGGCTACTCCGCCGAGGAGGCCGGTGGCGGAAGCCTGCGTGAATTGATCGTACCGGAGACGCGCAGGAACGAGAATGCTGCATTGCTGAAAGCTGTCGACGACCGCGGTTCCGTAATTATTGAGACCGTGCGGTCGAACAAGGCCGGCGAATTCATCGACGTGAGCCTGCAGATCGCGCCCCTTCTGGTGAATAGCGACAAGGTCGGCTACGTCTTTACCTTCCGCGATATCGCCGAGCACAAAAGCACTGAAGAAAAACTGCAGCACGATGCCATGCACGACGTGCTCACCGGTTTGCCCAACCGCGCCCTGATCCTGGACCGAATCAACCTGACCCTGAGCCGTCGCCTGCGAAATCCCGAGTATGGCTGTGGCGCACTTTACCTGGACCTTGACCGTTTCAAGGAAGTCAACGATGAGCTTGGTCATGCTGCCGGAGATGTGTTGCTCACCGGCGTTGCCGCACGGCTGCGTGCTACGCTGCGTCCGCAGGACTCGGCCGCCAGGCTGGGCGGCGATGAGTTCGCCGTTCTCGTCGAGAATATTCTCACAGCAACCGATCTTGAGATTGTGGCGGCCCGGATCTTGCGCGAATTGGAAAGCCCCTTCGAAGTCTTCGGACACGCGGTCCAGGTAGGCGCATGCATCGGGGCCGCCATGGCCAGCCCGGAACACACCACAGCCGAGCTGCTTCTCCGCGACGCGGACTTCGCCTTGTACCGCGCCAAGCAAGCAGGCAGGGGACGGTATGAGATCTTCGACAAACATCTCGAGGTCTTTGTGAACAGCCAGCAGGAGCGTGAACGCGAGCTTCGTTCCGCAGTCGAAAAGCGACAGTTCGTTTTTGAATACGAGCCTATCTACCGGCTTGCCGACGGCAAGCTGGAGGGCTTCGAGTCGTTCCTCCGCCTGCGCCGTGCAGACGGAACGGTGGAGAGTTTTCAAGAATTGTCGGGAATGACGGAAGACACCGGCATCTCGCTCCTACTCGTCCGCGAGACACTTGAGGCTGTTTGTGCGCAGCAGCGCATTTTTGCAGATAGCCTGCCGCATCAAGGGCTGCTGATGACCATCAACCTCACTCGCCGGCAACTCTACCATCCCGATTTGATTGCACATCTGATGCGTGCTCTCGCTGCCAACGGCGCCGATCCCGCCAGGCTTTTGTTTGAAGCGCCGGAAAATGCGTTTAACGAGAATCCCGATGCGGCCGTGGCCGTGCTGCAGCGGCTCGCAGACTGGCAGATGCGCGTGGCTATCGACGACTTCGGCAGCAGCCTCGCGCCATTGAATTATCTCGTCCAGCTGCCGGTCGGCATGGTGAAACTGGCTCCCCGGCTGACTGCATCCGCAGTCTCCACCGGCCGGCAAATGGCCGTGCTCGAATCGCTGATCCGGCTCGGCAACACGTTGGGCATCCAGATTGTCGCTCAGGGAATCCAGACCCGGGAACAACTCTCCGCGCTAACTCGAATGGGATGCGCGCTCGGCCAGGGATCTTTGTTTTCAGCCGCCCTCCAGCCGGATGGCGCGATGGAACTCGCCCAGTCAGGGTATTGGGCGCTTGCATCCGAAGCCTGATTTCCACGGCGGTCGGTGTAGCATGAAACCAATGACGTCAAAGCAGCGCGAGCGCAATGCGGCCAAGCCCGAGGTAGCCGGCCGCAAACATCAAACTCTCGCCAGGCCCGCCCGGGAGTTGGTGATCCTCACCGGCATTTCCGGTGCGGGCAAGGCTTCGGCGCTCAAGGCTTTTGAAGATCTGGGATATCACTGCGTCGACAATTTGCCGCTCGAATTGCTGCCCGAGTTTGCCCGTTTGGTCAGCGCATCCAAGGAAACCGAACATGCTGCCATCGTTGTGGACGTTCGCGAAGGCGCCACCCTCGACCGGCTGCCCGAGGTCCTCAAAAGCATCAGGAAGATGTTGCGCACGCGCGTCGTCTTTCTCGATGCTCAAGATGCCGTGCTGGTTCGGCGCTTCTCTGAGACGCGGCGTCCGCACCCGCTCGGCAAGTCCGAGACGGTGTGGCGGTCCCTCGTGGAAGAACGGCAGCTCCTCGATCCCATTCGCAACGTCGCCGACACGCTGATCGACACATCCACCTTCAATGTGCACGAGCTGCGCGCAGACATCCTGGCTCGCTTTGGACGCGAAAAAGATTCCAAGCGTCTTCTGATCTCCAGTTTGAGCTTCGGCTTCAAGAATGGCGTTCCTCTGGATGCGGACCTGATTTTCGATGTGCGCTTTCTTCCCAATCCGCATTTCGTGCCGAAGTTCCGCAAGAAAACCGGGCTCGATCCCGAAGTTGCTGCCTTCGTGCGCAAATATCCTCAGACCGGCGAGTTTCTCGATCGCGTGACCAAGCTGATGCTTTATCTGCTCCCGCACTACATTGAGGAAGGCAAGAGTTATCTCACGGTCGGTTTTGGCTGCACCGGCGGCCAGCACCGCAGCGTAATGATGGCCGAAGAGATTGCCGCGCGGCTCAAGAAAGCCGGCTACCAGGTAAAGGCGCTGCACCGCGACATCGTGCGGTGAGATCGAGCTTGATTCACCGGCCCGGTAACTCGTCGAGCCAACGATTGAGTGCAGCGGCTTGTTCCTTGCCGGCGTCTTCGGATGAATTTAGCCAGACAAGCATTTTTCTGGCGGAAATCTTCTGATAAGCCGTGGGCTCTTTCGCCGCGCCAGCCTGCCCTGACCCGTTCTCCGGCTCGAACCACAGCACCGGAACGCGCACCGCCGAGGCAGCTGCATTCAGGTTGTAGCGGTCGCGCACCAACAGGTGAGCCGGAACGAGGTGCGCTCGCGCATCGTTGAAGATCGCGTCCATCGGCGTCTGAAGAGGCGAATTCACAACCACTCCGGCCAGCTCCGCGTGGGCTGCGGCCACTTCGAGTGCAAGGTTGGCGCCCAGGGCATCGCCATCCAAAGCAATCGTGGCGGGATCGATGTGCCTGGTTGCGGTCAGGTACTCGATCGCCCAGCCGGCGTCCTCGCGCCAATGCGCTTCGCTGGGCCTTACAAATTGGCTTTGTCCGTAGCCCCGATAATCAATTGCTAACACATTCACCCTGGCAGCATGCAGCCGTGCCAGCGAGTCAACCGTGTCACTCAGATTGCCTCTTTGCCCGTGCAAAAAGACAATCGTGAATCGGCTGAAGGATGCTTCCCCTGCGGCAGGGATCCACCAGCCCTTGAGCTGCGGCAGGCCTGTATCGGTTACACCGAATTGAACAGGATCGAAAGCAAGTCCCACGCTGGCAGGCGTGCGTGTCACTTGCGACGTGGGGTGATAGAGCAGTTGCCAGCTCCCCTGCCAGAAAAGCAGGCAGAGCACTGCCCAGCAACAAAGCGCGGCGCCCGCGATGGACAGAACCACTGCGCCGATCAGCCAGCGGCCTGAGACCATGGGCGGCGCCGATCGCTCGTGCTTCGCACTGCCCGACCGCCTGGCAACCGGGACAGGGCCGCGCGATACGATCTGTAGCCGTGTTTTCTTGCTCGCCATGGTTGCCAATTGCCGAAACTCTGTTTCGGCAGGTTCATCCAGTTCCATGCTAAACGCACCGCCTCGTGCGATGGCGTCATGCCGCCGGTGTATAGTTTTCCTGTTGTCCGAAATCGTTCACGAAAAAATTCAGAAACCGTTTCCGGGAAGGATCGAAATGGCGTCCGAGAACCACGAAATCCCGATGCCCGCAGCCAATGAAGTGCTTCTGGTGACCAGCGGCGACCTGCGCCAGTCTGCCAACCAGGCGTGTTGGCCCGCGCAGCGCGATATGGAAGAGAAGCTCACTGCGGCTTTCGCAAAAAAAGGCTACAAACTAATTCGCGCTCACCCTTATAGCGAAACACAGAACCACGGTTTTATCTGGTCGCAGCGCATGGGAATGGACGTCTTCATGAAGATTCATCCCCAGGCCAAACTTGTCTTTGCTACTGCGGCCTGGCAGTACAGCCATCATGTTTTGCCGGGTCTGCGCAGCCACCAGGGCCCGATTCTCACTGTGGCCAACTGGTCGGGACAATGGCCCGGGCTGGTTGGGCTGTTGAATCTGAATGGTTCGCTGGTCAAGGCAGGCAAGCCGTTTTCCTCCATCTGGAGCAAGGACTTTACCGACGCCTATTTCCAAAACGCTCTTGACGAATGGCTGCGCACGGGAAAAATTTCGCACGATCTTTCGCACGTGCATGGGCTCGACAAGAGCAAGCTGCCAGGTGCAAGCGCTCAGTTGGGCGCACAGCTTGCTTCCGACCTGAAATTTCGTAAAGCCATTATGGGCATCTTCGATGAAGGCTGCATGGGCATGTACAACGCCATCATCGATGACGAGCTTCTCAACCCGGCCGGAGTATTCAAAGAACGGTTGAGTCAGTCAGCGCTGGTTGCCAAGATGCGCACCGTCAGCGACGCCGAGGCAAAGGCTGTCTACGACTGGCTGGTGGCGAAGGGAGTGAAGTTCGCCTTTGGAAAGGATGAGACAACAGAGCTCACTCCCGATCAGGTGCTCGGTCAATGCAAGATGTATATCGCTGCCGTTCGCATCGCTCACGAATATCGCTGCGACGCGGTTGGCATTCAGTATCAGCAGGGACTCAAAGACATGGCTCCCGCCTCCGATTTGGCCGAAGGAATGCTGAATAATTCCGATCGTCCGCCCGTTTACGTCGAAGGCTCAAAGGAAGAACTTTATTCGGGTGGGCCGTTGGTGCACTTCAACGAAGTGGACGAGTGCGCTGGATTCGATGCGATCGTCACGAACAAGTGCTGGAAAGCTTTGGGCCTCGATCCGTCAACCACGCTGCACGACGTGCGCTGGGGCGAGCACTACATGGGCGATCGCGGCAACGGATCCGGGAAGATCGACGCCTTTGTCTGGCTCCTGCAAATCTCCGGCGCCGCGCCCGCCAATCACTTCGTGGGCGGATACGCAGGCGCGGTCAGCGAGCGTCAACCCGCCATGTACTTCCCGCTTGGCGGCGGTTCGCTCAAGGGTGTGGGCAAACCCGGTGAAATTGTCTGGAGCCGCGTATTTGTCGAAGGCGGAGCGCTTCACGCCGACCTCGGCCGCGGCACGGTCGTCAGCCTGCCCGCAGCTGAAACCGAACGCCGCTGGCGCGAAACTACGACGCAATGGCCCATTGTCCACGCGATTCTGCACGGCGTGAGCCAGAACCAGATGATGGCCCGGCATCGCGCCAATCACGTGAACGTGGCCTACGCGCCGACCGCCGAAGGCGCTGATAAAGCGCTCGCCACAAAAGCTTCAATGCTCGCGGAGCTTGGCGTGCAGGTCCATCTTTGCGGGGTTATGCAATAAAGCCAGTAGCCGGAAGCTACAAGCTGCCGGCTACGAGCTGCAAGCTGTCTTCACGATTGCATCTGTTCCGCGGCCATCTCCCGCGCGGCCGGAATGATCCCCATCTCCTGGTAGATGGGGCGTACCACGAGGCGCACCGCCGGAAGCCGCGTAAAGAACCACGCCGCGCCGAGCACGACGATCGCTCCATTGATGATCACGGTCCATTGCGCACCGGTAAGCACCATTCCGCCCAGAAGCCGGACAGGCGCCGTCGGGATGGCGCTTGCCATGGTTCCTGCGAGCAGGCTGCCGAATGGCGCCATTCCTACAAACGCCATGGTGTAGTAGCTCATCACGCGGCCGCGTTTGTCTTCGCTCACCAGCGTCTGGATAATCGTGTTGCTCGCAGCCATCCCCTGCATCATGCCCATGCCCGCAATCAACACCGTCACCATCGAGAGCCAGAAGACGTGCGACAGCCCGAACCCGATCAGTCCCAATCCAAAAACCCCCGCTGCAATTGGGATCATGCGGATCAGCCCGCGAACGCTTTTGCGCGCAGCCAGCGAGAGCGCCGAAATGAGTGCGCCCACTCCCATCGCGCCCATCAGGAATCCCAGGGTATGCGGTCCGCCGTGCAACACCTTGGCCGCGAAGATAGGCATTAGCACGACGAACGGCATCCCCATCAGGCTCACCACGGCAAAAAGCATGAGAATTGTGCGGATGGGCAGGAAGCCCGAAACATAGCTCCAACCCTCTTTCAACTCCTGGATGGTCGATGTCGCAGCGCGCTTCAGGGCCGGAAGATTCAGCCGCATCATCAGCAAAGAAGCGATCACGGCGATGTAGCTGACCCCGTCAATGAAGAAGCACCAGCCCTCATTCGTTGCCGCAATGATCAGCCCGGCCAGTGAAGGCCCGATCAATCGCGCCATATTTACCATCGACGAATTGATGGCAATCGCATTGCCGAGGTCGGCGCGGTCACCGATCATCTGCACCATGAAAGCCTGCCGTCCCGGCATGTCGAATGCATTAACCAGTCCCTGCATTACCGCCAGGCCCAGAATCCATTCGACCGTGATGTGGCCTGAAAGTGTGAGAGCGGCCAGTGCAAACGACTGAATCATGGCCAGTGTTTGCGTCCACACCAGCACGCGCCTGCGGTCGAGCCGATCAACCCAAACGCCGGCGAACGGTGCAAGAAGGAACGTCGGGATCTGACCGGCGAAGCCCACAGTTCCCAGCAGCATCGCCGACTTCGTCAGCCGGTAAACCAGCCACGAAGTGGCAATGCGCGTCATCCATGTGCCGATGAGCGAGATGGTCTGCCCGCCGAAAAACAGTCTGAAGTTGCGATGCCGCAGCGCGCGGAATGCATGAGATGGAGCCATCGACATGCGCGCTGCTGCTTCCGTCGACGAATCGTTGGTGTTTCGCTGCACCGGCTCTCCGCTCCCGCTCAATCCGCTTTCCTCATTGGATGCCGTTTCCGGCGAAAGCCGACGGCTGAGCTCTTTTCGCCTGCATTATTGAGCGCCGCGACCCCTGGCTGCTATTCTTCCGCTGCCTTTGCCGCCAGCGCTTCTACCACCGCAAGAACCGGCATCATTTCCGACGGCACATTGTGCCTGCTCTGCAAATAGCTGGGAGCGTTGTAGGAGACCCAGACCTTATCGGCCTCGTCTTCCCATACAAGAATCTTCAACGGCAAATCGATGGCAATCGTTGGCGCGGCCAGCATCACAGGCGTGCCTGCCTTCGGGCTCCCGAAGATCAGCAGCTTGGTGGGCCGCATCTTCATGCCCACTTTCTCTGCCTCTCCGCTGTGGTCAACCAATGCGAAGAGCGTTACGCCTTTTGCCTTGAGTATTTCCTGAAGGCGATGCACCGTTTCATCCACCGAGTGCCGGCTTGCCACATCGATCATTCCATGAACACTCTCTGCCATATCCGCCTCCATTCTCTAGTGTTCACCAAGAAACTTCATGTACGGATCAAAACCAGATAGATCGTCATCGCCAGTCCAATCGCGGCCAGAAGGAACGCCACCAGCACCGCCGGTACCGTGTGGCGGCCGCCCGGGGTTTCTCCACTGTCCAGAGTGTGGACCGTCTTCAGGTGATGAATCCCTGCGAAAATGTTCAGGATGACACCTGCCGCAATCAGTGCTGTGCCAAACCATAATGACAATCCGCCGCCCTGTTGCGGGGGCGCAGCACGGAGTGTTCGAATCTGTTCGAGAAAAAGTCCAAAACGCGCCACAACAAAGCCGAAGCCCATAAGGGCCAGGCCTGTGCGAATCCACGCAAGAAGAGTGCGCTCTGCGGCAAGATAGTCGCTGAGCCCCGCCTTCCGTCTCGATTCCGCGGGCTGCTCCATCATGGGTTGCCCCGACTTCTAAGCCACGCGCTCGATCGCTACCGACTCCAGCACGACAGGCTTGTGCGGCTTATCCTGCCCGTTGCGTGCGACCTTCGAGATCGCGACCACCACATCCTGCCCTTCAACCACTTCGCCGAAGATCGTGTGGTTTCCCGTCAGCCACGGCGTGGGCGCAACGGTGATGAAGAACTGGCTTCCATTTGTATTGGGGCCGGAGTTGGCCATCGCCAGCTTTCCCGGCTTGTCAAAACCATGTCGCGAGCCCTTGGTTTCGTCCTGGAAGCGATAGCCGGGGCCGCCCATGCCGTTACCAGCCGGGTCGCCGCCCTGGATCATAAAGTCGGGAATCACGCGATGAAAGATCGTTCCGTCAAACAGCTTGTCTTTTGACTTCGCGCGCGTCGTCGGATGCGTCCACTCTTTGGCGCCCTCGGCCAGCTCAATGAAATTCTTCACGGTGATAGGCGCATCGGTTTCAAAAAGGCGCACGGTAATCTTGCCTTCCGTGGTGGTAAAGACGGCGTAAGTTCCTGCTGCGAGTGCCATGAAATGCTCCTGTATTCTGTTTTCTGATTCCGGATCTTCGATGCCAGATTTGTCCGATCTCTCTTTTCCCGCGCCGAATCATTGACTACTGACTTTGGGTAGCTGCGGCATGGGTTGGCCCTCGCGCACAATGGTCACCTTCTCAAGGACGACCGGAGTCAGCGGCTTGTCGTTTGCGTCGCGCGGTACGTTTGCAATCGCCTGCACCACCGCTACGCTGGGGTCGTCGCACTGGCCGAAGAGGGTGTAGTTCTGGTTCAGAGTCGGGTATGCGGCTGCAGTGATGAAGAACTGGCTGCCATTGGTGTTGGGTCCGCTATTCGCCATCGCCAGGCGGCCCGGCCGATCGAAGTTTAGATTCGGATCGAGCTCATCGTTAAAGGTGTATCCCGGATCGCCCATCCCCGTGCCCGTCGGATCGCCACCCTGAATCATGAAATCCGGAATAACGCGATGAAATGTCGTGTTGTCGTAGAACCGTTTATGATGCTGTACTTTCTTGGTCGCCGGATCGGTCCAGTCTTTTGTGCCCTCGGCCAGACCGATAAAATTGGCTACCGCATTCGGCGCCTGCTTCTGGAAGAACTGGCAGGTAATGCGGCCCATCGACGTATCCATCACCACAGAGGGACCATTGGGAACTGTCGTGACTTCAGCCGTCGCTTGCGGTGCGTCAGGAATCTCCTGGCTCGACGTTTGCGATGCCTGGTGCGCGAATACAGTGAAGGCCGCTCCTGCGAACGCAGCTAGGGCCAGCGTAGAGAAGAGGATCGTGCGCTTGATGTTCATCCAGCTCTGAGGTTAAATCATGCGGCGTACCGCGCACCAGTGCCCTCAAGCCCTTCATCATGCACGCGCTGCGCATGCAAGGCGGTCTCTCAGGTCTTTCGTCGTTTTCGGGCGAAGTCCTCGGCCTGGAAAAGCCGCAAAGCCTCCGATTGCGAACCTATTTGGCATGCATCAGCGCTTATCTGCGCAATAACAATTTGGATTACTCGGATGTTGACACCGAAGTTGTATCGACGTTCCGTATGCCGAATAGTAACTTAGCCGCGTAAACTATTTGACCTTCCAAGCCCTCGGGAGCCCATGCCCAATCCATTTCCGCAACAATTTGTGATCACCGATTCAGGCCAAGGATTACCCATTGATTGGCCTGCAGTTCGAACACGACGATATGCAGTTCATCACAATCCGGATCTCTCCGTCACTCACGTTAAAAAGGGCCATACGACGTTGACGCTTATCGGTTACGCAATCGATCCATACTTCCCGGGCCTGACTGACGCCCAGTTGCTCCAGCAATATGCCAAGGAGTGTGAATCTCCTGAATTGCTGATTCGAGCTGCCGGTCAGCTAGCGGGACGATGGGCCTTGTTGGCCGAGTTCCCTGACGGCGACATTGTGTTGCACGACGCAAGCGGGCTCAGACAGGTGTTTTACTCCGGCGCGTCGCACTCACAACATTTTTGTGCCTCACAGGCCAGCACCGCGGCGAAATTCTTCGCACTGCAGTTTGACCCGGAAGCGAGAGCCGGTTTTCTGTCAACACATTTTGCCAACAACGATCCGGAGTACTGGTGGCCGGGCGACAGCACTCCCTATCAGGGTGTCCGATGCCTCTTGCCCAACCACTACCTCGATCTTCGGACTCGCAAGACCCACCGCTACGCGCCCCTCGAGAAGACCAGGCCCATTTCATCCCGCAGGGCCGCGCGAGCGGTTGCTCCACTCCTGACTAATTTGATCGATGGGGTTTCTCGCAGATTTGAACTTGCTTTGCCGCTTACCGCAGGGGTGGATAGCCGATTGATCCTCGCAGCATGCCGGAGTGCAAATGTCGCCCCGTTTTCCTATACACTGCGTTTCGCGAAGATGGGCGAGACCCATCAGGACCTTGTATTACCGCCTCAGATTGTGCAGTCATTTGGATGGAAGCACCACATCTTTAGCGGCTCGATCGATGCTTCAGTTCCATTTGCTGCCGCTTACAAAGCCAACACCGACCCTGCGCACAATGAGGCGTGTGCAATCGCCGAGGGACTTCATACCAGCTATCCGCGAGGACGATGTTCCCTGAGTGGCCACTGCAGTGAGGTTGTTCGTTGCTACTATCATCCAACCCCACGTTCAGCCGATTTGACCGCAAAGTCTCTTGCGGACATGGCTCATATGGACGCGACGCCGTTTGTCCTCGGCCAATTTGAGAATTGGCTTGAAGGCGCTCGTCCTGCCGCGACACGATGCGGCATCTCTCTCTTCGACTTGTTCTATTGGGAGCAGCGAGTTGGCCGTTGGGCCGCAAACGGCCAGGCTCAGTGGGATATCGTGCACGAACGGTTCACGCTCTTTAATTGCCGTCCTGTGGTTCTTGGTCTCCTTGGCGTCGACGCGCGTTTTCGCCGGCCGGATGAATACGTCCTCACCCAGGAGCTATTTAAGCAACTTTGCCCGGAACTTCTTTCCTTTCCGTTCAACCCGGACCAAGCGCCAACCGTCAAGAAAAAACGCGACTTGAAAACTTTGAGGCATCAGGCGGCTGAGCTGGTTTGGGGAGGATAGCCTGCTGAAGACAATTAGTGATAGACCGATTCTCGATGAGGCGGCGCGCTGCGTGAATTCCAAAGACTGTCTGATGGCTTTTATGCTTTGCGTTGTGTGAGCATGAACCGCGCGTCGACGGGGCTTTCGAATTCCGAAAGCTCCAAACCTCAATTCTCCGTCGGCATCTTTTCCACGTGGTCGACAACCAGTTGTTCTACAGGAGCCTTGCGCTCTTCAAGCTTCAGCCCCATTTGGTCCAGCGAGCGAAATATGGTTGCGCCTCCCTCGGGATCGGAGATCCCCGAAGTTGGGCTGCCATTACTCCCGGCGCCTCCTCCCGCGGCAGGCGGCAGTGGCATCATTCCCTGCGATCGCGCAATCGCCATGAGGTCCGCAAAGGAGATCTCCACGGAAACTTCGTATCGACCCTTGAGTCCCGTCATATCCACCACCTGTTCGCCGCCCATGCGCGCCAGAATGGTGGAGAGAGTATCGGCGAATCCCGCCATGGTGACCATATCGGAATCGAATCGCACGGCCTGGTTTTGCGCATCAATGGTTTGTGTTACGATTCCTCGCTTGCCGAGGTCGAATACGATCGAGCCGTCGGGCCTTCTCGTGATGCGGACAGGACCGTCCGGTCCATCCATCACCGTTTCATTTGGCTTGAGCGGGGCGTCCTCATCCACGGGTTGTGCTGCGCTGGTCGATCGCTTCAGTTTAGCGCCGCTTTTCGCATCCAGAAGCGCGAGCACTTTGTGGTCTTCGATTTCTTTGTGCGCCGAGAGTCTGAACCGCTCTTCCAGCAGCGTGCGCAGCATCGCCGGTGCATCGTCTTTGCTGGCGCCATCGGGCATCTTTGCTTCAATGTCAAATCGCTCGGTCGACATCCAGTCCGGACCGCTAATCTGATAGTTCCGCATGTTGTATGCAAGAGCGATCAAGTCTTTGAGCGGCATGTAAATGTATTCGGCGCGCGATGCGCTGATGTGGGGGCCCAGAAGCGGCATCTTGCCGGCTTGCAAATCGGCAGCTAACTTTTCCCGATCCAGCGGCGCCGACGGCTTGATGGATGCCACTTCGAAGGCAAGTAGTCGCTGCGGTCTCTGCCCTGGCGCTGCGCCCGATGCGAAGAGAAGAATAAAGACGAATGTCGAAACCATGCGGCCCTGGAAATTCATGGAGCGCCCCTCTGGCGAGATGATAGCCCCTTCGGGTGAACACGGATGGATGGTCGCGCGTTGTTCGCGGGATGCGAACTGCAGGCTTCACTCGGGTGCAGCCTGCTCACTCGATGTCCGCCTCTCTACACAAGACGCAGGAACCCCGCGCGGTTCAGCCGCGCGCCCGGAAACACGAGCTCCAGATTCTCCGCGCCCAGCGAGCGCGTTACCACTTCGCCCAGCACCGCGCGATAGTCTGTGGTCAGCGCCAGGTCGCGCCCCTGGTTGAGTTGGTCGTCATCCAGGCCCGGCCACTTGCCGTAAACCTTGCCGCCCTTCACCTGTCCGCCCAGCACAAACATTGCGTTGGCATGCCCGTGATCGGTGCCGGCCGTTCCGTTCTCGCGGGCCGTGCGGCCGAATTCCGACATCGTCACCAGCGTGACATTGCCGGCCTCGTCGCCCAGGTCGCGCCAGAAGGCCGCAATACTGCCCGAGAAATCGCTGAGCCGGTTGGCGAGCTGGCCGTTCACGCCGCCCTGGTTCTGATGCGTATCCCAGCCCGTAACATCTGTAAATGCGGCTTCCACGCCCAGGTTCGCTTTCAGCAGCTGCGCAATCTGTCTCATGCTGTTGCCGAATTCTGTGTTCGGGTAGTTCACTCCCGGTGCCGGCACATACTGTGCGGGATTTGCCGCCCGCAGCATCTTCACCGCTTCAAATGTCGCGTCACCCGCGGAGTGGAAGATCTTGTCGCCGGTATCCGCATACATTGCCTCAAACGCGCTGGCAGCCGGGGAAGGCGCCGGCCCTCGCCCCGCCACGCTGAAGTTGTTCACATTGCCGATCGCGATCGCCGGAATCTTCCCCGCCAGCGTCAGCGGCACATCGGCGCCCAGCGCCAGCGCGCGAAACGCCGTGTGTTCCTCGCTATGGCGCGAGCAGTTGCAGGAGTCTTCCGCTTGCAGGGCTCGATTCAGCCAGCCGTCCGAAGTGTTCTTCATGCCCGGCGTGCCCGATTCCATGTAATCCTGTGCATCAAAGTGCGACCGGCTCATGTCCGGCGAGCCGCACGCATGCACAATCGCCAGTTGGCCCTGCTTGTAGAGCGGTTGAAATGCCGCCAGCGAAGGATGCAGCCCGAAGAATCCATCGAGATCCAGCACCTGGTTCTGTGGAATCGCGATACTTGGCCTCATCTTGTAGTAGTTCTTCTCGTGATATGGCACGACAACGTTGAGCCCATCGGCAGCTCCGCGCTGGAAGATCACCACCAGCCGCTCTCCCGGCGTGCTTGCGCTTTGCGCCAACACGCTGCGCACAAGAAAATTCGGCATTGCCGTGGTTCCTGCCAATGCCAATGCGCCTCTGTGCAGAAAAAATCGCCGGTTCATCTGCATGATGTACTCCTCAGCTTTCAGTCCCTAGTCCCTCAGTCCCTGCGTGCCTTGGTGCGCTATCTCCGTTCAAACTCCCGCCGGCTGCCCCATCCTAAACGCGTTCTTCGCGTTTAGAGTAGGATCGAGCCCAATCGCTGGCTTCACTATCTCCGCTGAAACTCCGGCGAGCCTATCAGCAATCCCGCCAGCAATTGGTCTTCCCGCTCGTACTTGTCGGCAACCGGTCCACGATTCCTGCGTGCGGGTGGCCCAGGTCTCGAATTTGAGACCTGGGGTGAACGCTCGGAAACCGGCCAAATCGTCGCCGCGATTTGTCCGATCTGTTTCTGAAACTCCTCGAGCGCTGCCGATCGCGTGGTCGCGCTCACTCCGCCAGGTACCAGCATCGGTTCCAGCCGCGCCTCTTCCGATTCCGGCGTCGGGATCACTTGCTTGGCCGGTGCATCGCTGTCTAGCACGCTCATGTCCAGCTCCGGCGCCCAATCAACCGTGATTCCCGGCAGCCGATTCGCCGCCAGATTCAGCGCAAAATTCATGCGATCCACCAGCGCGCCCGTGCTCACCCAATCGGCCTCGTCCCACTTGTATCCAACCGGCGGAATGCATCCGTAAAGCGGCATACCCAACTGCCGCAGTGCGTTCACCAGCGGCATGTAGTTCTCAACATCGGCATTGCTCGCCCGCACCGCACTCACCACAAACTCAATCGGCGTCTTCACCTTGGCGTGGTAGTCGTTTGCCGCCCAGAACTCCGGCGAGTGCAACAGCGTCTTCATCACGCTGGGAATATCGCCGCCCGTCGACAGATAGGTTTTCGCCATTCGATCGACCAGCGTTTGCGGCGGATCGTCCCTCACAAATCGGATTGCCAGCTCGCGCGAAATGAAATGCGCTGTTGCCGGCCGCGTCGCCAGAAAGTGAAGCAACTCTCGGCCTTCCAGTTCGCCATGGTCCTTGATCTTCGTCCCCATCACTTTTTTTGTGCCCGGCTCGTGCCGGTTGGGGTTGAACTGAAAGCCTCCGCCAAGCTGCGGCCGATCCACTCCCCAGCCGGTCAACACGCGCGCCACCTGGATCACATCCGCCTGCGTGTATCCGCCATTCACGCCCAGCGTGTGTAGCTCCATCAACTCGCGCGCGTAGTTTTCGTTGATCCCCGGCGGATCCTGCCGCTTTGCGTTGGGCCGCCGCGCCATCCCCATCTTTGCCCGCTCCGCCGCCAGCGAGTCCGGCCCCACGCTCTCCGCATTGTCCAGATAAATCATCATCGCCGGGCTGTGAGCTACGGCTTCCAGCAAGTCCTCGAACTTGCCCAGCGCATGCGGACGAATCACATCGCGCTCGTAGCTCACAAGGTAGTAGGGCATCTGCTCATTCTTGCGCAGGTAGATGTTGAAGTGATTCAGCCAGAAGTCGGTCATCACTTCCTGCAACTGCGCGTTCGAGTAGATATCGCGCGCCAGCCGTTCGGCAAATAGTTCCTGTACCACCGTCTGCTCAGGATTCTCGAGGTCTTCCACCGACTCGCGCAGGTCCGGCGTCATGCCTGCTAAAAGTGCCTGCCGCTGGACCGGCCGCAATGACTTCACAAAACTCTCAAAGTCCGCCGGCTGCATCTGCTGCAGGCTCCGCACACGCTCCTCCGGGGCCAGGTTCAGAATGGTCTGTACCTGCGCTTCGTCCACCGGCGCCGCATCCGTCGCCGCAGGCGCCATCGCATTCATGTCCTGCTGCTGTTTCATCCCCGGCTGAGCCCCAGTCATCTCGCCCGTCGCATTTGGCGACATGCCGGGATTTGCGTCCATGCTGGAATTCGTTCTTTGGCCCGCGGGCGCACCAGGTCTCGATTCTGAGAACTGGGAGGGCTCCTCAGCATTTGCGTTCGCTGTCTGTTTCTCCGTCTTCGCCTCTTTTCTAGCTTGAATGCGATAAATCGAGTTTTCATACACGGCGTGCAGCGTGCCTTTGGAAGGGATCTCGATCTTTCCGTTCGCTGCCTGCCGGATGATGGCATTGCTCGGCATCCGGAACAGAAGATCCTGCGTGCTCCACGTCATCGCCGGATACTCCGCCAGCCGCGCATTCAGATCCGTCTCATCCAGGGTTTCGGGATGCAGTTGCTGATCGAACCACGTTTCCAGGCCCATTTGGCGCACGGCTTCCACATCGCCGGGTCTCGGCCCGAAGGTGAAGCGGTTCAGGGCCTGCAGAATGCGCTCGTCGCCCTGCATTTCGTCGGAGACATATTTTTCGCGGTGTGCTGGCTGCGCCTGGGATTGCTCAGTCGACGAGTCCTGCGCCAGCCCCAGCGGCGCAGGGAAGCAAAGGCCATAGCAGAGAACCAGTGCGACCACCTTGTTTGCCGGCCCGCGCAAAGACTCCATCGGCTATGCTCCTGGCTGGGGAATTGATCGCTGGTTGGCCGCTCAGCGCGACGGCACTGTCAGGTCAAACGCGATCTTAAGACTAAAGTTGTGGTCCGGGCTGGACTAGGGTCGTGCCTTGAGACTACGCCGGGGTCGCTTCGTTGTCTCTAATGAGTGTCACAGGGTAGGGGAGCTTGCCTCGACTGGCTCCGAAATGTCGAGTTTATGCCTGCGTTTGACGATGTAAGTCGATGAAAATAAGGGAGGATGGGAAGATTTGGTGCGGAAGATTGCATTTTGCATTTGGGCTCAGTGAGGACGGAGCGACCTGAGGGGCGTTATCTAACTTTCCGGCAGCGTTCCATGATCTTGGTATGCAGTCGCTCACTGACGTCGGTAGGCAGTTCGTAAATTTCGTGGCAGCGGAAAATCTCGATGGTCTTTCGCGTGGTGTTGAGCACCACCTCGCAATGGCCGCATTTCTTCAGGTGAGTTTCGATCTCGGCGCGCGTATCCGCTGCAATCGATTGGTCGATCACGTCGTCGAGAATTGCCAGAAACTCAGTGCAGGTCACGTGTCAGCTCCGTTTTTCCTGCGCCGGCGCCGGCGCGGATTTCCTTTTGAAGTAGCGGCTGAGCCGCTCGCGCAACTGCAGCCGCGCCCGCAACAACCGCGATTTGACGGCCGGAACGCTCAATCCCAGCGCTTCGGCGGTCTCTTCCGTCGAGAGCCCGTCCACGTCGCGAAGCGCGAACACCACACGGAAACCCTGCGGCAAGCCCTGAATCGTTTTCTTCAGAATCTCGGCCAATTCGGACTGGTTGTAGTTTTGCTCCGGATTGGGCGCCCAGTCGGCGAAGTCGCGAGGTACAGTGCCTTCGTCGGTCTGCAGATCCTCGTCGATCGAGACCATTCTGCCTGTACGCCGCTTGCGCAGCCGCATCAGGCTCTCGTTGACTGCGATTCGCACTAACCATGTGTAAAACTTCGAATTCCCTTGAAATTGGTCGAGCTTTTCATACGCCTTCAGGAACGCGTCCTGCATCACGTCTTCGGCATCTTCTCGGTTTTGCGTAATGTGCTGCGCAATCCTGAAGATCTGCCGCTCGTATTTGCGGACCAGCGCGTCGTAGGCCGAGATATCCCCGGCGCGGACCCTTTCTACCAGGGCCACGTCCGGATGCTGCTCGCCTTCTCCTGCAATCGATTGGATGGTCGACATGGGGCTTGGTTGCAAAAATGGTGCGAAAGCTGTTGTTCGAGGCGTTACCAGGAACCCATCTGGCCCAGTTCGGGACGCCCTGGAACAACCTCCAAAGATGAGTGTAACGGACGCAGGTGTGGAGAACCAAACCGGGTTCGCCCCACCTCACCGGTTACGTCCGGTTACGCAAGTGATTCCCCGACCGTTCCGGTTGCGTCTAAAACGGCATAAAGTGGAATTATGGCAGGGCTAACTCCCCGATTTTCTCTTTTCCGCTCGGCGCTGCGCGTCGCGGCGATTCAGTTTTTGTCGCTCCTGGTAGCCTGGCCTCTCGCGGCTCAAACTGCTGGCACCGGGACCAAGGACCCAGCTGCCGCTTCCGCGAAGGCAACGGTAAGGGGTAGGTCCTCGTCGGAAAAGAAGACAACGAAACATCGCAGACCGGTTCACCGGTCAAGCAGGGCCGAGCGAATTGCGCGAACGGCAAGGATAAGGCGCGCCTTTGTCGCCTCAAAGGAGTTGCAGCCCATGGCGCAACAGTTGGCCCTGCTGCGCACGCCGGAGGCCTATGCCGCTGTCACGGCTTACGCGCATGGCCATTCCGGCGACGCCGCAGCGGCAGCCTATCTTGCGCTGGGTCATGCGTACCTGCTCGACAGCCGGTACGCCGAAGCTGAAGCCGCCTTGACTCGAGTCAGGCTGAATGACGGAGAACTGGGAGACTATGCCGATTTCCTCGCCGCAGAGGCGTACCACGAGGGCGGCGACGATGCCAAAGCGGAGTCGATCCTGCATGGCTTTACCGATCTTTATCCCGAAAGCATTTTCGTTGTGGAAGCGCCCGAGCTTGAAGCGAATGTGCTCCTGGCAATGAACAATCCCGAGGCCGCGCGAAAAGTGCTTGCCGCAGCCGAAGGTACCGAAGCGGGGGATCGTCCCGGTTATCAGCTTGCAGCGGGCCAGGTGGAGTTGGCGCTTGGTCAATCGGCGATGGCGGAAGACAATTTCAAGCACCTCCTGCTTGGCCACCCCTTGAGCCCCGAGGCGCAAACAGTGCGCGCCAAGCTCACGCAGATGGGCGTCGAATCCACTCTCACCGTGACGGAGCTGCGCAGCCTGGGCGATGCCTATTACAACGCCGGACGTTACGCCGAAGCCGCCGACCAATTCCTCGCTCTGACGCGCGAACCGGGACTCGATGCGGGAACCCGCGACAGCTTTGCCGTCGCTGAGGCCGCCTGCGAGCTGAAGCTCAAGCGGCTCACTCCGGCGGAGGTGCAGGGGCTGCCAGACACCGATGACGAAAACGGCGCGCGGCGTCTCGATCTTCTGATGGAGCTCGCCCGCAACCGTGACGATACTGCCGATCAACAACGCATCGTCTCAGAGATGGAAACGAGGTTTCCTCACAGTTTGTGGCTAGCCGATGCCCTGTTTTCCAGCGGCAATATGTACCTGCTCAAGCACGACTACCCCACGGCGATCCAGTACTACAGCGAGTTGGCGAAGCGCTTTCCCGCCGATAAGAATGCTGCTGCAGCGCACTGGCGCGCAGGCTGGTTGAGCTACCGAATGGGCCTCTACAGCGACGCGGAGCGGATCTTCGACGAGCAGATACACCTCTATCCCGCGGCCGCTGAAACGGTCTCGGCGCTCTACTGGCAGGGGCGTCTGTATGAAACGCAGAACCACGATCCGTCGCTGGCTGCGGAGAACTACCGCACCATCGCGCGCGTTTACGAGCACTACTTTTATGCGCAAATGGCGCGGGAGCGGCTGGCGGCACTTTCAACCTCAGCGAGCAAAGACCGCTCCCCGGGTGCTCCGGTGCTGGGCGCCACAAGGACGGACTCCGACGCGGAACTCGATCGCATCCCGCCTTTGCCGGAGCCGCACCTGGTCGATACGTTTCCTGAGGACAGCCCCCACCTGGCTAAGGCACGATTGCTCGCCAACGCGGGCCTGAACGAATATATTGCGCGCGAGATCAAAGCCGATCCCGATTCTTCCTCCTGGAGCGCGCTGGCGGAAGCCCAAATCTACTCCTCGTACGGCGAAACCTTCCGCGCCGTCCGCGCGCTCAAGCGAGCTTTGCCCAACGCCGCGGCCGCTCCCATTCAATCCATTCCGCTCGCCTACTGGCGTATTCTCTTCCCTGAACCATGGTGGGACACAATCCAGGCCGAGTCGGTAAAGAACAACCTCGATCCTTATCTCGTCGCCTCACTGATCCGTCAGGAGTCGGAGTTCGATCCCTCCGCCATCTCCTATGCCAATGCCTGGGGTCTCATGCAGTTGTTGCCATCGGTGGGACGGAAGATGGCTCGCGAAGAGGGGATCGAACACTTTCAAACCTTCCAATTGCTCGATCCGGTCATGAACATTCGTCTCGGAACGCGCTATCTGCGCCAAATGCTCGACCGCTTTGGCGGAGTACCGGAGTATGCCTTGGCCGCGTACAACGCGGGCGACAGCCGTGTCGCCGATTGGCAGGCTTCCGGACCCTATTCAGGGATCGACGAATTTGTCGAATCCATTCCATTTACACAAACGCGCGAGTATGTGGAAGCGATTTTACGAAACGAGGAGACCTACAGGGCAATCGATGAATTTGCGCGCATGCACGGCGAGGCCGAAAGAGCTTCGTCAAAATAGCAAATAGCACTTTCATGTCAGGACCGGGAATCCATTTCGCCACCCCCGGCTCGCAATTCGCATTGACTTCGTCATCACGCCCGGCAACACTGGGCATGAATAGAATCATCCAATCCCGGTATAGCGTCAGTCTAACGATGACGTTTGCAGCCTGCTGTTGAAACACAACGGAGCCCGGCAGGAACAGGCGCAAAACCCTTTTCTCCGGTTTTGCCGAAGGTCGTGGCTCGGTTACATCAATCCTGGAGGGAACGATGTCAGCCGACTTGCATTTCCTTGAAGAGTGGATCCCAGAGAAGATGGACCCGGGAACGATCTTCGTTCTCGAGAACCAGGCCAAACTGGGTCAGGCGCAGAATCCTTATGTAGCCGTCATGTCGTGCCCGCGCTGTGGGACGATGGGCCTGATCACGCGCCGCCAGCTATACAGCGGAGAGGCGATGATCTGCGGCGGCGACTTGTGTTCCGCAGAATACCGCCTCGAAGGCGAGAACATCTGCTATCGCATGGCGCAATAAGAATTACTGCTGCAGCTTGTAATCCGCGCCGGTGGTCTTGGCGCCGGCTTGCGCGGGTGTGGGTAGCTGCGTCCGGTCCCAGCCTCCGCCCAATGCCTGCACCAGCTCAACCGACGAGGTCATCTCGTTCACCTCGAGGGCGTTCAGGGTCTCCTGGCTGTTGAGCAGCGTGGTTTGGGCAATCACCACATCCACATAGGGATCGACTCCGGTGTTGTAGCGGACCAGCTCCAGATCGAGATAATCCTGCGCATCTTTTACCGCCTGTTGTTGCCTTAGAATCTGCTGCGAGTAAACCCGAGTGGCTGCCAGTGAATCTTCCACTTGCTGGAACGCCGTCAACACAGTTTGGCGGTAGGTGGCCAGATCCGCGTTGTAAATAGCAACATATTGGTGCAATTGGGCGCGATAGAGGTTGCCATCGAAGATCACCTGGGAGATCGAGGGCCCAACCGACCAGGTCCGGCTCGGCCAGTCAAACAGGTGCTTGAAGAGGGCAGATTCAAGGCCTCCGCTGGCCGAGATGGTCACCTGCGGGAAAAACGCGCCGTAGCCGATGCCAATGACGGCGTTTTCTTCAGCCAATGTGCGCTCCGCAGCGGCCACGTCGGGACGGCGCTCCGCAAGCTGCGATGGTACGCCGGTGGGAATTGGAGGAGGAGTGTAGACCATGGGTTTTGCGGAAATGGAAAAATCGCCGGGCGGCTTGCCCAGCAGCACCGCGATGGCATTTTCGTATTGCGCACGAAGCAAACCCACATTCACTGCGCTCGCCTCTGCAGCTTCCAGCGTGGTCTTGGCTTCGGCCACTGAGATGTAATCTCCCACGCCTGTATCGAACTGCGCCTGGTTATAGTTGAGCGATCTTTGATCCGCTGCCACATTTTCGTTCAAAATCTGTTGCAACATGTCCTGGCCGCGAATCTCAAAGAAATACTCGGCAAGGCTGGCCTGCTCGGTAAGCTTTTCGGTCTCGAGATCGGCGGCGCTCACCTGTGCTGCGTACTGCGCTTCATGCACTTCGTTGCGGATCTTCTGCCAGAAATCCGGTGTCCAGGACACATCGACCGGCAGATTCCACAAGCTGTAGGTTCTTCCGGTTGTTGCCGTCGATGACACACTTTGATTTGCTGAGCTTCGCGCCCGCTGCCACGAAGGATTCGTGGTAATCGTTGGCCAATATTGCGCTCGCGCCTCGGCGATGATTGCCCGCGCCGACATGTAGCTTTGAAACGATGCTTTGATGGTCTCGTTGTTGACGTTGAGCTGTTCTTCCAGAGCATTGAGTTCGGGCTCGTTGAAAACCTCCCACCAATTGCCGCGAATCATTGCGTCCTGCGGGCTGGCAACTTTCCAGCCCTCAGTATCGTGGAAATTGACAGTCGACTCCTTATAGTTAGGCGCCGTCACCGCCGGCGGTGCGGGCGCATGATAAGGAGGGCCCACGCGGCAGCCGCCAACGAGAGCCGCCAATCCCAACATGCTCGCGGAGAGTGGAAATCTGAGCGGGTTCTTCAACCTAAACATAATCAACATCCTCTTAGTCGTACGACGCGCTCCCTTCCGCCGTTGCGGGGATTGAGTCGTGAGTCCGGCCCAGCGCTCTGAGGCGCAACTTGTCCATCGTCAGGTAGACCACGGGCGTAGTGTAAAGCGTGAGCATCTGGCTCAGTAGCAGCCCGCCCACGATGGTGATACCCAGCGGCTTGCGCAACTCAGACCCGGTACCAGTTCCAAAAGCCAGCGGCAGCGCTCCGCAGATGGCCGACATGGTGGTCATCATGATGGGCCGGAAGCGCAGCATGCAAGCATCAAAGATGGCGTCGCGCGTGCTCTTGCCTTCCAGCCGCTCGGCTTGCAGGGCGAAATCGATCATCATAATTGCGTTTTTCTTCACTATGCCGATAAGCAGAATAATGCCGATAATCGAGATGACATTGAGGTCGATGTGAAAGAGCATGAGGGCCAGCATCGCGCCTGCGCTCGCCGAGAAGACTGTGGAGATGATGGTCAGTGGGTGCACCAAGCTCTCATAGAGAATGCCTAATACGATGAATACCGCCAACAGCGCGGTGATTGCCAGGTACCACTCGCTCTTTAGCGAATCCTGATAGGCCTGGGCTGTTCCGGAAAAGAATCCTCGAACTGTGCCCGGCATTCCGAGTCGCTGCTCCATTTGCGTCACATCGCGCGTAGCATCACTGAGCGAGACGCCATTTCTCAGGTTGAACGAAACTGTGACGGAAGGGAACAGCCCGGTGTGCGCCACCTGCAGCGGGGTCGTGTTCGTGGTGGGCTTCATCACCGTGAACAGGGGCGACACCGCCGTGAGCCCTGCCGATGCGGAATGATTCGACGTAAAGTAAATATTGTTCAGCTGCGTCGGATCCTGCCAGTACTGTGGCGCCACCTCCATCACCACGTAATACTGGTTCAACTGCGTGTAGATCACCGAGACTTCCGACTGGCAGAATGCGCTGCAGAGTGAACTATCGAGTGACGACGGCGTTTGACCCAGCCGCGCCGCGGTCACGCGGTCGTAATGAAGCATTTCCTGCAGTCCGCCGTTTTGTTGATCGCTGTCTACGTCCTCGAGGTCCGGAATTTTCCGCATGTTTTCGAACAGGATTGCGCCCCAGTGCGCCAGGTCTTGAATGTTGTCCGACTGGACGGTGAATTGGTACATGGAGTTGCTGCCCCGTCCGCCAATCCGCAGGTCTTGCGCGGGTTGCATGATTGCAGAAGCCAGTGGCAGCCGGTTCATCTTCGGCCGCAGCCGGTTGATCACGTCCATCGCCGATGTCTGCCGCTCATCGCATCCACGGCTGCCTTCTTTGCAATCATGCCCAATCGGCTTGAGCGCAAGAAACATGAAGCCGCCGTTCCCGAACCCGGTGTAAGCGTTGACATGGGCCACGGCCGGATCGGATTTGACAATGTTGGTCAGCGACAAGGTAGAGAGATTCATAAAAGGAAACGAGGCATCTTGCGGCCCCCGGATACCGCCCTGAATCGCCCCCGTGTCCTGTTGCGGAAAGAAGCCCTTGGGGATTTTTACGATCACAAGAAAATTCAGCGCGACCGTCAGTGCCAACACGATCAAAATCAGCACGGGATTTTCCAGCACCCATTCAAGCGAATGCCGGTAGATCGCGATCATGCCGTCGAAGGTTTTCTCGCTGGCTCGGTAAAGAAAGTTATGCTTCTCTCCTTCCTTGTGTGTCTTCAGCACGTGTGCGCACATGCATGGCGTAGTCGTCAGCGAGATAACCATCGAGATGAGGATGGCAGTCGAAAGCGTGACTGCGAATTCCCTGAAGAGGCGCCCGATGATGCCGCCCATCATGAGGATCGGAATAAAGACGGCAATCAGCGACATGCTGATCGAAAACACCGTGAACCCGATCTCCTGTGCGCCTTTCAGCGCCGCATCGAATGGCGCCATGCCGGCTTCGAGATGGCGCGTGATGTTCTCCATCACAACGATGGCGTCGTCCACGACGAAGCCGGTGGCGATTGTCAGCGCCATCAGCGAAAGGTTGTCGAGCGTGTAGCCCACCAGGTACATCACGGCAAAGGTGCCGATCAGAGAAGCCGGGACGGCGACGCTTGGTATCAGCGTGGCGCGCGGGCTGCGCAGGAAAATGAAAACTACGAGGATCACCAGGCAGATGGAACCGACCAGCGTCTTTTCGACGGTCTGAACCGACGCGCGAATCGTTGTCGTTCGATCGAGGACGACAGTGGTCGTGATTCCCTTCGGAAGCACCGCCTCAAGAAAAGGCAATTGCGCCTTGATGCGGTCGACGGTTTGGATGATATTGGCGCCCGGCTGGCGAAAGATGGTGATAGAGACCGCGCGTTTTCCATCAGAGTAGCCGGCGGAGCGCACGTTCTGCGTTGAGTCCTCAACATCGGCGACATCCGAAAGTCGAATCGCCTCGCCGTTGTGATAGCCAACGATGAGCGGCCGGTAATCGGCTGCCTGCGAGATCTGATCATTGGTCAAGATGTCTTCGGAAATCCCGTTGTCTGATAACTGGCCTCTTGGTTCGTGAGAGTTCTGCAGGCTCAGGACCGAACGCACGCTGTTGAGCGTGAGGCCGAAGCTTTCGAGTTTGTTTGGGTTCACTTCAACGCGCACTGAAGGCGTGGCCCCGCCTTGGACACCCACTTGCCCGACTCCTTGAATCTGGGAAAGTTTTTGCTCAAGGACAGTAGAGGCCAAATCATAGAGCTTGGTCACCGGATATTGGTCGGAGGTGAGGCTCAGAAGCATGATCGGCGCGTCGGCGGGATTGACCTTGCGGTAATTTGGGTTGGAGGGCAGATTCGCCGGCAAATAGGTTCGCGCCGCGTTGATTCCCGCCTGCACGTCGCGTGCGGCGCCGTCGATGTTGCGGCTCAGATCGAACTGTAAGGTCACATTGCTCGATCCAAGCTGGCTCGACGAGGTCATCTCGGTGATTCCTGCAATGTGGCTGAATTGGCGCTCCAGAGGCGTGGCCACTGAGGCTGCCATGATTTGTGCGCTGGCGCCCGGCAGGCCTGCCTGGACACTGATCGTAGGGAAATCTACCTGGGGCAGCGGAGCCACCGGCAGCACCGCGAACGCGATTCCGCCGGCAATTCCTATTGCGATCGTGAGCAGCGTGGTGCCCACCGGCCGCCGGATGAATGGGGCCGAAATGTTCATGCGGTCTCCGTGCCAGGTTGCCGCTCGTCTGGCCTGCCCGACTGAGAGATTCGATGTCCGGTGATGCGCTGGCCGATGCGATCAAAGAAGATGTAAATCACCGGCGTGGTGTAAAGCGTAAGCAGTTGGCTCAGAATCAGCCCGCCGACCATGGCGATGCCCAGCGGCCTGCGTAATTCGGAGCCAAGGCCCGATCCCACCGCGAGCGGAATTCCCGCCAGCAGGGCTGCCAGTGTGGTCATCATGATCGGCCTGAATCGCAGCACGCTCGCCTCGTAGATCGCATCGGTCGAATCCATGCCCCGTTGGCGCTCTGCCTCCAGCGCAAAGTCCACAATCAAGATTCCATTTTTGTTGACTATGCCAATAAGCAGGATGATTCCTATGATGCCGACCGCATCCAGGTCCTGCCGGAAAAGGATCAGTGCCAGCAGCGCGCCGACACCCGCCGAAGGAAGAGTGGAAAGAATCGTGATTGGATGGATGAAACTCTCGTACAAAACGCCGAGCACGATGTAGACAGTCGCCAGCGCGGCCAGAATAAGCAGCGCTTCGTTGGAAAGCGAATTGTGGAACGAGGCCGCTGTCCCTTGAAAGTCGGACTGCAGACTGGCGGGGAAGTGCAAATTCTTAACGGCATTTTCGATGTCGCTGATGGCCGTGCCCAGGGAGGCGTTAGGCGCCAGATTGAACGAAACCGTAACCGACGGGAACTGTCCCTGATGGTTGATCGAAAGCGCCTCGGTGGTATCGCGCATCTGGGTGAAGGCACTCAGCGGGATGGCATTGGCGCCCGACGAGGACGTGGTTCTAATTGCGGCGCTGCCCGCCCCCGCGGAACCCGCCAACACCGTGGCCGGGGCGCTGACAGCCAGCGACGACGGCGTATAACGAACCGAGGTCGTTAGAGCGTTCGATCCGGCCGCTGCCGACGCCGATGCGGAGAATGATGTGGCCGCTCCCGCCCCCGTGGCGCCCGATGAGGCATTTGCCTGAATGTAGAGGTCGCGGAGATTTGCCGGATTCTGTTGCCACTGGGGCGCAGTCTCCAGCACCACGTGATACTGGTTTAACTGCGTGTACAAAGTGCTGATCTGTCTTTGTCCGTATGCGTCGTACAAAGTGTTGTCGATCGTGGTCGGCGCCACTCCCAGCCGTGAGGCGGTCACGCGATCGATCGCCAGTTGCACTGCGCGGGCTCCAGTCTGCTGGTCGGTAGCCACATCCTCAAGTTCGGGTAACTTCTGGAGCTGTGCAGTCAGGCGGTTGGTCCACTCGTTCAACTCATTTGTATCGGGATCCTCGAGCGTGTACTGGTACTGCGTGCGCGTGACGCGGTCGTCGACGGTGATGTCCTGCACCGGCTGCATGTAGAGATGGATTCCCTGAACCTGCTGCAAGCTCCTCTGCAGCCGCCGAATCACGTCCGAAGCGCTCATATGACGCTCGTCGATCGGCTTCAGGTTGATCGAAATGCGGCCGCTGTTCAGCGTGGTGTTGACGCCGTCGGCGCCAATGAACGACGACAGGCTTTCCACGGCGGGATCCTTCAGGATGATCTGCGCCAGTTCCTTCTGCTTCTCCGTCATCGCAGGAAACGAGATCGATTGCGACGCCTGCGAGATGCCCTGGATCACGCCTGTGTCCTGCACGGGAAAGAATCCTTTGGGAATCTCGATATAGAGAACGATGGTCAGCACCAACGTGGCCAGCGCCACAAGGAGGGTGATGGGCTGAAAGCGCAGCACTACCTTCAGCGTGCGAGCGTAAAACGCGATCAGCCTGTTGACCGCGCTTTCTGAAAAACGGTAAAAGCGGCCCTCCTGCTCCTTGGGATTGTGCCGCATAATCCGCGAGCACATCATCGGCGTCAGGGTAAGAGAAACCACAGCCGATATCACGATGGTGACGGCCAGCGTCACGGCGAACTCGCGGAACAAGCGGCCCACCACGTCGCCCATAAAGAGCAGTGGAATCAGCACCGCGATCAGCGAAACCGTCAGTGACATGATGGTGAAGCCGATCTGGCCCGCACCGGTAAGCGCGGCCTCCAGTGGCGGCATGCCCGATTCTAAAAAGCGGGTGATGTTCTCGATCATCACGATGGCGTCATCGACCACGAATCCCGTCGAAATGGTCAGCGCCATCAGCGAGAGATTGTCCAGCGAAAAGCCGAGCAGATACATCACGGCAAAGGTGCCGATGAGCGAAACCGGGACGGCGACGCTGGGAATGATAGTGGCGCGCAGGCTGCGCAAGAAGAAAAAGATCACCATTACCACCAGCGCAATGGTCAGCATCAGCTCGAATTCGACGTCGTGCACGGATGCTTCAATGCTGGTGGTCATATCCGTCATCGTGGTCACTTTGATCGACGCCGGAAGATTCGCCTCCAACTGAGGCAGTACTTTGCGGATTTCGTTGACAACGGTGATGGTATTGGCGCCGGGCTGACGCTGGATGTTAAGAATGATCGCCGGCGTGAGGCCTGACCCGGAAGATCCGCCGCCCTGCCCCATCCAGGCAGCCTGTTTGGTGTTCTCCACGCCATTGAAGACGTTGGCAACATCCTTCACGAAAACCGGCGCGCCGTTGCTGTATGCAATCACCACGTTCTTATATTGGTTGGCTTCGGTGATCTGGTCGTTGGAGTCGATCTGATAGTCCTGGCGCGGGCCGTCGAAATTGCCCTTCGCGGAGTTCACGCTGGCCTGTGTCAGGGCCGTGCGTACGTCCTCCATGTTTAGCCCGTAAGAAGAAAGCACCACAGGATTCACCTGAATCCTCACGGCGGGCTTTTGGCCGCCGCTGATGCTTACCATTCCGACGCCATTCAATTGCGACAGCCTTGGCGCCAGGCGCGTGTCGATATCGTCTTCGACTACAGAGAGCGGCAGCGAATTGGATGTGATCGCCAGCGTCAAGATTGGCGCATCGGCGGGATTCGTTTTGTTGTAGACGGGCGGTACGGGAAGATCCGATGGCAGAAATGTCTGCCCTCCGTTGATCGACGACTGCACCTCTTCTTCGGCCACGTCGAGTCCCAGCGAAAGGCTGAATTGAAGCACGATGACCGACACGCCCCCGGCGCTGGTCGAAGTCATCTGGCTCAGCCCCTGCATCTCGCCGAACTGCCGCTCCAGCGGCGCCGTCACCGTCGTCGCCATCACGTCCGGACTGGCGCCGGGATAAAAAGTGACCACCTGGATGGTCGGATAGTCAACCTCGGGCAAAGCCGACACGGGCAACTGGGTGAATGCCACAAGCCCAGCCAGCAAGATTGCGGCCATCAGCAGCGAGGTCGCAACCGGCCGCAGAATGAATGGCCGGGATGGACTCATGGAGCGCCCTCGGTATCAGAGGATGTGTTGGGTATTGTCACTTTCGATTGGAAAACAGGCGAGCCGTTGAGCAGCTTTTGGAAACTGCTGTTGGCGACCATGTCTCCGGGCTCGATCCCGGTAACTGCAGTGTTGCCATTATCGGACGCCCCCGATTTCACGTTCCTGAGCACAGCCTTAGCGTTCTTTGTGCTAAGACCCTGAATCAGGTAGACAAAGTCCTGCGAACCGTTATGCTGAATCGCGGAAGAAGGAATCACCGTCTGGTTATCCAATGTTTTCACCAGCAGCCGCGTATTCACGAATTGATTTGGAAAGAGAATTCCGTTCCGGTTCGGGAACTCGGCGCGCAGCTTAACGGTCCCGGTAGTGGTGTCAATGAGGTTATCGATCGTAATCAGCCGCCCCTTTTCGAGCAGTGTCTGCTGCGTGCGGTCATACGCTTCAACGGTCAGCGTCCTGCCCCCGCGCATTTGTTGCAGAACTTCGGGCAGGCTATCCTCCGCCAGAGTAAAGATGACGGTGATGGGCTGGATCTGCGCGACTGTGAGTAACTGGGTGGTCGAGTTCGCGGTCACAAGGTTGCCGGGATCGACAAGGCGAAGGCCGACGCGGCCGTCGATCGGCGATGTAATGTGGCAGAATCCCACCTGCACTTCGTCATACTGAACCGTGCCCTGATCGTTCTTTACGGTTCCCTGGTCCTGAAGCACCAGCTTTTCCTGGTCTTCCAGCGTTTGCCGGGGTATTGCATTGCGCGCCCACGCATCCTGATAGCGCTTCAGGTCCATCTGTGCTTCGGAAAGCAAATTCTGGTCGCGCTCCAGCATGCCTTGAGCTTGAGAGAGTTGTGCTTGATAGGGCCGCGGATCGATATCGATCAATGGATCGCCTTTATGGACACTTTGGCCCTCACGGTAGTGCACCGCCGTGATGACGCCGGTTACCTGCGCGGTAACATTGTCCAGATAGACGGGCGTGACGGTGCCAATGGCGTCGAGATAGACGCCTATGCTGCCCTTCTCGGCAGTGGCAACGGTAACCGGGACGGGCCCGGCCATCGCCGCTCCCCTTCGGCCGCCCCCCGCGGACGCCGACGCGCTGGCGCTGTGCTGTTTGTATACCCAAAAGAACAGCAGTCCAAACAGCAACAGAATAATCACCCAAATCCAGCGGTGACGGCGTTTCTTTGCGGAATCTTCAGGCGGCCGTTCAGGAGCAGAATGCGATACAGACAGAGGTTGATCCATCGTCTTCTTCTTTTCGTGTGTCCAAGTACGAGCACTCGGTTGAATACCGACATTTTCTCATATTTGAAATCGTTGGCGGCATGTGCAAACCGCAACGGCGTCGGATGTGTCAGTTTGTCAGACCGGTTTCACAGTCCTTTGTGTTCAAGCACACAAAAGATAAGGCAACAAAGTCCCACATGCTACAACTCTGTCCTGCGCGCGCGTGCACGTTATCTGATGGACGTTCGCGAGGAGCAAATAGTTGCAAATCCGCGCCATGTGAGAGGGTTCAACCACGATCGCTCGCCGATCTCGCGCGAAGCAGTTCCCGGCAATGCTCTTCGTGCGCGCCTGCCGGAACAAAATTTCCGCTACCAAGCGCTTTTCAGAACCAGGGCGAAAAATGAGACGCTGGCGATTATCGCTGCCACGTCAGCCTTCATATCCGACGAGAAGCGATGGCCGGATCCAAAAGCATCACTTGGTTTGCCTCGCGCGGCGGACGAGCGGATTCTGCCGGCGCTTTTGAGATTCACCTGCGTTCTCCGCCCCGGATGCGATATCCTGCTTCGTCCCCACAAATTCATCCGCGGGAGGGCAAATGTCCGCACGCACCGCCAGCAGGAACCCCGCCGTCCTCTCCTATTACACGATGCGCATGGCGGTGGGACTCATTGCCTTGTCACTTCCGTTCATCCTGGCGCTTGGCTCCATCGTGTTTGCCCTGCTCGGATCCACCGGCACTTTGCCGCACCCGGTTCTTCAGCGCTCCATCAGCGACTATTACTACACGCCCATGCGCAACTACTACGTCGGCAGCCTCTGCGCTATCGCGGCGTTTCTGGCCTGCTCCCGCGGCTACGACCTCACCGACGAAATCACCGGGTATCTGGCCGGAGCCTTTACATTCGGTGTTGCTTTGGTTCCGTCGGTCAACCCCCACGCCATTCGCTACACCCGCCTCGACGCTCAGATCGGCTTCATTCACACCGGTTTCGCCGCGCTCATGTTTCTCGTTCTCGGCTACTTTTGCATCGTCCTTTTTCGCCGGTCCTCGCCGGAGAAGCCATTCACCCGCCGCAAGCGCCACAGAAACAGGATTTACGGGGCCTGCGGGCTCACCATCATCGTCTGCATGGTTGCGATGGTCGCCCTTACCATCAGCGGGATCGAACATCGTCACCCGCCCAGCGGCTTGCTGTTCTGGTGCGAATCATTGGCACTCGCCGCCTTCGGCATTGCCTGGCTCACCAAGGGCGAAGGAATTCTGAAAGACAAGGCGCACAGTCACGGCCGGCTCGCGCACGTCGAACCGCAAATGGCCGTCCACGCCGACCACCGCTAACGTCTGTTTTCTAGGCTGTATCCACATATAGGGGTGCGTGTCGCCGGGAGCGGATTTTTCCGAGTTCCAGAAGCGACGAGTGACGGATACCGGGTGTCTCCTGGCGAGGAGTGACAACGAAATCGAGAAAGTCGCCCCCGGCCCGGAGGGTTGCGGCGAAAACCGCGTGATACTTGTCGCCGCGGCGACTCGTCCCAGGCTGTGGGCCCGCCATCCGCCGCGGCGGATCGTCCTCCGCCTCGTCTCACACAATTTTCGCCCGCAACGTCGCACATCCCTATATGTGGATACAACCTAGTTCTCGCCGCCACAGCCGCCGCTCAGGAGTAGCGCAGCCAGCGCAGCAGTTCTGGCAGCGTTGCGCGCTTTCCGTACATCAGGATGCCCACGCGATAGAGCCGCGAAGCGAACCAGATCACGGCCCAGATGCTCAAGACCATCAGAGCCAAAGAGAGCGCGATCTGCCACCAGGGATAGGGTGTGGGCAGCATGCTGATGCGCGGTACCATCACCAGAGGCGCTGTCGGTGGAAAGATGGATGCCGCTGCCACCCATGGCGAGTTGGGATTGTTCAGCAGAAACGGCAGTATTGCAAAACTGGTCCAGGTTGGAATCACGGCCAGAGTGATGTACATTTGCAGGTCTTGCGCCGTCTCGCACGTCGCGGCCAGCCCTGAAAAGAAGGCGCTGTACAGCAGAAAGCCCAGCACAAAGTAAACGGGGAAGAGAACGGCTTCAATCAAGGTGAACTGGATCTTGATTTGGCCTGTCAGCAGCGGGCCGGCCAGGACCGATCCGCTCAGAAGAACTGCGGCGACGATCCAAATGCTGAGTTGCGTCAGGCCCACGGCCCCTACGCCGAGTAGTTTGCCGGTCAGCATGTCGTCAGGCTTCGCCACCGAGAGCATCACCTCGAAGATCCGCGAATTTTTTTCTTCGACAATCGACCGTGCCATGTCGAGGCCGTAGAGCAAAATCGGCATCGTCATCAGGAAAGTCATCAGCATGGCCTTGTAAAACGGCGACATGCCCTGGCTTTCGCCGGTTTTTCCATGGCCAGACACCTGCAGCGTCTGAATGGAGACGCTCTTGAGCAACGCATGCACCTGCTGCGGAGTCAATCCTTGTTGCGCAAGCCGCAAATCGATCAGCCCGTCATTGACGGCATCATCGAGGCCCGAAGCATTCATCAGATCGGCCGACGACTGGGAAATGTACGTCACCTGGGGTCTGCCCGTTGCAGAGCCTTCAATGATGAGCGCTCCGTCGAGGGATTTCTTTTCGATGCGCGAAAGCAGATTGGCGCGATCCTGCGCGGTGAACGGTGCGACGGTTTCAACGCTGTAGCGTTCTCCGTTGTCTTTCAGAATATTCTCGCGAATATCGGAAGCGAGCACGGGATTGTCGGCCGCGATCGCAATGTGCCTGTCCGTTCTGAGTCTGCGGCCCGTGAAAGCACTCACGCTGAGCAGTCCCACCAGCACTAGCGGAACCATTACGGTCGAAATGCGAAAAGCGCGGCCGCGAATCTGCTCGAGGTATTCGCGTTTCGCAATGAGCAGCATGTTACGCATCGGTCTTGCCTCCCACGGTCTGGATGAAGATCTCCTCCAGTGAGGGCTCGACCAGCTCAAAACGATAGATCGTCGCCATCCCTGCAGCCTCGTGCAAGAGCTTCTGTGCGTCGCCGTGGGGCTTCAGCTCGATCTCGGCGTGACCGGAGTAGTTGTTGGCCTCTGCGATCTCCGGGCTCTTCAGGAACTCAGCGCTGCCCTCGAACTCTACGATCACGCGATTGCGCTCGTAGCGGCTCTTGATCTCGCGCAAATTTCCGCGAAACACGGCCTGGCCGCCGTTGATCAGGCAGATCGCATCGCACAACTTCTCCACCTGGTCCATCCGGTGGGTCGAAAACAGGATCGCCTTGCCCCGCGATTTCAGTTCCAGCAGGGCATCCTGCAACAGACGTAGTGTTCACCGGGATCGAGACCGCTGAACGGCTCGTCCATCACCACCAGGCCCGGATCGTGCAGCAGCGTGGCGATGAACTGGATCTTCTGCTGCATGCCCTTCGACAGTTCCTGCGTTTTGCGATCGAGCCCGGCACTGATCTCCATGCGCTTGGCCCAGTCACGGGCGCGCTTGGCGGAGTCCTCTGCGGCCAGACCGTGAAGCTGGCCGAAGAAGACAAGCTGGTCAAGCACCTTCATCTTCTTGTAGAGCCCACGTTCCTCGGGCAGATAGCCCACGCGATCCAGGTTCTTGCGGTCGAATGGCTTTCCAAATAAATCGATCCGCCCGGAATCGGGCATGGTAATGCCCATCATCATGCGGATGGAGCTGGTTTTGCCGGCCCCATTCGGTCCCAGCAGACCGAACATCTGGCCGGCTTCGATGGAAAGGCTTAGATCGCGGACGGCAACCTTGCTCTCGTACGACTTGGTCACTTGCGCGAGCTCGACAACCGGCATGAATTCTCCCGCCAAGCTGGTCTTGATCTGGTTGAATGGTCAACCGAGGGTCGCCGTGGAGCGGTTCAAAGCCGTCCCTGGTTGGCGGCTCATTAGATTCAACACGGCCATCGGGGAGCAAGGACCGTCCGGGCAATGAAACTTCGCTCCTGCGGAATCGCCGCCCAGAGCAGTGTAGCAAAGGCGCACCGGTCCGGAACTGGATCAGGCTGCGGCTCGAATATCTGAACTCAGGCACAGCATTGCAAGATGTATACTTGCCCCACTTCGGTTTCCCCCAAAAACTTATCCCTGAAAGGTGATTCCCATGGCAAGTTATCTTGTGCAGGCCTCGTACACGCAGGAGGCCTTGAAAGCACTCATCGCGACCCCGCAGGATCGGACTGCAGTGGTGGCCAAGACGATCAAGGGAATGGGCGGCAAGCTGATCGGGTCCTGGCTGTCGTTTGGCGACTACGACATCGTCTTCGTTATGGAGATGCCCGATAACGTGAGCGCCGCAGCCTTGGCTCTAACGGCTGCCGCGGGCGGCTCGCTGAAGTCGATCAAAACCACTCCGCTCATGACCATACAAGAAGCGATGGCCGCCTTGAAGAAAGCCGGAACATCGAGCTATAAGCCCATTGGCGCAAAATAGCTGGAAAGCACAGAGGCTACATCAGGCGCTTGCGGAGCAGGTCCAGAGCCTGCTGCGCGGCCCACTCGCGGATACGCTCGCGGTCGCCGCGAAACGTGCGCTCCATAGCCTCGAAGCCCTGCGCGTCAGAGAGTGCGATATGTACCAGGCCCACCGGTTTTGACTCCGTTGCGCCCGTGGGACCGGCGATACCTGTTACGCCCAATCCTACCGTCGCCCCGGTCCGCATCCTGATTCCGTCCGCCAACGCTTTCGCTACTTCCGCAGACACCGCGCCATGCTGTGCGATCATTTCCGCCGGCACGCCGGCCATCGCTGTCTTCATGGCATCGGAATAAACCACAACGCCGCCCAGAAACGACCGTGAGGCGCCGGGGACCGACGTGATGCGTTGCGCGATCAGCCCGCCCGTGCAGCTTTCGGCAATGGCCAGCGTGCCCTGCCGCAGCCCGAGATAATAGAGCACGATCTGCTCCAGCGAATCGCCCTCGGAAGAATAAAGCCAGTCGTCAAGCGCCTCTTCCAGTCGCTCCGCCAGTTCATCCACGCGCGCCTTTGCGGCCGCACTGGTCGCTTTGGAGCATATGAGCGTAATTTGCAAATCCCCTGTATGCGCCAGCAGAGTGGTTTCCACATCGGCATACGTGGTGTAGATCGGCGCGAGAATCTTATCGGCCTGCGACTCGGGAATCATGGCCGCTTTCAAAGTGCGCACTGCGATCGAACGATGCGGCACAACTTCGCGGAGGCGCGGCAGGCACTCCGCTTCAAACAGCGGCCGGCACTCGTGCGGGGGGCCCGGCAGGAGCGCGATCAACTTGCGATAACCCTCGAACATGGTATCGAGCCACTGGCCCGGAGCGCTGCCGTTCGCATTTGGCAGCAGCGTCGCGCCCTGCAGAAGGTCGGCCTGCTTCAGGTTGTTTTGCGGCATCGGAATGCGCCAAGTCGCAGCGCGGGCATGTAATGCTGCCACCTGCGTGGCATCGCGCCGC
This sequence comes from uncultured Acidobacteriaceae bacterium, assembly GCA_963802955.1. GTDB lineage: Bacteria > Acidobacteriota > Terriglobia > Terriglobales > Acidobacteriaceae > Telmatobacter. Next base: position 77,692 of record CAWDKT010000019.1, read on the forward strand.
AGTGTGATCGACAATGCTTCCGCAACGGCCTCGCGGGTCAGGTCGTCTTCTGTCGGTCCCAGCCCCCCCATCAGGACCACAATGTCACAGCGCCCCAGGGCGGAGCGGACGGAGTTCACAAGGTCCTTGCGCCGGTCGCCTACGATGGTTTTGAATGCGACGCTGACACCGATTTCGTTCAGCTTTTCCGTCAGGTAAAGGGAATTCGTATCCTGGCGGAACGGCGTAAGCATCTCGGAGCCGACGGCGATGATCTCAGCTTTCATAAAGACAGCGACTAGCTTCTAGGTCTCTGACCTCTTGATTTTGCACTAATCAGGGTGCCCCAGGTCTCGATTTTGAGACCTGGGAATCACAAACATGAAGGAAAGAATCTATGCGTTCAGACACCTGGCTGTTAGCTTTTCCCTCCGGTCCCGACAGGCGCGAATTCCAATTGCCTGGTGAACTCATGTGGAGCGCGCAGCCCTTCACATCAGGCCGGAAGCGAGAAGCCAGAGGCTAAGGGCTAAAACAGCTTCAGGCCTTCAACTCCCAAATCAACATCATAAACGGCTTCGCTGGTGGCCAGAATCACGGTCCCCAAAGGCGAAAATGCCACGCCCACCAGGTTGCTTCCGGCCAGAACAAGACTCGCCTGGCCTTTTGCTGTCACGCGAACCAGTCCATGCCGCCCATGCAGGCACGCCGCCAGATACACGTCGCCCTCGCGCGAAATCGCCAATCCCTGCGGGCGTCCCAGGCCGCGAAACCATTCGCGCGTGTCTCCGTTCGGCTCAATCGCCCAGATGGCTTCATTCGATGAGAGCGTCGGTCCAGTCACAAACAGCGTACCGGCGGCGTTCACGGCCAGGTGATAGGCGGCCACGCTGGGCTCTAACGTGGCGTGCACAAAAATCTGCCGTTGCGGATCGATCTTGAAGATCGTGCCGCTCCTGTCGCCTACAAATAAATTGCCCTCGGCGTCGAAGGCAGCCCCCGTCGCCACGCCCATGCCTTCGGAGTAAACGGCGTAATCGCCCGCAGCGTCCACGCGATAAACGTTGCCTTCAGCCCGCGAAGTCACAAACAAATCGCCTTCGGGGTTGAAAGCCAGACCCGTCGCGTTCATGATCCCGGTCACGAACGGCGTGGCGCGCCCGTCCGGGCTCACGCGCACCACTGAAACCGGCGTCGGCTTCCCGCGCGGGCCCGAGATGGTGGCATATACCATTCCCGAACGGCTCACCGCCGGGCTCGTCACAGGATGCAGTCCATCGGCCATCTGGCGCGCAACCCGCACCGCCGCAGCATTCGCGGCGCCCGCCGGGGTATGCAGCTCGATCAGGCCCGTCGATGCATTTCCCGGCACCCGGAAAGCCAGCCGTGTCGGCCGGCTCATGAGGATTTGCGCCGGTTCGCCATCCACGTGCACCACGGGCAGTCCGAACTCGTGCGGGCCGAGATAGACGCCGGTTACCTCGACTTCGCCCAGCGGCAGTGCCGCAGACGGCACCACGTTGTCCACCCGCGGCAGTGGAACCGTCTCAGGCACGGATTGATGCGATGAGAACATCATATTAAATCCATATTCGCACCAGCGACGCGATTCCCAAAGCATACAGTCCCGCTGCCACATCGTCGAAAACGATGCCCCAGCCGCCGGGCAGCCGTTCCAGTCGCCGCACAGGAAATGGCTTGGTAATGTCGAGCAACCGAAAGAGAACCAGCGCAATCAGCCCATGAGCCCAGTCCGGCGGGCAAAAAAGCAGCGCAATCCACTGCCCGGCCACTTCGTCGATCACCACAAAGCCGGGATCGGTCCTTCCGCTCTCGCGCTCCACGATGCTCGCCGCGGGGACTCCGAAGATTATTGTGACAGCAATGCCGCATGCCAGAACCGTCGCCATGCCGTTTTGCGAGGGATGGAACCACCAGGCCGTTGCGATCCAAAGGAGCGCAGCCGCAATCGAGCCCCACGTCCCCGGGCCGGGCTTTAGATAACCGGCGCCAAAGAACGTTGCCACCGCGAACGCCCAGTGCGTCTTCCCGGCTTGGTTTTGGACAGACGGCTCGGCTGGACTCTTAGTGCTCATCCGAGTCCCCGCTGTGCTCCCCGCTTCGATTCGTAGTGGCTCCACCCAGATCCTCCAGTACCTCGGGATCGAGAACCGGCGAGCTGATCTTGTAGGCGCCCATCGCCCATTTGCCCAGGTCGATCTTGCGGCAGCGGTCGCTGCAGAAAGGGAAGTCCTCGTCCCCGTTGTGAACGATCATGCCGCACGTGGGGCATTTTAGAAGTTTCGCGGATTTCTTTCGGGCCGGCATGGGGTTTTGCCGCAGGCACACACGCCGCGGTCCACATTTATGTTACCGCGCAGGGGCGAGGGGATTGGGGGTGCCCGGGGTCTCGACAATTGGGACCCGGGATGAGGGGAGCCTTAGAAAGCTGTCTCCGCCCCAAAATGCCCTGCTATATCCCCTTCAGCAGCGTCTCCAGCCGCTTCAGTCCCTCTTCCCGCGCCGTCGTATTCGCCGGATTCGTATTCGCCGGGTCCTCGCCTGCGCGCATGAATCCATGTCCCGCATCGGGGTAGGTCACCGGGTCATATTTCTTGCCCGCCGCGGCCATCTCATCCTTTGCCGTTGGAACCGTCGCCGAAATGCGCGCATCTGCGCCGCCGTAGAATCCATACACCGGAGCCGTGATGTTCTTCATGGCATCGGCAGGCGGCGGAGGTCCATAAAACACAAAGGCCGCGCTCAGGTCCTTGCGCTGCGTGGCAAACGCAAACGATTTGCCTCCGCCCCAGCAGAACCCCACTACCGCCAGCTTTCCGTTGGCCGCGGGAAACTTCAGCGCGTAGTCGGCCGTGGCGTCCAGATCGGCGTTCACCGTGTCGGGATTCAGTCCCGACACCGCCTTAATTACCGCCTGCTGATCCGGAAAGGCGCTCGTCCCGCCGCCGTTCGGCCCATCGCCCGAGAGCAGGTCGGGTGCGATCACAATGTAGCCCATGGCCGCAATATCGTCGGCCATCGAGCGCGCCCAGTCGCTCAGCCCAAAGATCTCATGGATCAGCAGCACCACCGGCGCTTTTTGGCTCACCTCGGGATAGACCACATACGCATCCACGGTGCGGTTGTCGTACTTCACCTTGACCCATTCCTGGTGGCGAGGTGACTTATCGAGCTTCGCCTTGGCCCAATCCTGGCCCATGGCGGCTGTTGCGGTGACGGCAAGCGCGGCGCAAACTGCCAAACCAACAGCCGCGCGGCAAGATAACCAGCGTGCGGAAAAGGGAAGCTGCTTTTTCATGCCGGAAGTGTACTACAGCAAACAGAGAACCTGGGATCGGAAAACTCGCTGCAACGGCCAGGCGACATCCGGTGCTTGACGGCCCGCTGATCGCCTATCCTGAATTCGTGCCCCTCGACTGGAATTCCGGAGCGCTCGCTGAAGGCATTCGGTGTTATCGAGATTGCGAATTCTTCCTTGCCCACGAGCATTGGGAGAGCGTCTGGCTACGGTTGGAGGAGCCCGAAAAGAGCTTTCTGCAGGCGTTGATCCAGACCACTGCGGCCTTCCATCACCTGAAAGCCGGAAACGCCCGCGGAGCAGTTTCGCTGCTGCGAAGGGCACTGCTGCGGCTCGACGTCTATCCCGCAAGGTTCGCGGGCATCGATCTCGCACAACTGCGTAAAGAGGCCGGCGCTTGGCTGCTGGCGCTGGAGAGTAGCGCCGGGCCGCCCCCGGCAACCTATCCGCAGATTTTCACCGACGATTACCGAACGGGCTAGGGTTCTGCAGACAGGATGCGCGCTACCAGGTCGTAGTCGTGCGCCTCGGTAATCGCGGCGCGGTAAAAGCGTCCCGCCTCGAGTTTTTCCAGCGGCCCGAAGTCGTTGATGAAGATCTTGCCGTCGATCTCCGGTGCATGGAATTCGCTCCGGCCCTCCCACAGGAGCGGTGTCTCCGCGCTCTTGCCCTCCGCGAGCAGCGTCAGCTCGCGGCCGATCCACTGATGCTTGGCGCGGCGCGAGATCGATTGCTGCCTCTTCATCAGCTTCTTTCGCCGCGACTCGATCGTGCGCGGCGATACCTGCGTGTCAAGGGAATAGGCTGCCGAGCCTTCTTCATGCGAGTAGCTGAAGACGCCGAGCCAGTCGAACCTGGCTTCTTCGATAAACTCTTCCAACACTTCAAAATCGCGGAGCGACTCGCCGGGAAACCCCACAATAAAGCTGGTTCGCAGCGCGATCCCCGGCACGGCGGCGCGCACTTTCGCGAGCGTCTTCAAAAAAATCTCCGCGCCCGCACCACGTTTCATGCGCTTGAGCACATCGGGTGAGGCGTGCTGTAGCGGCAGATCGAGATACTTGCAGATGTTGTCGTGTCTGGCGATCGTCTCCAGCAACTTGCCCGTGATGCGGTTGGGGTACGCGTAGAGAAAACGCAGCCAGCGCACACCCTCGATGCGAGCCAAAGTGTCGAGAAGCGTAGCCAGTCCGTCGCGCAGCCCGAAGTCTTCGCCGTAGCACGTGGTGTCCTGCCCGATGAGCGTAATCTCTTCGACGCCGCGCGCCACAAGCTGCTCGGCTTCGGCAACTACGGATTCGAAACGCCGCGAACGAAATTTGCCGCGCAGGTTGGGAATAATACAGAAGGTGCACGGATGATCGCATCCTTCGGCGATTTTGATGTAAGCCGAAGCCCGCGGCGTGGAGAGCAGACGCGGAGTGTTCTCGTCGTAAAGATAGCTGGGCAAAAGATGCGACGCGCCTTGCCAGTCATCGCGGCGAAAGCGGCCTGCCCGCTCGCGATGTTCGCCCTCGGCGCGGCTCTTCGGGCCGTCGCGGTTTTGGACGGATGCGGCGGCAGATTCGGCGCGGGACTTGTGGGTTCCCGCCTGCGCTTCCTGGCCTGACCGGATGTCCGCCCCCGTGCTCTTCAGAATCGTGAACGGCGAGGGCGCTGCCGGCACAGCCGCGAAGCCCACCGCTTCCAGAATCGATTCCAACTCGCCGGTACCCACAACCGCGTCAACTTCAGGAATGTTCTTTTTGATCTCATCGCGATATCGCTCGACCAGGCAGCCTGCGACGATGAGCTTTTTCGCGCGCCCCTCGGCCTTGTGTCGCGCCATCTCCAGGATCGTATCCACCGACTCCTGCTTCGCGGTGTCGATGAAGGAGCAGGTGTTGACGACGAGAATCTCGGCGTCTTCGGGGCGCGCGGTCAGGCGCGCACCCGCGCGGTCGAGCAGACCCATCATCACCTCGGAGTCGACGAGGTTCTTGGGGCAGCCGAGAGAGACGAATCCCACCCGGGGTCCCCGAGAAGCGGTCTTTGCTTCTTGGGGTGGCACCCGGGGTCCCCGAGAAGCGGTCTTTGCTTCTTGGGGTGGCACCCGGGGTCCCCGAGAAGCGGTCTTTGCTTCTTGGGGTGGCACCCGCGGTCCAAAAGAGGCGGCTTTTGGTTCTTGGGGCAGAACGGAAGGGGGCGCAGACGAAGAATTTTGCTTCACTTATCTATTCTAGCGGGGAGCAAGGATCGGGTGACAGAGGACGGGGATCAGAGCACGGACAGCGGCGAATTGAGCCGAGGCACGTTCACGCCATTGCAGGCAAAGCTTCAACCGTCTTTGCGGTAGAGAAGGTCGCGAATCGCGCGCCTGCGGGCCGCATTCACCTCATGCTCGGCGTGGCGACCGGCGTAGTCGGCCGGGTTGTCAGCTTCTGGCCCTGTCGATTCGGGCTCGCTGCAGACGGGGCAACGATTGGCGAAGCCGGGCTTGTCGGGCTTCAATTCAAATTCCTCACCACAAATGGCGCAAGTTTTGATCGGGAACGGCATAACCCAAATATGGTAGCGAAAATCGATTGTGGAAATCGAGAGCGGCAAAGAACCAAGGAGCCAAGCGCTCAAGCCAGACACATGAACTCCAGTAGGCTGCAGACCATGCGCTAGGTTTCTGACCGCTTAGTTTTGTACCAATGGGGGTGCCCCAGGTCTCGATTTTGAGACCTGGGAACCGCGAAACTGATGGTACGAATTCATGCGGTCAGAGACCTAGTTTGCCAGCACGGCGCGGTAGCGGACTTTACCTTTCTTTACTTTTGAAATGGCCTCATTGGCGTTCGACATGGCGAAGCGCTCAGTGGCGGCCTTGACGCCGTGCCGGGCGGCAACATCGAGCATCTCGCGAATGCGGAACGGGCTGCCAACGGGGCTGCCGCCGATGGTGCGCAGGCCCGAGATAAGAGGGAACGCGTGCACCGTGACCGGCGACGGCGGTACGCCGACCAACCAGAGTGTTCCGTTGGGCCGCAAGGTTTGAAGATACGCGCCCCAGTCCTGATCGGCGTTCACGGTGGACAGGAGAAAGTCGAGCGAGCCGGCCACTTCCTTCATGGCTTTCGATTCACGGCTATGGACAAAGTGGTGGGCGCCGAACGCCCGCGCGTCGCCTTCCTTGGCCAGTGAGGTGGAAAACGCTGTCACCTGGGCGCCAAAGACGCGCGCAAACTGGATGGCAAGATGGCCGAGGCCGCCGATCCCGACTACTCCAACGCGGGAGGCGGGATTAACTCCGTGCAGGCGCATGGGGTTGTAGACGGTGATTCCGCCACACAGCAGGGGCGCAGCCTGTTCGCTGACCAGACTCTCGGGGATCGGCACTACAAAACGTGCGTTGGCGCGAACGCGATCGGCGTAGCCGCCGTGGCGATGCACGCAGGTGCCTTCGGAAGCTGCGCAAAGGTTCTCCTGGCCGCTCAAGCACCATTCGCATTGACCGCATGAGTTGGATTGCCACCCCAGGCCAACTCGTTGGCCGATCTCGAGAGAGTGAACTTCACTTCCCACAGCAGCCACTGTTCCAACAATCTCGTGGCCGGGAATGAATGGATAATGGCTGATACCCCAGTCGTTCGAAATGAGGTGAATGTCGCTGTGACACACGGCGCAGTGGGAAACTGCGATCTCGACCTCCTGTAAGCCGAGTTTGCCCGGATCGTAACGAAAGTTCAGAAGTTCGGCGCCTGCAGCATGCGCCGCAAGACCTTGGATTTGAGCCATGTCTGCTCCTGAAAACCACGCTCGGTTAGCAACAATGCCGGACGGGTCCCCAAATCACCGGCACATCGAGGGGAGGATCAATATTGCGTTGGTTCTAGTTTAACCCGCCCCCTGCCTCGATATGCACATTCAGAATTTGAAAGCCGGTGAGGACGCCGCCGGCGGGCGCTTCGGCTGCAACTACAGCCGATTCCCCGTTGAGGCTGGCGCCCTGAGCATTGCGGAGCGGCTCCAGTGCATTCGCGACAGAGAGCGGCAGGCTGGTGAGTGTCTCGCCTTGAATCTCACCCTGCGCCTCGGGCGCAAGAAGGCTGACGTAGACGCGATCGGCGGGATGCTGATCGCGAGCTTCCGTCAGAACCGTTGCCAGATCGGGCTCCGGCGAGGGGAAATGGGGCTGGAGCAGCGTCCGGTCGAGCGTGGTCGCATCGGAGACAAGGAGACGCACATTGCCTTCCGGCAGGCGATCCGGCAGCTTGACGGCGATGCGGACGTTGCGTTCGGGCTGCTGCCAGGGGCGAAGGGTCGCTTCCACTTCAATTGTGTCGCCGGCGTGAACGATATCGGAAGAGATCAGGTGCGCTTGCTCGAGCGTGACCTCAACGCTTCGAGGCACGGCTTGAACATGAAGATCGATTTCGCGAACAACCCCCTGGCGGGCGCTGTTTGAATAGACTCTTGAAAACCGGTCACCGGCGACGAGCGCAACCTGCATCGATGCGGCCGATGTTTCACCTGCGGATGCCCACACATCAAGAGGGACGGATGGGAATCCCGTTAGATCGAAACTCCCGGTGACGTGATAGCTGAGCGATTCGCTGTTCTCGTTGCTTTCGAGAAGGGAATTGAGAAGAACCACCTGCATGGCGAGAGGAGTAATAGAGGGCAGGTCGAGAATCTCCACATTCACTTTGCGCGGTCCACCGGGAGCACTGACGGTAACATGCATGGGAATCATATGCGCTTTTGCGCCCAGAACACCGCGAATTGCAGACTCCCGATCCTGGGTGAAGGCCCCGACTTCGACGCCGGTGTTGATGATCTTGAAGGAGTCAAGGGGCGAGGCCAGCGTCGTCACCACATCGGCGGTGGTCATCGGCAGCGACACCGGGCCGGCGCCAAGCACCGGATGACCGCATGCGAGAAGTTGTTTGCGGTCGATGTAAGTGACGGTGCAGGTGGCGGCCACCTCGAGATCGCCGCGAATCAACTGCATGCTCACAGCCGATCCCGGCTCAAGCGCCACATGGGCTGTGGGCGTCGGGTCACCGTTATCGCCCGAGGCGGAAGATCCAGACAGGGCCAGCGCTCCGCCGGCAGCAACGGGTTGGAGGGCGGTTCCGGCAGTCTGCTGCTGCCAGAAACGGATCGCAACGGGACTGAAGCCGCTCATCAATAGAGGAGTTTCCAGCGGCTGGAACGTGGCGTCTCCGCTCGATAGGGAGTTTTGCGGCACGGAAGAGCGAATCGCGTCCGAGAGCGGGTTCCGGGAGAGGAGTGCCGTTTGTGCGTCCACAGGGGCTGGCTCGGATCCCGGCATATTCTGCACCTCGATCATCTGCTCGATGGGAGTGATGCCGGCAATAGGATCTTTTGTGAAGCTGCCGATGCGGTAGGAAAGCGAGCCCAACAGCCGGTTGCCGATATATACCGGGCTCCCGCTCATGCCGTCGACCACCCCTGTGTATTCCGGCTTGGCGCCAAGTAGCTGGGCGAGAATCAGATCCTGTCCTGGGCCCCGCGCGCCGCGCAGGACGCCGAGAATCTTCAGCTGCATCGGCTCCGGAGTCGTTCCCTGGAAGACGGTCCAAGCCGTACCCGTCATGCCGGGGCGAAGCTGGCTGAGAGGGAAGAATCCTGCGTTCGGGGGCGGACTTGAACTGGAGTGAGCGGGTTGCTGTGCGGCTGGGCCCGATGGAGCGGCAGTTTCGGCGGATTGCGCGGACAGCAATGAAGTCGATGCAACCGCCATCGCCAGCCCCAATCCCATGGTGCGAGCCAGCCAGCCCCGTTTGATTTCCTTCCGGTGAGTTTCCACGTCTATTACTGTACAGCGAGCCGTCTTGCTGATGCTTATAGCAAGCTTTTGGGGCCCTCAATATAGAGTGGCCCGTTGCACTCGCCAGTGTATGACGCGAATCGCGTATGCTTGTGAGCACGTGAGGTTTTCATGTCGATGCCGCGTTTGAGCGCAAGAATCCCGCGCCGCCACTTCTCCGGCCTGATGCTGCTGGCCGCGCTGATCGTGGCCGCGGCTCCGGTGTGCCGTGCTGGGGGGCAGGCTCAGACCGTAGGGGAGCAGAACCAGCAGCCGGCAGCACAGCAGCAACCAGCGGCGCAGCAGCCAACCGACCAGTCGGCCCCGGCAGCGGGCGGCCCCAGCGGCGATAACGGGGTGATTGCCCTGCCGAAGAAGAAGGAGTCGGACGAGGTTCCACCGGCTCCGCCCGCACCGGCGCGGCCCGAGTTCAAAAATCCTGCGGATTTCCCCGCTACCACCTTGCACGTTGAAGTGCCCGAGGTGACGGTTGACGTGGGGGTGCTGCTCGAGAAGACTCACCAGTTCGTGCCCGGTCTCAAGCCCGATAACTTTCGCGTCTACGAAGATGGAGTGCTGCAGAAGGTGGAAGGGTTTCGGCGCACCGAAGCTCCCATTACCGCGTTGCTGCTTTGCGAGTACGCTGCGCGTGGATTCATGTTCAGGGTGCAGATGCTGAATACGGCGTGGGCCTTCACGCAGCAGTTGCGCCCGCAGGACTACGTTGCCATGATGACGTATGACCTGAATACGCACATCGTGAGCGACTTTACGCAGAACAAGCAGCAGATTCTCGAAGGCATCAACGAACTGGCCAACGAGGTCTATATGCCCGCTGCGTTTCAGGAGACCGACGTCTTCGACGCGTTGAACGAGTCGCTGGACCGGCTTTCACGCGTCCAGGGCGAGAAATACATTATTCTGATCGGCACCGGCATCGACTCCATGTCGAAGCTGACACTCGATCAAATCCTGAAGCGAGTAAAAGAATCGCGCGACACGACCATCTTTAGCATTTCAACAGACGGTCTTTTCGAAGCTCTCACCGAAGGCACGGGAGGCATGATGGGCGGAATGCGCGATTTGACCTTCCTGCAGGCCGACAACCAGATGAAGACCTTTTCCGATCTGACCGGGGGCATGCACTTTGAGCCCCGCTTCATCGGAGAACTACCCGACGACGTGCAGGCGATCAACCAAAACATCCGCTCAAAGTACGAAATCGTGTACCGCCCCACGAACGCCAAGCTCGACGGGACGTGGCGCAAAATCCACGTCGACCTTGTGGATGCCGAAGGCAACCCTCTGCGCATGCAGGACGAGAAACACAAGCCGTTAAAGTACCAGGTGATTGCACGGGACGGCTACCGCGCGCAGCGAGAAGTTGAGTAAGCAGGCGAAGAAAACGGGTCCATTCCGGAATGTGGTTCATTTCCGGAATTCAGCTTCCCCCTTGTGACTGCTGTCACCCGAGAAAAATTCCATCGGCCACTATGATGATCAGCCATAAGGCATCGAGCCTGACTGGTCCGCAGAGTTCAGCGGGCATGTAGGCATTCGAGCTATGTGAACTCTTCATATTGGAGATGAGAATGACATTGGTTCCGGTAATGTGGGTCCTGTGGGGCGCGGCGTTTTTTTTCATGATCGTCGTCAGCATTTATGCATCGCGCGTCACCAGAAACGAAGACGATCAACTCTTCCTGACCGACTCATCGAGCAACGCAAGATCGGAGCAGGACTCAATCGCCCTGAGGGTAGGAAAGATCCAGCCCCTCAAGCGGACAGCGCTTGTATTTGCGATCGCCATGACGCTCGTGGTCCTGGGATACTATATCTTCGACATGATCCGGCAGTTTAAGTAGTCGACAGTTCCGAGTTCCGCATTGCCAATGGCGCCCTTGCTCCACGGGCAATGCAGACAATGCGGCTCTGCGGGCCTCCAGGGGCCCCGTGAGAGGGAACTGTGTTCCTAGTGAATGATGTTGAGCTGGAGCATGATGTCCCGAATGTAATAGGCGACCACGAAGATGGTCATCGTGATTACGACCCAACGGGAGATCCGAACCAGCGGCTCGATCTTTGAAACTCTCGCGGTGATCACGGCTTGTTCGGCTTTCTCGTGTGCGAACGAGTCGTCAAGGAAAATCTGGTCTTCCTCGTTCTTGGTGATGTTTGAACGGTAGACGTACAGCGCGGCCAGGATAACGACGAACGCGGACCAGACGGTCCACATTACCGGGGCAAACGACATATACCACCTCCGAACGAACTCCGGTCCCAGGAACCAGCGGGGTCGTGGGGAATCGCGGTCTCGCGGCCAGAGGGGCCCTTTGGCACAACATGATAGTCCCGAACCAATGCAATTGGGAACGAATGTTTTTTCGATGTGTGTGATCCTTGAAAGGGATTCCTCGGTACGGTCCCCCGCAGGGCCCTCCCTTACCGTCCCTAAAACCAGCGATTCAGCGACGTTCCATTCCGAGGTGCATCTAAAAGGGTGTACCGGAAAAGGGGCTTGTGTCCCCCCGCCCGGAGCGATACAGTGAAAGTGAGCAGTCCTAACCAAAAGGGAGAAAACATGGCCACAGCAACCGTTGCACCCACCCAGGAAACCGTAAAGAAACCGCCCCTCGTGCTGACCCCAACGGCCATTACGAAGGTGCGCGAGATTATGGCCACGCAGGATCCCTTACCCGCCGGACTGCGCATTGGCGTGGTGGGCGGAGGCTGCTCCGGCTTTCAGTATTCGATGGCCTTCGAAAACCAGGCTGGCATGATGGATAAGGTATTCAATTTCGACGACTTGAAGGTATTCGTCGATGCCACCTCGCTGATGTATCTGAATGGCTGCATCGTCGATTACGTGGAGAGCCTCGAAGCTGCCGGCTTCAAATTCGAGAATCCGCAGGTGAAGTCGACTTGCGGCTGCGGGTCGTCTTTCAACGTCTAAGCCGACCGATCTCTAAGCCATAAAGAATTGATTCCAAAGGCTCGCCCCGAAGAGGGGTGGGCCGTTTGCGCCTATCGCTTCTGGGGGGAGCAACCGGCGCGAAACGACTATCAGCAGGTCTGTCGAAACCAAAACCACCCCATCAACCCGCCCTTGACAATCCAGACAGTCGCTGAGCCGCAGGCGAAGGATCTGCAGTTGCCTTTCGCGCGGCCGTCCAGCCAAATTTCAATTACTTCCGCACTGCCGACCACACAGGCAGAGCAGTCTCGCGCTGCCAGGAATGTATGATTCGGAGCGGGATAGATGGTATGAGCCGGATCGAAGCGGCGGTACTGCTTTTGGGGACAAGTCTGAGTCTCCACGCGATTGGCAGGGCGCAAGCTTTGGCCGACTCCCGGCCCGCCTCTGCAGCAACTCCTTATCGTCGATGTGGCCGCGACTCGGATGCAACTTCTCTCATGGACGCCTTCAGTTCCCATGCAATAATGGGCTAGCTTTTGGAGAACAAGCGTGACCGCGCCTCCACCGATTGCTATCGTCCTGCTTAGCGGCGGGACGAAGATTGACCTCTTCCCGGTGTTTGTTCTCGCTTGTATTGTTTTGATCGGCCTCGTTCAGGTTGGAGTTAATGTCTGGCCGGACCTGGTCAAATGGGCGAAAGACAAATGGGCCCGCGATTGGCCGATCGTTCCTGCGGTGATTGACCTCGTGACGACCGCTACCTGGCAAGAGGATACCCCGCTGGCGGGCGGCGGCGTCCCGAGTCAGCCGACCTACGCGCACAAGGCGTTGCTCACATACTCGTATCGCAATCCAGAACTGCAGTCGGGCGATTACTCTCGCTCCTTCCGAACCGAGGATGACGCAAAGGACTGGGCCGACGCATGCAAAGGCCTCAGGGTGATGGCGCACGTGGACCCGCGGGATCCGGCGCGCTCGGTGTTGCGTGGGGAAGACATCGACGCCGCACTCGCACAGACACCAACTTCCGGCGACTAGTTGGCGGTTCCAGTCGAGTCACCGCCCACCCTTCAGTTATTCCTTGATAAACAGGAATACGTCGCTCACCACCCCGGTTGCTGCATCGACCCTCCCGGAAGCACAGCCTTAGAAGCCTGTGCCGAAAGTCCGGTTTTGAAAGGGCACGACTTTAGAGGCTGCGGAAAAAACTCGATCGGCTTCAGTCTTGTAACAGGGCACGAGTTTACTCGTGCCGCAAGCGTCGCAAAATCAATGTGGCCTTTAGGCCCTGAGGGTGCTCTCCGTTAGTTTGGCCGGCTATTCGGCGTTTTTCTGCAGCCTGTTTAGTCGTGCCGTAAAGCTTGAGAATCAATGCGGCTTTAGTCGCTCAGGGATGGTTTTTCCAAGATTTCGACTTTCACCACAGGCTGTTAAGGCCCAATCTTCGCTGGGGGCGAAAGATCCCGTCAACCCCTCCCCGCCCGCAGACCCATCCCATCCCCCTCATTCCAAACGTGCGATTCTCCCACCAGCCTTGCAGATTATTTCCTTGAATCCCCTACACTCAGAAATAGACGGAGCAGTCTCCTTCATCGGTGGCTCGGGAACGCTGGCATCGCATTGCAGGCATCCCGGGCCGCCTGCTTTTTGAAGGCCAACCGATTGCACTAAAACCGGTGCAAAACGCGAAAGGGAACCGCGTAAACCGCTGATTCTGCCTATTTTAGATCTTAACCTCAATGGATTCAGTGGGTTCGAGCAAGTGATCAAAGGTACAAGTGACTGAAACAAAGCCCTTTGACCCCAAAACATAGGGGGGAGGGGGGTAACTCAAATGGTTATGGCCCGCCGTCACATCAAATCTCACCTACTGCGGGGCCGAAGTGTCGGGCGGCATGGGAGACGGTGTCGGGTTCGGGGTGGAGCCTGTGCCGTTGCCTGATCCGCCGAAGGTCGATCCCGAGCCAGGGCCCGAGCCGGAACTTCCAAACGGGCTGCTGCCGACCGGGCTCGACGTGCTGCTTGCAGGCTGACCGATGGCTCCGGTGTTGCCGCCGCCCATCGTCTTCATATCCGAGAGCGGATCGTAGGTAAATTCCCACTCGTTATAATGCTGCTTTTTCTTGTAGATCAAAATCGACTGCTTCGGGCTGGCCGGCTCATATCCAATGATGCCCGCGCCACCGAAGGTCTGGCCCGATAGGCCCGTGTCGCCCCCGGAGCTGGAACTCCCGGAGGATCCGGCACCCGAAGATCCCGTGGTGGAAGGTGAGCTTCCCGTGGATCCCGTGGTCGTGGTGCTGCCAGAAGCGCCTGTCGACGGCGTTTGACTGCCTCCGGAGTCAGTGGAACTGAAGATAGAACTTCCGCCTGACGAGCCCGAGCTTCCGCCAAAAGAACTCCCTCCGAACGAGCTGCCCCCAATAGAGCTTCCGCCGAACGCGCTGCCGCCGCCATTCATCATTCCCGCCGGCGTATTGCCGCCGCTTGGACCTGTGCCGGCGATGGTAGAGGCATTCCCCGAGAGTGCCTGGCCGAAGAATCCCATCGCGGTCGGGGTCTTGTTCTGCCCGAACATGATCGGCTTCCAATCGGCTTTGCCGGTGATGGGATCGACGTATTTCTTGCGCAGAAAGCGAATGTCGTTGGTCTTTACCAGCGCGTCCAGGTTCGGTGGATACGCATGAAACTTGCGATAGTAAAGCTGAATCGCGCGCCGGTACTGCAAGCCGCGATGGAAGGTTTCCAGATCGCGGTCACGTTGGATGGACTTTGCGACCTGGGGCGCCGCCACGGCCAGCGAAAGTACGAGGATGGCAAGAAAAAAGATGGCGATGAGCAGCACATAGCCTTCTTCTGACTTCGGGATTCTGGCGATCTCGGCCTCGCTGCGGATTGGGGAAGGCTTCATGGTTCCACTTCTTAAAACGCCGACAGGGAAAGAGTCTGCGTGTTGTTGTAAGCCAGGTCCGTCACCTGAACGTTGAGCGGACGAATCGCATCCACTTTGTAACGATGATCGACAATGTCGCCAATCCTGGCCATAAAGATGTCATCGCCGTGAACGAAGAACGCCTTGAGCGCTTTGCTTTTGTCGTCTTCGGAGTAGCCAAAGTACTTCAAGTCAATCGCCGGAGGCTTGGGCACGGCAGGCGCTGCGGGAGGCGCATTGGCGGCGACGTTGCGTGGACTCTTGACCGGCGTTGGAATTGCGGCCGGCGCGGAGTCGGCAGAGAAGATGTTGCGGCCTGTGCCGGAATAAACGACATCTTCGCTTTGGGCGAGCTTATCGAAATCGAGCGCGGGATCGATGCCCGCGTTGGTGAGCTTTTCCGCTTCATTTCCGCTTGCGGAACCAGTGTTGGCTGCGGCAGAGGCATTGCGAGGCGCAGCCTGCGTCGGACGAGCCGGAGGCGTGGAGGGTCCCGCGAAGTTTTGATACAACTCATAGCCGCCGACGCCGAGAACGACGGCAAAGAGCACGACGACCAGGATCACCTGGCGCCTATTTTCGGTGCCGAGAGCGAGAGCCATGATTAGTCGCCCTCCGTTTCGGCAGAGGATAGCGCGGGCGCAGGCTGATCGGCCCCCGGCGTAGACGGCAGGCCGCTGGGCACGTCTTCGGGACGGAGCCATGTAGAGACGCGCATACGAAGATTCACCAGGCCGCCCTGCTGGCTGGTGAACGACATGGCGCGAATGATGAAGAAGACTTTGTCGCGCTCAATGCTGTTCACAAAGTGCATGATGGCGGGATACTCGCCGCTGATTCCCGCATCCATTGAAATCTCGGTCAGGTCCGAACCCGGCGGCCCCTGAGTGTATTGCACCCGCGTGAGGCGTACCTCCGATGTCACTGCCAGGTCGCCGATGCGGCTGGAGATCAGCGAGTAGTCGGGAGGGATGCGCTTCTTGTAGAACGCCTGCATCTCCTCGCGCGTCTTGTCCACGCGCTTGTCAAGGCCGCGCAGCGGAGCGGTCTGCAATTCAAGAGCCTTCAATTGGATTTGCTTTCCCGCGAGAACGTCGCCGGAATCGCGCTCCATGGCGGCCCAGTCCATACCCAGGCGAACGGCGAGGCCGGTGGCAAGGATCAGCAACAAAATCAATCCGGCGAAGTGCCATGTGAGCGGCGAAGCTAATCGCTCACGCCACGGCGAGGAAGATCCGTTTGTGCTCATTGCGGACCTCCAGGCGTGGGATTTTGAACGGGGTTTGCATTTGTGCCATCGGGCGACGGCCTGGAAGTAGACGATCCGGCATAGGGCTGGCGGCCATTTGACGGCGCGACAGCATGAGCCGGGCGCGGGGATCTACGTCGGCCGGCGCTGGGCGGGCCGGGCTCGCTGCCGCCGCGCGCGGACTTCGCGGCAGTGCGCTCATTCGCAGCGCGCTCTTCCGGTGACGGTGGATTATAATCGGCCAGCAAATCGAAGTCGAAGCGATTCGAGGAGCTGATCGGATCCTGGCGCTGCAGCGGGCCGTTTGTGGACTCGGCGGTTTCACCCACGATGCGCGGCTCGAGGAATCGCCGGGAGTGCTCAAGATTGGCAACCAGGTCGTCTGCCCGGTCGCGAGGCCCAACCACGCGCACATGAACCGTGATGTGACCGTCCTTGTCGCGCATCGGCTCGATGGACGTGACCTGCACGCCCGCGGGCAGAACTTTCTCCATTGCTTCCATGGCGAGCGTCCAGGAAAAGGCCTTTGCATCGAAGAGCTGGTCGAGAGCTTCGGCCTGGGTGAGAACGCGCGCATTCACGGGTTGCCGCATCATGGCCTGGGCTGCACTACGCTCCGTCTGGACTTGCGCGATCTGGCCGTCGAGTGAGTGATCGCGTGCCCGGGCCGAATCGGCCTTCCGATCGAAGAGATGGAGGCCGATGCCGAACAGGATGCACAGCCCGGCAAGCACAGCCATGGCGATGCGCAAACGCTTGAGTGCCGGCGCGAGATCGGCGAAGGGGCGAGTGGCGAGATTGAGTGTAATCCGCATTCGGCTAGCTTGCTCCCGCCAGCGCGCCTGCGACACCGGCAAGACTGGTTTGAGGGAGCGAAGTCAACGTTCCTTCCTGGGGCCGGGGCGCCCACTCGACAATCGAGAATTCGGGATCGCCGAGAGAAGCGGCAAAGGCGTCGGGAGTCTGGATTCCAGCGTAATGAACCCGCCGCGGGCGCATGCCGAGCTTGTCTTCAAAGTACGCAGCGGCCACGGCGATGGCGCGCTGAATTTCAACATCTCGCTGCCTGCGATCGCCGGGAAGGTCGAGCGTGCGATAAAGAAGCAGATCGTGGCCGTTGGCAATCGTCGTTGTGATGGCATGCATGCTGAGATTGGCGCCCAGGATGGCTTCCATGGAGTCAATGGATTCAAGTGCGGCCAGGCTGGAGGGCAAGACTGCGCCAGGTTCGTAGCCGGCGGCGCGCACGGCGGCTTCGTACTCGGTGAGGATGGGGCCTGGCAGGATGGCAGCCAGCACTTTGCATTCGTTTTCGTCCTGCGCGAGAACCTGATAGCCGATGCCGGCGTTTTCCACGTCGAAAGGGACCATCTTGCGCAGGCGGAAGCGAACTACTGGAACCGCTTCGGCTGCTTTCGCGGGCATGGAATCGAAGTCGAGGACGAAAACACGTACCAGAGCGTCGGGCAAAACCAAAGTGACGGCCCGGCTGCGCGGTGAAACTTCGGCCAGTGCGGAGCGAATGGCGTCGGTGACAACTTCATTCGAGTGCAGGTTAGGCTCTTCGATACCGGGAACGACAGCACCGTCCGGCAGCGGAACAAATGCGTAGACTTGCCCATGGCCCGACTGGGACTTGCCGCCCGAACGCGCCGCAGCCAGCACGCCTTCGGGCGCGATCTCAAGCGCGGCAGACGGACGGCCACCTGTCTGCGACCCCGCCAGACTCCTTTTGAAGATCGAACTCATCGCTCCCTTGTTCCCTCTCCCCTCAATCGCTGCCTTCTCGTTCCTTCGCTCCCTTGGTCCCGGTCTTATCTCGATGCCTCAATAAATGTAACCTTGTTGATTTCCTTCAGTGTCGTAATGCCGCGGCGCACGCGTTCCAGGGCCGATTCCCGCAGAAAGCTCATGCCCTCTTTCTGCGCCTGTTTGCGAATCTCCGAAGTTGGCTTCTTCGCGAGGATGATCTCACGGATGTTGTCGGTAAGGTCGAGCAGTTCGTGAATGGCTGTGCGCCCGCGGTAGCCCGTGCCGCCGCACTCCATGCAGCCGGCCCCTTCGTGGAAAGCGAAACTGAGCCACTCGGCTGGGTCGAGACCGCTGGCAACCAGTAGGTCCTCGTCGTAGTGCACGGTGCGTGCACAGTATTCGCAGATGGTGCGCACCAGGCGCTGCGCGAGGATACAGTTGAGCGCAGAGACAAAGTTGTAGGCTTCCACGCCCATGTTGAGAAAGCGGCCTAGAACATCCACCACGTTGTTGGCGTGAACCGTGGTGAAGACAAGATGCCCGGTCAGCGCGGAGTTGATGGCGATCTGCGCCGTCTCCTGGTCGCGAATCTCGCCGACGAGGATCTTGTCGGGATCGTGGCGCAGAATGGATCTCAGCCCACGGGCGAAGGTGAGGCCTTTCTTCTCGTTGACCGGAATCTGCGTGATGCCGCGAATCTGATATTCGACCGGATCTTCGATCGTGATGATTTTATCTTCGTCGCTCTTGATTTCATTGAGTGCGGCGTAGAGCGTCGTGGTTTTCCCGGAGCCGGTCGGCCCCGTCACCAGCACCATTCCGTAAGGTTCGCGAATGTAGCGGCGAAAACGGCGGAGATCCTCGTCGGCGAAGCCTACGACATCGAGCGTGAGGTTCTTGAACTTTTCGCTCATCGACTCTTTATCCAGAACGCGGAGCACGGCATTTTCGCCGTAAATCGTCGGCATGATGGAAACGCGGAAGTCGATGAGGCGGCCCTTGTAGCGCACGCGGAAGCGCCCATCCTGCGGCACGCGCTTCTCGGCAATGTCGAGCTCGCTCATGATCTTGATGCGGCCGAGGATGGTGCCGTGATGCTCGCGGGCGATGGGCGCCATGGCTTCCTGCAGCACGCCGTCGATACGGTACTTGATGTGCACCGAGTCGTCGTAGCTCTCGATGTGAATGTCGGAGGCGCGGCGCTCGAGCGCCGTGAAAATGGTCGTGTCGACCAGACGGATGATGGGGCTGATATCCTCGGCTTCGCTGGTGAGCTTCTCGATCGAGATATTCTCATCGGGGTTATCGTCTCCTGTCAGTACGTCGAAGGTGAGTCCTTCACTGGCTTCGTCGAGAACGCGCTGCGATTGCTCGGTCTTCTTCAGAACTTCGGTGATCTGCGAGAGTGTCGCGACGCGCGCCTGGATGCGCGCGCCGAGCAGGCCGGAGATTTCGTCGAGCACCATTAACCGCGAGGGGTCGCTGACCGCAATCACGAGGTGATCGGGCCTTTGCTCGATAGGCACAAAGTTGTAGCGGAACATGAGCTCGACGGGCACGGTGCGCAGAAGGTCGTGCTGTATCTTGAAATTCTTCAGGTCGACGAATTCGGCGTGATAGCGCCGCGCCAATGCTTCGGCTTGGCTGCGTTCGTCGCCGTTCAAGGGCGATGCGAGCGGTAATACGTTGGTTTCAGCCACGGTTTAAACCTCCTCGTTTCCGCTTGTCACATCGCGCTGGTTTGCCCAAGCGAAAAGATGGGCAGGTAAAGCGAGATCAAAATGAAGACCACGACAACACCCATGACGATCAGGATGGCGGGCTCGATGAGAGCGAGCGCGGCGGCAAGAGCTGTCGCTACGTCCTCCTCAAAGAATTCGGCCACCGAGTTCAGCATCTGAGGCAGTGCACCGGTCTGTTCGCCGACCGTGATCATTTCAGTGGCCAGGCCAGGAAACATTCTGGTCCGGGTAAGCGATTCGGCAAGGCTTTTGCCTTCGCTCACAGTGCCGACGGATGAATGCACGGCCTGCGAGACGCGCCGCGACGAGATGGAGCGCGCCGCAGTCTGAAGCGAGGGTACGAGCGGCAAGCCGCCGGTGAGCAGCGTGGAAAGGGTTCGCGAGAACAGTGCTACCTGGTACTTAACCCAGATTTTGCCGAAGACCGGCAGCTTGACGCGAACGCCGTCGATAAAATCGCGGCCGCGCTCGGTGATCGAAAAACGATACGCAGTGAAGGCGACGATCAGCGCGCCGATGGCGAGCCAAAGGATGTTGTGCTGCATAAACTTGCCAAAGGTCAAAAGGTCGATGGTAAGGGCGGGCAGTTTGCTCCCGAGCTGGTCGTAAAGGACGGCAAATTGAGGCACGACCACAGTAAACATGAAGGTCAACAGCCCGCAAACCAGCGTGAGCAGAACGCCCGGATAGATGAGCGATCCAATCAGTTTTTTGCGCAGCGCGAGTGCGATCTTCTGGAAGTTCACATAGCGCTCAAGCACTTCTGGCAAATTGCCGGAACGCTCGCCGGCCAGGATGGTGGTGGTGTACATCACCGGGAAGCCGCTTTGCGCTTCGAAGGCGGCCGAAAGCGCTTCGCCGCGCTTCACCCGGGTGGCTACGTCATCCAACTGGTTTGAGAGCCCGGCATTCCTCTGGATCTTGCCGAGCATCTGAAGGGAACCGAGAATGGGCAGGCCGGCGCGAATGAGGGTTAGAAACTGCTGGTTGAAGATGAGAAACGGTTCGAGCTTGACCTTCCGGCGGGCGAGGCCGATGCTGCCGCGCGTGCGGACGGAGAAGACATGATAGCCCGCGTGCGCGAAACGGGCACGCAGCTCCTCGGCCGTGGCCGCGGTCTGTACCTGCTCCTGCACGTGGCCACGCTCATCGGCCAGTTTGATTACGAACTCTGCCATCGACGCGCTCGCCGGCCCCACGCTCAAATGCGGTCCGGAACTCCTGTAACACCTTCTCCTGCTTCAGGGTAACAGTCTTGACTGCAAGAATAGACGAAACGGGAGGCCGAGACGTTCGCGAAACCATCGGCGGCTCAGGTACCTCGCGTGCGGATTTGGCTCTGCGGCGGGATGAGGGCCTTGTATGCTGATTTCATTCCCGGTAACGGCCCGTAGAAGGAGGCCAGAACAGTTCATGGATTGGACCCCGAGCAGACGCCAACTCACGGCAGTTCCGCACTCCAGCCCAGGTGCGGGGGGAAGCGCTCTGTCGCGCGGGTTGCGTCGGGTCGGCCCGGTTCGGCGTTGGCTGGTCGGGCATTGGCGGGTGGCGCTCGGGCTCGTCGGACTATGTGCCGTCGGGATCGCACTGGTTGGAGGCGCGCACGTGCGACAGCAAGCCGCCGTGATCGTGCCTTATCCGCATCAGCTTGCGCAAGTTACTTTTGCCGCGGCAGGAGATGTGATTCCCCACGATGCGGTTAAGGAGGCGGCCGCCGCTGCAGGCGAGGGCGAAGCAGGATGGGCGGCTCTCTTCAGCGATGTAGCGTACGTCTTCGAAGGAGCCGACTTCGGATTCGTGAACCTGGAGACACCGGTGGCGCCGGCGAACTCCCATGGGACAAAGCCGTTCTTATTCAACGCACCCGTTGAACTGCCGGAAGCGCTGAAGGCCAGCGGGATCAAGATCGTCTCGTTTGCCAATAACCACGTGATGGACCAAGGGTGGGCCGGATTCGCCGAGAGCCTCGAGCACCTAAAACAAACAGGACTCCTGTTTGCCGGCACGTCAGACAATGCCGCAACAGCATGGCAGCCGGTGATTACTGAAGCCGATGGCATCAAGGTGGGCTGGCTGGGAATGACGCGCTGGCTCAACGGCAATCGTAATCCCGACAAGGACGACCAGCCGCACGTGAACTTCTTTCCGTATCCGGGTGAGGCGAATGGCGCCCTGGGAGCGGACGAGGCAACCGTTCTCGCTGCAGTCAAGGCGGCTCGGGCACAGTGCGACATGCTGGTGGTGAGCCTCCACTGGGGCGTTGAATATGCGACGGCACCGCGACCGGAGGACGTGGATCTTGCGCACAAGATCATGGATGCGGGAGCAACCGTCATCCTGGGTGCGCATCCCCATGTGCTCCAGCCCGTTGAGACCTATAAAACGCAGGATGGACGCAACACAATCATCTTTTATTCATTGGGCAATTTCCTGTCGAATCAATCGCGTACCTACGTCGATGGACTCAATCCGGATTCGGATGGCGAGCCGAGGGACGAGTTGATTGCGTTGTTTTCGGCGGTACGCGACGACTATGGACCGGCGGGGGTTCGCGTGGAGCTGGAACATGTGGGCGTTTTGCCGGTTTGGGAGGAGAATAACCGTAACGAGATCGCGGCGGACCGCACGAAGACGCCTGTGATCCGGCCAATCTTGATTGACAGCGAAATTCCGCTGTTGCAGGCGAAGCTGGACCAGTTGAACAAGATCGCAGCGCAAGGGAATGCGGCAGCGCCGGGACAACCGACGTCGGGCCTCACGGATGGACAGAAAAAGGAGTTCATCGAAATAACCGAGACGCTGAAGCTGCTGACAGACCGGCGGGAACAGATTGTCTCCCGTGTGGGAAGCGATTACGTGGAGGCCCCGCCGAGCTTGCCGGCGAAGAAGTAACGCGTCACGGAGTGGGCGCGATCATGCAGACACAGGAACCGGAGCGAAAACAAGAGCGGAAGCGGCTCGCTACCTACGGCGGGCCGGTTCTTGAAGTCCTTATGCTTCCTGTGCTCTGTGTAGGCGCCTGTTTCGCGATTCCGTTCGGATTTATGACGCGATGGACTCGGCAGCACCGCGAACACAAACTGCGGATGCTGATGAAGTCGCGCGGCAGGCTCATCACCTGGGCAGAACTGCTTCGCGCGATGCACGAGAAGGGCGGCACATGCATTGAAGAGCGGTTCTCGCCGAAAGGGCCGGTGCGCTTCTGGTGGACGCCTGAGAATGTCTACCGGGAATCTCCCTTCGAAATCATCGATTGGTTCACCATGCGCAAAGGCCGCCGTGCGGAGCCGTTTATCCGCTGGTGCCGTGATCGCTACACGAACGCGGATGGAGGCAGCGCGGTGCTGGTAGACGCGCCGTTTGTGCCGAAGAGGGAAATCTACACGCTGTGGGCAGAGTGCCGATCCGACGCAGCCGCAGCACGATGGGTTGAGGTGGCCCCGCCGGAGATTGTGCCACACCAGCCGGGTCAGTAGCCGTTGGCGACGAGCCACGCTTCAGTCAAATCAAATTCCGATTTCTTCTCAGATTGCATGTGCATCGCCGCGAGCTTCACCAGCACATCGGCCTCAATATTCATTGGCGCGCCGACAGCAAGTGTGTGCAGGTTGGTGCGCCAATACGTCAGCGGCAGAATCGCGATGGTAATCTCTTCGCCGTCGAAGCCCGCAATCGTCAGGCTGATGCCCTCCACGGCCACCGACCCTTTGTGAACCATCCATTGCCGGACGCTTTCTGGAACGCGGACCTTCAGCGTCCAGTCAGTGGTCTGCCGATCGAAGTTCGGGCTGGTCTCAGGGATAACGGGGTCGAGCGCGGTCATCACGCCGGCGTCGTCCACGTGACCCTGCACAATGTGCCCTCCAAGCGGGCTGCCCGCCGCAGTGGGCAGTTCCAGATTGACGCGCGCGCCGGGCGCGAGCGAACCGAGCGACGTGCGGTCGAGCGTTTCCTGGGCGAGATCGGCGTGGAAATACGTGGGGTCGGGATCGAGAGCGGTGAGACACACGCCGGAGACGCCGAGCGAATCGCCTTCGCGGAGCCGCGAAGCGATGCCTGGCGCCTCGACAGTGATGCGCCGAACTCCGCCTCGATCGATGAGGCTGACAAGCGTTCCGGTCTGCTCGATGATGCCGGTGAACATAAGTCAATTCTAGGGACGGAGGGACCGAGGGACAAGGGAATGAGGAAGCAGGAAACAAGCAGAGGCATCCGCGTTACCGCTTTTTCTTCGCCGCGAAGTAATCATCGTTCATCCCCTTCCCCGCAAGAATCTCCGGAACATGCTTTTCAATGCGCGAGTTCCGTGTTTTCGATTGTTTGGCTCCGGAAAAGTAGAGAATGTAAGCGCGCTGCCGTCCTGGCGTGAGGGCGCGGAACGCCTGCTTCAAGGCCGGCCGCTTATCGAACTTGATCTGCAATTCCTCGGGAATCGCGTATTCTTCAATCGTCTTCAGCCGTACCTTCAGGCCGGCTTCTTCCACTTCAATCGCTTCGCCGATGTAGGTTTTCAGCGTCGGTTCCAGCTTCACAATCTCCTGGACATGGCGAAATTTGATCCAGCGCCCCACCTGCGAATTCTCTCCCGGTTTGGCGAGAACCCCTTTGGGATCGGATAACAGCGCGCCCTTGAAAAACCCAAGCGCGCAGTACTCCTTCAGGCCGTGAATGCCGACGATGTTTTTCCCTCGCAGGGTGTAGCACGGGATCTTCCACTTCAGTTCTTCAGTCAACCCGCAATCGAGGACGATCGTTCGTAGCCTCTCGATCTCTGGCTGCCACTTTTCGGCCTTCCGTAGATACGCGTCGACTTTGGGATTCATATTTCTCGGGAGTACGCCAGCGTAGTCGCCTCGCGCTAGAACTTCATCGCCACACCTTTTTCGCACATCTCGCCAAAGAGCGAGAGCAGATTGGTGATGCCAAGCAGGTCGCGGACTTTCTTGTTCAAGTTCACGAGTTCCAGGCAGGAGCCCGCAGATTTCGCTGAGGCATAAAGTCGAACCAGGGTGCCGAGGCCCATGCTGTCGACAGAGTCAAGGTTAGTGAGGTCGAGAACCACGCGCTTCGAATCGGCGAAGAGCGGCTTGATCTTTGCATAAAAGTCGCCGCCGAGTCCGGCAACGAGCCGGCCGCGGCAGTGAACAATTGCCGAATCGCCCTTCCGCTCGACGGTGAAGGCGAGTGAGTTCATGACGGCTCCGTTGGTCATCGGCTGGTTCCTTAATGGGGAATTTGAAGCGGAACGATGATGCGCAATGATTGTCTCACGAAAAACCGGGAGCGGCGGGGGAGGAAAACGCCGAGATCGACGGATCACCGAAAATGGAGATGTGTAGGCGGAGAAGCGTTGATCGTTCGTAGCTCCCGCTATCGCTGCTGCTTCGGGTCAATCCGCAGAGGCTTGCTCAGGAGCTGGCGAGCCGGCGGGCGACGCGCCGCTGGTCAGGGCGCGATAGGCCACGTAGAGCTTCAACCGCCAGCGCAGCACCATGCCAAAAGCCAACAGATAAAAAATAGAGCCGGTCTGCTCGAGCGAGAGGATCCGGTCAAAAAAGCCACGCGCCAGGTAGCGGACGAGTGCGAGCACGATGATGACGGCGAAGAACGCGCTCGATCGCTTCATCATGATGACGCCGTTCTGCAGGTGAAGGTCTGACGTGATGAGCAGTGGATAGGCGAGGATGATGGCGCCGATGAGGAATGCGGCAAGACCCCAGGTAAAGGGAACGCGGCACGGCGGATAGAAGAACATGCAGAATCCGGTGGCCATGCCCAGGGGCGGCATCACGATCTTCTTCAGCGTCACGGCACTGCGGCCTTCGCTCACGCGCCAGGTGAGGACTCCGACGAGACCGACAAGCGAGACAACAGCCGTCATGACCGGGGTAGAAAGCATGGGAGATTTCCGTTCTTGCTGCACGCAGGGCTGTTTCAATTCCCGGCGGAAAAGGGGTACGGCCGGGTTAATCTACTTACTATTTTATAGGACGCGTGCCGCCGCGGATCGTTTCAAAGGCTTTTCTGACCACTGACCACTGACCACTGTTCACTGAGCAATGTCGCGCGGCCACGGATCGCGGAGCAGGGAACTTAGGCCGAGGTCGTTGCCATAACGCTCCAGTTCCATATCCTCCATGTGTACAAAGTGAGGCATGCCACGGAAGGCAGGCACCGCGTCGGACCCCATGATCTGTGGCGCGATGAAGAGATGCAGCCGGTCAACCAGCCCCCCCGCAAGGAATGCCGTATTGAGGCGCGTCCCGGTTTCTGTGATCAGGGTGAGCACACCTTCTTCGCCGAGCTTGTCGAGAACTTTGTCGAGCGGCACCCGGCCTTGCTCCGCGGGAAGAACCTCAACGCGCACGCCGCGCGTGATGAGCTCGCGGATGCGCGCCTGGTCGTTGGAAACGGTGAAGACTACAACGTCGTTTTGGGCCGTCGTGACGAGCTTCGAATCGAGCGGCATGCGCAGTGCGGAGTCGAGCACAATGCGCAGGAGCGGGCGGCGCCGGCGCTGGCCGCTGCGATCGGTCATCCAGGGATCGTCGGCGAGCACAGTGTCGACGCCGACCATGGTGGCGTCGGCGGCCCAGCGTAGCGGCTGTACCGCGGCGCGGGCCAGCTCGCTGGTGATCCAGTAGGGTGCGTGCGGTGTTTGATGTCCGGGCGGCGGTGCAATGCGCGCGTCGAGGGTCATAGCGACTTTCATGAGCACCAAGGGGCGCTTGTGCTGGATCCAGTGCGCGAAGCCCTCGTTGAGGCGGCGGGCTTCAGCCTGGCAGACTCCCACATCGGCCTGGATGCCCGTCGCGCGCAGTGCTTGTATGCCATGACCTGCCACGGCGGGGTTGGGGTCAATGGTGGCGGCGACGACGCGCGCGAGGCCCGCGCTGATGAGGGAATCAGTGCAGGGCGGCGTACGGCCAACAATGCTGCAGGGCTCGAGGGTGACGTAGGCGGTGCCGCCGCGAATGCGGTTGCCGGCATTTTTGCGCGCGGCGTCGAGTGCGACCACCTCGGCGTGATCAATCAGGTCGTACTCATGCCAGCCTTCGCCGATCACCTGCCCATCGCGGTCGAGAATGACGCATCCGACCGCGGGATTGGGCGAGGTGACGCCGATGCCCCGCCGCGCCAGCTCGAGCGCGCGCTGCATCCACTGAAAGTCGAGTTCGGAGATGGATGCGGAAGCTGTCATCGTTATGTCGAAGAGGAACTATCAAGTGTACATGGAGCGATTGCGAGTTAAGAGGGATGTGAGGGTGCGGAAGCGCGGGATCGATGGCTTCATCGCGTCGGAGGGCAGATCCGGCGCACCTGTTCCATTTGGCAATGAGTTTTTGAGGATCCGGAATAACCGGCTCATTTTTTCCCGGGACACGCCGATACTCCCCAATGGCGGCCTTTAGCCGCAGCGGGAGGGAGCATGCGGCTGGCCTGTCACGCAACGCTCATATTCTGCTTCGTAATCGCAGGCACTCTGGGCCGATCCCAGGAAGAGTCGATTCCATTCGATGAAGTTCAAGACGCTCAGCAGGCGCAAACGCTCCAGGCAGAGAGCATCCCCGGCACTCTATTCTCGGCAGCGAATTCGAAGGCCGCTCTCGGGGCCGCGGTACGGCCCGCGATGCATCCGTTGCGTCCAATGCGGTCACGCGGGTTCGCCCGCAGCTACCTTATGCTGAATGGAATTCATTTGGGTATGGCGCTACTCGATGTGGAAATGACCCAGCACTGCATGGCAGAGCACAGATGTACGGAAAGCAACCCGATAATGCCCTCTTCTTATGCGGGGCAGATCGAAGTCGATCTCGGCTGGGTGACCTTCGCCGCCGCCGACAGTTTCTGGGCCAGGAAGCACAACATCCGGGGATGGTGGTTGGCGCCCATGGTGGGTATTGCCGCTCACGCGGCCGGCGCGGTTACAGGCTTTGTGCACCGGTGACAGTAGCAAAATCAGGCCTACTCCAGCAGAGAATCCACAAACTCCGCCGGCGAAAACTCGAGCAGGTCGCTCATCTGCTCACCCACGCCCACATAGCGCACCGGCAGATTCAGCTCACGCGCGATGGCCACGGCGATTCCGCCCTTGGCCGTGCCATCGAGCTTGGTGAGCAAGATGCCCGTGACGCCCGCGGATTGCGTGAACTGGCGTGCCTGCTGCAGGCCATTTTGCCCTGTCGTCGCGTCCATCACGAGCAGCACTTCATGGGGTGCGCCGGGAACGAGCCGGGCCGCCGTCCTGCGCATCTTGTCGAGCTCGTCCATGAGGCCGGATTTAGTGTGCAGGCGGCCCGCGGTGTCAACGTAAAGGTCTTCAATGGCGCGCGACTTGGCGGCCGTGATGGCGTCGTAGAGCACGGCAGCGGGGTCACCGCCCGGGCGCGTCTTGATCATTTCTACGCCGGATCGCGCGGCCCAGATTTCAAGCTGCTCAATGGCAGCCGCACGAAATGTATCGGCCGCGCAGAGGAGCACGCTGCGGCCTCGAGCGCGTGACCACGCAGCGAGCTTGCCGCTCGATGTGGTTTTGCCGGTCCCGTTTACGCCGACAAGGAAAGTAACTTTGGGTGGTGAGGCCAGCGGCGCCTGCGGTGCGGCTGCCGCCCCTTGCGGGGCACTGAGGATTGCGATGAGTTGATCCTTCAGGAGATTGCGGAGTTCAGCGCCGCCCTCGATGGCATGGTGGCGCGCCCGGTCGCGGAGTGCGTCAAGAACCGCGGTTGTCGTGGGTACGCCAAGGTCGCAGGTCAGAAGAGCGGCCTCAAGTTCTTCGAGCGCGCCTTCGTCTACGGTGCGGGTCATCGCGGCCAGGTCCGCGATTTTGGCGGAGAATGACTCGCGTGTGCGCGAGACGGCCTGGCGCATGCGCCCGAAGAGACTGGAGTCGTCAGATTTTTCGGGTTCGAGGCTGCCGAAGAGGGTCTGGATCATCTTTCTTCAGTCTAAATGTGCGCGTCAATCGGATTGGCGAGGGCAGGGCATCCACAATTGGAGCCGGCATTTTGTTCGAGTCGGAGAGAAAACATGGTGTGGTTTCCTGCTCCGTTCAATGAGTGTGGACGCAATTCAGCGCGCGCGGCCACGCGTTCAGCGTGAATCGATGAGAAGGGAATGCCGGCTCCGATATTCTTGAGAATAGGTCGCTTTCCCATAGTTCCGACATGCGGCCCCACGACCGGCAATTGAGGCTTTTGTGGGATTCTGCAGCCCCCCAGGCGTCGGCGACCATAAAGCTGAAGGAAGAGATGAAGAAGGCAACGACTCATCCACTTGAACGCATTCTAGCCGCGCGCATCGCTGTGTTGGATGGCGCAATGGGCACGACCATCCGCGACTACGGCATGAAAGAAGCGGATATTCGCGGAGAACATTTCAAGGATGCGAAGAAGGACCTGCTGAATAACGGCGATTTGTTTTCGTTGACCCGGCCAGAGATGATCGGCGATATTCATCGGCAGTTTCTCGCAGCGGGCGCAGACATCATCGAGACGAACACCTTTGGCGCGACGAGCATTGTGCAGAGCGAGTTCTTCGTTGACGATCCGCGCGAACGCGGAGGCCGCAAAGATCCCGAGTTCTACCAGAAGGTCGTCGACGATCGATTCCTCAACGAACTCGCGTGGGAGATCAACGAGCGTTCAGCGCGCCTCGGCCGCGAATGGGCGGATCGCAAAAGCAATGAGACGGGGCGGCAGCGGTTTGTCGCGGGAGCGCTCGGGCCGATGACGGTATCGCTTTCAAACTCACCTGACGCGGACGATCCTGGCTTTCGCGTTGTGACCTTCGACCAGGTGAAGAATGCGTATAAGCTGCAGGTGCGCGCGCTGATCGCCGGTGGCGCGGACTTGCTGCTGGTAGAGACGATCTTCGACTCCCTGAATGCGAAAGCAGCGCTGGTGGGCATTCGTGAAGTGTTCGATGAGGATGGGCTGGCGGCGGTGGGCAAGGAGTTGCCGTTGATGATTTCGGCAGCCGTGGGCCGGGGCGGCGAAACAATGATCTCAGGGCAGACCGTAGAGGCTTTCTGGAATGCCGTAAAGCATGCCAGGCCGCTCAGCGTTGGGCTCAATTGTTCGCTCGGACCCGATTTGATGTATCCGTTCCTCGAAGAATTGTCTGACAAAGCCGACGTGGCCATCTCGTGCTATCCCAATGCGGGTTTGCCGAATCCGCTTTCGGCGACGGGTTTCGATCTTGGCCCGCCCGATATGGCGCGTTATCTGGGGGAGTTTGCGCGAGCAGGACTGATCAATATTGCCGGTGGGTGCTGCGGCAATACTCCAGAGCACATCGCCGCGATTGCGAAGGCTGTTGAGGGCGTGGGTCCGCGCGAGCTTCCGCGCGATGATGCGCAAGAGGCCTACACAGGCGAAAGTGTGAGCCAGGTATGAGCCTCCCGGGGACCATGAAGGCGCCGATCGAAGCGAGGCCGCTCCGCCTTTCAGGATCGCAGCCGTTCACTCAGCAGCGCGGCGTCTACATTGTGATCGGCGAGCGGACCAATGTGGCCGGTTCGCCGAAGTTCGCAAGGCTGATCAAAGACGGCAAATACGAAGAAGCGGTAGCAGTGGCGCGCCAGCAGGTGGAAAATGGCGCGAACGTTCTCGATATCTGCATGGACGAAGGCATGATCGACGGCGTGGCTGCGATGACGCGTTACCTGCAACTCCTACAGAGCGAGCCCGAAGTTGCCAAGGTCCCCTTCATGGTCGACTCGTCGAAGTGGGAAGTGATTGAAGCCGGCCTGAAGTGCCTGCAGGGCAAAGGCATCGTGAACTCGATTTCGCTGAAGGATGGCGAAGCGAAATTTCGCGAACGGGCAGCGGCCGTTCTGAAGTATGGCGCAGCGGCGGTGGTAATGGCTTTTGACGAGCAGGGGCAGGCCGCGACGTTTGAAGATAGGATTCGCGTCGCCGAGCGCGCCTACAAAATCCTCGTCGGCGACGGATTTCCGCCGGAGGACATCATCTTCGACCCCAACGTCCTCACCGTAGCGACGGGGATGGAAGAGCACAGCAATTACGCGGTGGACTTCATCAGAGCCACTCGCTGGATCAAGGAAAACTTGCCGCACGCGAAAGTGAGCGGCGGCGTGTCGAATATTTCATTCAGTTTTCGCGGCAATAATGTCGTTCGTGAGGCCATGCATTCGGCGTTTCTGTATCATGCCATTGCGGCGGGCATGGACATGGGGATCGTGAACGCGGGCCAACTCGAAGTCTATGACGAAATTGAGCCCGAGTTGAAGGAACTGGTTGAAGATGTGCTGCTGAATCGCCGGCCTGACGCAACCGAGCGGCTGGTTGTGCACGGAGAAAAGCTCAAAGCTGCCGGCACAAGCGGTGGAGAAAGCGAAAAGAAGACCGAGGAATGGAGAAATGCTCCAGTCGAGGAACGGCTGAGCCACGCGCTGGTAAAGGGGATCGATGAGTTCATCGAAGCGGACACCGAAGAAGCGCGCGCCAAGCTGGGCCGCCCGCTGCTGGTGATCGAGGGACCGTTGATGATCGGGATGGGTATTGTCGGCGATCTCTTCGGGTCGGGCAAGATGTTTCTTCCGCAGGTGGTAAAGTCGGCGCGCGTGATGAAAAAGGCAGTCGCTTACCTGACGCCGTTTATGGAGGCCGAGAAGGCGTCGCTCGCGGCAGCCGGTCATGCGACAAAGGCGCAAGGAAAGATCGTGCTGGCCACCGTGAAGGGCGACGTGCACGACATTGGAAAGAATATTGTGGGCGTGGTGCTGGCCTGCAACAACTACGAAGTGATCGATATGGGCGTGATGACGCCCGCAGAGAAGATTCTGGAACGGGCGAAGGCAGAGAAAGCGGATTTAATTGGCCTGAGCGGACTGATTACGCCGTCGCTTGACGAGATGGTGCACGTGGCGTGCGAGATGGAGCGGCAGGGATTCAAGCTGCCGTTGCTGATTGGTGGAGCGACTACGAGCCGTGCGCATACAGCCATCAAAATCGCGCCGCACTACAGCCAGCCTGTGGTGCACGTGTTGGACGCGAGCCGCGCAGTGCCTGTCACGACGAGCCTGCTGAGCGACGAGGGCAAGGCGGAGTTTGTGGCGCAATACAAGGCCGAATATGACGCGCTGCGGAAAGCGCACACCGCACCACGAGCAAAGGCGGTGCCGATTGAGGCAGCACGGGCTCGGCGAACGCCGATTGATTGGCGCGGGGAAGATGTGGCGCGGCCAGCCCTTACTGGCGTGCGTGTGCTGGATGATTTTCCGCTGGCCACGCTCCGCGAGTTCATTGACTGGACGCCGCTGTTTCACACGTGGGAGCTGAAGGGCGTTTATCCCAAGATTCTCGATGACCCGCAGCAGGGCGAGCAGGCGCGCCTGATCTTTGCGGAAGCGAACGAGTTGCTTGACCGCATCGTAGACGAAAAGCTAGTGACAGCCCGCGCCGTCTATGGGCTCTTTGCGGCGAATGCCGTGGGTGACGACGTGGAACTTTACACCGACGGCGCACGAACAAAGTTGCTCGACCGGTTCTTCTTCCTGCGCCAGCAAGTGAATCGTGAAGGAAGTGAGCCGTGCCGGTCGCTTGCGGATTTTGTTGCGCCGAAGGCGACAGGTCTCGAAGATTTCGTCGGCGCATTCGCCGTGACGAGCGGGATCCGGCTGAAAGAACTGGTGGAGTGCTTCAAAGCAAAACACGACGATTACAACGCGATCATGGCGGAGGCAATTGCGGACCGGCTAGCCGAGGCCTTTGCCGAGTGCTTGCATAAGCGCGTACGCGAGGAGTGGGGTTACGGCTGCACGGAGAACCTGACCGGCGAGGATCTGCTCCACGAAAAGTATCGTGGTATTCGTCCGGCGCCCGGCTATCCGTCTTGTCCAGATCATACTGAGAAGGGAACGATCTGGCGTTTGCTCAACGTCAAGGAGAATGCCGGAATCGAACTCACAGAGTCCTTCGCAATGTGGCCCGGGTCGAGCGTGAGCGGATTCTACTTCGCACATCCGCAGGCGCGGTACTTTCAACTTGGCAAGATCGATCGCGACCAGGTGGAAGATTACGCGCGGCGCAAGGGGATGAGCCTCGCCGAAGCTGAGCGCTGGCTGGGACCGAATCTGAACTACGAACCCCGGGGATAATGCCCGCAATCACGCCGCGCGCGACGGAATCGCGGTGCGCGGACGAATGCGCCAGGCGCCTGACCGCATAGATTGTTTCCTTTATGTTCGTGATTCCCAGGTCCCAAAATCGAGACCGGGGCACCCTGATTGGTACAAAATCAGGCGGTCAGAGACCCAGGCGCTGCGCTCAATTGGTCAGCAGATGAATCGCGACGATGGCCAAAATGCCCGTGGCTGCCAAAGTTGCCGCAGCGACAAAGAAAGCTGCGAGATGGCTGCGCAACGCGGCGAAAGCGGATTGCGCGGCTTCGCGCAGCGAGGCATCGTCGCGCCAATTGCGAAAAATAGAAATCGTGCCTGTGATAAGGACTGCCAGGGGAAACGCAATAAGAAGTAACCAGAGGCCGACATGCGTTCGCGCCGCGTACCAGTCGACAATGCGCTGCGCCGTGTGAGCCGGTTCATATTGCAGAGGCTGCACATTGCGCGCAAAGAGTGCGGTCATGAACAGAACGGCAGGGAAAATCAGCAGCAGTTCCAAAGCGGCTATGGTGCGCTGGATGGTTTTCATGAGTCACCTTTCGACCTCACTTTATATCGCAAAGTGAGCACGAAAGCAATCCGTCAGTTAACGGAAGACGTCTGCTCTGTTACCGCCGAGCTACATTTCAAGGAAGTTTTTGCACCAAATTCGCAGCAGATTGACTGCGCTTTCACGGGGTTGGCGGGATACTGGCGCGTGATCCCGCGTATTCGGCAAATAGTTCCGTTGAAGTTGGCCACGGAGCCGGCTTCGTTAATGGAGTTTGCGTCATCGGCAGGGGTGATTTCGCAAACGGGTGTCGCGCCCGCCGGCCTCATTCATGCCGAAGTTGGCCGATACCGCTTGCGCCTGGCCGAAACGCGGGCAGACCGCGAGGCGGCGTGCTGGCTGCGATTCAAGGTTTTCAATATCGAGCTCGGCGAAGGGCTGGAGAGTTCGTACGAAACCGGTCTCGAAACTGACAAGTTTGACGCGGTGTGCGAACACCTGCTCGTGGAAGACAAGGGAATGCAGCGGGTGGTGGGAACGTATCGCATGCAATCGGGCGAGACGGCCGCGCGTAACTTGGGCTACCACAGCGAGCAGGAATTCAATCTTGCGCCGTATGAGCCGCTGCGAACAGGAATTCTGGAACTGGGACGCGCGTCGATTGATCGCGAACATCGTGCGCCAGAAGTGCTGATGTTGTTGTGGCGCGGGATCGCGCAGTATGCTGCCTGCATGGGGCTTCGTTATTTGCTCGGTTGCTCGTCTTTAAACTCCAATGACCCGGCGGAGGGGTGGCAGATGTATCGCCAGCTTGAAGGTTTCAAGGTTCCGGCGGCGTTTGAGACCGCGCCGGCCGTGGCCCACGCATGCCCTCCTGGAAGCTGCGATTTGAATTCGCAGAGCCGGGACGCACAGCCGTCCTGGTGCGAGAATAGTCGATCGTTGCCGGAGGAACCTTCTCCGGCGGTTGCTCCGGCTCCCGTGAAAATTCCCAAGCTGCTGAAGACTTATTTGGCCATCGGTGCGCGCATTGCTGCGCCGCCGGCCTGGGACCGTGAGTTTGGCACCATCGATTTTTTGACGCTCCTGGATCTGCAATCGCTTTCGGTCGCGGCTCGCAATCGCTTTCTGGCGCCGCTTTCGCCTTGATGTTTCGCCGCATCCGGCGCGCTGTGGCGCTGGCATTCATTCTGGCATTTTGTGTGGTCCGCTACTGGCTCGAGCGCATACGCAGGCCCATGACATTAGAGCGGCGCGCGTTGTGGCTGCAGCAGTCCGCGCGAGGCGTTCTGGGCTGCCTCGACATCGACATTCAGTTCGAAGGCCAGCCGGTGCGCGCCCGGTTCCCGCTCAAGCAGCAGCACGCTGTGTCTGGACTCCGCAAGGCGCAGCGCAACCATCGATCCGGCTGGCTCACCGCCGATCACCAGGTGCTCTGTGAATCCAGGTAGCGGCGTCATTGGCGCCTTCTGCGTGCAATGCAAAGTCGCGCAGGCGCGAATGTTTCGATCGAGATGGAGCGGGCATCAAGACCCGCCGACGCGCACATCTGCCGCCAATCCTGCTCCACAAATGCGCGCGCAAACGAAACGGGGCCGTCATGTTGCACGAAGGGATGCAGGCGCGCAAGTTTGGAAAAAATTCGAAGCAGGTGATAGGGAGCCGCGGCTCGAGAGAGATCGTTGATGAACCAGGCGAGCGCAGCGTGTCTTTCCATCCATTGCAGGAATTGAATGACGCCAGCTTCACTGAGATGATGCGTGAAGAGGGCGCTGATCACGAGATCGATCGGCTTTGCGGGCCGATATGCGAATACATTCGACGCAATCCAGTGGATGCGGCTCGACGGCAGCGTGGCCTCAGCGGCGATGGCGATGGCATCGGGATTGATGTCGATTCCAGTGAGTTCAACGGCGATGCCGCGCGTATGAGCCCAGCGCTCGATGCGCCGCAATCCGTCGCCGTAGCCGCAGCCCACGTCGAGGATGTGAATCGGCCGCGATTCGGCGCCGAGGACGAGCGATTCAAGCCATTGAATTGTTGGCCGGTATCCGAGGAACCATCGATTGAGGCGCGCAACGTCGCGGAGACAGGCGCGCAACTGGTCGCGGCTGCAAGGCCCGTCAATCAGTTCCGTGAGCTGGGCACGATGGCTGAAGTCGAGTGCGTCAGGCGGCATGGAAAAGCATGATCTCCGCAGTGACTCCGGGGCCGAACGACATCGCGCAACCCTCTTGCCCCGGAGAGGCGCGCCGCATCAACTGCTCCAAGACAAACATCACGGAAGCCGAGGACATGTTTCCAAAGCGCGCCAGAGTATCGCGCGAAGCCGAGAGCGCGCCATCGGGCAGCGCAAGACCCTTTTCCGCGGCATCGAGGATGGTGCGGCCTCCGGGATGA
This sequence comes from uncultured Acidobacteriaceae bacterium, assembly GCA_963802955.1. Lineage (GTDB taxonomy): Bacteria > Acidobacteriota > Terriglobia > Terriglobales > Acidobacteriaceae > Telmatobacter. The sequence continues at coordinate 113,419 of CAWDKT010000019.1, forward strand.
ACTGCCCAGAGATCGATTGCCGAGGGCTCCATTCCGCGCGTGATCTGATTCCCCGCAGCCGCAAGGCCACTGCGCAACTCACCAGGGACCTTGCCTGAGAGTTGCATGTCGAAGCCCTGTTCGCCGATGCGCCAGGTGATGAGGTGGTTCGTGCCGGAAAGTCTGAGGGCGAGGAAGCTGTCGATGGCGAAGCCCGCGGGCTCGGCACTCACCAAATACGCGGCGCATCCGTCGGCAAAAACCAGAAACGCCAGCAACTGCTCGAGGTTGGTGGTCTCCTGCATGTGCATGGAGCAGAGTTCGAGGCTAAGGAGAAGGACCTTGGCATTCGGCTCGGAGCGAACGATGTGGCGAGCGGACTTGAGTGCGTTGATCGCAGCGTAGCATCCCATGAATCCGATCATGGTGCGTTCCACAAAAGGACTGAGTCCGAGGTGTTCCACAATGTCGTAGTCGAGCCCGGGAGCGTAGAGGCCCGTGCACGATGTGACGATGACGTGGGTAATTCCCTTGCGCTCCTCCGCGGTGAGCGCGAGTCGATCGAGAGCACAGCCGGCCAGCTTTGGTGCGAATTGCTCGAAGGCCTGCATGCGGCGCGCGGTGGAAGGGAACTTGCCTGCCACATAAAACCCGTCCGCGTCTTTCCAGGTTCCGTCCGGCGTTGTAACTGGATGTACAAAGGAATAGCGATGCTCGATTGCCGACATCCGCGCCATGCGGCGGAAAAGATTCTTTGTGGTGCCTTCGGGCAGCATGCTTTCAGCAAAAGACACGAAGGCGCAGTGCATGTCGTACGGAGGCGTCGCCGTGGCTATGCGGTTGAGATAGGCAGTCGTCAAAGGCGACCTCCGCCGCCGGGAAGCGGCTCATGATCCTTATTGGACAACAGATTCAGAGAAATGTCGCGTTGAGACAATCAAACTATCGTCTCATAGGAATTCTTTCGATGCGCTAAATGACAAGATGTTCAGAGAATCGTCTACCCGTGGGGTGGGGCGGTTGAGCCGCGAACAACCAGGCTGGTAGAGACCAGGAACTCGCGCTGCAACTTTGGGTTGCCCGCGTCCTCGGCCTGAAGGCGGAGCGCTTCGAATGCCGATCTTGCAAGCTCCTTCCGTGAAAGACGGATTGTGGTGAGAGGGGGCAGCGTGAACTCGGCGAAATCGATATCGTCCAGGCCGATGACGGAAAGGTCATACGGCACGCGCATGCCATTCTCGTAAGCGGCGCGCAGCACGCCAATGGCCGTCATGTCGTTGGAACAAATAATTGCACTCGGGCGCGACGGAAGCTTGCGCAATTGTTCGAAGCCCGAGACGCCTCCTTTGAGCGTGTGGTCGCACTCGATCACCCACTTCCTGGCGATCGGCAGACCTGCCGATTGCATGGCCGCACGAAAGTCGTTTTCGCGCGTAATCGCTGAATGCAGGCTGTGCGGTCCGGCAAGAAAAGCGATCGCGCTGTGCCCGAATTCGACGAGATGATGGACGGCAGCGTGGATACCTGTGGAGTAGTCGAGGAGAATGGTGCTGGCCTTGGGATCGTCAAGCTTGAACTCCGCAAGCACAATGGGTATGCCGCGGTGCACCAGTTGGTCAAGTACCGGCTCTTCTTCGCCAAAGGTCATCACGGCAACCCCATCCACCTTGCGCTCCAACATGCGGCGCGCACACACGGCCAGCACATTGGGATCGCTGTTCGTAGAGCTGACAAGGATCTCGTAGCCGTGAGCCACGGCTACCTCTTCGAAACTTTGAATCAACTCGGGAAAGAAGGGATTGGTGATGTTTTCAACGATGATTCCCAAAAGACGGCTCCGGCCCGAAACCAGTGTTCGCGCGTGGGTATTGGGAAGGTAATTGAGTTGCTTGATCGCCTGCCATACGCGTTTGCTGAGGCGATCGCTGACCAGTGGGGACCTGTTGATGGTCCTGGAAACAGTGGCGATCGACACCTTTGCCGCAGCGGCAACAGCGCGAATATCCGGTAATTTGCCGGGAGACTTGCGGACAGGTTTTCGAGCCACGAACCAATCCTACTGCAGAGCGATCATTGGCGAAGGGAAAAGTTGCTTTGATTTCCCACAGAAAGAAGCCGCCGGCTGAAGAAGCCGGATCGCGCTAAGTTTCTTCTGAGATCAAAAGTCGAAGGTCGCGCAGGTTCTGCCCGGTGGGCCCAGTAACCACCGAGTCGCCGATCGAAGTGAAGAGCGGACAGGCATTGAACTCCGCCAAAGACCGCTCCGGCTCGAAGCCGAAAGCCCGGGCGCGGGCCACTGTGGTGGTGTCGGCAATTGCACCGGCGGCTTGGGTGTTGCCATCGATGCCGTCGGAGCCGGCACTGAGCACAGTGAGACATTCGCCGGGATGCTTTGCGAGATCGAGAGCGCAAAGGAGCGCAAACTGCTGGTTGCGGCCGCCCGCTCCCGGCGTGCGATTGAGCGTAACTGTAACTTCGCCGACTGAAATGAGGCAGAACCGCTTGTGCTTGGCGCGAAACGCATGGAAACGCTCCAGGAGATAACGGGCCGCATCGGCGTAGTCCCAGTCGTCGCAACTATTGTCGACCATGACATGATAACCAGCGCTTCGCGCCGAGGCACGCGCACTTTCTACAAGGTCGTGGCTGGAAAGCAGAATTTCGAAGACCGAATCGCGAAAGGCTTCATCTTCCCCGGTCATGTTAGTGGCGGGGGGCGTGGGGCGAGGGCGGGCAGTTTCGGCCCACGGCAGCTTCGGCAGAAACGACGGCCTTCGCGTCTTATCTCCCGGCGATTCCGGTAGATCTGCGCGCTCAAAGAACGCGCGGATGGATGCGGGGAATTTCTCGCTGAGTTTGTACTTGGCGATCAGCTCGCGAACTTCGGATACCGTCGAGTGGTCGGGCGTGGTTGGGCCCGAAGAAAGAGCGTCGAGACTTCGCAGAGGTACGTCGGGAAGAAGCAGACTGACTTTGAGCGACTCTGGAGCTGCCAATGCCAGACGCCCTGCCTTGACCGCCGAAAAGTGCTTGCGGAGAATATTGATCTCGTTGATTGGCGCCCCTGAGGCAACGAGTATTTCGTGAAAGGCGATGGTTTCTTCAAGAGTAATTTGCGGGTCAAGAGGAAGGTCGAACATGGCCGACCCGCCGCCCGAGATGAGAAAAAAGATCAGGGTGTCCTTTTTGGCCTTGCGCAGCAGCGCCAGCGCGGCGCGCGCAGCAGCGAACGAATCTTCGTTGGGCAGGGGATGGCCACCCTCGAAGTAGCGGATACGCCAGTTGCGCTTGACAGGTAACTGGTTGAAACAGCATACCCCGCGCAGGCCCTTACGGCGTTTCATGCGATCCAGCAAGGTCTCCAGCATAGGTCCCGCAGCTTTGCCGAGAGCAATGACAAAGATGCGCTTATAGGCGGAGAGGTCGATGGTCGCCGGACCGCTCCCGTCAGGCATAAGCCGATGCAGCGTGTTGCCCTCGAAGCGCAAGCGGCGGTCAAAAGCAGTGGCAATGTTGCAGGCCTTAAGCGCTCCGGAAAAGATGTCCGTCGCAGTAGTGTGGAGTGCTTCGAGAGTTGTATCGCCAGCCGAAGTCATTGCAGGTGCTCCTTTAGCCACCTCGCAGCGGCATTTTGCATCGGGCCCAAATGTTGTGAAAAGGAATGGCCGACGCCGGAAATCGGGCGCTTCGGTTCGACCTCTAATGCGAAGATCATGATCAGCAATGCGCAGGACAATGAGACTCTGTGCATCTTGCCGGTTGCGGAAGGGCTCGCGACAATGAAATCAAAGATGGGGTCTGCAGTCATTGCGGGTTGGACCCAATGGAGAGCGTGCAGAGCACGATTCTCATCTTCAAGGTGCAACTGCGAGAAGGCCCCGGAACTTAGGTGATCTGGAACAGCACAGGCCTGGGTGGGTACGCTGGTTGAGTTCATCCCACGCTCCATTTTACGCTCGACACGAAAGGATTCCGAAAGGATGATGCTCCGTCATGCGACGATTTGCGCGCTTTTTGCACATTTCACAGAGCCCGCGGCGTGCGGCTCTTTGAGCCGGCGACAGCCCGAATGAGGCGCGTAACCGGCGCCGCACACTACGGTATTCTGGCAACATCATGAAAATTCATCCCGAGCTGGCCGCTATCGATGCTGTCGGACTGACGCACCAAATGTGCGAGATTGAATCCACAACCTACCATGAAGGCGCGGTTGGCGATTTTCTTGCCGATTTTCTCGCCCGGCGCGGTTGGACCGTGGAGAAGACTCCCGTGCCCCAACCCCTGGAGAGCGCAACCGTCGGACCGCGTTGGAATGTCTATGGCGGTTCCGATGGACAATCTCCCGACCTGGTCTTTTCGACTCATATGGATACCGTTCCTCCCTACATCCCATTCAGCGAGGACGAAGACTTCATGTACGGCCGCGGCGTCTCCGATGCCAAGGGAATCATTGCAGCGCAGATTACGGCTGCTGAGATCCTGCGGGAGGCGGGATTTCGGATCGGAGTGTTGTTCGTCTCAGGCGAAGAACGCGACTCTGCTGGAGCGAAGGCGGCGAACCTGGCGCCGAAGGGCAGCCGTTTCCTGATCAACGGTGAGCCGACGGACAATCGCGTTGCGCTGGCATCAAAGGGCTCTTTACGCGTCGCGATTTCCGCGAGCGGTAAGATGGCGCACTCGGCATATCCTGAGCTGGGCGAAAGTGCGGTGCACAAGCTGGTCGAGGTATTGGCAAGACTACTAGCGCTTAAGCTGCCGGTGACCGTGGATGTGGGTCCCAGTACTTTGAATGTCGGGCAGATTCAAGGCGGCCACGCGCCGAATGTGATCGCGGACAAAGCCGAAGCGCAGGTGCTGGTGCGCCTCGTAGGCGACGCAGCGCCAGTGCGTGCCGCGATTCTTGAGGCGGCGGCAGGACTTGCCGAGGTGGACTTCACGCTGGAGATTCCCTTTGTCCGGCTGCGCGCGCCTGAGGGTTTGCCGACCATGGTGGCAAAGTTTACGACCGATATTCCACAACTTTCGAATTGGGGCGAACCACTGCTACTAGGCCCTGGGAACATTCACGTGGCGCACACTCCAAACGAGCGCCTGGCCAAGAAAGAGCTGTTGGAAGCTGTCGATCTCTACGTCAAGGTGGCGAAACAATTGCTGGGCTAGTGTGGTGAGTTAGAAGTTCGCATCAATATGGAATTGTCATCCTGAGCGAGTTGGCGCAAGCTTGCACCAAAACGAGCCGAAGGACCCGCATCTAAGGCGCTGATATTTGCAGCGAACTTTAGATTCACCACTCCAGTTGTCAAGGCCTGGCATTCACTGTTGCTCCGGGAGTCCGAAGCGCGAAATCTGCATTGGCGGAGCTGCGGTCCATGACAGGATGCTGATGCATGCCTGCAGCGGTGACGCTTTGCGAAACCTCCTGCGCAACTTTCGTATAGAGTTCGCTCAATGGGGTCTCTCCCTTCCCGTTCCTGAGAGTCTGAAGCAGGTAGTAAGTGAAGTAGCCATGGTGTAACTGATCGCTTTCAAGCGACTCCTCGTCGACCTGGCTGGCCGCCATCACAATGCGCCCCGTTCCCTGTGTCATGTGCGCCAGCATGACTTCAGACGGAGCAGCGGTGGCGAGCATGTCCGCGGCTGAGCTGCTGTTTGTTCCACCAGAGCCGGTTGCGCCGCCGCTGTAGCAGGTGTCGAGAAAGACCGCCGTGCGCAGCGCCTTCATTCGCGTCGCAACGGCGTTCGCCAACTCCACCATGGGATACGCGGTGGCATACATGGAGTCCTGGTCCAGATTGCCGCCGTTATAAATCTCGGTGTCGTACGTGACGAGATAATTGGCGCCCGCGGTGTCCATGGTGCGCGGCGTGCCGTGCGTGGCCACGTAAATCACGACGAGGTCGTTGGGCTGCGCGTTGCGCGCGATCCAATTCAGCTGCTCCTTGATGTTCTTTGTCGTGGCCTGCTCATCGGTTAGCACATGAACGTTGTCTGAGGGAAATCCGCCAATGTTTGGATCTTCGAGGGCTGCGGCGAATGATTTCGCGTCGTCGGTGGTGTAGCGCAGGCGGGGAATGCCACTATCGGTAAACTGGCCAATGCCAACCACGAGAGCCCATTTCTGTTGTACGGGTCCGGGGCGGACGGGCGGCGCGCTCGGCGTCGTACCCTCATTCGTTTCAAATCCGCGCGACACGGGCGTCGCGAGGACGAGCGGATTCAGCCCCTGGTTCAGCGCATCCGAACCGTTGAAGCGCGCCTTATCCAACGAATAGTTGGCAAGCGCCGCATGGCCGAGGCGTTTCTCCACCAGGCTGCGGTAGTACCACGCGTCGCCAAGTTCGGGACACTCCGCTACCGCGTGCTTAAGAAGCTCAAGAGCGTCTTCAAATGCATCGTCGTTGCTTTGCGGGGTAACCCGTTCGAGCGCCTGTACCACCAGATCCTGCCCCGCGCCACAGCGGATTCCCTGCGCGTGAACGCAAGTGCAAAAGTCCACCGAAGCGATGAGCAGTGCCAGAGTCGTACTGTGGAATCGGCAGAAACCCATCATCTTTCCGCCACCGGCCTCGCAGATGCTGTCGGTCTCTTCACGGCCCGGGCCTTCATCGCAGCCAGGACGCGGGTGCTCACGCCGTCTTTCTCAAGCTGTTGCTGACCTCCGGGGCTGAGGTCGAAGTCGATGGCATCGGCTCCGCGAATCGCGTTCACGATGGTGTCGTCGTCCATTCCAGCCTTGACCATGGTGACGACCTGCGCGTTTGTAAGCCCTTTATGGATAGCAGACCGCGAAGCTGCTTCCTTTCGCTCCGTCTCGGTCTTCATCGCCGTCACTACACGAACGCTGACGCCATTGGATCTGAGCGCTTTCTCCCCTGCCGGGCTAAGGTCGAAATTCAGCGCGTCGGCGCCACGAATTGCGTGGATCACAGTTTCATCGTCAACACCGGCTTTTACCAACGCCAACACTTGTGCGTTCGTCAGGCCCTTGAATGTGGCGGAAGTTCCTCCCGATGGTGTGGAGGGATTGGAGTTCGCGACAACCTGAGCCTCCTTGGCCCTTCTGGCCGCCTCGTTCTCTTGTTCCAATTGCTTGTAGTGCGCGATCGCGGTCTCAATCCGTTTCTGCGGCTCCAGGAAATATTTTTCAGCGGGCTTTGCATCAATCGCTTTGCCGTAATTGATTGCGGCCTGATCCAGATACTTCATCGTCGCCTTTTGATCTTCGGACTGGTATGCCAGCGCCTCATAGGCGACGCCAATATCGTAGAGCCGGTAAGCGTCCTCATCCGGTTTGGCATCAGGCTGAGCAGTCTCAAAGGTCTCCAGGGCGCGTTCCCAGAGTCCCGCCTGCGCGTCCTTGTCGCCCTCATCGAGCGCACCGCCCTGTTTCGCCAGATAAACTTCCAGTGACTCGTTCGTGTTTACAAGATGTTCGGCGATCTGTTGCACCGCATCGAGAATCAACCGAGACCGCAGCTCAGCGGGAGTGGGCGGGGCCGCTGCTTCACTGTTCTGCCCGCCTTTTAACTTGCCCCAGGTGCCGCTCAGTGAACCCATAACACCGTGGGACGTGGTGACTCCAGAACCGTCGAACTGTTCGTCGTAGTTTGCGGACACGTTATCGGAGATCAAGGATGCGCCGGTCGCCGTTTTAGCTTGGAAAGCAACGTTCATTGTGCCCGTGATGCGCTCGTACTCCTGCGTCTTTGGGCTGCTCTTGGTCAAAGCGAGCGACGGGCCCGTGGTGATGATTGGTCCCGGCTGCGAATACTCGGTGATGCGGCAGGTGATGATGGTGTTGGGGCTGTTGTCCTCGCGCAGGTCAGGGTCGTCTTTCAGGAGTTCCGTCTCCAGCAGCGCCTGAAAATCGTAGGGAAGGGCGCCGTCCGGGCTGGCAGACGTGACCGTGACTTTGATGGAATCTCCCGGCATGTGCACAAGAGCGGGAAGTTTGCGTTCGAGAACGACCTTCTCCTTTGAAGCTCCAAAGTTTTGCGCACGCGCCGGGCTTGATGCGAGCACACCGACCCCCGCACAGACTACCGCCACAATGATCGCGGCACGGTTCATCTCGACCCCCCGATTGACCGTTTGTGAACGCCGCAAGCCCCAACCAGCGGCGGGATGGAAACAGCATACCTTCTCATGAGAAACTTCGTCTCCTACTTTTTCTTGCTGCTTGAACTGCTCGCTGAAGAGCCGGGACTGGAACTTGACGAGGAGGAAGAGCCGCCGAGCAAGCCGGATAACCCTCCTGACGAACTGCTTGAAGTCGAGCAGGACGCCGGGACCGCCGTGACCCCAATCCGCATCGAAGCGTAGGTTACGCCCGGAACAGCACTCTGCGCGCGCTCGTCAAGCGGAAGATTCGGATTTGCATCCTTGGCGACCAGGTAGCCCTGCACCAGGTCGAGATTGGGCAATTCCTTCGCCAAGTCATCGACATGCCTCTTCGGAATCATCAGATAATCGCCGGCAACGAGACCGATGTATTGAGGCTGGCGCTCGGGAGCATCCAGCGCCTGCTGAGTCGCCACAGCCGTCGTCAGGTTGCCGGCCATGATGAACCTGGTGCGGTCTTCCCAGTAACTCAGTGCCTCAGTGAACGTGCTCAATGCAGGCACGCTGATCGCCGGCAGGCTCACCATGGGCGCAACTGCCTTTGCGCCCTGCATCATAATGTTCAGTGCCTTAATGAACATCGACTGCTGCGCGGCCTTCGAAACATTCACCGACATCTTTCCGGTACCCTTGGTAAGCAGGATCTTGCTTGTGCCCTCCGTTGCTTGGACGGATCGGAATCCCATGTCGTCGAGCGAAATTTTGCCCGCGGTATTCGGCGAGATTGAGGCGATGGCCGCCCAGGCCAGCGGAGCCGCGATATTAATGAGGGGATGGATCTGCGTCGCATCCAGTCGCAGCTGCGAGGCCTTCAGGTTGGCCTCCCCGCCGCTCGGCCGGTATTGTGCGAGTGCAATGCTCACAGAAACGTCGCCATCGTGATTCAATAGCTCTTCTTTTTCGATGTCCGAGGCATATCGGATTCGCTTTTTTTCGGCGTTGTATTGGAGGTATTGGGTCTGCGCCTGCGGATCGGGAAGCTGGTCTGTCGGCCCACGCGAGGCGCCCTTGTTGCCGTAGTCGGGACTATAGGGGTTCACGGAATCGAAAAAACCGTTCCAAAAGTCGTAGGAGTCGTGAGGCAGATCCTCGGTTGATGCAGACCCCTCAGAGGTTGAGGTTTGCGCAGCGAGCTGAGGAAGAATTGCAGTAAGCATACCCAGCGCTGAGGCATCGGCAAGAAAGTGGCGCCGTGAGAGAGACATCGTTAGACCTCCGTTTTTCGCCGGTGTGTTTTAATGAGCCGCCGGCTGCTCACAGATTCGAGGAAACCGTTGGGAATTGAGTGACGGACCCTAATTCGCCTCACCCTTGGGAATGCTGTGCACTGTCATGAGCCCGATACTCCAGTTTGTCGGGACCTCGCCTGAGAATCCGCGAGTTCCTCCGCTGGTTTGGTTCAACAACTTATCGAGAGGCGAAGCTACTCCCCGGGTTCCGCGCGATGCAACGCCCTCAAAGTTCAGCGTGTAAGGGTCGGCAAGCGGTTGTTCCGTGCTGAGAAGAATCAGCGTGTCTACCCCGTAGGGTGGCCCGATGCGCAACACTGGCGCGCCGGGAAGAAAAAACTGGCGGCCGTTGTCCGCATCGTTGGGAAACTGATTCTCAGAGTAATCGCGAGGATACAGCACAGAACCCTGGCCGTGACAGTCGATACCAAGCACATACACCCATCGCCTGTCGATGATGCGGTCGCTTGACGTCAAGGCCATCTTGAGAAGTTCACCCTGCTGCGCCGTCTTGTCCGCCGGAAGCGGTGCGCTGCCCGTGGATGGAATCAATGCCAGAGAATAGAAGTCATCCGGCGAAGCGTCAGCCGGGCTGTTTGCGAGCTGCAGCCAGCCGTTGACCTTGGCTAGCAGCGAGACGTAATTATCGAGCTTTGCACTCGCCGCATCGACGGACTCCGCGCTTGCAACCGGTACCCAATCGGTCCGCACCGGGTATTGTGAAGTCGCGGAGCAACCGGGGCTGTGAGGGGGCCCATTGGGTGCGGGCGGACCAGCCGCAAGCTCGCTCTTGTGATACCACGCGTAAGCCGGCCCGTTCGCAGTGAGGACGCCGGTTAGCGCGTACTGGGCGGCTGCCAGATTGTCCGCAGACTGCACGGCGCTATCCGTGCCGGATGGTTTCAATTTTGCAGCAAGTTCCTGCGACGGCGGAAGGTTAACCCAGAGTTTCGCGCCGGCGGCCAAATTCGTTTTGATGGCGTCGGCCGTGAGCGGCGCACCCAGGCTGATCGGGTTGGGATCACCAGCCTTTTCGAGAGCCCAATGAGCGCCATCCCAACTGAGGACGTGAGTCCACTGATCCTCCGCCGGATCCGATATTAGAGTGGCTCCGGAAGCTTGCGCCTGTGCCGCTGCGGCCAGAATCTGGCCTTCGCTCAAATTGGATGGCCAAAGCCACACGCGGAGCGGGGGATTATCGGCAGGCACCCACTTTGAGAGCTGAAAGACATCGCCTGTAGCAACCTTCGCGCCCGCGGGGCTCACAATTTGAGCCGACGACCGCGCCAGGCCGTCCAGATTGGTAATTCGAAGGACGATCTTCTGGCCTGCATTGTTCGGAACCATCGCAGTGAATTCGCTGCCGGCGCCGAGGCCGGAAGCGCGGCCAATATCTAGCGAGACGGTTCCGTCATCGCCCATGCCAAGTGCAGCGGCGCGAACTTTCCCTGACTTTGCGACGGCTCCGCCAAAGAGCGGTTCGGCACGGCGCGCGGCCGTGGCATCCAGATCGGGCTCCTGGTCGGGCACGTTGCTGCCTTCAAGCACAGCTTTGACGCGCTCATAAACAAGCGATGCCGGCGCATCCGCAGGCAGGACTTGAAGTGCTTCAAGCAGCGCCGCGGTAAAGGCGCCGTGCGGTTCTGCTGATCCATCCAATGACGGCATCTCCTTCGCCGTCTCGCCTTGCTGCGCCGCCGAGAAAACGAGCGCGGGATTGTCGGTGCGCTCGGTCGGCCCAGAACCCGCCGGCGGACCTTGATCGATGTCGCGCGGATCAAAGGCCAGTTCCCGTTCCTTGTACCTGGGTCCAATGCCGCGGCTCATTCCGCCGGAATGACAACTGTCGAAGATCACCGTCAGATGGATTCCCTTGTCGAGAGCCGCGTTGAAGATCTGGGTCATCTCGCGATCACGAACGTCGTATCCACCCTGGTAAGCATCGGAGGGTACTAATGTGCTGTCGGCGTGAACATACTGGCCGTTGACAAGCACTGTAAGTTTGTTGCCCTTGCTATTGACGCGCAGCGATCCGTGGCTGGCGTCATAAAAAACTACCGTGTCACCCTTCTGCGGTACGTCCACAAGATACTTTTGCATGGCAGCCAGAATGCCTGCGCGCGTAGTATCCGTTGCCGGCAGAATCGTGACTCCGGGACGTGGATGCGGCGGCGCCGGATCGGTAAGCAACACTACATTGTCGGCGGGGAAACCGAACTTGGGGCTCGTCAGCAGGTCGGCCATGGCTTGCGCGTCGTTCACCGAGCCATCGAGATTCTGGAACGATCCCAATTCGCAGCGCCCGTAGACGCAGCCGGCTGGATGTTCGGCATTTGTTCCGGCGGGTTGGTACGTGTTGATGCCGATGAGCAGCGCCCGCTGAGTTTGCGCGACAGCGAACGGCGCGGCAACAACTCCAGCCAAGGCACACAACGCAGCAAAAGACGGTTTCATGCAGGCTCCGGATACGAAATGCAAACAGATCTCGAGCAATCCGCCAAATGCCGCATTCGTATCCGCAGCACGCGCATCCGCAGCACGCGCATCCGCACCGCTGCCTCTATTGTGCTGGGATGGCCACAAAGATTGTGGCTGCCCGGGCACGCGGCTTGGAGAACCGCTCCAATTCTGCCGGTTGAAACACCGTTCCTTCTTGGATGTCACGCAACCAGTATTGCCAGAAAAGGTATAAGCCGTGGCCCGTTCTTCGTTTTTTGATCGACGTAATGAACGACGGAACGCGATAAGCTAAAGTTTCACTACCCCGGTCTCGCCCGAGATTGAGGAGCCACATTTATGAAGTTTTCGGACGGTAGACCGCCCCAGGGGAGTGTCAGAATTATAGCGCCGCCGCGGCCCCAATGGAATAAAAAAGAGGCGATTCTTCGAGCACCGAAACGGGCAGCCCGCTGATCGGCATCGAGGCTGCTAATGCAACGGAGTACTACCTCAGATTCTTGAGGATTCCTGGCGGCAATAACCAGGTCAACCAGGGGGCCGATTCCTGGCACAGCGTGAATGTTACACTGCCCACCAACGGAACCACCATCTATGTGCGTCTCTGGACGTGGATCAACGGCACCCCGCTCCACAACGACTACACCTATACCGAGGTGCCTTAGCGGCGCGGCTATCACCCGCCAGCGAGCTTTCCGTTTCTGCGCAAACCACACGTTAGTGTTGGAACCCAGTTACTAAAATGTCATTGACGCTCCGCGCGGGAGTCCGTAAAGTGGGCGTCATAGTTAGAGCATTACTTCCGTTTCTCTGCCCGTAAGATCCGATCATGGCATGGGTAACAAACCTGCTCGGACTGCGCCCTCGCTGCAAGAGAAACTGCCCGCGACCGAGCGCCGCGCCTCTCGCCCCTGAGGCTGGCTCGTGTTGCGTGGCCGATTAAGCTGCTTTACCTCACGGCACATCCCCTGCCGCTGGGTACGACATGCGAGGAGTTGCATACTCCTGCGGCATGTTCGAACTGGTTTCGAGTTTCACACGGGGTCCGGATCCGTCACAATACGGATCAGCATTTTGAGGAGGTTGAAGTGCTTTTCCGAATCGCTTCGCTTGTTGCCCATCATTTTTCCGCTGTTTTTTTGTCGACGAGTACAGAACTGGCATCGGGCTCGAATCCGGGAGCAAAGCGCCATCCTTTCAGGTTCTTCGTTTGCGTGCGTTCCCTTTTTGTCTTCGGCTCCAGACGCGCAACCCGCAACTCTCAAATGCGAAGCCGCTTCGCTATGATCCGGCTTGTTGCAGCTTTGGTTCTGATCGGCGCCGCTGCGTTCGCGTCAGGGCAAGCTGCACACTTCGATGGAGCGCAGACGCTTTCTCTGTCAAGTTGTTACACCCCCAGCGGTTTCTGCTTCGGCACGGACATTTGGTCGGTCGCAGTGGATGCGGCGGGTGACGTAGCCTTCACCGGCCAAAATCCCGAATCCGAGTTATCGTTTCAAGCGCAGAGTGCGGTGAAGTACGTCCCCACTGCTCTGCATTGGTCCGGTGCGCGACACTTATCGGATGGTGGGCGCAGTGTTATTGCGCAGAAAATCAACGCGTCGACCTGCACTTATAGTGGCCCCGGAAGCGCACTGTATCTCTGGTTGGCGAGTACCAAAACACTTTATCAGGTGAGCGGCAATTTGGGCCCTTTGAGTGCTCCAACCGGCCTGGCATTCGACCCTTCGGGGAATCTTTACGTTTTGGATGCATCCACCGATGGAATTTATAAGTTTCTCGGGGCGAATGGGAGCATTCAAGTCGAATCAGTATATGGGAGCGGCGCAACCATCAACGGCCCATATGCAGTTGCACAGGTCCAAGGGAATGGCTGTGCCGGCGGCGACATGGCGATGGACGGGTCAGGCAATCTGTATTACACAACAACGGCAGGAAATGCAGTCGAGGAAATTCAAGCCGTGAACGGCGTGATTCCCTCGTCGCCCACGACAATCAGTCTTGGAAGTGGTTTCGATGTCCCGGTTGGCATCGCTGTGGACAGCAGCGGAGATGTCTACGTTGCCAATGCCGGGAACAACATGGTCCAGGAAATGATTGCGGTCAACGGAAGGATTCCTGCCTCGCCGACGATCAGAACCCTGGGTAGCGGATTTAGTCTCCCGATGGGACTCGCCCTGGACAGCCGCGGCGACCTGTATGTATCCGATAACGGTAATAATGCATTGAAAAAGCTTCTTGCCGTCAATGGGAGTGTTCCAGCCTCTCCGAGCATCGAGGTTTTGGGGGATCTTAATAAAGCCGAAGCGGTAACGCTCGATGAGAGCGGAGACATTTTTGTAGGCAATTCCGGCGCCAATCTGTTCGAACTGACGCCGAGCGGCGCGAATGTTGGTCAAGTAAATATCGGGGTCACCGCCGCGGCGAGTCCGATGATGTTTACCTTTGACACTGCCGGAATGATTGGAGGGATTTCGGTTCTCACGCAGGGTGCATCGGGGCTGGATTACGCGAATACCGGTACGGGCACATGTCAGGCGAACACCGCATATTCAGTGGGCCAGAGTTGTACCGTCGACGTCACTTTCACGCCGAAGTACGCAGGTCTGCGCATGGGCGCAGTCGTGCTGATGGCGTCGAACGGCAATACCGTCGCAACCGGCTATCTTCGGGGAACAGGTGTGGGCCCGCAGGTGAACTTCACGCCCGGGAAGGAGAGCGGAATCGCGGTCTCAGGCAACAACTCCGCGCCTGTCGCCGGTGCAATCGATAGCGCCGGAGACCTTTTCGTCGTGGACAGCCGCAACGAAATCGCGGTCGAGGAGACTCTGTCGGGTGGCGGCTACACTCAAACCACAATTGCCAGTGGACTGTCGGATCCCCAGGCAGTTGCCGTCGATGGCGCCGGGAATGTGTATATCGCAGATATGGCACATGAGCGTGTGTTGAAGGAGACTCCAACCGCGACAGGCTATGCTGAGAGCACTGTCGACAGTGGATTTGGCAATCCCTATGGCGTTGCTGTTGACGGGAGCGGAAATGTCTATGTTGCGGACAGCGGTAACAATCGCATATTGAAGGAGGCGCCTGCATCGGGCGGCTATACGGAGACCATCGCGGTGAGCGGTCTGAGCAACCCGTTAGGCGTCGCCGTGGACGGGATGGGCAACCTCTACATCGCTGACGCGAACAGCGGCTCCGGGACGTTGCTGAAGGAAACAGCTTCGAACGGCGCTTATTCCCAAAGTACCATTCCCGTTGCCGGTGAGATCGCTCCTGATGCGATCACGGTGGATGGGATGGGAAATGTGTACTTTGAAGACGCGGCGACAGACAACATATTCAAGGAGACGCCGGGTCCGAATGGCTATGTTGAAAGCACGGTCGTCAGCGATTTACACGTCCCTCCCGGTCCGTGGGGCGTTGCAGTCGATGAAAAAGGCAACGTGTATACCGGATATCCGGCTTTGAACGAAATTGTGAGAGCGGACTTCGCGGATCCGCCAAGCCTGGCCTTTGCCGACACCCCGGTCGGCTCCACGAGCACTGACAGTCCGCAGACTATGAAATTCGAGAACGTCGGCAACGCCGCGCTCACTTTCCCGATACCCTTATCCGGGAACAATCCGACTGTCGGTCAGGACTTTTCGTTGAACAGTTTGGCAGACTCGGATTGCCCGCTGGTCACCGGCGAATCCGCGAATCCGGGCACACTTGCGGCAGGCACGGCCTGCGATCTCCCTGTGAGTTTTGTGCCGACCGCCGCGGGTCCCTTGGCCGAGTCGCTGATATTGATAGATAACAATTTGAATGCGCCGGCTAATACGCAACAGTCGATCCCGCTGAGTGGGACTGCCGAACCGCCTGCACCGTCGACGATGGTTTCGCCCTCGCCCAGCAGCATACTCACCTCGGCTACAACCACCTTCACCTGGAGCGCAACGCCAGCGGGCGCGAGCGCGTATTATCTGTGGATCGGCACCACCCCCGGCGGCTATGACCTGGCCAACACGGGGCCTTTCACCGGCACCAGCGCCCCCGTCAATCTGCCTACCAACGGAGCCATGATCTACGTGCGCCTCTGGACGTGGATCAATGGCACTCCGCTCCACAACGACTACACCTATACCGAGGCCACTGTCGCCGCAGCCGCGATCATGAGCCCGGCGCCCAGCAGCATGTTGACCTCGGCTTCGACCACCTTTACATGGAATGCTGCGACGGGCGCAACCGCCTACTATCTCTGGGTAGGCACTACTCCCGGGGGCTATGACCTGGCCAACGTCAGTCCTACGCCCCTCACCGGCACCAGCGTGAATGTTACGCTGCCCACCAACGGAGCACCGATCTACGTACGGCTCTGGACGTGGATCAACGGCACCCCGCTCCACAGCGACTACACCTACACCGAGGCCACCGTCGCTGCAGCCGCGATCATGAGCCCGGCGCCCAGCAGCACGTTGACCTCGGCTTCAACCACCTTTACATGGAATGCTGCGACGGGCGCGAGCGCCTACTATCTCTGGATTGGCACCACCCCCGGGGGCTACGACCTGGCCAACGTCAGTCCTGCGCCCATCACCGGCACCAGTGTGAATGTTACGCTGCCCACCAACGGAGCACCGATCTACGTACGGCTCTGGACGTGGATCAACGGAACTCCGCTCCACAGCGACTACACCTACACCGAGGCCACTGTCGCTGCAGCCGCGATCATGAGCCCGGCGCCCAGCAGCACGTTGACCTCGGCTTCAACCACCTTTTCTTGGAACGCTGCGACGGGCGCGACGGCCTACTTTCTCTGGATTGGCACCACCCCCGGGGGCTATGACCTGGCCAACGTCAGTCCTACGCCCCTCACCGGCACCAGCGTGAATGTTACGCTGCCCACCAACGGAGCCACCATCTATGTGCGCCTCTGGACGTGGATCAACGGAACTCCGCTCCACAACGACTACACCTACATAGATGCGACGCCTTGACCACGCGCGAAGGATTCGCATCGGGAGAAGAACATTCGTCGAGCCGCGTGCTGGCGTGCCGTTCAGGCGCGCTTGTGGAAGGCTTCGGTGTGGATGATGCCGGAGCCTTCGCGGATCGTCAGGATCTGATCGGCATTGACGTTGGTCAGTCGCGTGACTGCACCACTGGGCCAGTGAACTTCAATCACGTTCGCCCTTGTTGATGACCCGAGGCCAAATGTGAGCACGAGCTCGCTCGAGGACAGATAGCTCGACCCGCTGCGCAGCATCAATTTCTGCGATGTGTTATTCGACTGAACGAAGACGACCGAGCCGATGCCGTCGCGATTCGATTTGGTTCCCACGAGCTTGATGCGCAGGGCATGGTTGGTGGCGCCTTCATTGAGGAAGAGCTGAGCGGGACCGTTGTTCGTCGCGATGACGATGTCGGGCGCGCCGTCGTTGTTGATGTCGCCGTAGGCGGCGCCGCGAGCGACGCGAGGCGAATCAAAAGCGGCGCCAACCGTTGCGGTTTCGTCCATGAAGCTCTTGCCGTCGAGGTTGCGGTAAAGGTGAGGCGGCTCGGCATAGTGAACGCGGTGCTGGATCGCCTCGATCGCGGAGTCGATGTGACCGTCGGCGACGTAGATGTCGGGCCAGCCGTCGAGGTCGTAATCGAAGAAGAAGCAGCCGAAGCCGAGCGTGAGCAGACTGGATTGGCCAATCGACGTAGTCGGCGCGACATCGACGAAGAGGCCGTTCTGCTGATTCTGGTAGAGCGCGATCATTTGGTTGGAGAAGTTGGTGATGAGCAGGCTTGGGTAGCCGGAGCGGTTGTAGTCGGCGGCGTCGATGCCCATGCCGGCGCGCGCCACGCCGTCTTCGCTGTAAGCGATGCCTTCGGGGATGCCTTTCTCGGTGAACGTGCCGTTGCGATTGTTGATGTAGAGCTTGTTCGGTTCGGTGTCGTTGCTGACGGCAATGTCGGGCCAGCCGTCCTGGTTGGCATCGAGAATCGCGATGCCCAGGCTCTTCGAAGTTGGATCGTCGAGTCCTGCTTTTTTAGTGACGTCGGTGAAAGTGCCGTTGCCGTTGTTGTGCCAGAGTCGCAACGAAGCGCCGTGATAGGACTCGGGCGTGCAGAAGGATTTGTGGACGCCGTCCATGGTGCAGTACAGGTCAGTCTCTGGCGTCCACTGGACGTAGTTGGCGACCAGCAGATCGAGGCGGCCATCGCGATCGGTATCGACCCATGCAGCGCTGGTGCTCAGGTCGTGCGGTCCCCAGAGTCCGGCTTGTTTTGTCACGTCAGTAAAAGTGCCATTGCCGTTGTTGTGAAAGAGATGGTTCTGGCCGTAGGCAGTTACAAAGAGATCGTCGTAGCCGTCGTTGTCGTAATCACCCACGGCCACGCCGAGGCCGTACGTGGGAATGGCTAGGCCGGCCTGGCGCGTGACGTCGGTGAAGGTGCCGTCGCGATTGTTTCGGTAGAGGGCCGGCGTGGTGACTTGGCCCGGGTGGCCCGGCCATCTCGTGCCATTGACGAAAAAGATGTCCTGCCAGCCATCGTTGTTGTAGTCGATGAACGCGACACCGGGGCCGAGAGTCTCCGGAAGATATTTCTTGCCGAATGCGCCGGTGTTATGAACGAAGTGAATGCCCGCGGCGCGGGTGATGTCGGCAAAGCGGATGCGCTCGGATGGGGCAGCGGACGGTGCTGAAGCAGCTATTGCGACGGCCCAAGTTGCGAGTCCGGCTGCGGCAACAAGGGCGGCGGGGACCAGAACCCGGCGGATTGTTCTCAATGAGCACCTCCGCCGAGCCGCGCCATCTGTGCCGGCTGCGGTTGGGTTGAATTTGTTGGACGCACCTGATGTGGCAACGGCACCAAGTTGGCCTCCCTGCCGTTGTTGGCGTTGGCCTCGGGTAAGGGGACAGTATCGTGCTCGTGGATCGGTTGCCGTTCCAAATTGTCGAACGGATGCTTCTCGCGGTATGGGCCGGTGAGGGTCTGCGACGCCTCATCCGCTTTGAAGCGCATGTATCTCTCCTGGTAGGCGGAGGCTTGTTTGTCATCGCCGAGACCGGTGTAGCACAGCATCAGGTTGTAATTCGCCTCAAGGTCTTCGGGATCGACGGCGATGGCTTTCAGGAACTCGTCGCGGGCCTGTGCGTAACGGCGTTCCAAAAAGAGCACGCGGCCAAGATCGTTGCGAACTACGCGGTCGTCGGGATATTGTGCGGCGACAAGCTGCAACTGGGCGATGGCCTCCGGGTACTTGCCCTCGTCGCGAAGCACGCGTGAGTAGAAGTAATGGGCGCGCGCCAGTTGCGGCGAGAGCTGCAGGGCCTTGTCGAGCACCTCGGTGGCGCCAGCAAGGTTGCCCTCCTGTACGCGTACCCGGCCGACGTTGACCCAACCATCAGGATTATTGGGATCTGTCTGAATTGTGTGGTTGAATGCCGCTTCCGCCGCCTTAAGATCGCCTTGAAGAAGCAGGCCGATGCCGTAATCGTTCCAGCGGTGCCAGTCGGCTTTTTCAGTAACGGCTTGTGCGGCGGGCAGCGGCGAACCGGGCCGCAGCACGGTGAGTTCCGCGATGGACTGGGCCATGACTACGATCGGCAGGTTGGGTATGGACTTGATCTTGCCGGAGACATCGCTCGTGCTTGCGGTGAAGACCATGCGGCGGTCATCGTAGGCGGGCGTCACGTCGTTGCGACCGGTACTGAGAAATTTGCCGGCAAAGGCAAACTGGGTATTCACCCATGCGAACTTCCGGTAGTTAAGGCGCGCCAACAAATGAATGTGACCGTGCGCGTCCCTGGGAATCTGCAGGCGGAAGTGGACCGTATCTGCCGCGCCGGGCGGGATGAGGTGCACGTAGACGGTCGCGCGGTCAGTCCAGGCGTTGCGCTTGTCGGCCGCGTTGCCATGGGCGTCAATGGCAAGCGATTGATAAAACTCCGCGCCAGGATCGACGGGGCCTTTGCCATCATCCTCGACCATGCCGCTCCAGAACAGGACCTTGCCGCTGTCGTCGGTGGCTTTAAGCTCGAGCCAGCAGTCGAAGGCATCTACGGTGCCGCCGGGAAAGAAGTGGCCGACGCCGAGGGTGCGAACCACCACGTCGATGCGGGCCGTTTCGCCGGGAACTACGGCTCCCTGAACGCGATCGAGGGGCGCGGTGACGGGGGCGACGTTGGTCTCGCCGGTCATGCCGGTGGTCTCGTGCTCGGCTTCTTCGCCGACCGCGAAGGTAGTTTCAGCCTGCAAGGGTGATGCAGCCGAGGCCTGGATGATGCGGTTCGCACTGGTTTCAGGCGAGAGGGCAAAAATGTCGACGCTGACCTTGTGATCCTGGAGAAAGTGTTCGGTTTCGTCGAGTTGGGTCTGGTCTTTGTTCACAAAGGGCAGCGCCGTGTTGGCGGCAACGAAGCGATGCGAATGAATGAATCCGCCGATATTGCCGGCGTCGTTGGAACGAACCTGTTCCATATGGCAGTCAACGCAGTTTTCAGGATGGGGAGGGTAGTAGAAGGAGCGCGCACCGAATCCGGAAACTCCGCTGGCCTGCCAATTGTCGTAATCGTTGAAGCCGCGAACCCAGCGGTAGTGATTCACGGGAACGTCGAGGTGAACCTTATGACATGCGGAGCAAAAATCCGCCGGATTGTTCTTCATGAAGGGCTTGAGGAAGGTGCGGCGGTGGGGCTCGGGATCTTCTTCGATGAGGAAGTCGATGAGCTTGCGGAGGACGGGATTTTTGGTGTCAACGAGTTTGAAGAGGGCCGGATACTCGATGGTGTAGTCGCCGTTGCCCATGGTGCTGCGTACAGCGCGGACCGAGTGGCAAACCATGCAGCCGATACCGGCCTGTGCCGCGGGGGTGAAGATTCGATTTTTGATAGGCGTATTGAAATTGCCGGGAAAGAAGAGCGCCGCATCGTGACAGCCTGCGCACCATTTTGAGGACTGCACGCCGTCGACATCCTGCATGTAGACGATGGCCTGGCGATACCACTGGTTATTGAAAGACGAGAAGTGGTGGGCAGAGCTTTCCCACTCGCGGTAGATATCGGCATGGCACTGTTCGCAGGCTGCGGAGTCAACGAAGTAATCTTCGGGGACAGTTTTGCCGGTAGAGGTTTCGGCCGAGCTGGGAAAGAACTCGCTCTTCGGTCCCGCGCCTTCGTCGTTCATCGATGCAGGCGCGATGGAAGGATTGTGGATGGTATTCGCGCGCTGCCAGGGCACGGTGCGCACCCACCAGGCCCCGGCGGCTACCCCTGCGCAGAGAGCGAGGCAACAACCGAGGCGGACAGCATCGCGAAGTCTGCCGCTAGTGAGGTCGCGGAGCCATCCCGTGCGGCCGCTCCACACAAACAGGAGCACCGCGCAGCCGGCGATAGAGACCACCTCGTGCGTGTAGAGAACGGGCCACATATTGCGGCGCGCGCCTGTAAATAGGATGACGGCGCCGGCGGCTCCGCCAAGGAGCAGTACCGTCCAGCCGAGCTTTTCCCACAGACTGCGCTCACGCAAGAGCCGGGCTATCCACGGCAGGGCGATGACGAGGAAGGCCGCTCCGCCAAGAATATGGAGGAGGACAACGCACTCGTAGAAGATTGTGGCCGAAGGAAACGCAAACAAATACAATGCGCTTGCCGCAAGGCCGACAGTCCCTGCAATCAGGATTCGTCTTATCAACACGTTTCCGACTCTCAAACGAAAATTGCGTGGTTGCCCGGACCAACCGCCTCCCTACTGGCCCGGCAGGCAAATGCTACCCGTCCGGAGAAACACCTGGCATCCACCTTTCGGTGGAGTCTGCGTCTCCGGCAGGGAAGTGCCCTCAGACTGATATCCCTGGCAACATTGGACTTGTCAATTTGATCATGGTGAGAAGCCCTGCGGCAATTCTGATTCAGCGAGTGGAAACTCGAAACGTGGGTTAGCGAAAAGATCGCCGGGTATTGCAATCAGGATTGGCGCCTCAAAAGTCTTCGGGCGAATCATCGCCCGGAATGTCATCTTCCGTCAGCGCTTCGGCAGGGGTTTCGTTGATGACGCTATCGATTTCTGCGCCAAGGAGCAGCATCAGACCGCTGATATAAAACCAGGTGAGCAGAATGATGACTGCGCCCAGCGATCCGTAGGTGAGAGAGAAATTGTTGAAGAAATGGAGATAGACCCTGAAGCCCACCGACGCGGCAAGCCATCCTGCGATCCCGATGACGGTTCCGGGCGTTAGCCAGCGCCAGTGCCTTTGCTTCCAATCGGGTGCCCAGTAATACAGGACCGCAAACGACAATGCCAGAATGCAGCCGGCCGCACTCCAGGCGATCACCCTGATCGCGATCCCGGCGGCAGTCGAAAGCGCCGGGTCGGCGAGATGGCGGACAGCGAGCGCGGCGGCGAAGTCCCCGGCAAGCATGCAGCCCAGCCCGGAAGTAATAAGAAGGGTGAGCACGATCGTGAGGAGAATTGCTTCTAGGCGCGCAACAATGTAGGACCGCCGATCCCTGAGTTTAAACACATCGTTGAGGGTGTCTTGAATCGCGGAGATTCCGACTGATGCCGACCAGATCGCTGCAATCCATCCAAAGGTTAGCTTTCCTGAACTGGCCGCAGCCGCGGTTGCATTGAAGGTGCTTAGGATAGTGGAGAGAGCGGACGAAGGGATGACGAGCGCGAGATTATTCAGGAGGTTTTCGGAGATTTGGTGCGCTGAGCGGGCCATGAGGCCCAAAACCGAGGCCGCACCGAACAGCGTTGGAAAGAGTGCAAAGAGGAAGTAGAATCCAAGTTCTGCGGCATGTTGAAACAGCCGGTCGGCGAGTATCGACTTCCAGATTCGGTGCACCAGTTCGAGAATTGAAGGTCCATCGCGAATCGTTGCCTGGGCGCTCCATGTAAAGAAGAAAAGGCGCCACGGCTGTCTCGCTGGTTGCCCAGATGAAAGCATTGAACATTGCCGCCGATTGCAGATCGGGCTATCGAGAAATCGCGTACCCACGGCCGCCGAGCCCAGGTCGCCGCGCATGGCCGTATAGATGCGACATGAACCGACGCGGTCGCCCAACTCAGCCTTCCCATGGGGCTTGAAGCAATTGAATCAACCCCGGACTCCCGCGCCGCATCTCTGACCAAAGTGGAACTTTATATCGCTCCGGGCCCAGAGATTGCCGCTAAACACTGCCTCGCGGACCGCAGTCCGTTTTGCTGGGCACGCAAGCTCTTGCTTTGCCTGGCAGGCGTCGCGGTTGCGCAACTAGCCTGCCCGAGGAGCGCGGCGCAGACAGATACGGGAGCTGCTGCGACGCAGGGACAGTCGGTGTCTTCTTACGATGGGCAGAACGTGTCATCGGTGCAAATCGCAGGACGCCCGGATTACAACGCGTCGCAGTGTGCCGCTTGTATTGTGCAGCGGGCCGGCCAGCCATTTTCGCAGGAGAAAGTGCAACAAACCGCTAGCGCGCTGAAAGCCGCAGAGCACGTCAGTCGCGTTGACATCCAGGTAGAGCCGGAGGCAAATGGGGTTCGAGTGATCTTCATTCTCGAGCCCGCCGTGTACTTTGGCATTTATGAGTTTCCCGGAGCTAAGCGTTTCCCGTATTCACAATTGATTCAAGCAGCGAACTACCCGGTCCAGGAGGCGTTCAATCCATCGGAAGTGGAAGCGGACCGGCAGAGCCTGCTCGGATTCTTCCGCCGGGAGGGAAATTTTCGCGCGGACATTGAGCCCAGATTCGAGGTCGATCTAAAGAATTCGATTGCGAATGTGCAGTTCGATTCCACGCTTGGAGAGCGCGCAAAATTCGGATCGGTTGCAATCGCAGACGCCCCAGACAGTGAAGGGCCTGCGTTGGAACGCAAACTCACGACCGTATGGGCCCGGCTTCGAGGGGCTGCAATCCGGCCGGGCAAGAGCTACCATCACTCGACCGTGAACCGAGCGACTAAGTACTTGCAGAGTTCGCTTGGAAAAAAAGGCTACCTGGGAGCACAGGTAGAGCTCACAGGTGCTGAATTCCATGCGGCGACGAACCGGGCCGATATTCACTTCAATGCGAATCCCGGCCCTTTGACCCGTGTGCAGATCGACGGTGCTCATCTATGGTCGTGGACACGCAAGTCAGTGCTGCCGATTTATCAGGGCGTTGGCGTGGACGATGAAACGGTGGCCGAGGGCCGGCTGGCGCTCGTCTCTTACTTTCAGTCCAAAGGCTTCTTCGACGTGAAAGTAGCGTCCCAACTCACGAATGGAGCAAAGTCCGACACGGTCGTTTACAAGATCACGAAGGAGAAGAAACATAGGGTAACCGGTGTTCACATAACCGGGAACAAGACCCTTCCGTCTTCGCAGCTTACGCCACAAATCGCCATCGAGAAGAAGCACTTCTTCTCGCCGGGAAAATTCAGCGACCAGCTACTGCAAAAAAGCACAAAGAATCTGGAGGCCGTCTACCAGTCTGAAGGGTTCGAAGATGTTCAGGTAAGCTCCGATGTAAAGCGCGCCAACAGCAATGTTCAGGTTACATTCCGTGTGGTGGAAGGACCGCGGGACATCGTCAATTCGCTCACCATCGAGGGAGCAAAGACGTTTCCGCAGTCTCAATTTGCAGCCCAACGGATTAAAGATCGCGGCGGGGCGGCCCTACTCGCAAGCCGATGTCCAGGATGACCGCAAGGGCATCATCGCCAATTACCTGAAGGCCGGCTACCTGATCGCAAGCTTGCGCGAAACAGCCAGCGAGGTGTCGAAGAACGAGCCGCATCGCATCAATGTGGTCTATCAGATCTTCGAAGGGCCCGAAAGTGACGACAGGAAATCTGCTTACCCTGGGCAGGGAACACGCACAGCAGCAGCTGATCGACCAGGACGTGGCCGGCATCAAAAAGGGGCAACCGCTCACGGAGTCGGAGCTTCTGGTTGCCGGCAGCAATCTTTATAACCATACGGGTGTGTTCGATTGGGCCGAGGTGGACCCGAAGGCGCCGGTTACCGCGGAGAAGCAGGACGATGTACTGGTGAAGGTACACGAATCCAAGCGGAATGATTTTACGTATGGCTTTGGTTTTGAGGTGATCGAACGCGGGGGCAGCATTCCGAGCGGAACGGTGGCGTTGCCGAATCTTCCGCCTATCGGATTGCCGTCGAACTTCACCACCAGCGAGGCAACATTCTACGGCCCGCGCGGCACGTTTCAATACACGCGAAACGACCTGTTCGGCAAAGGAGCATCGCTCTCCTTCACGGGGTTTGCAGGCAGGCTCGATCAGCGCGGTGCAGCCTACTATATTGATCCCAATTTCCGATGGTCCCAGTGGAAGGCAACGACCTCATTCTCTTTCGAGCGCGACGAGGAAAACCCGATCTTCTCCTCGCAGGAGGAGCAGGGAACACTGCAATTTCAGCATGCACTGGGACAGACGAAAAAGACCATCCTCTTCACGCAGTACGGATACAGCAAGGTGGATTTAACTCGCCTGCTGATCCCCAGCCTGGTGCCGGGACCCGATCAGCATGTCAGGCTTTCAACGCTCTCGGCAAATGTCACCCGCGACACTCGCGACAACCCTCTCGACGAACACAGGGGCATGTTGGACACGGTGCAATTGGATTTCAATGCCAGTAAGCTGGGTTCAAGCGTGAACTTTGCAAAGCTCACCGGGCAAGCCGCATTCTATCTCGAGAAATTCCATCACATCGTATGGGCCGACAGCGTTCGCATCGGTTTGGCTCAGCCGTTTTCTAACAGCTTCGTTCCTCTCAGCGAGGCGTTTTTCAGCGGAGGCGGCAATTCTCTTCGCGGCTTTCCCCTTGACAGCGCGGGCCCGCAACGCAAGGTCGAAGTCTGCGGCAGCGGATCGAGTTCCAACTGCACACTCATCCAGGTCCCGAGCGGCGGCAATGAACTTCTCATACTGAATTCGGAAGCGCGAATCCCTCTGCCGATCAAGAAAGGGCTTAGGCTGGCAGTCTTCTACGATGGCGGCAACGTCTTCCCCTCGGTTGGATTCCACGATTTCACAGAGCTCTACTCGAATAACGTGGGACTGGGGCTGCGCTATTCCACGCCAATTGGGCCGATCCGCTTTGACATCGGCCGCAACCTTAATCCGGTTCCAGGAATCGGCGCCACCGAATACTTTGTCGGAATTGGCCAAGCTTTCTGAGAAGAGTTATGGCGAGTCCCATTCAACACGACCACAATCCGAGCGGCGCGAGCGGCGCTTCGCGGCAGAGGCACGCGGTTCTCCGGGTGATCGCGTGGGTCGGGGCGGCCCTGGCGCTCGTCGTCGCGCTTGCATGCGGCGCAATAATGGCGGTCGTGAATACAAACCGGGGCCATCGGTATCTGCTCGGGTTGGTGCAAAGAAAAGCCAGCGATGCGCTGGGTGCGCGCGTTCAAATCGAGAATCTGACACCGCACCTTGCGACGCTGAGCGCGGACCTCTACGGAATCCGGATTTCCGGCGCCGCCCCGTTCACGAGTCCGCCAGTGCTTGAGGTCGATCATCTCGCCGTGGGTGTGCGCGTGGTGTCTCTTTTGCACGGGACGTGGTACCTCGACAACGTGCAGATCGACCATCCAGTAGCGTGGATTGTGGTGGACAAGAATGGCGGATCGAACCTGCCCGTCCCAGAACAAAGCGGATCGAGCCATACCGGTCTCTTTCAACTGGGCATTCGCCATGCGCAAATCTCACGCGGCGAGCTCTATTACAACTCGCGCCCACATGCGATTTCGGCCGATCTGCACGATCTTGCATTCGACTCGATATTCAGCGCTCCGCTCACGCGCTATAGCGGCAGCCTCGCCTACTCCCAGGGAAAGCTGATCGTAGGAACGTTTCGGCCGTTGCAGCACGATCTCAAAGTGGAGTTTGCGGCAACCCCGCAGGGATTCACGGTCAAGCAAGGTACCGTAACCGCGGGCCCTTCTCATGCAACCGTGAGTGCAACGATTGAGAACTTCAGCAATCCTGTTGTGCAGGCGAAGTACGACGTTGTGCTCGACGGCGACCAGGCCGCCCAAATTCTTAATGAACCCACGATACCCTCCGGTTCTGTGCGTCTGTCGGGTGGGCTTCACTATCAAGAGTCAGCGAACCAAAGCGCGCTCCAGTCGTTGGCGATCGATGGCAGCCTCAGTAGCGCGGGGTTCGCCATGAATACCTCAACAGCACGCACCCGCATTGCCAATCTTTGGGCCCATTATTCTCTCGCGGACGGGAATGCCTCGCTCGAAAACCTTCGTGCCAATGTCCTCGGCGGCGTATTGACGGCCGATGGAACGATGCAGGCAATCGGAGGCAATTCGCGTTCGCGTGTCCGCATCAATCTGCACAATGTTTCCCTCGCGGAATTGGAGCAGGCGATGGGCAGGTCCAGGTCCGCAAAATATGTCTCCGTGAGCGGCACTGCGGACGCGACCGCCACGGCCGCATGGGGAAAGACGATCGGCGACTTAATCGCGCGCGCAGACCTGACGCTGAGCGGCAACGCTGCCCGATCGTCGTCAGGAAAGATTCGAGAATCGGCCGCTGCGAACACCGCCAGGACCCAGGCGGTGCCCATTCAAGGCGCGTTCCATGCGGTGTACTCGAACGCGGACCGCAGCCTGGCGCTCAATAACAGTTATCTTAAAAGTTCGCAACTGAATGTAGCGTTGAATGGAACGGTCAGCCGCCAATCAAGTCTCGCTTTAAATTTGCAGGCGAACGACCTCAGCGAAGTCGCGACACTCATCGATGTTTTCCGTGCCTCCGGAAAGAACACATCAGCAACCGCCTTGCAGGGGCAAGCCTCATTCCATGGAACCGTGCGGGGATCAACTACGTCACCGGACCTTACGGGCCAGCTTTCAGGCGAGAATATCGAATACAACGGCACAAAGTGGAAGCAGCTCACTGCCGGTGTCGACTTAAGCGCATCGCATGCGGACCTCCGCAACCTTCACCTGCAAGCAACGGGTCAAGCTGAAGTCGTGGGGAACGCCGGCGTCGACCTTCGGCACTGGGCGCTCAGCCGGGAAAGTGCGGTGCAAATCGACATGACTGCATCGCGCGTCCCAATGACAACGATTGCCGAGCTTGCCGGACGCACGCTCCCGGTGACCGGAATGATCAATGCCAATGCTCATCTGCACGGCGCCGCAATGGCCCCGGATGGCAGCGCCAGGATTCGGTTGACCGATGCCACGGCATTTTCAGAGCCCGTCTCTCAGGCAAGGATTGACCTCACCGGTCGTGGAAATGAAGTGAAGGCAACTGCATCAGTCGAACTTCCGGCCGGATCGATTCAAGCCCAGGTGACAACGAATCCTCATGCAGGAACCTACACCGCTCAACTCACTTCGAAAGGGATTGACCTCGCGAAGCTCGATGCGACCAAGGCGCGAGATATCCAGGCGAAGGGAGATTTAGAAATCCACGCACAAGGCCAGGGGACCTTTAGCAATCCGGAACTCGATGCGACTCTTGAAATCCCACAGCTCGCGATCGGCGGCCAAGTCTTGTCGCAAACTAGGCTGCAGGTGAACGCTGCAAATCACGTTGCCAACCTAGAACTAGCCTCATCGATCGCAAACGCATCTCTTCACGGAAAAGCGCAGGTGAATCTCAGTGGAGACTATCTTACTGACGCTTCTTTGGACACACAACCGATCCCCCTCCAGCCATTTATGGCCGCCTACGAACCCGACGAAGGACCTGGGCTGACTGGCCAAACAGAGGTTCACGCCACGGTGCATGGCCCGATGAAGGACAGAAGTCAACTGCAAGTGCAGGTTTCGGTTCCCATTCTTCGCGTCGCGTACGGCAACATCCAACTGGCCGCTTCCCCCATCCAGGCCGATCTGCAAAATGGGAATGCCACATTACATCCGCTGACGATTCAAGGAACCGATACCAAATTGAGCGTGCAGGGAGCTTTTCCGGTCGGCCATGATGCGCCTGCTTTTCTCGATGTGCAAGGCGCCGTGAACCTGCAAATCCTGCGAATCTTCGACCCGAATTTGCAGGCTTCCGGGCAGCTTAAAGTAAATGTCAATTCTCATAGCACGAACCTTGGCCATCTATTTGCCGGAGAAATCGATATTGCCGATGCCAGTTTGTCGACCGACACTTCTCCCGTCGGGCTGCAACACGGCAATGGGGTCCTGACGTTGACCAACGGCCGCGTCGAGATTGCGAAGCTCAACGGCACGCTTGGTGGAGGCGATGTGACGGCGCAGGGTTCCGTCGATTTCCAACCAGCGATTCGATTCAACCTGGGCGCAGAGGTCCAGGGCGCCAGGATCCTCTATCCGCAAGGTGTCCGTGAAACCATCAACGGCAACCTGCGCCTTACTGGTTCCACAGAACATGCTGCTCTTGGCGGATCAATCAAGCTTGCGGATATGTCATTCACTCCTGCTTTTGACCTGACATCGGTGGTGAGCCAGGTTTCAGGGGGAGTGGCGACGCCGACCGAGCCGGGGTTTGAGCAGAACCTTCAGTTGAACATTGCATTGGACTCCACGGGCAATGCCAACCTGGAGAGCCGGACGCTGAGTGTTGACGGTTCTGCCGATCTTCAGATCAGAGGGACAGCGGCACAGCCTGTGATTCTGGGCCGCGTAAATTTGACCAGCGGCGACGCAATTCTGCAAGGCCACCGATTTGTTCTCAACGGCGGAACCGTCCAGTTCATCAACCCAACGATAACTCAGCCGGTACTGAATGTCTCGCTGACCACGACGATTCAGGAATACAAAATCGATCTGCGTTTTCGCGGGCCTGCTGACCAGATGCGTACCCAATACAGTTCCGACCCTTCGTTGCCGCAGGCAGACATTATCAATTTGCTGGCATTCGGCCAGACCTCGGAAGCCAGCGCAATGAACGCCACGCCGATGAACCAGCAGGCAGAGAGTCTCGTCGCTTCGCAGGTCGCAAACCAGGTATCAAGCCGCATCTCAAGAGCCGCCGGGATTTCACAGCTATCCATCAGCCCGGTGCTGGCCGGCGGCACGGCAGCAGGACCCCCAGGAGCAAATCTGACCATCCAGCAGAGGATCACGGGAAACTTGTTCGTCACGTTCTCAACCAATGTGGCTACGACGCAAGGGCAAACCATCCAGGGGCAGTACAAGGTTTCGCCCCGCGTCACCATCAGCGCAACGCGTGACCCAAACGGCGGCTTCGCGGTGGACACTCTGATTAAGAAGAGTTGGTAGTGCGCGACCGATCGGGCCACCGTTCAGCCGCCATCTCCGCCGGAAGCGCGAAACGAAGTCAAGATAGGGGGCAGATCCGCTCCTTGGCGCGGGCGCGCGGTAACCCTTAGCGATGTGAGTTCGCAATGAGAAACCGCGCCTGACTCGCCGCTACGGATGAAATCCGCAATGCAGTTCTGAGGCGGGCGCGGCGTTTTAAGAGTGCGCATGATCCGGCTTGCTGTTTCCGGCGCGCCGAGCCGCTTCGTGTTTCCCCACCGGCTGGTCTGCAATCAGACAGAAGCCGAAGGTTGCGGCGCCAACCAGCGCCGGCACCACAAATACCGCGATGCGCAGTACGGTGCGAAACGCAATGACGGAGCCTCCCGAAACGACGGCAGCCACAACGTCGGCGCCGGCAAACTCCAGAACCGCCAGGAATGTGAAGGGCGCGCAACCGAGGGCAGTGCTGAATGGGTGTAGCAATGGAAGGCGCAGGGCGTGAAGAGTTCGCGGGTCGCGGGTGAGCAATTTGTCGATGAACGGCACGGAATAGAGCGTGACGAAGACGACGGATGGGAACAGAAAACTGGGAAGAACACCTCCGGAATCAGCCCGCTAAGCTCTTTATGATTTACGGTTGCGAACCATGCATAGTGCGAATTTGGCATGTCCCAAAGTTCAGTGAGCGGTTTCGGGACAGCCGTCTCTGCCATCTCAGCCCGGATGAATGACTAAGTTGTGATTGGGACCGCGGGTCAAGCAAGCGGCACGCGAGGAGCTCCGTTCTCGATGTACAGCTCTAGGAGATGCCTCAGTGAAGATCGAGGTTGCTCCGCGGGCACGCCGCGCTGCGTCGGGCGGACATGATCGCATTGCAACCGATCATTGCATCACAACTAGAGTGCGGTGGGGACCGCCAATGGAGGTACTTGTGCAGAATGGCGAAGTGGTAGTAATAACAGGAGCGTCGGCTGGAGCGGGGCGAGCAGTGGCGAGAGAGTTTGCGCGTCATGGCGCGGCCATCGGACTCATCGCGCGTGGCGTGGACGGTCTGGAGGGCGCACGGCGCGACGTGGAAGAACTGGGCGGCAAGGCGCTCGTCCTGCAGGTCGATGTGGCGAAGCCAGACCAGGTGGAAGCTGCCGCCGAGCGAGTGGAAAACGAATTGGGTCCGATTGACATCTGGGTCAACGACGCGATGACATCTGTATTCGCGCCCATCAAAGAGATGACGGCCGACGAGTTCCGGCGGGTCACAGAGGTCACATACCTCGGATACGTCTACGGAACTCTGGCCGCGCTCAAGCGCATGTTGCCGCGGGATCGCGGAACCATTGTCCACGTCGGCTCGGCTTTGGCCTATCGCAGCATTCCCTTGCAGGCGGCTTACTGTGCGTCGAAGCACGCAGTCCTTGGATTCTTTGCCGCACTGCGCACCGAGTTGCTGCACGACCAGAGCAAAGTGCGCACCACCATGGTGCAAATGCCGGCGCTCAACACGCCCCAATTTGGATGGGTGCGAAACAAGATGCCGCGCCGCGCGCAGCCCGTACCTCCCATCTTTCAGCCGGAAGTGGCAGCGCGGGCCATTTATTATGCTGCTCATCATCCCGAGCGCCGCGAGTACTTCGTCGGCGGTTCTACCGTTAAGGCCATCTTCGGCAACAAGCTTGCTCCTTCCTTCGCCGATCACGTTCTGGCGCGCAACGGATATGAGTCGCAGCAGTACGACGGAGCCGAGCCATTCGACAGGACCGACAATTTGTATGAGCCCGTGCCAGGCGATCATGGAGCGCACGGTTCGTTCAGCAGCCGCGCCCGCGACAGCAGCTACGAGTTCTGGGCAGAGTCTCACGTGGGCACGTTGGCCGGCTGTCTGGCAGTCGTCGCTGCCGGCGCGCTCTGCCTGAAGCGCGTGCTCGGCTAATCTTCGCGGCAACAGGCAAGCTGCTGCGCAGCGGCACACCTGGCGACGACGGGAGATGTGCGAGGGGCAGTGAAATCCCGACGGTGCGATGGCCAGTGCACCGATTCGATATCGGTCCATCCAGTCATTGCCTCACGAGATTGGGTGCCGTGCATCGGCAGGTGTGCGAAGGAACGTAATGAGAAAGGCAACGTCACTCGGACACAAAGCGGTCCGGAATCCGCAGGGGACCGCTGCCGGTGACGGAAGTCTTGGTGCAAACTTGGCAGGAACAATTTCGCGCTTTTATCAACTACTGATTCAAAAGGACCTTAGGTATGGTGCCGGGAGGGGGTCGGATTACCGTTACCTGTTGATTCTAAATAAGTTATTGAAAATATTAGACGCTCAAAACTGTCAAAACGCAGGAAACGCGGTTCTTGAGTACGCTACAAGTACACGGGATTTCAGACGAAAACGCGACCACGCTCGGTCGTTCTTCGATCTGCAGAAAACGGCGAATCGGCTCACTGAGCGCTAATGTATTGCAAACCCAGTTGAGCGGTACAAGAAATACGGTGGACGCTCCGGTTTTTATTTACTGAACCAACTCCGAGTAATAGGATGCTAGCAATATCCGGAACCCGATCAATGATTGCACTTGACGCTTTTTCTGAGCTGTTGCAAGTTCTATACTCAGCCCCGCTCCAGCAAGAGCTGTGGCAGAAATTTCTCATGCTGGTCAGTGAGCATACACAATCAAGAAATGGGTACTTTATTTCAGCTGATAGTTGTACCGGGCTCGCTGCGTTAGCCCAGGGTGGCCAGCTCAATGACCCGGCGGTGATGTCAAGCTATAACGAAAGATTTGCAAAAGACGATCCCTTTAAAACTGCCGTTGTACGAATCGCTAAAACAGGTGTATTTACAGAGCGTGAGCTGTTCCCCAATCGCAACATGCTCGATACTGAAATCTATAGGGATTTTCTAGTGCACTGGAATTTTCGCCATCCCACCATTGCCACAATTAATTTGTCTACTCGATTGTTCGATGCCATCAGCATCTGGCGCACCCCAGAAGAGGGGCCGATGGATCCTGACGCAATAGCCTTACTCGAACTTCTGATCCCTCATATCCAGACCGCGCTGGAGATTCGTCGAACACTGGGTGTAACGAAGCAAAAGCTTGCAAGTGCTGAGGCAATGGCAGACGCCTGTGCCACAGCTAGTTTCTTGATTACCACGCAGGGTCGCGTCGTGCACTTGAATGCAACGGCAGAGGCCCTGGTCCGCGATGGTGATGGTCTGGCGCTAGTCAACAATCAGCTTGTGGCCAGCGATAATCAATCCAGAAGCGCGCTCAAAAGCCTCTTCATCAACGCGGCTTCTCCTTCATTTCCATATACGGAAAATCAGCCTGGTCACGCCTACTCTCTTGAGCGTCCATCCGGCAAGCCAAACCTGCAGCTACTCGTTTGCGCAATGCCTTCTGTTCAGCGCATCAGCACAGGAGCTGAGCTGCTGCTCCTGGTCACTGACCCAAATACACCAGTCAAGTTCCCTGATGAAATCCTCCACACCATCTATCAATTCACGCCGGTAGAGTCAGAGGTTGCGAATGGCCTTTTGATGGGTTACACAACAGATGAGATTGCCATCCTCCGACACGTCTCGATCGGTACAATTCGTCAACAACTTAAAAAAATGCTCGAAAAAACAGGAACCAGCCGCCAGAGCGATATGGTCAGGCTGATTATGACTTTGCCTCAGACTCCCGCGCAGACCATGTGAATCTCTTCGTATATACCATTTGGTAGTTGTGGTCGATTGGGAACACCGATATCTTGCAAATAATCTAGGTTTCGGTCGGTCTGATTGAAGGTCCCCTCTCATTCAGGACTATGACCACACTGCAATCCAAACTGAACAGCTCGGAAGCACCTTTGTCAGTTCGAGCACACCGGTGTGTTGTGTCTTGAGGAAAGTAACCGGAAAAGTCAAAGAAAGGGCACGTCAATGAGAGGTCGAACCCCTACTCGTTTCTTGGCATCTGGGATTAGCTGGAATCGCCTGTTTGCCGGCACGGGCCTTGTTCTGGCGGTTGAACTTGGCGCTTGTGGTGGGGGAGGTTCTGCCCCTTCAACTCCAACTCCGACTCCGAATCCGGTGCCTAGTATCGCGACCCTATCTCCCTCGTCAACCACCGCGGGCACGGCTGCCCAAGCGCTGACAATCAATGGCAGCGGATTTCTATCGAGCTCGTCCGTCACTTACGGTGGCGTTACGCACACCGCAACATTCGTGAATTCGGGTCAATTGACAACCACGCTGAGTGCCGGCGACCAGGGTACGGCTGGCGCTAATCCC
The DNA here is from genome assembly GCA_963802955.1 of uncultured Acidobacteriaceae bacterium. Taxonomy (GTDB): domain Bacteria; phylum Acidobacteriota; class Terriglobia; order Terriglobales; family Acidobacteriaceae; genus Telmatobacter. The sequence continues at coordinate 147,651 of CAWDKT010000019.1, forward strand.
GTAGTCGTGACGAATCCCACTCCGGGGGGAGGCGCATCGAACTCAGTCAGCTTCACGGTAAACAATCCGGTGCCTAGTATCGCGACCCTATCTCCCTCGTCAACTACCGCGGGCACGGCTGCCCAAGCGCTGACGATCAATGGCATGAATTTTGTGTCAGGCTCGACCGTCACATACAGTGGCGTGGTGCACACGGCAACATTCGTGAACTCGGGCCAATTGACAATCACGTTGAGCGCTGGTGACCAGGCTAATCTTGGTTCGTATGCCGTAGTGGTGACGAATCCTGCTCCAGGCGGGGGTACGTCCGGCGCTGTGAACTTTATGGTAACAACGCCTCCACCGACAGTTACTGTGTCATTCAGTCCTGGAGTGGTGGAGCCAGGAGCTACGTCAACATTGACGTGGTCAACAACAAATGCCACTGCCTGCACGGCTTCCGGTGCCTGGAATGGAAGCGAAGGAACGTCCGGTAGCGAATCGATTACGCAATCAACGGACGGAAATTATCAATTTGGTTTGACGTGCACTGGGGTCGGGGGAAACGGTAGTGGCAGCGCGTCTCTCCTAGTCACCGATGTCAAGCCAACTTCGTATCTGAATAAGAACGCTCTCGACATCAATTCAGTTTCTATTCCAGATGAAACCTCCAACGCCTTTGGGCTGGCTGACTTTTTTGGAGACGGATCGTTATCGCTTGTACTGCATACTTTGCTTTACAACCCCAACGACCCCTCGACCGCGACAGATTACGGCAAGATCTACTTCTACAAACAGGACGCAAAAGGAACTTGGGTAGACAACACGTCAAAAATTCTCGCAAATACGACCGGTTGCCTGCATCCACGCAAAGCGGTTATCGCAGACTTCAATCACGACGGGAAGCCGGATGTGTTCTTTGCTTGCCATGGCTTCGACAGACCACCCTATCCCGGCGAACAGCCGCATATTCTGTTGAGTCAACCGGACGGCACCTACAGCAATGTGACATTGCCGTTTACCTGCTACTGCCACGGGGCATCCGCAGCTGACATCACTGGGAACGGGTACCCGGATATCCTGGTCACCGATACTTCCGTAGCGAATACGCCATACTTCCTGATGAATAACGGGGATGGAACCTTCACGCAAGATTTCACGCGCCTTCCCGCGTCGGCAGTGGCAAAGAAGCAGATATACGCCGCCGAGCTGATCGACTTTGAGAACAGGGGTGTCTTTGACGTATACCTGGCAGGAAATGAACCCGGCACGACTGCCTATCCATTGTCGGAGTTCGGGCCAACGATCTTTCCAAATGATGGAACTGGACATTTCATATCGACGACCCCCGTCAGCCTCCTTGCGGGGCCGTCCTTCGGTTTTGCCCTCGACGTGGTCGTGGAAAATGGTTATATATACCTTCTGAAAGTGAATTATGCGTACACAGCAAGTGAGATTCAAAAAATTGCATACCCAAGTTTGAATCAATCCGTAATTTATTCCTACAGTGGAGTTTATCCGAATGGGAACACTTGGTTGGACTGGATAATTCCCTATGAGAGTGATCTAGTAAGCGAGGATGCATCCTACGCGGTTTCGGTCCCTCAATGATGCCGCATACCTAACGAAACTGTGTTCCGTGGATACCCAGACGGAAGCAACTCTGGATGTATCGCCGCCCAGGAGCCTGTCAACAGACACCCGACAGCCAGCTAACTCGGCAGTTACTTTTCTGAATCTGAAACAGATACCATAAACCGGGATTTTATTGGATCCGTATAGGACGGATTGCCGGAGTGCAAATGCGCCAGAATCAGGCAACGTTCCATCTGACCTGCCCCCAATTTCTCAACCACTGATAACTGGAGTTTCTCGGATTTGGTTTGGCTCCGAGATTATCTCGCAGCCGCCGTCGTGGCTGTGTAAATGTGGGAAGCGTTCTGTGCTTTCCACATTTGCATAGCCTGCTCGCCGGAACTCGTCCGGCGTCCTATAGTCGAGCGAGCTGTGTGGACGCTCGCAGTTGTACAACTGGGGTACAAGACACCCATAAAACCTGCATTCGAGAAGTGCATTATCGCTGGCATCCATGGTATGGGCAACCAGTATGCGTTCGAGGCGAAGCGCGACGAGGCGGGAGTGTAGTTCTCCGTTGCGTGCGAGACGAGCTGAACTGGCTGGCTTCGTTGGAGATTCCGGAGTGGATGTTCGACTCCGGTCTTTGCAGTGAGATGAAGCAGGAGAGCCTGGCGTATGTGAGCGGCAGCGCTTTGCTGTCGCTTCGAGCGCTCCTGTCGTCCGACGCAGATCGTATTGAATCGAGGGTGATTCAGGCGCAGCATCTTTCCAGTGACTCAGGAGGTGCTGATGTCGATAACGTCCCGATTCAGAGCCAGACAGGGCGAGCTATTTGCTCCGACGATGCCACAGCCGCAGGTACCGCAGGAAGCCTATCAGCGGATGCTTCGCCTGTTGGCCCGGATGATAAACGAACACCTCGCGAAGGAACTTCGCCCCGGCGCGCAAGCGGAGGTGGGCGATGAGTGAGAAGGTTCGCACACAGCATCTGGAACGCAAGGCGATTCTCTACGTTCGCCAGTCATCCCCCTACCAAGTGATTCATAACCTGGAGAGCCAGAAGCTGCAGTATGCGATGGAAGCACGGCTGCGGCAACTGGGATGGCGCGAGATAGAGGTCATCGACGAGGACCTGGGACGTTCCGCGGCTGGGGCGGTGACACGTGCAGGCTTTGAACGCATGGTCGCCGAAGTCTGCCTGGGCAAGGTTGGTGCCGTTGCAGCCCGTGAAGTCTCCCGCTTTGCACGAAACAGCCGGGAGTGGCAACAATTGGTTGAAGTCTGCCGCGTTGTCGACACGGTGTTGGTCGACCAGGAGATGGTTTACGCGCCACGGCTCAGCAACGATCGTCTGCTTCTGGGCCTTAAGGGCAGCTTGAACGAGTATGAACTTGATTTGCTGCGTCAGCGTTCGGTCGAAGCGCGCAGAGAGAAGGCGCGCCGGGGTGAGCTGATCGTGTCGGCTCCTGTTGGTTACGTCAAGAGCGAAGATCAGCGGTTGGAGAAGGACCCGGATCTGCGCGTGCAGCAGACCATTCTTCTGGTCTTCCGCAAGTTCGCCGAACTGGGCACCGTGCGCCAGACGTTGATGTGGTTTCTGGAACACGGGCTGGAAGTGCCCACACGTACGCCGAACGGCAAGACCAGGTGGAAGCGCCCCGTCTATCGCTCCATGCATCGTATGCTGACTTCTCCGGTTTACGGAGGAGCCTACAGCTACGGCAAGACAGAACATCTCATAGGCTACGAGGGAGTCCGAGCGCATCATGTCTGCCGGCGGAAACCGAGAGACCAGTGGCTGGCTCTGATCCCAGGCGCCCATGAGGGTTATGTCACCTGGGATGAGTTCGAACAGATTCAGCGCATGGTTCAGCAGAACAACCAGGGTGAGCCCCAGCCTGGCGCCGCGCGTAACGGTCAGGCGCTTTTGGCTGGGCTATTGCGATGCCGGCGCTGCGGACGTAAGCTGACGGTACGATATACCGGCAACGGGCATGACGTATTGCGGTATTCGTGCATGCGCGGATTTCTGGACAACGGTGAGCCTCGTTGCATCGCGTTCGGTGGCATCACCGTCGATGCGGCTATCGGCAGAGAGGTGCTTCGCGTGGTTCAACCTGCAGCTATCGAAGCTTCCATGCTGGCCCATGAAGAACGTGCCCGGCAACGGGACGATGTGCTGGAGGCGCTGGAACGAGATCGACAGGCGGCCACATATGCAGCTGATCGAGCCCGTCGGCAGTACGATGCTGCTGATCCAGAGAACCGGCTGGTCACCGCGGAGTTGGAACGGCGCTGGAATCTGGCTTTACAGCACGTGCACGAGATCGAGGCGCGCATTCATCAGCACAGCGCGACTGTTGACCAGACTCCAGCTGGCACCGGCGAGGACCTCTACCAGCTCGCCACTCAGCTCGAGACGATCTGGACCGATTCGGCCACGAGTGCGCAACTCAAGAAGCGTATTGTGCGTACGCTCATCGAGGAAGTGCTGGTCGACGTGGACAGTTCTCAGGGAGAACTCCTTCTGACCATCCATTGGAAAGGAGGCGTTCATACCGAGTTGCACCTTCCTCGCCGTCGACGCGGTCAGTGCAGCACCCAGACCCCCTATGAGTTGATCGAAGCCATCGCTGTCCTTGCACGCATTGCAAGCGACGACATCATCGCCAGCGTCCTGAACCGCAACGGTCATCTCACAGGACGCGGCAACCGCTGGACACGTGAGAGGGTAACCGCCTTGCGCAGCCATAACCGCATCCCCTGTTATAAGCCAGATGAACAAAACCTATGGGTCAACCTGACCGATGCTGCAGCTTGTCTCGATATCAGCCCCCGCACGCTCCGCTTGGCCATCGATCGCGGCGAAATCCCCGCCGATCATCCTTTCGCAGACGGTCCTTGGGTGATTAACAGAGACATCTTGGAGAGCAAGCCGCTCAGGCTCTGAAACGACGCGCTCATATTCAACCGCGTAAACCCGCAGTACTGCTTTCTGAAAACCACCAGAGCCTGTTTTCAGGCGCATAGCGAGGTGGGGCAGTATGGAACC
>CAWDKT010000020.1:0-252716 GCA_963802955.1 uncultured Acidobacteriaceae bacterium
AAGACCCGCGCCCATGCACAGCCGCACCGCGTATTCAAACAATCGACGAAACAGGCCGGCCTCGCGGAAGCGGCCGTGGCGGTTCTTGGAAAAAGTCGAATGATCCAGCACCTCGCCTTCGAGCCCCAACCGGCAGAACCACCGGTACGCCAAATTGAGATGCACCTCCTCGCACAGTGGCCGCTCGGACCGGATGCCGTAGCAGTAGCCGACCAGCAGCATGCGCACCATCAGCTCAGGATCGACCGAAGGCCGGCCCGTGTGGCTGTAAAACGAGGCGAGCTCGTGACGCAGGCCGCTCAAATCCAAAACACGGTCGATTTTTCTTCAGAAGATGATCGGCTGGAACGTATTCATCGAGCCGAAATTCATAGAACAGCCGCTCTTGCAGCTCCCCTTGCTGCCCCATCATCCCCTCGGTCCCCCAACCGTCGATGATTTGCTCATTTTAACCGATCAGGGCGGCTCTCGAGGCGAGTTTTTCAACGGTATCCAAGACTTTTGCACAACGCGGGAGGAAGAGCCGCCAGTGACGTGCTGCCAAGAGAAGCAGCAGGAATAAGCAGAGCGAGGCGTCGCGGCACCGCCGCCGAGCGGCCTTCACGGCCTCGCGGCCGTCCCGTATTGCCGCCGGAACATTCCGTCCGCCGTGAACGTTTCGGTTGAAGCCAGCCTCGGATCCGGGTCTGGGCGGTCAGGGGAGGTGACCATGACGACGCCGCTACGGACGCGCCACCGCCTCGCCTATGTCTTGGCCGCGCTCTCGGCGGGAGCCTTGATCGCCATCGCCGCGGTGCCGCAGCGCGCGCGCAGCTTTGCGCTCGACCCAGAGAAAGAACCACGCTGCCGGTACGGCAAACAGCAGGCCGGGAAAGATGAGTAGGCGGGCGAGAGCGGTGAGCAGCGTCATGGCTTCACCTCCCCAACGAATGTGACCACAGCCGAATCGGGTTCGGCCGAGCTTTCGGCGCGCTCGGCAAGGATCTCGGCCGCCTTAGCGACGCCCTGGATGATGGCGTCGGGCCGCGGCGGGCAACCGGGAACGAAGACATCGACGGGAATGTGCTTGTTGAGCGGGCCATCGAGCGTGCGGCTGTCAATGAACACATTAGTGGTGGCCGGGCAGGAGCCGATGGCGATGACGGCTTTGGGCCCGAGCACCTGGTCGTAGACAGTCTTAACTGCGCCCACCGCAGTTGCGGGTGACGGGGCCGGTGACGCAAAGAATGTCGGCGTGGCGCGGGCTGCCTTCAAGGCGAACGCCCAACTGCTCGGCGTCGTAGCGCGGCGAAAGGCTGGCGACAGATCTCGATGTCGCATCCGTTGCAACTGCCGGAGTTCATGTGGAAGAGCCAGGGGCTGCGGCGGCGCGCAGTAGCACATCAATCGGTTCCAGAGCTTCATGGCCGCACCCCCGTGCAGCATTTGCAGCGAGCCGGGCCAGATGCCGGCGGCGAGCAGCAACACCACCAGCACGACGATCGCGGCCTTGAGCAGCGAATGGCTCGCGCTGCGGCATGTGCGGGCAGAGCGGTTCTTCACCGGCGGGCCCCACCAGTTGCGGGTCAGCGCGAGCACATACGCGATGAGCGCAAAGATCGACGAGAGAATGAAGATCGCCAGCGGGTGAGCCGGCCGATTTGCAGCGCGGACGAATAGAGTCGCCAGCGGCCGATGAACCCCAGAGTCGGCGGCACGCCGAGCATGGCCAGCATGCCGAAGAGGAATCCAAAGGCGCTGACCGGGTAGCGCGTGGCGAGGGCGATGGGTTCGGTGTTGAGTGCGCCCGCTGCTTCGGGCGCGGCAAGGCAAGTGAAGAGCAGCGCCTTGGCAAGCGCGTGCGTAGATGCGGCAATGAGCGCGCCCTGAATACCGATCAAGCTGGCCGACGCGACACCGAGCAGCAGGAAGCCCACATCCTCAACCGTGGAGAGAACCAGCAGTCGTTTCAGGCTGCGCTGCGTGAGCATCAGCAGCGCGGCCAGCAGCGAGGTGAGCTGCGGCGGCGTAAAGCAGCAACGGCCTGCGGCGTAAGCAGGCCGGGGAGCTCCCTGACGCTCGATGATAGAACTCGCCGAAGGCCGCCATATCGACGACGGCGATGATCAAGCCCGAGCACCAACGCAGGTAGTTCGTCGGCGAGCGCGAGCAGCCAGAAGAAGAGCGGCACCGCGGCCAGCTTGACGCAGACGCTGGTGAGCAGCAGCGCGCGCGCCCAGTCGAGTTGGCCGCGCTCGATCAGCAGGTCGCTGGCGAACAGCGATCAGCGCGGAGATGAGGACGACGGCAAGGTAGGTCAATTTCGCGGCTCGCGAGCGCGCCGTCATCCAGACGCGAACACGAGTGAGCAGCGCGCCGAATTCGAGAAGGCCAAGCCGGAGCCAGGGAGCGGAGACCATGAGGCCAGCGACTGTGAGTCCGCCGACGATCAATGCAGCGGCCAGAGCGGGATCTCCTTTGCGCCGCTGAGGGCTGACGAGCAGAAGCAGTCGCGAGCGGCCGCGGCAGCGATGGCAATGCGCAGCCAATACGGCGGCATCTGCGCGAACGAGCCGCCACCGGGAGCTCGAGGTTGAACGTTCCCGGGCACCACCCAGCGCACGCAGGCGAACACCGCGGCCGCAAACACGATGACGAGAACGCGGCTTGCCGCTCCATCCAGGAGACGCGACGCCCAGCCCGCGCGAGACGGCCTGCAACCCGCTCCAGACGCCCAGATAGACGCGATCCACATTGGACCAGCGGAAGAACGAGTGCCAGTTCTGCTGAAAGATCTCGGAGAAGTCGCCGGCCGTGAGCCGGCCCTGATCGGAGAGCGGCTCGCCGCCGGTGAAGATTCCGCCGCCTGCGCCCGCCAGCGCGGCCGCCGCCCGACGTGCAGCCGCAGCCGGCCGCGCCACATAAGCAAGGGCGTAGATGACGCCGCCCAGCACCAGCGAAACCAGAGCCAGCACCAGTCCGCCGGTCGGTCGAGAAGCTGCCGGCATCGGCCGAGAGGCCGAGCCAGGTGACATGCACGCCGGCGCCCGAGACCGAGCGCGCGCGAGGATCGGGATTCAGAAAGTAGTTAACGGCCAATTGCGGCGCAACGCCCAGAACCACGCTGCCCGCGGCCAGAAGTCCCATTCCCCAGACCATGGAGGCGGGGGACTCATGCGCGTCTTTCAGTGTGCTTTGTCGTGGGGCCGAGAAACACCGCGCTGGTGGCCTTGACTCCCAGGAAGACCGTGCCCAGGCTCACCGCCCATGCAACCATCGCAGGCACAGCCCAGCCGGCCTGCAACGCCGCGGCGTAGAGCATCCACTTGCTGGCGAAGCCGCTCATCAGGGGAATGCCCATCATGCTGCCGACGCCGATGAGCCAGGAAAGAGTGGTGCGCGGCATCTTCGGGGCCAGGCCGCCGAGCTTGTTCATGTCGCGCGTGCCTGCGGCATGCTGCACCGAGCCGGCAGTGAGGAACAGCCCGCCTTTGAAGAAGCCGTGATTGAGGCAGTGCAGCAGACCGGCCGTAATCGCGAGCGGCGTGCCGATGCCGATGCCCATCATCATGTAGCCGATCTGGCTGACAGTTGAAAAGGCGAGCATGCGCTTCAGATCGGTCTGCACCATCGCGTACATCACGCCCACGGCCATGGTGATCGTGCCCACCCACATCAGGCGTCTCGCCCCACGCGGCGGGCCACACTCCAAAGCTGTGCATGCGCGCGGCAAGATACACGCCGGCATTCACATAACAGGCGGCGTGCAGCAGCGCGCTCACCGGTGTGGGCGCGGCCATGGCTTCCGGAATCCATGTATGCAGCGGCACCTGCACGCTCTTGGCCACGAGAGCAACCAGCATCAGATGGCAAAGATACCGCCGGTCAATGCTGTGCGCAACCGCGGGGTCGGTCCACAGGGCGCTGCCGGTGCGGTGATAGAGAATCAGGATCGCGGCCAGCAGGCCATAGCCGGCGATGTGCGTCATCAGCAGAACTTTGCGCGCGCCGTTGACGGCTTCGCGGTTGGTGTACCAGAAGCCCACCAGCGAGAACGAGCAGAGGCCGACCACTTCCCAGCAGAGATAAAAGATGAAGAGGTTCGCGCTATATACCAGGGTGATGAACCCGCCGATGAAGACGAGCATCGTGGCGTAGAAGCGCGTGGCCGACTTGTCGTGCGCCATGTAGCCAATCGAGTAGAGAAGCACCAGGCCCCCGATGCAGGCTCCCATGAAGGCGAAGAGCACACTCAGCGCGTCGACGTGCAGCACCATGGCGAGAGGCCCGTCCCAAGGCAACGGCTTCAAGTCGATACCCGCGCCGCTGCGAACCAGCGGGGCGACACCGATGACAGCGAAGATGGCCGGCAAACAGGTGAGAAAGGCGAGGATTCCTTTAGCCCGGGCGGAGAAGAGGCGCGCCACCAGAATCTGCAGCGCTGCGCCGAACAAGAAGGTACATGGAGCAATCAGAATGAGGGTCGCCGCGTCCATGCCTTCATGTTGAGCGTGCGGCCGTTAGAGGTGATGTGACAGCGCACACCGCGCAGGGAACTCCAATGCGGCAAGATGGGCGCGCATACCATATTATGGGAATGTGAGAGCTTCGGAGTCCCGAGCCTCTGCTATGCCGGCGGAGTTCCGGAGGACTCAATGCTGCGAGTCGCCGGGCCGCTCGGGAACGCCTGGATCATCGAGAATCTGGACTGCTGTGGCCGGACCCAGATCAGTCCAATCTTGGAGAACCCAGACCACCCTTTTGGCCGGGGACACCTCGACCAGTTGCGGCCCTTCTGCCTTGCCGCCGCGCGAGCAAATGATGGTGTTCCCGTTGGCCAGCCGCGTGGCCGACTGCGAATTTCCGTAGTCGTATTTTGAAGGGATGTCGGCGGGCGAAATCTGCCAGATGATCTTCTTGTCGGGAGTCACTTCGATGGTCGACACATCGTGTTCGTCGGTGATCAGCGTGTTGCCGTTCTTCAGGCGGATCGCTGCCCAAGGACTGCGCACGTCGTAGCTCCAGATTTCCTTAAAGTCCTTGTCGTATTCGACCACCTTATCCATTTCGAGGAACGGAACCAGGTAAGTTCCCTGCGCCGTATATCGCACGCGCCGGAATTGCGCATGAACGGTTTTTTGATCCGTCGTGCTCGGAGCCGGCAGCACATGGTCCACCTCCACCGTGTTGGTCTTGATGTTCACAACCATGAGGTGCGGTGGCAGGCCATTCTCGATGAAAAGCACTTTATCGAGGCCGATAGGCTGGCAGGTATGAATTTCGGTTCCCTTTGGAGCATCCAGGCGCCATACCACCTTTTTATCGGGGGTGATTTCGGCCAAGTACTGCATGCGAGTAAAAAGGATGTTGCCGTTTGAAAGCATCCATACGTCGTCGTATTCGTTCCCAGGTCCGGTGGAATATGTCCACACAACCTTGCCGTGGAGTATGAGAAACATCTTGTTGTATCCCTCGCCGATGTAAAGCATGGGATGCTCCTTCAGGCCTTTGCCAGGAAGGCCAGGCGGGATGGGCTTGATCGACTCCGGCTTGCGCGGTGGGACGGCGATCTCAGCCGGTCCCATCGCTGGCACATCGGGCGCGGTAAACAGTGGCAACACCTTCATCAACGGCGACGAGCCGTGTTGCCGCGCAGCGCCGACGCGCAGTTGCGTTGCTGCGAAGCAGGTAATCAACGCTGCGAGAGCCGAAAAGCGAAGAGCGCTGGCTGCGAACCTGCGGAGAATTTTTTGTGGCGCCATAGGATTTTCTCGATGCTGGAATCCGGTGCGATTTGAATCCGTACACATTGTCCGGCGGAAGTATACCCGAATTGCCCGGAGCGCGGTGCGCCGGTTACTGGGAGGGAGCGTGGCTCCGCCTTTTTCGGAGCGGGCCGATGTCCTACAATGCAGCGGAGGTTTATTCCGCTATGAAAAGATCATTCCATGCGCACCCAGGTTGTTCGATTCTTCTGTTTACGATCGGAGCGTTGCTGGCAGCACAGGCTGCAACGGCTCAGCATGGGAGGCCCGCTCCGCCGCCAGGAGAAAACCTGCCGGCACCCTCACGCGCTGTGATCGACCGGCTGACGAGCCTGGCGCAGTTGCCTGCGGGCGCGTGGAAGATGCACACCGGCGATCTCGCACACGGCGAGGCAGTGAGCCTGGACGACAGTGGATGGCAGACCGCGAACGCGGGGGAGCGGACCTCCACGGATTCTGTGTGGTTTCGCCAGGCAATTCAGATTCCCGATACGCTGCACGGCTACGACCTGACCGGTGCGCGCGTCTGGTTCCAGTTCCGCGCCAGCGCCAACGGGCCGATTCCGGAGATTCTCTACTTCAACGGCCGGCGAGTGGCGATGGGCGAAGACATGGAGCCGATTGTTCTGTTTGACGACGCCAAGCCGGGCGATAAAGTCGTCGTAGCAGTCAAGCTGCTGGAGACCGTGGACGTGAAGCAGTTTCGCGGCGCAACGCTGCGCATTGATTTTCCCGAGAGCCGCCCGAATCCCGAGGACCTGGCGCAGGAGTTTCTGACGTCTGCCGTCCTTGTGCCCAGCCTTGCACCGGGAGACAGCAGCAAGATGGGCACTCTCAACGATGCGATTGGCGCCGTGGATGTGGGTGCGCTGGATGCGGCGGAGCAGGCGAGCGGAAGCGCGCGTGCTGACGATGAAGCGAAGTTCGACGCCAGCCTGAAGACCGCGCAGGGAAAGATGGAAGCACTGCGGCCGCTGGTCCAGACTGCGACATACTACGAGGACGGCAATGCGCACATCGATGCGGCGTGGCTGTGGCCGTGGACCGAGTCGGTGGATGTTGTGAAGCGGACGTTCGGCACCGCGCTGCAGTTGATGAACGAATATCCCGATTACACCTACACGCAGTCTGCCGCGGCCTACAACGAATGGATGGCCGACAAGTATCCGGAGATGAATGCGGAGATCAAGAAGCGCATCCAGGAGGGCCGTTGGGAGGTGGTGGGCGGCATGTGGGTCGAGCCGGACCTGAACATGCCCAGCGGCGAGAGCCTGGTGCGGCAGTTGCTGGTGGGCAAGCGCTGGTTCGAGAAGGAATACGGCGTGGACGTGAAGGTCGGCTGGAATCCCGACTCGTTCGGCTACAACTGGCAGTTGCCGCAGATCTACAAAAAGAGCGGCGTCGACTATTTTGTGACGCAGAAGATGACCTGGAACGACACCAACGAGCTGCCGTTCAAACTCTTCTGGTGGGAGTCGCCCGACGGGTCGAAGGTGCTCACGTATTTTCCGCATGACTACGTAAACCTGACGCTGAACCCGGTGCGTCTGGCGAGCGACATGGCGATTGCGCGGGAACGTTCGCCGGGCATGACCGACATGCTGGACCTTTACGGCGTCGGCGACCACGGCGGCGGACCCACGCGGGCGATGCTCGACGAGGGATTCCACTGGAAAGACCCTGGCGCGGATGCGGTGGCTGCGGATGGCGGCGCTCCAGTGACGCCGAAGTATGAGTTCGGGACCGCGATCAACTACTTCACGACCATCGAGAAAGAAGTCGCTCCGGAGAGCCCGACCTGGAACTACCAGTCGATCGCCAAGGGATACGAACCGCCGGCGGAAGTGCCTGGCAAGATTTCGATTCCGACATGGGATTCCGAACTCTATCTCGAATTTCACCGTGGCGTCTACACCACGCAGGCCATGCACAAGCACAACATGCGCACCACGGAAGAGGAAGTGCTGAATGCGGAGAAATGGTCGTCCTTGGCGTGGCTTGACGGCAAAAGCTATCCCGATGCGCAGTTGACCGAGGATTGGAAGAAGGTGCTCTTCAATCAGTTCCACGATCTGGCGGCCGGCTCCGGCATCGGCGTCATCTATAAGGATGCACAGAAGGACTACGACTGGGTGCGCATGTCGACGGACGAGATTTCGGCGGCGGCGCTGAGAACGGCCGCGGAACAGGTCAAAACGTCCGGTGAGGGGATTCCGGTTCTGGTGTATAACCCGCTGGGTTGGGAGCGGTCGGGAGAGGTGGTTGCTCAAGTGCAAATGCCCTCTGCCGGAGCCGGCGCTGCGCCAGTCGTGTCAGATACGTCGGGGGACTCAAGCAGGATTCTGAAGTTCGACCAGAAGACCGGCATTGCCGAACTTGCAATCCATGCTTCGAATGTTCCGGCCCTGGGCTACAAACTGGTTGAGGTCGAATCCAGGCCGGTGCAGATGAATGCGGCTGCCCCGTCTGCGGCATCGGATGGAAACAAACTCGTCCTGCAAGACGAGGATATTGTTGCAGCAGTGGATAAGTCCACGGGCTGCATCACCAGCCTGACCCTAAAGCGGTCTAATGACGAGATGTTCGCTCCCGGTGCATGCGGCAACCAACTGCAATTCTTTAAGGACCTGCCAAAACAATATGACGCGTGGAACATCGATCCCGGGACGCTCGATGTGCCGCCAATGACGATTGAGAAAGTTGATTCCGTCGAATCGGTGACTGGGTCGGACGGGTCTACAGCCATTCGGGTCACTTCGCATTGGCAGGACTCGAAATTCATTCAAACCATCTCGCTCAAAGGCGACATTGTCGACGTGGACAACGACATCGACTGGCATGAGAAGCACATCCTGCTGAAGGCTGCGTTTCCGCTCGCCGTTACGAGTAACTTTGCCACCTACGAAATTCCGTACGGGACCATCGAACGGCCGACCACGCGCAACAACTCGTGGGAGAAAGCGCAGTTTGAAGTTCCGGCGCTGCGCTGGGCCGATCTTTCCGGCAACGGACAGGACGGCAAGGTGTACGGGCTGAGCGTGCTGAACAAAGACAAGTACGGCTACGATGCCGCGGGCAGCGTGCTGCGGCTCACGCTGCTGCGCTCGCCCACGTGGCCCGACCCCAACGCCGACCAGGGGTATCAGCATTTCCATTACGCGCTGTATCCGCATGCGGGCACCTGGAAGGACGCGCTGACGGTGCGGCACGGGTGGGAATACGACTACCCGCTGAAAGCCGTGGTCACGACAGCGCACCCGGGATCGCTGCCGCCCGACTACTCGTTCGCGTCGGTGGGGCCGGACAACGTGGTGCTGACCGCGGTGAAAAAGGCCGAGGATGCCAACGGACTGATTTTTCGTGCATACGAGTGGGCCGGGAAGGATTCTACGGCCGAATTCCATGTTCCGCCGGGCGCGACAGCCGCAACTGTGACCAACATGATGGAGAAACCGGAAGGCAGCCCGCTCGCGGTCACGGGCAGCGTGGTCAAAGTACCGATTCATCCCTATGAGATCCTGACGATTCGAGTGGACTACCCGATCGGTGCGCCGAAACCGTGAACCGTGAACCGATCACGGCTCACGGTCCACGAATTTGTTACCCTGAGATCAGCGAGGAGCCTGCACAATGCACATTAATTCCCCATACTTCGTAGTCCCGGTCATTCTTGCCGTCTTTGCGGTGTCGATTTTGTGGGGCACCAGCAGCAAGGAAGACAAGCCGTCGCAGCATTGACGAAGAGATCGTTCAGGAGCCGATCTAGTTGGCGGTTCACCCGATCGATCGTTCCGAGGCTGAAGCCACCAGCTTTTACGCGCGGCTATTCACGGGCCTGAGAGCCTCTGCTCCTTCCCGGATTCGGGAACCTTTTTACGCTGGACCGCGTATAACCGTGCCAGAGGGCGATTGCCATGATATGGGGATCGAGACGCAACGTATTGCTCAATGCAGCAGGCTTGTTCGGCTGCCTGGTCTTTGCGGCCGGAGTCAACGGATGCCGGGTCCAGGTGGACAAGGGCGCCAACGGCGAAGACAAGCAGGTGCGCGTGGACACGCCGTTTGGCGGCATCCACGTAAACACCAACCAGACGACAGCCGCCGACCTCGGCCTGCCGATGTACCCAGGTGCGCAGATTGCGCCAGACAAAGACAACGACAAGTCGGCCGACATTCACATGGGCTTTGGCGAGTGGGAGCTGCGCGTGAAGGTGGTGAACTACATGACTGCCGACAGCCAGGATAAAGTTGTCGCGTTTTACAAGAACGCGCTGGACCGGTACGGCGATGTCCTCGAATGCCAGGACAACGCTCCTGTCGGTACGCCAAGGGCAACCAGGGAAGGGCTCACTTGCTCCGATAAAGGGAAAGCTAATGTGCAGATCGACAACAACGGCAAAAGCTACGGGTACCATGCAGGGCACGGCGGCTTTGAGTTGAAAGCCGGATCCGAGCACCATCAACACATCGTGGGATTCGAGAGCTCAGCGCCTGGGGAAACTCGATTTGCTCTTGTAGCAGTTGACCTGCCCTCCCAATGGACAGGAGATTCGGGCAAGAGCAACTAAGCGTCGCTTGGCTGCATAAGCCGGCGTCCGCAGTCGGGTGCCGGAATGGTCGAAGATTTCTCGCTTATCGGAATTGCGATGAAGTGTCCGCTCCACCTGGGTTCACGGTGAAGCGTTTTTTGTGGCAACTCCAGCTTCGACCCCAGCGAGTTTCACTCTCCATCCTCGACAGAAAAAATCAGGTGGCAAGGCACGCAAAGACTGTTAACCGCTAACAGGTCGCGAGATCTTTTCGCGGTCTAGCTGTTAACCGCTAACAGTTTCGTGCAAGCAACGGTCGCGACCCGTTAACCGCTAACAGAAAATGCCGGTGCACCGCGTCTTTGCGCGATGCCGCGGCCTGCGTGATTCGGAGTTGCCCAGCGGCGAGAAATCTCTGGAAAACTGCGCTGCTTTTCGGCCCCTGGTCGTGACACCCATCACTGCGATTGGAAGTGCCAAAGCGCAGAATAACGCGGGTTTAGAGGGAGTCGTGCGTATAACCCGGAGGCACGAATCGTGACGGGAAAAGCAGCGCCGATGCAAGAGCGAATGGGGACGAGCGGAAGCGGCTCAAGATGACCTGGATCGAGGAGTACAAGCGCAAGCGCATGAGCGCCGCAGAAGCACTGGCGACGGTAAAGTCTGGCGATCGCGTTTGGATTCAGTCGGGCTGCGGAACTCCTTCGGTTCTTGTCGACGCGCTGGTGGCGCGCGCCGGCGAGTTGCGCAACGTGGAAATCGTTCACATGAAGACGCTGGGCAGTGCGGACTACACGCGCCCGGAGTATGAAGGGCATTTCCGCCATCGCGGATTGTTTCTCGGTGAGAATGTGCGCGAGGCCGTGGCCAACGGCCGCGCCGACTACACTCCGATTTTCCTGAGCGAGATCGAAGGCCTTTTCGAGAGCGGAGCGCTGCCGCTGAATGTAGTGCTTATGCAGGTTTCGCCCCCGGATGCGCATGGCTTCATGAGCCTGGGAACCACAGTGGACTGCACGCTGACGGCGCTGCATTGCGCGAAGACGGTGATCGCCGAAGTGAACCGGCAGATGCCGCGCACGCACGGCGACACGGCAGTGCACGTGAGCCGGATCTCGTCCATCGTCGAAAGCGACCGGCCGCTGCTCGAGCTGCGCACCGAGCCTTTCAACGAACTGCACCTGCGCGTAGCGTGCAACGTGGCCGCGCTCATTCCCGATGGGGCAACGCTGCAGACCGGCATCGGCGGCATCTCCGAGGCGGTTCTGCACTGTCTCGATGACAAGCACGACCTGGGCATCCACACCGAAATGTGTCCGGACGGCGTAATCGATCTGATGGAGTCGGGCGTGATCAACGGCGAGCACAAGACGCTGCATCGCGGCAAGGCTGTAGTCGCGTTTGTGCTGGGCACGCAAGCGGCTCTTTGATTTCATTCACGAGAATCCAAGTTTTGAGTTCCGCTCGATCAGCTATACCAACGACCCATTTGTGGTGGCGCAAAACGATCGAATGGTCGCGATCAATGGCGCGCTGCAGATTGATTTGACGGGGCAGGTATGTGCGGACACGATCGGCACGCGGCCCTACAGCGGGTTTGGCGGCCAGACAGACTTTATTCGCGGGGCGGCGCGGTCGAAGGGCGGGGTGCCGATTATTGCGCTGCCATCGACGGCGAAACACGGCGCTCTGTCGCGCATTGTGCCGGTGCTTGAGCCCGGAGCTGGTGTAGTGACGTCGCGCGCCGATGTGCATTACGTGGTGACCGAGCACGGTGTTGCTTCCCTGCACGGAAAATCGCTGCGCGAACGGGCCGAGGCGCTGATCGCCATTGCGGAGCCGAAGTTCCAGGCGGAGCTCGAAGACTTTGCGGTGCGCGCACATTATCTCGAGCGGAAGGCTGTGTATGTCTAACGGCGCGTGATCGGAGTTGAGATATCCCAGGTCTCGGAATCGAGACGTGGGGCACCCGCACCCAAGCGGAGGAACAAAGCGAATGGCCAATGAGATCAAGCGGGATCGGGGCGAGTTGCGGATCGACGGGAACGAGTGCAAAGGCTGCGGACTTTGCATAGAAGCCTGTCCGCCCAAGGTCATCTCGATGAGCGAACGGCTGAATCACTACGGATACAAGACGGCAGTGTATGCGGGCAAGGGGCTGCACGGGCTGCGGCATCTGCTTCATGGTCTGCCCGGAGCCGGGAGCGATTACGGTGTACCGGCTGGTGAACGACCGCGATGCGGAGACCCGGCCGGTGAAAGTGCAGTGGAGGGAGCGACGGAATGCGCAAGCAACTGATGAAGGGCAACGAAGCCATCGTCAAGAGCGCGATTCTTGCGGGATGCCGCGCGTTCTATGGATACCCGATCACGCCTGCCAGCGAGATTGCCGAGGCTGCGGCGGAATTATATGCCCCAGGCGGGCGGCGTCTTTCTGCAGGCGGAGAGCGAAGTGGCGGCAATCAACATGCTCTACGGCGCGGCGTCGGCGGGCGTGCGCGCCATGACGGCATCGAGCGGACCTGGCATCAGCCTGATGCAGGAAGGCATCAGCTACATGGCCGGCGCGGAGCTGCCGTGCGTGATCGCCGACATCACGCGCGGCGGGCCGGGACTGGGCAACATCGGCCCGGAGCAGGGCGACTATCACCAGGTGGTGAAGGGCGGCGGCCACGGCAACTACAGCACGATCGTGCTGGCGCCACACTCCGTGCAGGAGATGGCGGATCTGACGGCGCTGGCCTTTGAACTGGCCGATCGCTATCGCAATCCGGTGGTTGTGATGGCCGATGGATTCATCGGCCAGATGATGGAGCCGGTCGACTTTTCCGCAAAAAGCGGTTGAGGCGCCGGTGAAACCGTGGGCCGTAACCGGCACCGCGGAGACGCGCGGCAACTTGATCATCGTCGCTGAATCTGGATTTCGATGGGTTAGAGAAACATATTCGTGGGCTTGAGGCCAAGTACAAGATCGCCGAGCAGCGCGAGGCGCGCGCCGAGGAGTGGTGCACGTCAGATGCGGAAATTGTGCTGGTAGGTTACGGCATCGTGGGGCGCATTTTGAAGGCTGTCACCGCCGAAGCGCGCGCGGATGGAGTGAAGGTCGGCGTGCTGCGGCCCATCACGCTCTATCCGTTTCCAGTGGTGCAATTCCAGCGGCTGGCGTTCAAGGCGCGCGTGTTTCTCGTGGTCGAGATGAGCAACGGGCAGTTGATTGAAGACGTGAAACTGGCTCTGAACGGTTCGCGGCCAGTCGAATTCCTCAGCCGTATGGGAGGCAACGTGCCATCGCACGAAGAGGTTCTGGAATTCGTGCATGAGCTGGCAAAACGAGTGGTGGAAGAGGAGCGAATGGCAAATGTCTAGCGAGGCGATTCAAGGGTACGCGGTCGCGCACGGCAGGGCCAAGGCCTTCTACGAGCGCTATGAGCGCAAAGACGAGTTGCAGCACCAGACGCACTATTGTCCCGGCTGCGGCCATGGCACCGTGCACAAAATGCTGGCCAAAGCCATCGATGATCTGGGTGTGCAGGACAGGACCATTCTTGTCGGCCCCGTCGGCTGCTCGGTCTTTACGTACTACTACTTCGACGTGGGCAACGTGCAGGCCGCACATGGGCGCGCGCCCGCCGTGGCCACGGCCATGAAACGCAGCCGCCCGGAGAGCATCGTTCTTAGCTACCAGGGCGATGGCGATCTCTCTGCAATCGGTTCGGCTGAGATTCTGCATGCTGCCAACCGCGGCGAGCACATCACTGTGATTTTTGTGAACAACGCCATTTACAGCATGACCGGCGGGCAATGCGCACCGACCACGCTGCTGGGCCAGAAGAGCACCACCACGCCGAACGGCCGCAGCGCTGCGACAGAGGGTTACCCGCTGCACGTGTGCGAGTTGCTGAGCACGCTCGAAGGGCCCGTCTACATTGAGCGCGTCGGTTTGGGCGATAACAAACAGGTGGCGCAGGCGTCGCGGGCGATCAAGCGCGCCGTGGAAAATCAAGTCCGCGGACTGGGTTTCAGCCTGATTGAAGTGCTGTCGCCCTGCCCGACCATTTGGAAGATGACGCCGGTGGATGCGCAACACTGGGTTCGCGACGTGATGGAGAAGACCTATCCGCTCGGTGTGTTTTGTGACCGAACGAAAGAGAGGCTTGCAGGCCCGAACCTGAGGCTGGAAGCGGCTGATGCGGCTTCGATCCCACACAAGCCGAGCTTGGATGGGGCACTCCGGCCGTCGCTCGAGTCCATTCCACAGATTCTGGGTGTGGCGGAGGAGGATCTGCCTGAGGGCAACGCGCACGCCGTGGCGCCCGAACACGACATCGATCTGCAGGTGCGCATCGCTGGATTTGGCGGCCAGGGGGTGTTGCTTCTCGGTGAAGTGCTGGCCGAGGCCGGTCTCGATGCGGGGCTTGAAGTTTCATGGCTGCCGTCGTACGGGCCGGAGATGCGGTCGGGAACATCGAACTGCCATGTGCGGCTGTCACGCCATGTAATCGACTCGCCTCTGGTGACCTCGCCCAGCATGCTCGTGGCGATGAATGAACCTTCGCTGCGTAAGTTCGACAAAAGCGTGCGTCCCGGCGGATGGGTGGTCTACAACGGAGATGAATTTCCGGCCGATTGCGCCCGCGACGATGTACATGTGCTTGCGCTGCCGTTTACGCGCCTGGCCGATGCGCTGGGCGACGCACGGGCGTCGAACATGATCATGCTGGGTGCTCTGCTTGAGATTGCAGGCGTGCCGCCGCAGGCGAGCGTCGATGCGGCGCTGCGGCGTCTGGTGAAGAACCCGCGCTGGGTGGAACTGGACGAGCGTGCTTTGGCGCGGGGAAGGGTTCTCTATAAAGAATCGCTCGCGGAGGTGTGAGATGAAGGCGGATGGCGATCCGAATTCGATTGTGTATTTCGGCGGACAGTATGTGCCCATGCGCGAGGCGAAAGTTGGAATCCTGACGCATGCCTTGCACTACGGAACCGGCGTATTTGAAGGGATTCGCGCGTACTGGAACGAAGACGAGCAGGAACTGTTCGTTCTGCGCGCGATGGAGCACTACGAGCGCTGGAAGAAGAACTGCGGGATCTTGCATATCAATGTGCCGCCGGCTGAGGAGTTGTGCGCGATCACAACGGAACTGGCGCGGCGCAACGAGTTCCGTACTGATCTCTATATTCGGCCACTGGCCTACAAGAGCGCCGAGCGCATCGGCGTCGCCATGGACGAGCAGGACGCCTTTGCCGTCGTGGCAATTCGCTTCGGCGAGTATCTGCACAGCGAGAACGGGCTGCATGCCGGCGTCAGCTCGTGGCGGCGCATCGACGACAATGCCATTCCGCCGCGGGGCAAGATCTGCGGCGCCTACGCCAACAGTGCGCTGGCCAGCGACGATGCGCACCGCTCGGGATTCGATGAGGCGATCTTTCTGAACGAAAGCGGCCACGTGGCCGAGGGCGCTACCTGCAACCTGTTCATGCTGCGCAAGGGCCGGTTCGTGACGCCGAGCGCGACCGAAAACGTGCTCGAAGGCATCACCCGCCAGTGCGTTGCGGAACTGGCGCAGCACGAGCTGGCTCTGGAGGTGGTGGAGCGGCCGATTGACCGCAGCGAGCTCTATATCTGCGACGAACTGTTCCTTACAGGGACGGCGGTCGGACTGGCGCCGGTGACGCGCGTCGATCATCGCCCGGTAGGAGATGGGAAGATCGGTGCCGTCACGCAACGGCTGCGCCGGTTGTACTTCGATGCGGTTCGCGGACGTCTGCCGCAATACCGCAAATGGCTGCTTCCGGTCTATGGGAGCGGCCGAGCGTCGGCGCGGAACGCGGCGCAGATCGACACCGCGCAGGTTAAGGAAGCGAGTTTCGCCTGAGCGAATGCCGGAGCGCTGCGAGACGGCGGGTGCTTCAACGCCCGTCCGCCTTGGCGAATGAAACATGGGACTTCGGCAGTCTTGCCCAGGCAAGGAGGAAACACCAATGCCAATTACAGCGATTCAAACCAACGCCTATGACGTTGCGATGGAGAACTTCAATACCGCGGCAAACGTCATGAGCCTGGACACAAATACGCGCGCAATGATCCAGTATCCCGAGCGCATGCTCCTGGTCAGCGTCCCAGTGCGTATGGATGACGGCAGCATTCACCGCTTCGAGGGCTACCGCGTGCAGCACAGCTCGGCGCGCGGCCCGGCCAAAGGCGGTATCCGCTTCCATCCGCAGGTAACGCTCGATGAAGTGAAAGCGCTGGCTACGTGGATGACGTGGAAGTGCGCGGTGGTCAACATCCCGTTCGGCGGCGCCAAGGGCGGCATCACCTGCGATCCCAAAAAGATGTCGGCCGGCGAACTGGAGCGGATGACGCGCCGCTACACCAGCGCGATTCTGCCGTTGATCGGACCGGAGCAGGACATTCCCGCGCCCGACGTGTACACCAATTCGCAAACTATGGCCTGGATCATGGATACCTACAGCATGACCAAGGGCTATATGATCCCGGGCGTAGTCACCGGCAAGCCTATCAGCCTGGGCGGCTCGCTGGGCCGCAACGAGGCTACCGGCCGCGGTGTGTTCTACACCATTGAATGCGCCTGCGAGCACCTGCACATGCCGCTCAAGGGCGCAACCGTTGCCGTCCAGGGATTCGGCAATGCCGGTTCGATCGCCGCACAGTTGCTCCACGACGCGGGAGCAAAGGTTATCGCGGTGAGCGACTCGACGGGCTGCGTCTACAACCGTGACGGCCTTAATATTCCCGAGCTGATTCATATGAAGGCGCTGTGCGGCCACGTGGACGGCTTCCCGGAGAGCGAGCCGATCCTGCCACATGAGCTTCTGGCTGCGCAATGTGACATCCTGATTCCGGCAGCGCTCGAAAACACGATTCATGCCGAAAACGCGGGTGCGGTTCGTGCTCGCATCGTCGCCGAAGCGGCCAACGGCCCCATTACGCCTGCAGCGGACAGAATTCTCGAGAGCAAGGGCATCTTTGTCATCCCGGATATTTTGTGCAACGCGGGCGGCGTCACGGTGTCGTACTTCGAGTGGGTGCAGGATGAGCAGCACCTGTTCTGGGAGGCGGCTGACATCTACAAGCGGCTGGAGAAGGTGATGAAGTCGTCGTTTCGCGATGTGCTCAAGATCCACCTCGACAAAAATGTGCCGATGCGGATCGCTGCCAACATACTCGGCATTGGCCGCGTGGCCGAGGCTGTGCAGATTCGCGGAATCTATCCGTAAGCGGCGATCGCCAAACATCCCTGCGTTCATCCTCTCCGCCCATGCGGAGAGGGTGGAGTGCATCCCTGTTCGTGTGCCCGATAGAATTCAGGCAGCGTTGACGGCGAACCGAAGCAAGGGTCGTTCATCGTATATTCATCTGGTCGAAGTTGAATCGGAATTGAGGTCATTTCTTGATGGGTTCCGTGCGTTTTTCGGCAACGGCCGCCG
The DNA here is from genome assembly GCA_963802955.1 of uncultured Acidobacteriaceae bacterium. Taxonomy (GTDB): domain Bacteria; phylum Acidobacteriota; class Terriglobia; order Terriglobales; family Acidobacteriaceae; genus Telmatobacter. The sequence goes on from CAWDKT010000020.1 coordinate 17,723, forward strand.
TTACAGTCATTTTCGGCGCAATCCTCCTTCCTGCACAGACTCTCGATCTGCCTTCGAGCAAAGAATTGATTGGCGAAGTGCCGGGGCATCCGCAGCGCCTGAACAGCCTGCCCATGTCGATGGCCGTTTCGCCGGACGGCCACTACGTGGTCACGGTGAACGCCGGCTACGGCACCTACGAGTCGCAATACGACGAGTCGTTCGCTGTTCTGGATACGCGGACGGGCGCACTGGCCGATTTTCCGGATCCACGCACCGGGCCGCACGAGAAGCAGACGCTCTACTCCGGGCTCGCGTTCAGCCGCGATGGCAGCCACATGTATGCAAGCATGGCTTCGCTCTCCGATCCGGCGGGCAAAGACCCGGGGGACACGGGCGACGGTATCGCGGTCTACAAGTTCGCGGGCGGCACGATCGCACCGGATCGGATCATTCATTTGCCCATGGTGCAGTTGCCAAGCGGGCGTACGACGCGACTCCCTGCCGGAAAAGACAGCAGCCTGGGAGTTCCTTATCCGGCGGCGATTGCGGTGCTGGGTGATGCCGGCCACGAGAAGTTGCTGGTCGCCGAGAATCTGGCGGACGACGTGGTATTGCTGAACGAGGCGACCGGCACAATTGAGAAGCGCTTTGATTTGTCGGAGAGCAATGCCGTCCCTTCGACGTATCCCATTGCGTTGGCCGTGACGAAAGACGAAAAGCGAGCTTTTGTTGCGCTGTGGAATGCATCGGAGATCGTGGAGCTCGATCTGGTTCACGGCACGGTCGAGCGCAAGCTGGCCTTGCTCAAGCCCTCGAACCCGGTTGCGCCGGGAACCCATCCCTGCGCATTCGTTCTTTCGCCGGACCAGAAGATGCTTTACGTGGCTCTCGCCAACCGCGATGCGGTGGCGGCGGTGATTGTGGGCGGCGGGCAGTTCCAGGTGAAGGGTTACTTTGACACGCGCCTGCCGGCACAGAGCTACTTTGGCGCCGAACCGGATGCCTTGGCCATTAACGCCGACGGTAGCCGTCTATACGCGGCGAACCTGGGCAGCGATGCGGTCGCGGTAATGGACACGAAGAAGTTGACGGCAAGGACCGCAAAATCAGGAATGGTGGAGCCGGAGGGTTTTGTGCCGACGCAGTGGATGCCCATCTCGATGGCCTCTGTCCCGTCGCAATCGGGAGGCAAGCTCTATGTGGCAACGGCCAAAGGGAAGGGAACGGGGCCGAACGACTTTCCGCAGCGGATTGTGCCTTCTGAGCCGAATGGCCGCCGCGGTAGCAGCACTTACATTGGAACGTTGCTATACGGCTCTCTGGCGACGATCGACGAGAGTGAGATTGCGCACAATCTGCCGGCGTGGACCGCCAACGTGATCGCGTCGAATCGCATGAAGGCGGCACAGGAGCAGATCACATTTGGCGGCGGTACCCACAACCGTATCAAGCACGTCATCTACATCATCAAGGAGAATCGTACCTACGATCAGATCCTCGGTGATCTTGAGCAGAACGGGAAGCCGGTTGGCAATGGCGAAGCGAAGTGGGCAATGTATGGCGAGGGCGTCACGCCCAACGAGCACAAGTTGGCGCTGCAGTTCGGGGTGCTGGACAACTTTTACGATTCAGGTGAAGTCTCGGGCGACGGCCATGTGTGGTCCACGGCGGCCATTAGCACGGACTATCTGGAAAAGACCTGGCAACAGAACTACCGCGGCGATGAGCGGCCATACGACTTCGAAGGCGTGGTGGCCGATGGCTATCCGCTGCTGCAGAAGATTCCCGACGTGAACACGCCCGCCAGCGGCTATCTCTGGGGCGATCTGGCGGCGCACGGCAAGACCTATTACCACTTCGGCGAGTTCATCTCATCCACCTTCTGCAATCAAAGCGCGGTCGCCGATCCCAAGCTGGGCCCGATGCTTGCCGGACCCGCGTGTGCGCAAAAGGGCTACTCGCCCGGTGATCGCCTGCCGGCTGAGTGGGGCGGCGGCGTGAACAAGTGGCCGTGGGCGATTCCGAAACTGGTCTCGAATGTAGCTACGATGCCGGAGCTCGTCGGCCATTTTGCCCCGGAAGCGCCGGACTTCAATCTTCTGATTCCCGACCAGATCAGGGTGGACATCTTTCTGCGCCATTTGAAGCAGTGGGAGGCAGACCGCGAGCACGGTCATGACACCATGCCCGCGTTTGTAATGCTGCGCCTGCCCAACGATCACACCGCGGGAACGCGCCCCGGCAGCCCGACGCCGAAATCCTCCGTCGCCGACAACGATCTGGCCGTGGGCCGCGCGGTGGATGCGATATCGCACTCGCCTTACTGGGACGATACCGCCTTCTTCATCCTGGAAGATGACGCGCAGAACGGCGCCGACCATGTGGATGCGCACCGGAGCATTGCGCTCGTGGTCAGCAAGTATTCGCCGCGCGGGCCGCATGGGGGACCGTTTGTGGACAGCCATTTCTACTCGACCGTAAGCGTGGTGCGCACCATGGAGGCGCTTCTCGGCCTGCCGCCGATGAACAACGACGACGCTTTCTGCTCCATGATTTCTTCGCTGTTCACCGGTACCGGCGATCAGCCGCCATACAGTGCGGATTACACGAACGAGCACAACGGGCTGATCTATACTGCGAATTCCCAGAACGCTGTTGGCGCACGCGCCAGCATGAAGATGGACTTCAGCCACGAGGACCGCGCCCCCACGGAAAAGCTCAACATTATTCTGTGGAAGGATGCCATGGGCAATGCACCGGTGCCAGCAATGCTCAAGGCGCACGCCAACAAATCCGCAGCCGGCGATGACGATTAGAGAGTCTTCGGCCCACGTCTATCGCAATTCCTGAGTCATTGTATCCCGAAGCCACTGCATTCAATCGACGCGACTCCCAGGGAGCGGCGACCTCGGCAAAACTCTGACAGGTCACAGCTACTCAGGAATTGCTGTAAACAGCCACGAAGATGCCCGTCCTCGGGCTCGATTCCGCATTGTGTGACAGACGTCGCGGCTTCCAATTATCCTGTCAGCGGTAAATTCGCAGATCTGGGAGCCTTTCGAATGCCGCAATCCGTTGCTGTTCAGGGTGTAGAGCTTCTCGCACCGGTCAATGAAAGCTTCGCCGCCATCCTCACCCCGGAGGCGATAGCCTTCGTCGCTGATTTGCAGCGGACCTTTAATTCGCGGCGCAAGGCGCTGCTCGAAGCGCGCCACGAACGGCAGAAGCGAATCGAAGCCGGCGAAAGGCCGGACTTTCTTGCGGAGACGAAGCAGGTTCGCGAGTCTGCATGGACGGTAGCTCCGCTGCCCGGCGACATTCTGGACCGGCGCGTCGAGATTACCGGTCCTGTCGATCGCAAGATGATCATCAATGCCCTCAATTCCGGGGCCAAAGTTTTCATGGCCGACTTTGAGGATTCGAACACGCCGACGTGGGCGAACCTGATCGAAGGCCATATCAATCTGCGCGACGCCATCCGGCGCACCATCACTTATTCCGACCCTGGCACGGGCAAGCAATACCGGCTCAACGACAAGGTCGCCGTACTGTTTGTGCGTCCGCGCGGCTGGCATCTTGAGGAGCGTCACGTTCGTGTCGATGGCGAAGCCATGTCGGGCTCAATCTTCGATTTTGGGCTTTATTTCTTCCACAACGCCAAGGAACTTCTCCAGCGAGGCAGCGGGCCGTATTTTTATCTGCCCAAGATGGAAAGCCATCTTGAGGCACGGCTGTGGAACGATGTCTTTCTGCGCGCCCAGGAGAAGATCGGCGTGCCCAGAGGCTCCGTCAAGGCGACAGTCCTGATTGAAACCATCCTTGCCTCGTTTGAGATGGACGAGATTCTTCATGAGTTACGCGAACATTCGGCGGGATTGAATTGCGGCCGCTGGGACTACATTTTCAGCTACATCAAGAAGTTCTCGAGCGATTCTCATTCCATGCTTCCGGATCGCGGGCAAGTGACGATGACGACGCATTTTATGCGGAGCTATTCCAAACTTGCCATCAAGACCTGCCACAAGCGCAACGTGCATGCCATGGGCGGCATGTCGGCGTATATTCCCGTAAAGACTGACCCGGTGGCCAACGAAAAGGCCATGGCGCAAGTGCGTGCAGACAAGGAGCGTGAGGCCAGCGATGGACACGACGGCACCTGGGTCGCGCATCCCGGCCTGGTGCCCGTGGCCATGGAAATCTTCGATCGGCTGATGCCGCAGCCCAACCAGATCTCGAAGCAATTGCCGGACTACAACGCTACCGCCGCAGACCTGCTGCAGGTTCCTGAGGGCACGATCACCGAGGCCGGCCTGAAACAAAACGTGGCCGTTGGACTCGGGTATCTTGAAGCGTGGCTGCGCGGCATTGGATGCGTGCCGCTCTTTAACCTGATGGAAGACGCGGCCACCGCCGAGATCAGCCGGGCGCAGCTTTGGCAATGGGTGCACAACCAGGCCAAAATGAGCGACGGCCGCGTTGTGGATGCGCCGCTGGTGGAAAGCACGATTGCAAACGAGTTGAGCGAGCAGAAGGGCAAAGTGGACGAAGCGCGTTATGCCGCGTACGAGAAGGCGGCTAACCTCATGCGCGACCTGGTGCTGGCGCCTGTGTTCACCGAGTTCCTGACTCTGCCGGCCTATGAGCGCATCCTCAAGGATGAGAAGCTCGCCAAGATTTAGTTGACGCAGACCTGGGATCGCTATCCGGAAACGACTGGTTCTGCCCGATGGCTTTTGGGTCGAGTGCGTCCCGCTGCCCGCCGTCGGCGCCAGGTCCTGCAGCAAACGGTTCATAAAATGGGATAAACGGGGCAAAAGGCCGCTTCAATGGCGCTGGCCAGCCTCATCGACTTAGCCAAAACCACCCTCCAACTGGTAGCTTCAATAGTAGGGTTTACTTTCCTGCGATGGCCTCCAGTCCTTATTTTTCATTGGCGGTTTTATTCATTGCTGCGCTGGCGTTTGGCCTGGCTCCGCTGGGATTGGCGCGGCTCTGGGCCCGAGCTTTCGCGCCGCCCAAGCCGAACTCGATTAAAAATTCGATCTATGAGTGCGGTCTGGTGTCGAAAGGTGATGCCTGGTTCCAGTTCCGCTCGGCCTACTACCTTTACGGAATCATCTTTCTTATTTTCGATGTGGAAGCCGTTTTTCTCCTTCCGTTTGCAGTGGCGTTTACAGGCTTGAGCGCGGAGGCCTGCATCGCCATGCTGGTGTTTGTTCTCCTATTAGTTGAGGGGCTTGCGTGGGCCTGGGCGAAGGGCGTGTTGACCTGGGCGTGATTCGCCGCAGGCGGATCAAGACCGGTGAATGAGCGAAGAAGGTGAAGGAGTGAAATAAGTGAAACGGTGAAACGGCGAGCCAGGGGACCACGATCGGTGTCTGAAACTCAAGTGAGACCCAAGAGCGGTGTTGATCTCTGGCGAACCTGTCCCTGACATTCACTTCCTTCACTCCTTTCAGTACCTTGACTCATTCACTTGGAGCGTAGCGACAATGGCAGTAGACAACGAATTGAAGATCGAGCTGGGCAAGCAGGGCATCTTCGTCACGACCATTGAGGAGCTCTACAACTGGGGCCGGCGCAGCTCGGTGTGGCCCATGCAGTTTGGACTCGCCTGCTGTGCCATCGAGATGATTGCCACGACCATGGCGCGTTACGATATGGCGCGCTTCGGCGCTGAGGTCTTCCGGCCTTCGCCGCGACAGGCCGACCTGATGATCGTCTCCGGCACCGTGACCAAGAAGATGGCCCCGCAAGTGGTGCGCCTTTACAACCAGATGGCCGAGCCGCGCTACGTGATTGCCATGGGCGCATGCGCCATCTCCGGCGGCCCGTTCAAGCAGGGCTACAACGTGCTGAAAGGCATCGATCGTTACATCCCCGTGGATGTGCACATTCCCGGTTGCCCGCCGCGGCCCGAGGCGCTCCTGCAGGCGTTCATCACGCTGCAGAAGAAGATTGACGGGCAGCATCTGACCGGGGAAGAAAGGCCGCGCTTCCTCGATCCCAATGCGCAAGGCGAATTTCCGGTCCCTGAACCGGGCGAACACGATCTGGAGCCGACGTCGAACAAAGGCGTTTGGCCGGTGCCGATCACGATTCGATAAAGCAGGGAACGAGGGAACAAGATGGCAGGGAAACGGGTACAGAAAGATCCTCGCAGCGGCGAAGAATTGGCTAGGAGCTAGCAGCTAAAAGGTAGGAGCTGTTTTTTGAAGACGGTGGAAGAAATCAAGGCGGCGATTGAGGCGGCTGTTCCGGGCGCTGGCGTCGAGCTGGTGTCCAATCCTGGACCCAGCGCGCAGCATTCGCTTCGCCTTGCGCCCGAGCGCGCGGTCGCCGTGGCGACGTTTCTGCGTGACGATCCCGATTTGTCCCTCGATTTTCTGTCGAATGTCACCGGAGTCGACTGGCCGGACAAAGAGATTGCAGAAAAAGTTAAAGTGACACGTCAAGTCACAAAGACCGTCGATGGCGTCGAAAAGACCGTGGAGGAAACCGTCGACGAGACGCGCAAGCACGTCGAGCCCGGCTGTCTTGAGGCGGTATATCACCTCTACTCGGTCGCGAAGAAGCATGGGCCGCTGGTCATTCGCATGCGGACAGTCAACCGCAGCGACCAGGTGGAGCTGCCGTCTTTCACGCCCATCTGGCGGTCGGCTGAGTTCCAGGAGCGCGAAGTCTTCGATCTTTACGGCATTGTGTTCAAGGGGCATCCGGACCTACGCCGCATTTTGATGTGGGATGGATTCAAAGATCACCCGATGCGCAAGGACTATGTGGAGCCGGACGATTTTGAGTACGAGCCTACGCCGCACGACGAAGTGCTTAAGCGCGCGCAAGAGCATAAGAGCAGGCAACAAGGGACCGAGGGAACAACGGAACAAAACACGGTGGCCGGATGAGTGCGGTGGAGACAAAGACGGAGAGGGCTGCAGGCTGGAACCGGCCGCCGGTGATTGAGCCCGATGGCGAAGGAGAGCTGCTTGAAGTGGCCATGGGGCCGCACCACCCCTCGACGCATGGCGTCTTTCGCATGGATGTGGCACTGGATGGCGAGCGTTGCATCCGTCTCAAGCCGGTCTTCGGCTATCTGCACCGCAACCACGAAAAAATCGCTGAAGGTGCGTCGTACCTTGCATCGATGCCCTACACCGACCGGCTCGACTATTTTTGCTCGCTGACCAACAACTGGGCCTATGCGCTGGCAGTGGAGAAACTCGCCGGGCAGGAGGTTCCTGAACGCGCCGAATACATTCGCGTCATTCTGGCCGAGCTCACACGCGTGCAGAATCACGCGGCCTCAATCGGCTTTTTGATTCAGGAGATGGGCGCCAGCGGAACTCCCCTCATGTATGCCTTCCGCGAGCGTGAAAAGATTCTCGACCTGTTTGAATCGCTGACCGGCTCGCGCATGATGTGCAATTACATGCGTTTCGGCGGATGCCGCGTGGACGTTTCCGCAGCATGGCTGGATGCAACGCGCAAAGTGGTTGCCGGGCTGCCGGCTTTTGTCGACGAATTTGAGGCACTGCTGTCAACCAACGAGATTTTGATGGCGCGCTGCCAGGGAGTCGGCGTGCTGAAGCCTGAGCTGGCGGTGAATGCCGGGGTGAGCGGGCCGATGCTGCGCGGGTCGGGAGTGAATTACGACATTCGCAAGGTGGATCGCTACGGCATCTACGACCGCTTCAAGTTCCGCGTGCCGCTGGGCGATCACGGCGACATCTACGACCGCTACATGGTGCGCGTGCTCGAGATGCGCGAATCGATCAAGATTCTTGAACAAGCGCTCCCCGACATTCCCGCCGGGCCGATCATGGATCCGAAGGCGAAGATTCGCGGCTTCAGGCCCAAGCCGGGCGAAGCATATGGCCGCATCGAAGCGCCCAAAGGCGAACTGGGTTTTTATCTCATCAGCGACGGGGGGCCGAATCCATATCGGTATCGTGTGCGCCCGCCCAGCTTGATTAACCTTACGGTTCTTGAGGACATGTGCCTGGGGCACAATGTCGCCGATGTGGTGCTGATCTTCGGCAGTGTGGATATTGTTCTGGGGGAAGTGGACCGGTAAGTCGTGAACCGTGAGCAGCGCGCTTTCATTACAGAAGTGGAAGTCACGGTCCACGGTTCACGCGGCACGACGTTGGAGGATGCATTGCTCGGTGAAGGCATTTTGAAGGGAATGGCGGAGACGGCGAAGAATTTCTTCGGCAGCTACGTCTCCAAAGAGCGGCTGACGACGGTCGAGTATCCCGAACAGCGGATTCCCACCCTTGAGAACGCACGTGTATTTCCCTTTCTTGTCTACGATGGCGCCGACTGGGAGTCGGGATTACGCTGCGTGGCCTGCCAGATCTGCGAGAAAGAGTGCCCGCCCAAGTGCATTTACATTGACAAGAGCAAAGACAAGAAGCCGGACTACGTGGGCAAAGCGCAGTTTTATCCGGCGCGCTTCGATATCGATATCTCCGTTTGCATGAGCTGCCAGATCTGCGTTGAAGTTTGCCCGTTTGAAGCGATTAAAATGGACACGCAATTCGAGCTGGCTACGGACGACCGGTTCGGTGGATTGCTGCTCGATCGCCATGAACTCGCGAGATCGAACGAGTACTATCATTCGATCCACCCGACCGAGGCAACCGAAGTGGATGGAAGACTGGCCGAGGAAAAGGCTAAAGTCGAGGCCAAGGCGAAGGCCGCTGCAGAAGCAGCCGCAGCCAAGGCAGCCGCGGCGTCGAAGCCTGCTTCGCCATCGACTGAGCCGCCTGCTGGAGGAGGACACTAACGCATGGCCGGAAAGTTCGACCAGATTTTCATCCTCCTTCGTGACTGGCTTGTGCATTTTTTGCCGGCGGCTTGGCGCCCCGCGGCTGGAGTAGTGCTCGGCGTCATCGCGATTATTTGCCTCTTCCCGGCCCTGTTCGCAATCACGACTGTTTTCGAGCGCAAAGGATTGGGCCGCATTCAGAATCGGCTCGGGCCCAATCGAGTCGGTCCATTTGGATTTTTTCAACCGGCAGCCGATGGCATCAAAGCCCTGATCAAAGAAGACATCGTTCCGTTCAGCGCGAATGCAGTGGTTCACTTCCTGGCGCCGATTGTGCTGGTGGTCACGGTCTTTATGGGCTTCGCGGTGCTGCCCATGGGCCGCAACATGCAGTTGGTCGACATGGATGCGGGCCTGCTGTTCTTTTTCGCCATGGGCGCGGCGACAGAATTGTCCGTTTTCATGGCCGGCTGGTCGAGCCGCAACAAGTACTCTCTGCTTGGCGCCATGCGCGCGGTGGCGCAGATGATCAGCTATGAAGTGGTGCTGCTGCTCTCTGCGGTCTCCGTCGTCATGATCTCCGGTTCGCTCTCTCTACCGAAAATCGTCGCGGCGCAGGACACATACTCCGGGATCTTTCCGCACTGGTACATCTTTACGCCCTGGGGCCTTGCGGCATTTGTGATGTACGCCATCGCGGGAACGGCGGAAACCAATCGCTCTCCCTTCGACCTGCCCGAAGGCGAATCGGAGCTGGTGGCCGGGTATCACACGGAATACTCAGGCTTCAAATTCGCGCTCTTCTTTCTCGGCGAGTATCTCGCCATGTTTTCCATCTCCGGTCTGGGTGCGACACTCTTTCTCGGTGGTTGGTCTGCGCCGTTCTCATTTCTCGCATTCATTCCTTCGTGGATCTGGTTCTTCGGTAAAGTGCTGATCTCCATTTTTGTTTTCATCTGGATGCGCGGCACGTTGCCTCGCCTTCGCCAGGATCAGCTGATGAATTTTGCGTGGAAGTTTGTTCTGCCCTTCACCCTGCTTGACCTGCTGGTGACTGCGCTGTGGCGTTTCATGGGCGAGGGATGGGCGCGCTGGGTGGTGTGCACCGCGATTCTCGTCGCGGCTTATGCGCTAATGGGGCGCGTGAGCCTGGCACGAAAAAACATCGGTCCCAGGAGCTATCGCTATGCTGAGTGAAAACCGGGACCGAGGCGACAGGCGAACGCGGGAACAGGGCTACCCGAATCCGATGTCTATTCTAGAAAGCGATGTCATCCTGAGTGACCGCAGCCCGCGCGACGGGCGAAGGGAGTCAAAGGACCTGTATTTGTTCCTTTTCCGGGTCGGCTCGGAAGACGGGGATGGGTGCCCCACCCTCGCCGCGCCTTTGTTTTTGCGGCTAGGGTGGGAGAGAACAATCCACGGCGCCATGCTCGAAACGTTGGAGGCCCGTTGAGCCCGGTCTTTTACATTCTCGCGGTGATTACTCTGGGCGGCGGAGTCGCGGCTGTAACGCTCAAGCACCTGGTCCACTGCGCACTTGCGCTCACCGTCGCGTTTCTCGGATTGGCGCTGCTTTTCCTCGAACTTGACGCACAGTTTACCGGTTTTGCGCAGATTCTGGTTTATATCGGCGCGGTGGTTATCCTCATTGTCTTCGCCATTCTTCTTACGCACGGGGCGGAGCTACCAAAGGAAGGCGTCTTCAGCCGCGGCTGGTTTGCTGGCGTGGTAATTGCCGCAGGTGTTTTTGCCGTGCTGGCATGGGCTGTGCTGCAGAGTGTCCGCTTCGTGCCGCAACAAGCTGCCGAGCCCGCAGTGACGGTGCACGACATCGGCGATGCGCTGGTGGGCCGCTATGTGCTGCCGCTTGAGATTGTGGCCCTGCTGCTGACCGCGGCAACCGTGGGCGCAGTCATTGTGGCCATGCACGAGAAAGAGAGGCCCAGATCATGATCTTGACGACGGGCGCCAGCTCTCCTCTTGCCGGTTATCTTCTCATTGCAGCGCTTCTTTTCGCCATCGGGCTCGCCGGAGCCTTGGTGCGGCGCAACGCGATTCTGGTTTTAGTCGGTATTGAATTGATGCTGAACGCGGCCAACCTGAATCTGATCGCATTCTGGCGTTACGGGCCACATCCAGAGACGCTCACCGGCATGATGTTCGCCATTTTTTCCATCGCCGTGGCTGCGGCAGAAGCCGCCGTAGGCCTGGGACTTGTGATTGCCATTCATCGTCACGCCAATACCGCCGAACTCGACAAGATCAACAGGATGAAGGGGTGAACGCTTGATCCAGGAATCGGCTGCATTCGCTCCTCAATTTGCCGCGTCGTCGATCACGCGGATCCTATGGCTCATTCCGTCTGTTCCGATGGTGGCCGCAGGCGTAATCGCCCTGATGAAGCAGCCGCGACGCAAGTCGGCGGCGGCGCTGGCCATTGGTTCGCTGAGCTTCTCGCTGCTGCTTTCTTTAATTGCGTTTGCGCATGTCCTTTCCGGATGGGCGCACGGCGCCGTAGTGCGCGAGATCTTCAATTTCACCTGGTTTCGCTTCGGTTCCACGCAGGTCGAACTGGGATGGGTGCTCGACCCGCTGGCCGCCATCATGCTGGTGATGGTGAGCTTTGTCGGTCTGCTCATCTTTATCTACTCCACGGGCTACATGGCCCACGACGAGAACTTCACGCGCTTCTTCTGCTTTCTCTCGCTCTTTGCGGGGGCGATGCTCGGTGTGGTCATCTCGAACAGCATTCTGCTTCTCTTCATGTGCTGGGAGATTGTGGGCCTCACATCGTATCTTCTGATCGGTTTCTGGTATCAGAAGCCCTCAGCGGCCGCGGCGGCGAAGAAGGCCTTCATCACCACGCGCTTCGGCGATGTATTTTTCTTTCTGGGAATCGTCTGGCTCTTCTCGCAAACCGGCACGCTGCTCTTTTACAACCACGGCGTGGGTTCGCTTGAAGGGCTGGCACTCGCCAATTTGCTGACACAGCACGCGGGGCTCGGCCTGAGCGCCGCCGGAGCCATTGGATTGCTCATCTTCGCCGGCGCAGCGGGCAAGAGCGGCCAGCTTCCACTGCACGTGTGGCTGCCCGACGCGATGGAGGGTCCCACGCCAGTCTCCGCGCTGATTCACGCGGCTACTATGGTTGCCGCAGGTGTATACCTCGTCGCGCGCGTTTATCCGCTCATGCAAATTGGCGCGGGACCCAGCGGCAGCACTGCGGCCCTCACAGTGATTACCTGGGTGGGAGCGGCCACTGCGGTCTTTGCTGCGCTGATTGCCATCGCGCAGAACGACATCAAGCGCATCCTTGCTTATTCGACTATTTCGCAACTCGGCTACATGATGGCGGGACTCGGCCTGGGTGGCGTCGCCGTGGGCATGTTCCACCTGATTACGCATGCGTTCTTCAAATCGCTGTTGTTTCTAGGTGCGGGCTCGGTGATTCACGGCTCCCACGAGGAGCAGGACGTGCGGCGCATGGGCGGTCTCCGCGTCGATATGCCATGGACCTTCGCCACATACGCGGTGGGTATGCTGGCCCTCTGCGGGTTCCCGATTTTCTTCTCCGGTTTCTGGAGCAAGGACGGAATCCTCGAAGCCGCGCGCTCTTGGAACATCTCGCATGTTCCGTACTATCTGCTCGTCTTCGGCGCCGTTCTCACTGCGTTCTATATGACGCGGCAGGTTTGCTACGTCTTCTTTGGATACTGGCGCGGGCACAAACCGGCGCACGAAAGCCCGCAAGTCATGATCCTGCCGATGGCAATTTTGGCCTTCTTCGCCATGGCGCTGGGCGTGATTGGAACTCCGGCGTGGCCGTGGTTCCATGCGTTTCTCGACAACCATGCCGCAGTCTTCGATCTGCACACCTTTGCCGAGGCCGGCTTTTTGTTGATGCTCGGCACCTCGTGCCTGGTTGTGGCCATAGGAATTGGCCTTGGCTGGCGGCTCTACGGAGACAGGTCGCCCAAACCCGAGGAGCCGGATGCGCTCGAAAAATCGGCGCCGTGGCTCTGGGCCCCCTTGCGCGATCGGCTTTACGTGGATGAATTTTACGGCGTCACGGTGATCGCCTTCTATGCGTGGTGGGCGCGTGTGGCCGATTGGCTCGACCGCCGCGTGTGGGGTGGCGCCGTAGCTGGTGTCACATGGCTCTTCGGCCTCTGGGCGCAACTCAATCGCCTGCTTGACGCGGAGTGGGTCGACGGCACCTTTGACAAGTCCTGCGAAGAGCTTTCGAACGGCGGCGGCCTGCTGGCGCGCGTGCAGAGCGGCCTGGTGCAGAATTATCTGCGCATCCTGGCAGCGGCCGTCGTCGCCCTCGCCGCGATTCTTTTGTGGAGCGCCCGGCCATGAATGCAACGACGACCGGATTTCCGATTCTCACGCTCCTCACGGTGCTGCCGCTCGTTGGCGCCGCAATTGCGTTGTTCGCAGGCAGACACGCGCGCGCGGTCGCGCTCTTCACGGCGCTGGCCTGTCTCGTCGTTTCATTGTTCGTCTGGATGCACTTGCCGGCCGACGGCAGCATCGGGCTGATCGAATTGCACGCGTGGGCGCCATCGCTGGGTGTTGAATATCATCTCGGCGTCGATGGGCTCGGCGCGCTGATGCTTGTTCTCTCCGCCATCGTCACGCTGATGTCGATTGATGCCGCGCACCGTGTGCATCATATGCCCGGCCTGTTCTTTGGACTGGTGCTGATGCTTGAGGCGGGTCTCTTCGGCTCCTTTACCGCGCTCAATTTCTTTCACTGGTTTTTGTTCTGGGAACTGAGCCTGATTCCGGCGTTCTTTCTCATCAAGCTTTGGGGCGGCCCGCGAAGAGGTCCGGCTGCGACGCAATTCCTGGTTTACACCATGGCCGGATCGGTGGCGCTGCTGCTCTCGTTCCTCGCTCTCTTCCTGTCGACGGGCAGCGGAGACGCGCCGGGCACGATGGACTTTGTCCAGTTGACGGCCCTGGCTTCGTCCGGAATGCTCACGCAGATGGTGACGGCGCATCTCGGCACGGTGATGCCCTGGCTTGCCATCGGCGTGCTTGCCGGTTTCGCGGTGAAAGTGCCGCTCATGCCTTTCCATACCTGGCTGCCCGCGGCCTACGCTGAAGCGCCGTCACCCGTGACCATGTTGTTAACCGGCGCCATGTCGAAGATGGGTGTCTACGGCCTTCTCCGGATTGCGATTCCGCTTTTTGGCGTGCAGATTGCCGCCATGCGCACTCCGCTGCTGGTACTTGCCGTGATCACCGTCGTGATGGGCGCATGGGCCGCGGCCGCGCAAAAAGATCTGAAGCGAGTCTTTGCGTACTCGTCGGTGAATCACCTCGGCTATTGCTTGCTCGCCATCTTCGCGCTGGCAATTCCCGCGTCCGGCGCCGCGGCTCAGGCCAGCCAGGCAGCCGCGCTCAACGGCGTCATCCTGCAGATGTTCAATCACGGACTCACGGCCGCCACGATCTTCTGGTTCATGTCCATCATCCAGATGCGCAGCGGAGGATTGCGCGGCATCGACGATTTTGGCGGCCTGCGCAAACCCGCGCCGATCCTCGCCGGCCTGATGGGCATTGCGCTGTTTTCGTCTCTTGGGCTGCCCGGGCTGAACAGCTTTGTCAGCGAGTTCCTTATCTTTCGCGGCGTGTTTCCGCTTTCCTGGGTCGCAGCCACGATTTCGATTCTTGGCCTGCTCGTAACGGCGGCCGTGCTGCTTACGGTAATTCAGAAAGTCTTCAGCGGTCCTACGCCGGAGCATTGGGCGAAGTTTCCCGACTTGCATCACGCGGAGTGGATGGCCCTTGCACCGGTGATCGCGCTCATGTTTCTTGTCGGCCTTGTGCCGCAGATCATTTTGGATACGATCAATCCCACCGTGGTTCATCTGCTGGCGCACTGGAGATTTTAGATGTTGGCCTGGGCGATCTACATTTCGTTTGCCGGCGCGCTCGTCTCGGCGCTTTTGCCCAAAGGCAAGCCCTCGATGGCGCGTTGGTGGACGCTTGCCGTCGCCGTGTCCGGGCTCGTGATCGCGATTTCAGGGTATGCTGCGGGGTTTGGCCACGGCCGCGATGTAATTGTCGACGCGCTATGGGTGCCTTCGATGGGCATCCACTATCTGCTCGCCGCCGATGGCATCAGCCGCGTGCTGGTTCTGCTCACTGGCATCGCCTCGGTCTCGGGCGTGCTCTTCAGTTGGAACATCGATCTGCGCACGAATCAGTTCTTCGCGTTTTATCTTGCGCTCATCGGCGGCGTTTACGGAGTGTTTCTCAGCGGCGACCTCTTTCTGCTCTTCGTTTTCTATGAAATTGCCATCGTTCCCAAGTATTTCCTGATCGCCATCTGGGGCTCCACGCGCCGCGAATACGGCGCCATGAAGCTGGCGCTCTACTCCTTCGCTGGCTCGGCCATGGTGCTTATCGGTTTGCTCGCGGCCTACGCCACGTCAGGCAGCCACACCACCACCCTCGTCGGCCTCGCACACGCGGGGCTCCCGGTCAGCTTTCAAATGTGGTGCTTCCCGCTGGTCTTCGTCGGCTTTGCGATTCTCGCCGGCATGTGGCCGTTTCACACCTGGGCGCCCACCGGCCACGTGGCTGCGCCCACCGCTGCCTCCATGCTGCTTGCCGGCGTGGTGATGAAACTTGGCGCGTACGGCTGCCTGCGCGTCGGGATCGGGCTGTTCCCCCACGGCCTCGATCCATGGGGATTTTCGCTGCTTGGCATCGGCTCGTGGCGCGACGTCTTCGCCTGGCTTGCCGTGATCGGGATCGTCTACGGAGCTCTTGTGGCGCTGGCGCAAACCGATTTCAAATTCGTGATCGGCTACTCCAGCGTGAGCCACATGGGTTTTGTACTGCTCGGCCTGATGACGCTCAACCAGATTGGTCTGGACGGCGCAGTGCTGCAGATGTTCTCGCACGGCATCATCGCCGGCCTGCTGTTCGCCATTGTCGGCCGCGTCGTCTACGACCGCACTCACACGCGGCAATTCTCCGAACTCGAGCCAATGCATCTCTCGCGACGATTGCCGTTCGCCGCATGGGCCTTTGTCGTCGCCGGCATTGCATCCATGGGCCTGCCGGGGTTCTCAGGATTTGTGGCCGAGCTGCAGGTTCTGGTCGGCGCGTGGCGAGTCAACCCGTGGTGGACCGGAGCGGCGGGCATCGGCATCGTGGTGGGCGTCGCATACATCTGGCGCGCGCTGCAAAAGGCATTCTTCAGCGACACGCTGCCCACCGCGCATGAATTGGAATCGGAGCAGGAGCGCAAATTCGCGGCTATCACATGGCCGGAGATAGCGGGCGTGGCTCTGCTCGGCGTATCCACACTGGTGGTCGGGCTCTATCCGCGAATTCTCCTCGACCAGATCGAGCCGGCGGTGAAGGCGCTGCTCACGGGAGGGATGCAATGAACTACGCAGATCTCTTCCGCGCCACGCTGCCTGAAACTGTGCTTGAAATCGCCGCGCTGCTCACGCTTGTCGTTGATCTGGGATTCTTGCGGAGGGCTGGAAACGCAACGCGAATTGCAGCCGCTGCATGCGTCGGAATCGCAGGCTGCTTTTTCACGATTTGGACGGTAGCGACTGCGGGGCCGTACAGCTACCGTGGAGATTTGTTGCTGGCCGCGGGGGGTTCTGCCGGCGTGGCGCAGATTGCGATTCTCGTCCTCACGTCACTCACACTCCTGCTGCTGATCGACTCGAGCTTTACAAGGAATGCAGGTGAATATGTCGCAGTTGTACTGATGGCAGCTGCGGGCGGACTGTTGATCTCGGCCGCGCAAGATCTGCTCGTAATCTTCACCGGTCTCGAACTGCTCTCGCTCGGCCTATACATTCTTACGGCATTCGCCAAGCAGTCAGGCAAGAGCGCTGAAGCCGCGTTGAAATACTATCTCTTCGGCGGAATGTCGGCCGCATTCCTGCTCTTTGGATTCAGCTATCTTTACGGACTAACCGGCTCGACGAATCTTCACGAGATTGCGTTGGCGGCAGCGGTGGGCCGCGCGGCCGGCGCAGTTCCGCTGCTTTACATTGCGCTGGTCATGATCGCGGCAGGACTCGGCTTCAAAGTCGCCGCCGTTCCATTCCAATTATGGGCGCCGGATACATACGAAGGCGCACCCGCACCGGCCGCAGCATTCATCGCGTCGGTTTCGAAGGTGGCGAGCTTCGCGCTCCTCATCAGCATTGGCACGGCATTTCTTCACATCTTCGACAATCACAGCGGGGGCCTGGTCTTCGTCCCCTTTGGATTTCCCTCGCGGTACCTCGGCCTGCAGGCGCCGTGGGAACTGATCCTCACCGTCCTCGCCGTCGCATCCATGGTCGTCGGCAACCTGGCCGCCCTGGCGCAGTCGAGCGTCCGCCGGTTGCTTGCTTATTCCGCCATTGCCCACGCCGGCTACATCCTGCTCGGACTCGCATTCTTTTCCTATGGGGACGCGAATGCGCAGGCCATTCTCTACTACATCGTCACCTACGGACTCACCACGATCGGCGCTTTTGGCGTGGTGGGCGCTGTAGAGCGGGCCACGGGCAGCGATCGCTTGGACTCGTTCCTTGGCCTCAGTAAGCGCAATCCCCTCTTGGCGGCTGTAACGCTCGTCCTCTTCCTGTCACTAGCAGGAATTCCGCCACTGGTCGGTTTCTGGGCCAAGTTCAATCTCTTCGCCGCGGTGCTTCGCGTCTCGGGCGGCGCGCTTCCGTTCACGCTGGTTGCGCTCGCCGTCTTGTTCAGCGCGGTTTCGCTTTACTACTATCTGCAAGTTCTGAAACGTGTCTACGTGATGCCCGCCATCGACGAAACGCCGATCGTGGCGCATCCGGTGACGGCGGCCGTGCTTGTATTCGTCGCCGCGGCGGTTTTGATCATGGGCTGCTTCCCGGCGCTGCTGCAAAACTGGATCATAAGCTTCTATCCCGGAATGTAGGGGCGTTCCTAAGGCTCAGATTCCTGAGCCGCGATTCCCTCGACTATACTGCTACGTGCCGCGGATGTTCCTTCTTGATTCGTTCTGAATTTGGAGATCCCATGAAATATTGGTTAGTATTTCTCGCCGTCTGCCTGTGCATTCAGCCCGCCGTTTCGGCCGCCACGGTAACGCACGCTGCCTGGGGGCAGGATGCCGCGGGAGCGCCGGTCGAACTCTACACGATCGCTTCGGCCAAAGCCGAAGTGAAAGTCACCACGTATGGCGCGCGTATTGTGAGCATCCGCGTGCCCAACCGAAAAGGCGAAATGGGCGACGTGGTGCTGGGGCACGACAGCGTGCAGGGTTACATGAACGGTGGAGCTGTCATGGGAGCGACCATTGGCCGCTACGCAAATCGCATCGATCATGGTCAGTTCACTCTCAACGGACTGGAGTACCACATCCCCACGGGCGCCAATGGCATTGCTTTGCACGGCGGCACGGTCGGATTCGACGTAAAGACCTGGGCCGCGAAACAGATTCCAGACGGCGTGGAAATGACTCTGGTTTCGCCGGACGGCGACATGGGCTTTCCCGGATCGCTTACCATGCATGTGCGGTTCACGGTCGTTGAAATCCATGGCGACCCCGCGCTGAAGATCGAGTACCTGGCGACGACTGACAAACCGACGGTCGTCAACTTCACCAACCACTCTTATTTCAACCTCGGCGATGATTCTTCAACGCCGGTTTTCGGCGATCAGGCGCGTATTGACGCAGATTCCTACACGCCGTTCGACAGCCGGTCGATTCCTACCGGAGAGATCGCAAGCGTAGCCGGTACGCCCTACGATTTCCGCAACTTGCACGCGATCAGTGAGCAGATGCCTGAGCGTGGCTGGGACGGCAACTTCGTGTTGCGCGCGCCTGGACTCAGGACGCCCGCCGCAGAGGTGGACGATCCGGCCAGCGGGCGCACGATTCAGGTTTTCACTACGGAGCCAGGGATGCAATTCTACGTGCCGCGATTTCAGCCGCCGCGCGCCGCCGTCAATTCTTTCAGTCTCGAGACGCAGCACTTTCCCGACTCGCCGAATCATCCGAACTTCCCGTCGACGGAGCTACGCCCGGGCAAAAAGTTTGACTCGACGACGATGTTTGTTTTCGGAGTGATGCGTGGAACTGCGCCGGGCAAGTAGGGGCACGTGTAAGCAATCGTGCCGCGGCGACCCGGCGAGCGCGGTGGCCCACTGATTGAGTTTGGTCCGCGACCGGTGGCAACCTGCCAGTTGCGCGCGCCAATGACTTTTTCAGTACTTCACAATGGCCGTAAATGAGTCGGGTTTGAGGCTTGCGCCGCCCACGAGCGCGCCGTCGATGTCTTCTTGGGCCATCAGCGCCGTCACGTTGTCGGGCTTGACGCTGCCGCCGTAGAGGATGCGCATGGCCTCGGCGACATTGGCTCCGAGCAGTTGGGCAACTTCGGCACGAATCGTCTTGTGCGCCTCTTCAGCGATCTCGGGAGTGGCCGTCTTGCCTGTCCCGATGGCCCACACGGGCTCATAAGCAATCACGATCGGTGTCGCGGTTTCGGCGGTGATGCCGGCGAACGCGCCCTGCAACTGCGTCTTGAGTACGCTGGCGGTTTTACCGGCCTCACGCTCCGCCAGCACCTCGCCGATGCATACGATCGGAATAATGCCGTGCTTGAGCGATGTGTGAAGTTTCTTGTTCACGATCTCGTCGGTCTCGGCGAAATATTGCCGGCGCTCGCTGTGCCCAATGAGCGTATGCGTTCCGCCCACAGCCATCAGCTGACCGATGGAGGTCTCGCCCGTGTAAGCGCCCTCTTCGGCAAAGTGAATGTTCTGCGCGCCGACTGCGACGTTGGACCCCTTGCATGCCGGGATCACCGTGGGCAGCAGCACCGGAGAAGGGAAGAGCGCAATCTCGTCGCGCGTGTGTCCAGCGACCATCGGCAAAAAAGCATCGACAAACACCTTGGCTTCGGCAGGCGTCTTGTACATCTTCCAATTGGCGGCAATGAGTGCTTTACGAGACATATTCGTTAGGTCCCTCGGATGGTAAGGTTTTCGCAATTCAATTTTAGAGGATCGATCCGCGCGTACCGGGTGACGGTGGGCACAGTGCGGAATGATTGAGCGGCACTTCTGAGAAAAAGAGTCTTTGCGGCCGGCTCTATGAGCCCGATCCTAAGGTCGCAGTCAAATCGTCCGGCACCGTGCCTTTCAGGAAAGCAGTTCGATGATCGGGATCGCCCAGATCCATTGAGAAGTGACGCCAGACGCCGTCCTGAAGCACGCCCATGTTCCAGGGTCCTGAGACTGAGTCGGAGAACTGCCAGACGATGTGATAGCCCTCCTCATTCGTGAATCCTTCGCCGTCGGCTTGCAGGATAGCGTCTCCTCGTTCCCACAGCTTTGAGCGCAGGGCATGGAGTGCGTTACTGCCTTCCACTGTTTCCGAGCCTTGCAAGTGCTGAAACGAATAGATCGTCCTCACAGACGCCAGGTAATCCTCAAGCCATTGCACACCGCTTTTCGGCTTGCAATCCTGGATGTCTTCGATGAAGTCCGCAACCTCATCCTGGCCGATGGAGCCATCGGTCACGGGATTGCGCTCGATCAGTGCGACCTCGACTTCATCATTTCCTGAGAGCAGCAGAGTCTCCCATTCCTCTTCGTTTCCTTCTTCGATTGTCAACCTATAGTCAGGGTGCTCGGCTCGAATGAACTGCGCAAGTTCGTCAAAGGGTGAAGATTCTTCATCTTTCGACAGAACCCGCGTGTAGTAGCCCATCGTTTTTCGCCTCAGTTTTAAGTGTATTCATTCTGCCGGGAAGCATCGTACACAGCGCGGCCCTTTCCACAATCGGCAAGTTGCACTACAATATGACTATGGTCCATGACCATGGGAGGATCGCCATGAAGACCAACACAGTTGCTGCCGGCGTGTTTAAAGCCAAGTGTTTGAAACTCATCGATGAGGTTGCAGAAAAGCGCAAGCCGCTCATCATCACCAAGCGCGGCAAGCCTGTGGCGGAGGTCATCCCTATTCGGTCCCAGGGCGACCTTGTGGGTTCCATGCGCGGGAGCGTTCTTTGGGAGGGCGATATCATTTCGCCAATCGATGTGGAGTGGGAGGCAATGAAGTGACCCCGATGGCGGATCCTGCCCGCCCAGGATTGCTATTGCTCGACACGCACACGTTGGTGTGGTCGGTCGAAGAGAGACCCAGGCTGGGAAGCGTGGCAAAGCGAGCAATCAACGTCGCCGCCCGGCTTAACCACGTTGCAGTGAGTGCGATTTCGCCCTGGGAAGTTGCCCTTTTGGTCTCGAAAGGCAGACTGAATCTGAGCATGGATGTAATGGTATGGGTACGAGAAGCCCTGTCCAGGCCGGGGGTTACTTTGGTCCCTCTAGAACCTGAAATTGCCGTGGCCAGCACCCGCCTGCCTTTCGAGATGCACGCCGACCCCGCCGACCGGATTCTTGTTGCGACTGCGCGCCATCTCGGCGCAACACTCGTGACTGCGGACAAGATACTGTTGACCCTTGCGAAAAAAGGCAACTTCAAGGCACTCGACGCAGCGTCTTGATCCCAAGGCAAAAATCGCATCCGGCACTTTCGTCCCGGGTGCGATTCTCTGACGCCTGATTTCTGCCTTACTTTTCCGTCAGCGCTTCTACGCCGGGCAGCTTTTTGCCTTCAAGAAATTCGAGCGAAGCCCCGCCGCCTGTGGAGATATGCGTGATCTGGTCGGCTACGCCGGCCTGATTGATCGCGCTCACCGAGTCGCCACCACCGATGATCGACGTTGCCGTTTTGTTCGCCGCCACGGCCTTGGCGATGGCGTTCGTTCCCACGGCAAAGCGCGGGAATTCGAAGACGCCGGCCGGCCCGTTCCATACGATGGTCTTCGCGGTCGAGACCACCTGTTCGATGGCCGCGACCGACTGCGGCCCGATGTCGAGCCCCTGCCAATCGTCCGGAAAATCTTTGGAGCTGTCCCACACCTGCGTTTTGGCGTCGTTAGCAAAGTTGTCGGCAATCACGTTGTCCACGGGCAGTAGCAGCTTCACGCCCTTGGCCTTCGCTTTGGCCAGAGTCTCTTTCGCGAGTTCGATCTTGTCCTCTTCGACGAGCGATTTGCCGGTCTTCACTCCCAGCGCGCGGTAGAACGTGTACGCCATGCCGCCAACGATGACCAGAGTGTCGACTTTGTCGAGCAGGTTCTGGATCACGTCGATCTTTCCGGAGATCTTTGACCCGCCGAGGATGGCCACGAACGGCTTTTCAGGGGACTCAAGCGCCTTGCCGAGATAGGTGATTTCCTTTTCCATCAGGAGACCGGCCACATCCGGTTTGAGAAAGTGCGTGATGCCCTCGGTAGAGGCGTGCGCACGGTGCGCCGAGCCGAAGGCGTCGTTTACGTAGACCTCTGCGAGCGAAGCCAGCGCTTTTGAGAAGGCCGGATCGTTGGCTTCCTCTTCGGCATGAAAGCGCAGATTCTCAAGCAGCAGCACCTGGCCCGACTCGAGCTGGCGCGCCATCTCTTCGGCAATTTCGCCCACGCAGTCCGGTGAAAACGCCACGTTCACTCCGTCGGCTACTTTTTTGTCGAGCAACTCGCGCAGCCGGTCCACAACCGGCCGCAGCGAATACTTCGGATTCGGCTTGCCCTTGGGACGACCGAGGTGCGATGCCAGAATCACTTTGGCCCTGTGCCGGATCGCATATTCAATGGTGGGCAGGGTGGCGACGATGCGCGTGTCGTCGGTGATGGTCGAGCCGTCTTCAGTGAGCGGAACGTTAAAATCAACGCGAATAAAGACGCGCTTGTTGGTCAGATCGATGTCCTGGATCGAGAGCTTGGCCATGGGATAAAGCCTTTCTTGATTGATGAGCAGACGATGACTCGTGAACCGTGGGCCCTGAACCGTGAACAGCAGATCTTTCGTCCCGTCGATTTGCTGTCCACGGTTCACAACGCACGGCTTACGGTTTTCTAGAGGCCCTTCTTTTCGAGGAAGCCAATGAGGTCGACGACGCGATTCGAATAGCCCCACTCGTTGTCATACCAGCTCAGCACCTTGACGCTGTTGCCGACCACCTTGGTCAACGGACCATCGACGATCGAGCTCCGCTTGTCGCCCTTGAAGTCCGAGCTGACGAGCTGATTCTCGTCGTAGCCCAGGATGCCCTTCATGGGGCCATCGGCGGCGGCCTTCAGTGCGGCGTTCACGGCCTTGACGTCGGTGGTCTTCTCGCTGATGAAGGTCAGGTCGACGATGGAGACGTTCGGTGTTGGAACGCGCATGGAGAAGCCGTCGAGCTTGCCGGCAGTCTCCGGGATGACCAGCTTGAGCGCCTTGGCGGCGCCGGTGGAGCTGGGAATCATGTTGATGGCGGCAGCGCGGGCGCGACGCAGGTCCTTGTGCGGAAAGTCCAGAATCACCTGGTCGTTGGTGTAGCTGTGAATCGTGGTCATGATGCCGCTAACGATGCCGAACTCCTTGAGGAGCACCTTGACTACCGGCGCCAGGCAGTTGGTGGTGCAGCTCGCGTTGGAGATGATGTTGTGCTTGGCCGGATCGTACTTGTCCTCGTTCACGCCCAGCACGATGGTGATGTCTTCGTCGGTGGCGGGCGCGGAGATGATGACCTTCTTGACGGTTGCGCCTAGATGCGCCTTGGCCTTGTTTGCGTCGGTAAAGTGCCCGGTGGATTCAACCACAATCTGCGCTCCCACGTCGGCCCAGGGCAGCTTGGCGGGGTCGCGCTCGGCCCACACCTTGATCTTTTTTCCGTCGACGGTGATGAAGTCTTCGCCGGCGGAGATTTCATTCTTCAGGTTGCCCAGGATCGAGTCGTACTTGAGCAGATGTGCCAGCGTCGCCGGGCTGGTCAAGTCATTTACGGCGACAAAATCGATGTCTTTATTGCCAAGCGCGGCGCGCAAAACGTTGCGTCCAATGCGGCCGAAGCCGTTGATTCCAACCTTTACTGCCATGTGTTTTCTCCTTCGTGATGGATGAGGCTCATGCTTGAAAACAGAGTTTTACGGTGTCTGAAGTGGGCGAATAAAGCGATTCCACCAAACCCTTGATCGTATCATTGCGGGCGGCATAGGAAAACTGAACGCGCGGCCCCTTGACGCATACGATTCCTAAGCTCAGGATGGAATTCCCACGATGGGACTGTATGTGACGGAGTGCACACCATTTGCAGTGGCCTCGTCCAGTGTGATATTCGGGTTGAATAGAAGTCTTTCAGCAAGGATTCATTGCAGCATGAGAAGACGCCCGAGACGCGGTCCTAATATTTCGGAATCCACAGGCAAAATCGGCCAGGAACTCCCATCAAATCAACCCGCTCCGCTTGTCCCCCACTATCCCGACGACGGGTCGGCGCCGCAGAGCAGCTCGCTTCGACAGGCACCCGCGCCGCAGCATCGGCCGCACACTTCCGGCCGGCCAGATCGCCGCGCGCGCCCGGTGTGGAATGAGCCGCCCGGATCGGGCCGGCTCGAAGTGGAAACCCAGCCCGAGATACCGCCTATCGCCGCTCCGCAACCCAGTGCCGAACGCGCGAGCCAGGCGCCAAAGGGGCTTGTAGTCCTGGCCATCGGTCTGCCCGGTTCCGGGAAAACCACCTGGTTTGGCCGTCGCGGCATCACCCCGCTTTCCAGCGATCTGTTGCGCGGCATCCTCTTCGACGATGTCGAAGAGCAGCGCTACCAGGGCCTGGTATTCTCCACGCTGCGCTCGCTCCTGCGCGCGCGGCTCATCGCCCACATGCCCATGAACTACGTGGATGCGACGAATCTCTCAACCCATGAACGGCGCCAGTGGATCAAGATGGCAAAAAGCTTCGGCTACGAGGTGCAGGCGGTGTTTTTCGATGTGCCGCTTGACGTTTGCCTCGATCGCAATCGTCAGCGGGATCGCTCGGTGAGCGAAGACGTGATGCGGCGCATGGCGGAGAAGCTGAAGCCCCCGGTCTTCGAAGAGGGCTTCGAAAAGATCACCGTGGTGCGGGTGAAGAGCGCGGGATAGAAGGCCCCGTAAGCTTCCGAATCCGATTCAGATGAATTGGAACGCTCTGTCATCCTGAGGCGCAGCCGAAGGATCCGCGGCTGGATTGACTCGTCGCTTCCGGCTGGACGGTGATATGCCCTGAGGGCCGAAAGTCGAAGGTTTCTGCGCTTGCAATGCCCAATGAGTGCCTCGACGATTTGGCACTCGTCCAGACGCATCCCCCGAGAAGTGCGTTAGATTTGCTTGCCAAGAATCAGGGGCACATAGCTTCGGGCGTCTTGCAGCAATTGCTCGCGCGCAATACCAACCTTGGCGCGAAGCTGCAAACCCTGCAACAAGTCAACGAGCAAACGGCCTCGCACCTTGGCAGAGGGTGTGCGAGTCAGACGCCCCGCCTTTATCTCCCGCTCGAAACGTTTCGCGAAAATATCAGCGGATCCGGTCAGGCCCTTCGTTGAGCCGGGAACGGATCTCCGTTACCCGCTCCGACTGTCCCAGCGCAGCAGCGGCCATCATGCAGCCGCTGCGAGCCTCGCCAGTACAGGAGTCGACAGTAGCCTCGCAAAAGGCGGTCACGGCCTTGTGGATGTCCGGCTCCGCTTGAAATGCTGCCATTTTGGGAGTTCCATACGTCAGCGCATAGCGCTCGACCGCCTTGAGCAGCAAGGTGGACTTGTCTCCGAAGGCCCGGTATAGCGCGGGTTTGGTGACGTTCACGGCGCGCGCGATCCGATCCACGTCGACTCCTTCATACCCATGCTCCCAAAACATCTCAACGGCACGGTCGAGTGCTTCGTCGGGGATAAAGCCTTTTGGACGTCCTCGGGGGCGCTTCGAAATATTAGTTACCATAGCGTACGAAACTCCTTGCATTTCCGCTGTGATTATCGTACTCTCGCGTTTGTAATACTTCAAGACGGATAAACACAGGACACAACATGGATAGGTTCAAAGGAAAAACAGCACGACCTTCACCCTACACCACGGAGACGCCCATGGAACATTCGATCGCACTCGTCACCGGCACCACCTCCGGGCTCGGTCATGCGGCAGCCCGCTTGCTCGCCATCAAGGGCTACCGCGAGGTCATCGTCACCGGGCGCAGCCTGGCCCGGATTCAGGAAACGGCCGCTCAGCTCGCGGCTGAGACCAAGAGACAGGCCTTCACGCCGCTGGAGCTGGATCTGAACGCGCCGGCCAGCGTTCAGTCCGCGCTCGCCGAGCTGGTCAAGCGAGGTCGGCCGGTCGATTTCCTACTGCTCAATGCCGGGATGGTCCCAGGTAAGAAGCGCGTGCTCACTGCGGCGGGCGTCGAGGCGGCTCAGGCCCCGCTGATCGGCCATCATCAACTGACTGTCGGATTGCTCCATTCCGCAAGTAACTAACAACCTAAGAAGGAGAAAAAAATGAACGAAAGTATCTTGATAACCGGAGCAAATGCTGGGCTTGGGAAAGAGACTGCCCGACAGTTAGCATTGAAAAAAGAAACAAAAAAGGTAATTCTTTTTTGCAGAAATCAAGCGAGAGCAGAGGCAGCAAAAAAAGACCTTGAGGAGAAAACGGGGAAAAAGATTTTTGAAATTATTATTGGGGATGTTACGGATGCAAATTCTGTAAGAAAAGCAGTAGAAGAAATAAAGGAACCTATTGATGCAATCGTTTTAAATGCAGGTGGAGTAATTGGGAAAACGGCTGCGAAATTTACGCCTTCCGGTATGAATCAATTAGCTGCTACGAATATTTTAGGCAATGTGATTCTAGTGGAGGAATTGATTAAACGGGACAAGTTAAGGAAAACAGTTCTAGCAGTCAGTGCGGAAGCTGTTCCAGGAGTAAAGATGCTCGGAGTAAAACCAGTTTCAATGAGGACTTCTTCTGTAGATGAGTTTGCTGCTGTTCTTGATGGATCATATTTTGGTAAGAAGTTCGTTGCATTGCAAGCATACGCATATGTCAAGTATGCGGAAACCATGTGGACGTTATCAATGGCAAGAAAATATCCTAAGCTCAAGTTTGTTGTTGTGAGCCCAGGAAATACAAAAGGAACTCAGGCGCCAGATAGTCTTCCCCCGCCAATGCGGTTTATGTTGAAGTACGTGATGATGCCTATTGTGTTCCCATTGATGGGCGGAATGGTGCATACGCTGGACGTAGGTGCAAAACGCTTTGTAGATGCCATTTCGGATGAGCGGTATAAAAGCGGCGTTTTTTATGCCAGTAAAGAGGGTAAGTTATCAGGGGACATGGTGGACCAGAGCACCTTTTTTACTGATTTGAAAAATACTTCATTTCAAGATAACGCCAACGAGGCAATTCACCATTTCATAAATTAGGCGTCAAGGACTCCGGTATCGACTTGTCTTACCCAGCATCCGTGAGCGCGGTGTCCTGACGGAGCGCCGGTCACGATCGGGTGTTTCGTCGGGGAAAAAGCCTTTTGGACATCTTGGGGCGCTTCTAGATATTAGTTACCGGCGCGTACGAAAAGCATTGCATCGCAACTGCGATTATCGTACTCTGAAGTACGCAAGGCATCAAGACAAATAAACACAGGAGACAACATGGATAGGTTCAAAGGAAAATCAGCAGTTATCACGGGCGGCACCAGCGGCATGGGGCTCGCCACGGCGAAGATGCTCCTTGATGGAGGCGCGCGTGTTCTGGTGACGGGTCGCTCGAAGGAAGGCCTGGAATCGGCGCAGAAAGAGCTTGGGAATCACGCCATCGTGGTTTCGAGCGACGCGCGGTCGTTGACGGACATCGACACCCTGGCCTTTCGGGTGATGGCCGAATTCGGTACCTTCGACCTGCTCTTCGTCAACGCCGGGTTCAGCATCCGAGCGCCTCTCGAGAGCATCACCGAGGCTGTGTACGACGAGATGTTCAACCTGAACGCCAAGGGACCGTTTTTCGCGGTGCAGAAGCTTGCGCCGCTGATAAACAAGGGAGGCTCTGTCGTCCTCACGACTTCGATCGCCAACGTCAAGGGGATGGCTGGCAACGCCACATACGGAGCCGCCAAGGCCGCGCTACGATCATTCGCTCGGACGCTCGCTGCTGAGCTTCTACCTCGGGAGATTCGCGTCAACGCGGTGACGCCCGGTCCTATCGACACGCCGATCATCGGCAAAGCGTTTCCCGATAAAGACGTGGCCGCCCAGATTAGGGAGAAGATGATCGGCATGGCCCCGATGAAGCGCTGGGGGACGTCGGAAGAAATCGCGAAGGCCGTCCTCTTCCTTGCTTTCGACGCGACCTTTACGACCGGCGCCGAACTTCCGGTCGACGGAGGATGGTCTCAACTCTAAGGTGTGGACCTCGCCTGATGAGCTAACCGAAGAGTACCGGCGCGGAGATGCCGGCCGGTAAAAGGAGGGGTATCGAGATGTACAACCTAGTAGTGAGCTTTTTGGTTGTTGCTTATCTCGCAGCGAATGTATACGCCATCGTGAAGGTAGGAGTGTTTGAGTTAGCCCGTTCGCGCAAGCATCTCATACTCTACGGCGTTCCATTCATTTTGTGGGGCTCTGTCATCCTGATGCGGGTGAGAATGATTTTGGAAATTCCTCATTCAACTGAACATAACTCAACGGATTTCCGCTGTGTAGGAACTGTGCAGGGAATTTGTGCATTTTTCAGCAAATCTCCGCCTCATCCAACGCTCAATCCTTGCGAAAGCTCTACGCTCACAGACCGAGGCTCGATCTTTTCTCCCAACTCCTGTTGCGAGAGGGCTGTCGCTTTCGATACATCTTTGTTCAACTCGTATCCTAGCGCCTTCGCGTCGTTCGTGTACATCTGCACGTCAAACTGAGCGCGCGAAACTGACACATAGGCCATGCGGCTGTTCACAAGTTCGGGAGATTGCTCCGTGTCCACATGGATCAACACGCGGTCTGCTGTTTGGCCCTGGCTGCTGTGGCTCGTCACCGCATAACCATAGTCAAGATGCGGATGCTGCCGCGCGTTGAACTCGACTTCGCGCCCTGAGTCCATGCACAGCTTGAGATTGCCGCCGCTGTCGATCCGCTCGATGGTCCCCAGTTCGCGGTTAGCGAGTTTCTGTTCATGGTACGGCGCTGTGAGTTGCACGCGGTCGCCCTGCGCGAGCAACCGCTCCGTGTCGCGGTAGACCGTCACACCCTGCAAACGGCGCGGATCGTAGCTCAACTCCTTGCCGCCATGCCGCTTCACCGTCAGCGTGTTGCTTTCGCGGTCCACATGCGACACTCGCGCATATTCTCCCGATTCGATGCCGAGTGGCTTCGAGCCTTTCGAGTAGCGCAGCACATCGCCCTTCTCGTAGTTCTGCGCGTGCTGGCGGTCTGCGCCAGTCACGTCCTGCCGCGCGTAAAGCACATGCACGCGCTGCTCATCGTTCGATACTTTGCCCTCACTTTGCATCGTGCGATGGATGGCCTCGTTGATCTCGCGCCGCGAGGCATTATCCGGCGAGACTACAAGCGTCTTTTCCGGCGAGCGCACATACTCGCGGGCGATTTCGCTGATGCGCTGCTGCGCGGTCGCCGATCTCATGCACGCGGCCCTGGCTGTTCAGATTGCCGATGGCTTCGCGCACTTCGCCGCGCGCAAGCTGCTCCACGGCCTCTT
The DNA here is from genome assembly GCA_963802955.1 of uncultured Acidobacteriaceae bacterium. Lineage (GTDB taxonomy): Bacteria > Acidobacteriota > Terriglobia > Terriglobales > Acidobacteriaceae > Telmatobacter. Next base: position 47,070 of record CAWDKT010000020.1, read on the forward strand.
TGAGCGCCGGGTCTTTCTGCCGGATGATCTCGTCGAGTCTGGCCGTGCGCATTCCCGCTTCCTGCAACTGCGCATAGGGCCGTCCCGCTTCGACGGCCTCGTGCTGGCGCACGTCGCCGACGAAGAGAACCCGATCATTTTCCTTTAGCCGCTCCACGAACGTGTGCAAATGGCGAGTGCTCGCCATGCTCGACTCATCGACCACATAAAGCCGCTTGTGTCCGTCGTCCGGCTGCTCGCCGCGCGCAAGATGTCTTTGCAGCGTTTGTGTCTCGATGCCCGCCTCGGCAAGCTTCTGCGCGGCCCGCGATGTCGGCGCGAGTCCTTCGACCTCATAGCCCGCGCGTCTGGGCCCCTTCACGGACAGCGGCTAAGGAAGTCGTTTTCCCGGCCCCGGCCACACCCTCAAGCGCCATCATGCGGTCACGGCTCGTCAGCACGTCTTCGACCGCGTGCCGCTGGCTCACGCTCAAGTGCGGATGCTGCTCCATCGTCTGCTGCCGGATTTGGCCGTCTGCCAGCACTTCGCGCGTGCCCTGGCCCATCTTCATCCGCTCGATCAGCTCGCGCTCATAGCCCTGCATCTCGGGCGTCGTGAACGCGCGGCCTGCCGAGCCCGGCCTGCGCTCCACTTCGATCAGTTCATGCGACGTCCACACGCCGCTCGAACTCGGCGCGCACCTCCGGCAACCTGGCCTCGCCCATCGTGTGCTTGAGGGCATCGCGCATCAGCGTCCGCTCGTCGGCTACGGCCTCGCGCTCCATGCCGCGCTCGCGCGCATAGCTCATGCCCTGCTGCGCGGCGACGCCCGATTGCTCCGGCTTCAGTTCCACACCGGGCCGCTGCGCCGCCTCTTTGACAACGGTCTGCGGTTGCTGGCCGTGCTCTTGAGCGAGCCTCCGATGTTGCTCCCGCACTTCTTCATGCGATAACGGCTGCTTGGCATCGCGCGTCTGATGCGCCGCGATCTGCGCGGCCCCGGCCCCGCGCACCCCGCCTTCTCCATGTGCTCTTCGATCTGCTGCCGCCGTGGACTCGACGCCTCCAGATACTCGCGCGTATAACCCTTGATCTCCGGCTGCCCGTGCGCGCCGCGCTCGATCTCGTAACCAAGCTGCTGCAACCGCGCCGTCAGCTCCGAGCGATACACTGCCGTCGCATACTGCTGCGTCCGGTAAAGCTCCCGAGGCTGCAACGCCCGCGTCTGGCCATCCGCCGTTTCCGTCATATTGAAGACGACCGCGTGCGTGTGCAACTGGGGCGCGGCGTAACCATCAACGGGTCGGCTGGAGTCATGCTCGAATTTCGCCACAACCCACTGGCCCGTGGTCTGCGCCGGGACGTTGCCGCCCATGCGTGCTTGTACGTACTTCTCCATCTCATCGAGGGCCGTGCGCACGCTCTCCCGGTGGGCCTCTCTCACGCGGTTGTCACCGCCAACCAATGCAGTCAGAGAGACAGACTTCGGCGCGCTGAACGTGGCATCCCATCCCGCCCGGTGCTCCATCGTGCGCACGGTGTCGCCATTGGCGTTCACGTATTCGCGCGCCGTCTGGTGCCGCACTAACTGCTCTCCCGTCTCTGGGTGTTGCCCTTCGGCCAGCCGCGCGAACTGCTGCTCCTGAACTTCACCTTGCAAGCCCCATCGCGCGGCAAGCTGGCCTTGCCACTCGCCGCGCACCCGCTCGCCCTCCGTGTAGTAGTTCTCCTTGGCGTTGGCGAACTCTTCTTTGTGGTACGCCTGCGCCTGTCCGGAGCTGATCGGTTTCGACAGCGTAATCATCACTTCACTCGAAGAACGGCGTCTGCTCATTCACTGCTGCGGGCCGCTGCTCTTGCCCTTGCTCCACCTGGATGGCGCGTACAGGCTTCCGTGCCGGCGGCGCTGTCGGCGTGACGGCTTGCGCCGGCTCCGGCTCTTTCGCCGGCGTCGTCGCCGGCTTTGCCGTTGCCGGCGCCGTCATCTTCCGCTCGACGAACTTCTCCGCCGGTTCATTCAGCGTGAGATAAGGTATCCGCAGCCGCAGCACATAATTCCCATGCTTGAGATACCCGTGCAACGGCTCAAGCCCGCCGATTTCCGACGCCATGACCAGCGGCTCCCGCGTGATTTCCCGCTGCTCGTTCTCCCGCTGCTGCGGGAACGCGCCCCGCGTCCGGCTCTCCCGGAACCGCTCGACCTCTATGTCGCCGATGGATTTCGAGATCCACTCCGACGCATAAGGCTCGCTGGTTTTGAAAAAGATCTTCGTCGCGGGCTGCGATAGCATGTTCTCGGCGACGTGCCCGTACAGCGCCTCCACCTGCGCTTTGCCCTGGAAGCCGAGGACCATCGGGCAGTTCGAGTGCCGGTTCTCGTTGATCGCCGACGATAACTGCGGCAGCCTTTGCAGCGTCGCCAGTTCGTCGAGCACAAACCAGGTCTTCCGCGCCCCGTCGCCGCCCTCGTTCATCAGCCGCAACGCCAACAGGTCAAGCCACAGGCTCAGCAACGGTTGCAGGCGTTCTCTCACCGTCGGCTTCGAGGTAAGAAAGAGCCAACCGCGCCGCTCCTTGCTCCACTCATACGCGCTCCAGCGCCGCTTCGTCTCCCGCTCCGGCGGCAACAGCTTGAACGCATCGGCAACCATATTCAATGAACCCATCACTCCCGATCTTTGATTCGGCGCGGTCGAGTGGATCATGGCCCACATCTCTGTACCCTGCACGCGCGCGTCGATCTCCTCCTCATGGCACATCCAATATGTGAGTTGTTCCGGCGTGGGTTTCAGATTGATCAGGTGCGCGAAGATTCTCCTTGGCGCATCGACAAAGAACTGATTCTCCCGGCCCCGATCCGGGAACAGCGATTTGGCTACCGTCAGCGCCTCGGCCTCGTGCGGCGCTTCGTCGCTGGGCATCCAGAACGGGCAGCGCGCGTCCAGGGGATTGAGTACCACGTCGCCGCGCGATTCGCGGTAGAACTGCGGCAGGTATTCGAGCGCCGGGTCGTACACAATGGCCGTCTCCCCGCGCTCCCATATCTGCGAGAGCACCTGCCGGATGGCCGCGCTCTTGCCAGCCCCGGTATCGCCCACGATGAGAAAGTGCCAGGCCTCGCGCTCCCTAGGAACCCGAGCCCATCGCTTTCGGCGCAGGAGCTTGTCAACCCACTCAGCCAGCCACGTTCCCTCCCGATTGATGAACGCGATCCCGTCCGGCGGATAGACCATCAGCCATCGCTTTCGCCCCAGCCGCTCGTTGAACTCCGCCGTCGTGACCAGTTCCGGCCCGCGCAGCCGCCGCCCGTACCTCCACACCATCCGCCGCGCCCGGTCCTTCGGCACGGCCACGAACAAGGCCAGCACGAAGAACGCCGCCGTCCAGTACGTGGGCCGCTTGGCGAAATCCCACAGCGTTTGATTTCCGTAGACCCACTGGCCCAGGAACGCGTGCAGCCTCCGGTCGTTGTACATCCCGGTCACGTACTGCAACCGCACGAGCCCGGCCTTGATTCCGTCGTCGGTCAGCAAGTACCCCCAGCGCCCGTCCTGGCCCCTTTACCGCCCGCACTTGGTCGTCGATCACGAGCAGCATTTGACCCTTCGCATTGAAGCCCTGGAGCAGCGTATATCTCGACTGAAAGCTGGCCGACGCCTTACCCCGCGCCCCGCTCCGTAGGTAGTCGGACAGATACAGCCGCTCCGCCGCCGTCCAGTTCACCTGCCCGTCCCGCCAGACCGCGAACACGAAGAACAGGCAGCTAAGGAAAAATGCTCCCCACGTCCATACGTGCGTCCGGCTCGGCCACGGTTTGCTGTACTGCTTCCGGCCCCACTCCGCCATTTCTCAGACCTCCTCCGCCTCCGGCTCCGGCGCCGGTTCCCCGGTCGGCTCCGCCTTCTTTGTCGCCTGGCTCCGCGCCGCCTCGATCCGCTCCCGCGCCCGGTCGCCCTTCACCGCGTCGGCCCGCTCGATCAACGCCCGCATCTCCGCTTCCGGGATCGCCTCGCCCTTCGCCGACCGGAAAAACAGGTTCAAGAGCAAGCGTCCGCAACGCCAGCAACTCCCCGAGCGCCACCTCCCCGATAAGCTCGCCCTCGGTCGTCGGCGCGGCCAGGAGCACATCCCGTACCCATTCCGAGAGCGTCCGTCCCGCCGCCTGCGCGCGCGCCTCCAGCATGGCGAACTCTTCCTCGCTCACCTTCGTGCCTACGGATTTGGTGCGGAGCGGCGGCTTCACTGGACACCGCCGGAAATGGAGAAGGGATGGGAACCGCGATTCAGGCCGCACGCCGCCAGCGCGCCGCAACGTACAGGACACGGGGCCGTGCCAAGCCGCCTTCTTGCTAAAGGGAGGGGAGTCATCGGGTTACCCTTCAGCAACCGCAGGTTGCTACCAGAGTAACCCAATTTGACGAATTTTTCTTAAGCCGCCTGCTTTCAGCAAGTTCCCGCGCGGTAACCGCAGGTTACCGCGCAGCAGCCGACACGGGGTGACGTGTCGCAGCGTACACCCGATGCCGTAGGCAGCGTTGTTTTTGCTTCGGTCGCCTCGGCTCCCGGATGGAGGCCCCAGGCGCAGCAAGGCCGCCTCCGAAGAGCGGCCTCCACGCCTTGCTACTTCGTAGCGGGTTTGGGCTGCGGATCGGTGTACGACTCGCAAGTGGCCGAGGAATCGACAGCAAGCAGGTTCTCAACCGAAATAGTGAATCTCGGTTGCTTTTCGATCCGCTCGACGGCGGATGCGAGCCGTTCCTGCGTCCAGTCGCCTCCCAACGGCGGAGTTACAAAAGATACGCCATATATGCCGTGTTTGGACAAAGCAAAGCTGGCGTTGTTTTGAATATCGAAGACCTGATGGTCGTCCCGCTGCGTCAACACAATCGCAAAAACGAACCCATTCGATCTCGCAGGAGCGGAATAATTAACAACATACATGACCTTCTTCCCTGGATAGGATTTCTGATCCACCAGATATCCAAAGGTCAGATCTGTGACTTTTGAGCGTGGAAAGAAGTTCTTGACGGCAAGGCAATGGGCGGCGCGACTCAAGAGCTTTGGTGACCGCTCCTGGGGACGAGCTGTGGCAGTGCAGGAAGCTAGTAACAGCGATGCGAGAGCGATCTTCTTCACGGCCAATCTCCTGATCTTCATCACCTTTAGTGTCCCGGGGCATTGTAGATATAGATGTAGGTATCCCGTCCACGACCTATACTGTCGTGAAAGGGGCCAAAATGGGCGTACACGCTTTGACGACCATTGCCGATGGGGCGACTGTGGAGTCTATCCGGTGGGGTATGGCTTGTTCCGTAGAAGGTTCGACCGTTGACCGGATCGGCTCCTCCGTTGGCCCTGTTCGTGTAGGCATCTCTCATGATCTGAGCATCCTGACCTGAAGCAGGCACGGTGGGCGTTGCCACTAGTGGTGGATGCGGGGCTTCAGCGCCATTAATAATGGCATTTGCCAAGGCCGTTTTACCTTTTTCTAGCTCTGTAGGATCGCCGCCTTTCGGCGTGCTCAGGCTCCCATCCTCGTGGGTCATGGTCTTTTCGAGGCTGCCAACTGTCGTCGAACCAACCGGCTTATTGTCTGTCTGTTGTTGGGCCCCATCCCCGCCTGAATTCACAGCTACATACTTTGCGTCGCCCGGTTCGTTTGTGCCAGCTTCCGCCGCGCCTGATATAGAGCCACAGAATTGAGGCGCTTCATTGCAGCCGAAGTGTCCATCCGAGTCAACTCCGGTCAGCGGGTTGTTCCCCACGTAGGCATAAAGGTTGAGCGACTGGGGATTGTCGAGTTTTGCATACGGCACCGGCTCAACCTTCGCGCTCCAGTCGGGCGTGAGGAAGCGCCCATTCAAGGACTCGTAATACCTGGCCCCGAAGTAGTCATTGAAGGTTTCCTGGTCGCGTTCCTTGTTACTGAAATAGCGTGGGTCGGGAGTATTGCCTCCACAACCCTCGCCGTTGCCGTAGGGCAGGCCGTCGCATATACTCTGCAGCGCACCGTAGGCATCTGTGCTCGCCCGCAGCGTGCCGAGCCAGTCCGTGAACCGGAATGATGGTAGCGGCTGGTTGGGAGTATCGGCTACCGGATCGTACGTGGCGAAGAGAGCGCCACCGGCATAGACATAGGTGCGCTGCCACCAGATGGATCCATCAGCATCCTGCGTCACTTCGGTCACCTGCTCGCCGCCGGGACCAAGGATATAGTCCTTTTCGTTCCCCGCAGCGGTAAACCCGTTCGCTGTCGGATCGCAGTTCCAGGACGTAATGTTTCCCTTGGCCACCCGGTTGCCTTCTGCATCGTAGACGTAGCCGGTCATCTGTCCCGTAAGGATGTTGAATGCCGCGCATACCTGTCCCTCGGCATCGTACAAATACTGATTCCCTCCCTGGCATTTGCCTGAACCAGAGTTGTAGTTGTCGCAGGTCACATCACCGGAGGCGTCGTAACTAGGAGGTGAAGATCCCTGCGAAGTTTGGATCTGGTTGTTCGCGTTGAAGGTGTAGCCTGTGCTGGCCGGTATCCCCACGCTTCCGGAGGCAGTTCCGCTGAAGTTTTCTGATGTCCGGTTGCCGAATGGGTCGTAACTCCAGGCGACAGTGAGCCCTTGATACGGACCGGCCGTAGGACTCGCTGCAATCAGCCGGTTCAGGGTGTCATATCCGCTGCCGCCGCCGCTCGTGGTCATGCTCCACGTCCCTGTGACTGAATCAGTATAGTTCAGGACATTACCGACCGGATCGTAGCCGGAGCCGCCACCTCCATTGGTAATGCTGTAACTATACACCGTCTGCTGCGATCCGCCGGAATTATCGCCTCCCTGGAGAGAACCGCCGGATGGCGATCCCTGGAAGGAAGGATTGGTGAATGCGCTGTTCCATGTGGACGCCATGGTGTAGCTATAGTCCGTGCTTGCTCCCGTACCTGTCGCATCAATATACAGCGTGTCATTGGTTGCGGTGACGTTCACGCTGCCGTCCGAGCCCGCGAGCCCTTCGGCAACCGAAGTTGTGGTGGCTCCCTCACCATAACTAGTGGTTTTTGAATAGACCGTCCCGCCGCTGTTCGCCACCGTAAGGGTCACCGAGCCCGCATCGTAGAGAGTCGACGAACTCTGCGAGGCAAAGCCGGAGGAGGTCAGGCTGAACGAGGTTGTGGAACCCGTCACATCAAGCTGACCGAAAGGTGCTCCGCCTCGAAGCTTGAAAAGGATCGTTGAGCCTCCTGTCGTGGTCACGCTTGCGCACAGGCCTGCCTGGAGGTAATCGCGCGAAAACGTTCCGGCGAGCGCCGAAGCAATTGAAGCAGCCGTGGAAGCCTGTCCGTAATGCACAGTTTCGGCAAAACCGTTGAAGGCTATGGTGATCGTGTTCGTGTCCCCCGACTGCTCCGATCCGTTCACCGTGATCGTTGCAGTGGTGGATGCGAAAGCGTGTCCGCAAAAACCCCACAAGGCCGCAGCACAGATGATCCAATTGCCACGCAATCGCGACATAAACACTCCCTTGCTGATCGCCTGCCGTTACTACAAAGTCTCTACGGGCCAGCCAATCCCAGCCCACATTCAGCTCATTGCACCTGCTCAGCTCCGATGATCGTGACTGTCGCCGATCCACTCGTCGGAATGGCCGGGCTATTTCCGAGATCTGACTCTGAGGTCACTCGAAGCCGGTTGTCGTATGTCCTTGTTTGACCCACTGCGCTGCTACCATATGTCGCACCTGTCAGGCCCCCGAACGCCGCATTGACCTGACCCCATTCTTCGTCCAGTTCGGTGTATGAAATCATAACCCACATTTTTCTGCTTTTCTTTCTCAGGTAGAGATCTCTTGGCCTTGGAGCAGCCGTGTCAAGGCCGGAGCGAAGCGGAGCCCGTCAGGGTTGCCTTGACGCGGCTGATCCAAGGCCATACTCTTTGCTTCTGAAAGAGAAGCAGCCTTCCACTGCCGCGCGAATTCGTCCGGCGTTTTGTAGGCAAGCGAGCTGTGCGGACGGCGCGAATTATATTCCGTTTTCCAAGCTGATATCTTCCTCCTGGCATCGAACAGATTCCAGAACCAGCTCGTGTTCAGGCATTCATCGCGCAGCTTTCCGTTGAAGCTCTCCATGCCTCCGTTCTGCGTCGGCTTGCCCGGCTGGATGTGCACAAGATCGATCTTCCACTCGATGGCCCACGCCAGGTAATGACGAGAGGTTAGTTCAGGCCCATTATCACTGCGAATCGATTGCGGCTTTCCGTGTGCAGCTATCGCCCGTTCGAGCACGCGGGTAACGCGCCGGCTGGGGAAGCTGGTTGCGACCTCCAATGCCAGACACTGCCGGGTGAAACTGTCGATCACGCCCAGGACGCGGAAACGCTGTCCGGCGGCCGTGACATCGCTGGCGAAGTCCAGAGCCCACTCCTGGTTGGGTGCCGTCAGCACAGGCCGCGGTTGCAACGTCCGCCGCAGATGCTTGCGCCGGGTGCGCTTCACGGTGAGGCCCAGTTCGCGGTATACGCGCTGCACCTTCTTGTGGTTCACTCCCATCTCCTTGTGCAGATACAAATGCAGACGTCGATAGCCAAAGCGCGGATGCTCACGGGCCAGTTCGCGCAGCCGTTCCTGAACCAAGCCGTCATCTCTTCGGCTTCGATACCGGCCACTCGATCTCGGCACTGTCATCAGCTCGCAGACGTGGCGCTCGCTGGCCTTGAATTCGGCCAGCAAGCGCCGCACTTCCGATCGCCGCTCTACGAGCCCAGGGAGTTTTTTCGGATCACCGATTGCAACATGTCTTTATCCAGGCTCAAATCGGCAACCAGCTTCTTCAGTCGGGAGTTTTCGTCGCGCAGGTGCTTGACCTCTTCGGCCTCGCTCACTTCCATGCCGCCGTACTTCGCCTTCCAGGCATAGATGGTGTGCTTGCTTACACCCTGCTCCCGAGCCACGTCTTCGGTCGAGCGGCCCGCTTCAATCTGCTTCAGCGCAGCAATGATCTGCGCCTCCGTGTGTCGGCTCTTGCTCATCCGCTTTTCCCCTTTCCTTCGTCCAAATCGTATTTCAAAATGGACGGATTCTGGGGGTCAGGTCAGCATAACTAGGGGAGCCGAACAGAGTTGCTGGGCCGGAACCTGCGTTGTCTACCACTGCGATCAGATGCCCCCCCGAGTCGAAGCAATTCGCGAACATAAGCATGCTGGAACTAAATTGAGGGGCGCCTGCGCACGGAGATGACGAGTTCGCTAGCGCCATCGCGGGCGGGTTGTATCCGGCTGTAGAAGAAGTGAGGTGCCCGTCCAAGTCGTAGGTATACGCCATTGGAAAGCTATTACCACTCCCAATGCCGAGCGGCGTGTATTGCTGTTCGCTTGTTAGGCGCCCCATAGCATCATAGGCAGCAATTACGCGGCCAGTCAGATAGTTACTCGAAGGAAATGAACTGGAGCAGCTGCTGATCGAGGCCCTCTGAGTCCACTCCGCTTTCAGTCGGTTGACTCCGTTTGTAGCTGTGTCGTAGAGAAAACATGCGGCTGGCGTCACGCTGTCGCTAAAACTCTTCTTTATCACCCGATTCAGAACGTCATAGGTGTAATTCGTGCTCACATTCCGTGCATCGGTCTTGGTCGATACGTTGCCGTTGGCGTCATATAGATAGGTGACGGTTCCGGCCTCGGGGTTTGACGCGGATAACAATCGCGAAAGAGCGGTGTCGTAAATGAACGACCTCGACACTGTGCTATTTCCAGTCCCCTTCTGCGTCACACCGAGAAGATTGTTGAGCTGATCGTACGAATAATCTGTCTCCATCGACGGCGCTTGAGTGGCACCGTTCGGCTCCACGACATTCAGTAACCGTCCCAATCCATCAGAAGTCTGCTGCCAATGATTTCCATTCTCATCGACAAAATCAGCCCATGTGCCTCCTGATATGCTTCCGGCCTGTGAACCACAGGTCGAGGATGAGACATTTGGAGACGGAATGCCGTCATAGCACGATTGTTGGGTACTACCGTCCTGATCTCTCCGTAAAACCGCGCGTCCGAGCGGATCATAGTTGATCTGCGCAATTCCCCAGGTGGACTCGCCACAGGACGAGGGCACAGACCCCGGGGTTGACGAGCATCTCGTCGGGTTTCCCTTCTGGTAGACATTGCCCTTGCCGTCGTAAATCGTGTCCACGTAATCCGAACCTGCGGGATCGCTTGTCAACTGTGTCTGGACGACGCGGCCTAAGCCATCGAGGTACGAGACGCTCGTAATGGAGGTGGAGCTTGTTTCGAGAGTTTGGGTTGTGACGCTGGGAACGGAATCTTGGTAGCTAATATTCGTCTGCCCTCCGTCCGGAAAACTCGTCTGCGTCGGCCGGTTCAGGGGATCCGCGTAGGTGTAGGTGGTGACCTGGCCGTTCTCATCCGATGCAGTTGTGAGTTCACCCGTCGCATAGTTGTAAGTGAAGGACTCCTGGAATCCAAGCGGATTGACAATTTTCGTGAGATATGCGTTTGTGTTTCCCGGGGAATTCGTTCCTGAATCGGCGTAGGAGTATTGGGTGACGTGTGAACCGCCGGACATGTCCGAGCAACTCGCGTTCCCGCATGCGTCTTTTGCGCTGATTCTTTGACCCGTCTCGTCGTACGTATACGTAGTGGTCGGGGAGGTTCCCGTGCTATCCGCACGAATCAACGTCGTTATGTTGCCCCGATACGCTCCAACTCCCGAGCCAAAGTTCGTTTCGTCGTGCGCACCACTCGGTAGGCCACTGACGCTATTTCCCGTAGCCTGCTTACCGCTTGTGCAAGGTGATCCTGCTCCATCGTAAAAGGCGCTTGTTTCGGCAATAGGGGTGCCACCTCCAGGTGTACCTGAATAAATCCCGCTATAGAGAGCCACTTGACAAGGCAAAGATAGCCAGAAGTTATTAGTGGTTCCGGGATTCTCGATGTTCAGATAGTTATAGGTCGTCGTCTTGCATCCCGTAGAATCCGAGTTGTCACATTCCTGCTTGTTCTGCACCTGTCCGGGAAGAAAATACGTTAGAGTCGCCTGGTAATTAGTCTGTCCCGAACCGGTTATATGCTGCTCGCTGGTCATCGAGTATGGATCTTGCCAGGTTTTGTTAATCGACATGACATTGCGTGATGATGGGGAACCACCTGAGCCCCACTGACTCGTGACGACGCTTTGTTCGACAGGAATTTGAACAGGTAATTGGCCGCCCGGTGGAGTTGGTTTCACGACCTGATTTACTGATCCGTAGGTGTAGACGGTCTGGTACGTCTCGCCTGTGACGTTGTCCGTGGTAGTAACCGTCGTCGTTTTTGTGCCCCAAAGGTTATAGGAGCTACCCTGGGTTGTCGAGTAGGAAAACTGCTGAGTAAGCACGGCGGGCCCTCCAGCGGAGTATCCGACCTGGCGCTCGATGATGGCAGGCGTTTGATACCAATAGTTACAAGCTCCAGCTACAACCGGTGACGTTCCATTTTGCTGATAGCCGGGGAAAGAGCCGAAATCTGAGTATGGGAATGATCCCGACCCATTAAGACCCCAGGTGTACTTGACCCATCCGCCATCGGGATAGTCGATTTCGTTAACGAGGCCGAAGGTCGGATCGTACTTAAACGTGTACTGTTGGCCGTTCGGAAGCGAGATTGATTGCACAACTTGGAGGCTCGCATCGTTTACTTGAAAGTTCACACTGCAATTAAGTCCTTGTATCTGGTTGACTTGAAGGGGTGTGACTGTTTGTTGAAAGTTGGCGCTTGTATTCGTATAACCAAGATTGTACGTTAAGCCCCCAACAGTATAAGATTGCCCGCCGCTTGTGTTATATGAGATTTGCTCCGCGACCCTGCCTGACGTGTCTGTGACCACAATGGGCGTATAGCCCCCGTTTCCGTTTGGTAGGCCGCCTGAGATTTGAACGACATTGCCATTCCGATCTTCAATCGTACTGGGAAGAGGAAATGTTGAGATCGTGGGTCCAGAGGGGCCCGCGTACGTATTAGCATTGAACGTATAGATGGTGCTGTCAGGATCTGTGACAGTGAAGCCCGGCGCAGCATTGGAGCACCCCGGAGTTGAATTGCCATCGTTCGTCCCATCACACGGTCCCGGTACGCCCGGAGTTGGGCCTATAAAGCTCGTTGTGTATCCGTAAATACTATCCCAATCGATGCTGTTCCATCCGGGTGCAGAAGAACAATAGGACGGATCGCCATAACCGTACCCTGATGCCGGGGCAAGCGCAGCCACACCGAGCGGAAGAGACTGGCCCCTGCCGTCATAGAAAGTGTAGGAGCTGCTCACTTCACAGGTGACGCTATACGCGTCACCGGATTGCGTATATGCAAAAGAGGATACTGACGCATAAGGCAGGGTGTCACTCCAACCATTGACGGAACGATCGGTGGGAACATAGCTGGTGCCGTCCATCACTGTCGTCGCCGCCGTGCCACCAAGATATTCCTGGGTTGCCATATGATGCACAATTCCGGAGTTATACATAATCGAAAATGGTAGGGTGATTCCACGGCTTGGCAAGGTTGTCAGCTGGATGGAAATGCTGAGGCTGCCGTTAGCGGGATTCACGGTCTCGTTGAGCCCTTTGACGTAATCGTGTCCAGCTCCGGGAATTGGTCGCATGATGTCACTACTGAGAGGCACCATCTGAGCCGTGGCGCTCGCCACAATGAGCAGTAAACTCAAGGGAATTAGCTTTGCCCTTATTTCCATTGGAAGTACCTCTCTTGTCTCTTATCGCTGCGAATGACGCTGATGGAGCCTGAATCTCTTGCTTCTGCTGCTCTCACCGGGGCGAATGATCGCGTTCGTCGATCCAAGTCAGTTATTGCAGGCTCACCAATACTTCGATCACTCCGGTGCCAGATGGTAGCGATCCCATTGCTTTCCCAACTACTGCACCAAGCATCCGGCTTCGGTCAGTGCCCTTCATTGCGTAACCGGGCTTTGAAGATGAGACGAGCAGGTCGCCGACTTCGATTGCACCGTTCTCGGCAGTCACCTTTGTCGGAACAACTCCTACCAACGCCATTGGCACTTCGTCCATGCTTTTTGGCGTTGCCTGGCGCCGGCCCACCGTGCCCGGACGCGTCGAATATATTCCTGCCACCATTGTCGAATAGGGGGTGTTCGATTTGAGCGCCCTGCCCGGGTGATCGGGATCCAATACGAGCAAATCTCCGGGCGCGTATTTTTTGCGATCTCCGGTCGTGTCCATCGACTCGGCGTAATCGCCGCCGCAGGTGACTCCCGTGTACGCCGTGCTTTGCACCGTTCCATCCTGGAATGTAATTGAACCGCCGCTATTCGCAGAGAGCTTCACGCTGCCGTTGACTTCGAGTGTCGCGCCAGGGCTCGTGGTGCCAATACCCACGTCACCTCCGTTTGTTGCTAAATGAGTTTCGCCATAGGTTTCCAAGCCATTGTTTGGAGTGAATCGCACTGTAGAGCCGAATGTTCTTCCATAAACTGTCCACGCATCAAACCCGACCCCGCCGTTGTCTCTTCCGAATGAGAGCTCGTAGCCGCCGAGCTTCGAGGACCATTTCGCTGTATCAATGTCACCCAGGTAACTGATAGCAGGAACTTGCGACCTCGTGATAACCGCGCCATTTACATCCAGTAGAGCGGCAGGGCTTGTCGTGCCGATCCCGACGTTGCCTGTGTTGTAATAGATGCTAGAACCGGAGGTCGTCCATTGGCTGGAGCCCGAACCTGAGGGCCAAGCAGAAATACAGTTTGCGCCACTGATGCAGTATGATGTTGCGCTTGCCGTTCCATTCACCGTCAGAGGGAAACTCGGTGACGCGGTCCCGATGCCCACGTTGTTGCCCGATTGACTGATGACCGAGTTGCCGATCGTCGTGGTTCCGGTAAACAGAGAAACTGTATTCGCGCTGCCACTTCCTGTGATTGCCTGGCCTCCGCCACCTCCCGATGTGGTTGCCTTGAAGGCGATCTCAATAGTGGTTTGTTCGGTCGTCCCGTTGGGGATCGCTGCGCTCGTTGCAGTGTAGCTGCCAGGGCTCGAACCAATTTGCAGTTCACCTAGTCCATAAACGAGGGCTCCGGAACCCGCTGAAGACCCGTCGGACCATCCAGTTCCTGCGGACAGCGATGGCTGATTGTGTGAAATCCCGCACACCCCAAAGAGCAAGTCGTTGACAGTGGCCGTCGTCAGGGACCAACTATTGCATGCTGTTTGTGCTGTCGTATCGAGGGAAATTGGATTTACATCCGGCGTACAAGTGGCGTTCGACACTTCGTACACTGAGCCGACAAGTGCCGCGGTTGAACCGTTGATCGCAAACGTGACCGTATCGGCTCCTGACGATCCGGCAATTGCGCATCCGACTGCAATCGTGTCCCCGTCTGTGGCGAGGTTCGCCGCTTTGACAGTGGACCAACTGTTGCCTTGCGAATCGGTGAAGGTCAGAATATCGCCGACACCATTGCCGTCGAATACTGCCGCATAAAGTGCATTGCCGTTAGTCACATTGGTGGAAAACGAGAGCGTGGTCGAGGCAGACGAGCTTCCCGTCGTGTTGTCCTGGACAAAGGCCGGGGTGTTCTGAGCATTTGCGAAGGCTCCAACTGCCAGTATTACTGCTGAAACCAGTTTTCTCATCGAGTGCTCCATCTTCCGATGCCCATGCATCTTTGGTTTTGGCCAGCAAGCCCCTACGTTCTCAAGGCCGAGACTGGTCCAAATGCTCTTTTGCTCTAGTCTCATCGGGTTTCCTTTGTGGTCAGTGATAGTTTGCGTTTCGCTGGCCGCATCAAGCGGTAACACGGCAGTGTTTCTCCAGCTTTCGGCGTCCTCGCCAGATGTGGCCGATAGCCGAACCGTTCAGGCAGGACGGCCATTGGATCGCCAGGCGCTGTACGAAGAATCAACTGTTGGTAGGGAGCGTCGCACTCGCTATCGTGGCGAACAAAAAACGTCGCTGCTGAAGGCCTGACAAGTGTCGCTCTTGTAACCGGAGAAACGGTGTCCGGATACCTGTCGATTAAGCGAACCAGGAGAGGACCTTCACTGTTCGCGAAGGATAGCTCCGCGAGGTACGTGTCCTCATTCCACGACCACGTACTGCGAACGAGTGTGCCGGTTGCGAGGAAGCGCACCTTGGCCGATTGCATATGCTTGTTGCGGCGTGGCCACGCCTTCGCGGAATCAACCGACATAACGACCATTGCTGCGAGGGCAGCAATCCTCGCAAGAGAACGTGTAGGCACAAATCAATCCAATCGCGTCCGCAGTCCTGCAAACGCACAAGAAAGAAACTTTTCTTACAAGTGACCGAGTTCTTTGATATTGGTTTGGAAAAGTCGTAGAGAAGGGTTTTAAAGAGCTGTAACACTCTGCTGACCCGCTGGAATCAAGCGCACGGGCACGAGAGAGATAATCGCTCCGAATGCAACCGGGACTACGTTGTGATCCAATGAATCGTGAACCACTAATGCGAGAAGTTAGCCGAGTTCGTTTACCATGTCAAGTGTTTCAACAGAGAGTTCACTTCACGAGCGAACAATGGGCTACAGTAACGTACCGGACGAACAATGACCAAGCGTCACCATCAATGTTCAACCTCTAAGAACGTGCAATGGGGAAAACACAACGAAGCCTCTGTTGAGCGTTAGCTAGACGAAGATATTGTCTCCAACCGAAAATAATTTCCGTGAGTGACTTACTCTGCGTTGTAAATCGTAACAGACCATTCCATTCTTATCTCATGGCTCTTGCTCTCAATGTTCCATGACGTTACACTGATCGCTCATGAATACATCGGGGCTTTGGGTGACTAATGATTCTACAGTACGTGCGTTGCGCATTTCTCGGTTTACCGCGCGATTTACGGCGGGCGGTCCCACAATGGAGGTATGCACCGACCGAAATTGCTGCCTCCGAAGCTCAAGGACCATCGCCTCATGCCATATGCAGCGACCACTTGTTAATAGGTCGCAGGTTTCGACTCTGCCGAAAGGTTTTACCCTAATGGAATTGTTGATCGTAATCGCGGTTATCCTGATTCTCATGCTGATGGCCGTACCGACAATCGGGAGTATGAAGAAGCATGCCAATGAGGTCTCGGCAGTAAACTCGGAACAGACCATCGTGGCCGCAGAGATGATGTACTCGACTTCCTACCCCTCGAAGGATTATGCGTGCTCGTTGGCGGTATTAGGCGGCGACCCGGGCTCTGGTGTTCCCACTCCCGAAGCGGCCGAATTGATTCAGGCGGATCTGTCCGCAGGTTACAAGGCGGGTTATATTTTCAATATTTCGAACTGTGTGAAGGGCGCTGGCGCTGGGTCGAACTACATCAAGGGATATACCGTCACCGCCGTGCCTCAAGCAGTAGGCAAAACAGGCGATCGCGGTTTCTGCATCGACCAGAATGGCGGTTCGCCGAAGTACGACCCAAGTGGCGGAATCAATTGTACG
Organism: uncultured Acidobacteriaceae bacterium; assembly: GCA_963802955.1. Lineage (GTDB taxonomy): Bacteria > Acidobacteriota > Terriglobia > Terriglobales > Acidobacteriaceae > Telmatobacter. The sequence continues at coordinate 63,506 of CAWDKT010000020.1, forward strand.
CAATTACTGCAGTGAAACCGGAAGTTCCTGGAACAATCCACCACCTAGCAGTCCGTGGTGCAAGTAGCGAATCTGCGGCATGTCCTGATGCGAGCCGGAGAAGCCGATTTGACAAGGAAGATCGCGCGCTGAGCCGGGATATTCTCTCGGCACATCCGGATCGGGCTTTGCTGACGCGTAAACAGCCCCCGCAAGAACATAAACAGGCCTTTCCCCAGGTTATTCCACTCCCGCGGAGTGCCTGCGCCCAGGAGGCGACGGAAGATCAGGCTCAGATTGAATCCTGCAATGTGGATCAGCTGCCGCTTGAGGATATTGTTATGCTTGCGCAGATGCGTGCGCCGCATGCCGCCCGTGTCGTAGCAGTGCGCGAAGCTGCGTTCCACCATCTCCCCGCGCCTCTTCAGTAAGTTCTTGCCGTAGTGGCCCTGCACCCGCCGCCGATTGGCGTACACCGCCTGCTGCTGGCCGGCCTTACCCTCCCAATGCCGCTGCCCCTTCTGTTGCCTTTCGGGAATGTAACTGCGCACCCCATAACTCTTCACCTGCTCCACCACCGCCCCCGAATGATACCCTTTGTCCGCCACCATCTCTTCGATACCGGCGACGTTCACCTTGGGAGCCGAGTGGGGGTGTTGCTCAGCCTCTCGCCCCACCAACTCCGCCACCGCTTCGCCGGCCTCGCACAGCGTCCGGTCTAACGTGGTGGTATCGCCTTTGTCGGCTTCCCGCAGGGTCACCGCCACCACCGCGCCAGTGTCCAGATCCACCGCGTGCTCGGCCTTATGTGCCAGATGGGTGCGCCCATCCTTCATCTTGGTCACCCGCGCATCGCTGTCCGTCGGGCTCATCCATTCTTTGTTGGATGTGCGCTTCTTGCGCTTGCGGTCCAGCCGAGCCAATTGCTCCCGCGTCGGTGTTGCCATACCGGAAGCCCGCGCCAGACCAGTGAGAAACTCGTCGTAGCTCTCCCCCGTGTCGCGCCGCACAATCGATCGCATGGCGGCGCTGGCTTCCAGCGTCGTCGCATCGATCCCCACTCGTTTGCCATGGATCAGTCCCCGATCCGCCAGCAATCCCAGCACCCAGCCGAACACCGCCCGGTGCGTCTCCAGATCTATCAACCGCCGCGTCCGAGAGATGGTCGAGTGATCCGGCGTCGGCTCCGTGATCCCGATGCGCACAAACTGCCGCAGCGCCAGAGAATCGGCCAGTCGCCACGCAATGCCACGCTCGCTGTCGATGCCTTCGAAATAGCCGATCAACAGAGAACGGAAGTAAATCCCTGGCGCCAGTCCAGGCCGCCCCATACGAGGAGCATAAAACTTCCGGCAAAGGCCTTCGGCGAACTCGTCGAACTTCTCCCCATCAAGAATTTCATTCAGCCGCTGGTAGAAAGGATGACCTGGAGACCGCGCCACATCCTGGTTCGCGATCCACATATCCTCCTGCTTCTCCTGACTCTGGCGTGTACCCATCCCCATGCCTCAATCCTAAAAACATCGCCTGTGGATACTTCACAAAATATCAACCTACGAACCTGGACTTGCACCACGGACTGTTAGGCCACGAGATTTTGCACAAGGCCGAGCGCCGTACCATGACGACGGCCATCCGATCGATGAGGCGAGCGGCTACGTCGCGCTCATGCGCCTCGACTACAGCGTGGAGCAGATTGCCGCCAAGTGTGGCAAGAATCCTGCGTACATCACGGCCAGAGCGAAATTGGCGGACCTTGCGCCCGCGGTGACCGAAGCCTTCGCCAAGGACGAAATCGGCGTTGGTCACGCGCTCTTGCTGGCGAAGTTGCAATCCAAGGAGCAGGAGCAAGCCCTCGCCGCTTGCTATCGGGAAGCGAATTACACAAGCGGCAGCAAGCCCAAGCGCATCCTGCTCCCCGTCCGCCATCTTCAGCAGTGGATCGAGCACAACATTCTTCTGGAGCTTGCCGCCGCCCCGTTCTCGAAAGAGGATACGCAGCTTGTGCCCGAGGCCGGTTCCTGCGTCGATTGCCCCAAGCAGACCGGCCATAACAAACTGCTCTTTTCAGAGTGGGCCGGGCAGCGCGGCCAGAAGTGCACCGATCCGGCCTGCTACCAGAGCAAGATCGATGCTCACGTGCGGAAAGCCGTCGCAGCCAGGCCAAATCTGATACAGATCAGCACTGCCTATGGTAAACCCGCCGAGGGTAGCCCGGTCATTCCCCGTAACAAGTACGTCGAAATCCGGCAGGATAAACCGAAGAGTAAAAATGAGCGCGACTGGCCGGAATACAATGTATGGTCCGCCGCCTTTCTGCAAGCGAAAAATGAAGCTGGCAATTCGGTCTACGCAAATGTATTCGGCCTTTGTTGGAGCGTAATCCGCTCCTGGCCACGATGGAATGCGCTGCGCCCTGTTCCTAACTAAACGTTTGGCCTTGGGAGGCCGTTGTATTCGACAGGCTTACAGAGCGCCGGGATCGACCGTTGTGCCATCGCACCTTTCGAAAGCAGACCTGGCAGATTTGGAGAAGGAAATAGTCAGCATAGGCTGAAAAACCGCTGCTATTCCCGTCGAACCATATCCGAAGCCGTTAGGGAGCGGTTTACAAATACGGCTGGATCGATGAAGCTGAAAACCAGCCGGTGAAGCGGAGGCGGGCTCTGCTGGAGAGCAACCTCGCCGAGGAATAGCCGGTTGCGACTCATCGAGACGGTGAGAATGCGGGGCGGAGCAGAGCACTGCTTCGCCCCGCTGCGTTAGGAAACCACACCGGACGATAGATCGCCGATGCCTCGGAAAACTCATAGCCATGTCCCCTTGTCAGGCGGCGACGACACTGGTTTGTGGGAGAGGCCGGTAGGGTTCTCCTTTGGCCAGCACAGCCCAAGCCACGCGGGCCAGCTTATTGGCCAACGCGATGACCGCCACGTTCCCGTGTCTTCGCGATGACAATCTCTCCAGCCAGCAATTCAGACCGGGCGCCTGATTCATGCGTTTTTGCAGCACGGCGCGCGCGCCGAGAACGAACAATCTCCTCAGGTAAGCATTACCGCATTTGCTGATGCCGAGTAACGTTTGTTTGCCGCCGGTGGAGTATTGGCGAGGTACGAGGCCTGTCCATGCAGCAAAATCGCGGCCTTTTTTGAAATTGCTTCCGTTGCCGATGGCCGCAACGACTGCCGTAGCGATTAGCGGTCCCACTCCTGGAATGGCTTGCATGCGCCGGCAGCCTTCATGTTCGCTCGCTGCTTTCTGGATGACGCGATCCATTTCGGCAATGCGCTCGGCAAGTTGGTTTAGCTCGCTCTTCAATTGCGCCAGCAGGGTCCGCACCACCCCTGACAATTTCAAATCGCCGTCTTCCAGAATTCTGGGGATCTGCTCCGTCAAATATTCCCTTCCTGTGCGCAGAGTTATGCCACGTTCCAGCAACAAGCATCGGATTTGATTGACAACGGCAGTGCGCCGCATCACCCAGCGTTGGCGAACACGATGAACTGCCTGCAGGTCCAGCTGATCGTCGCTCTTGAAGGGGACAAAGCGCATCGTCGGCCTAGTCACAGCCTCAGCAATGGCCTCGGCATCGATGAAATCGTTTTTGTTCGTCTTCACATATGGCTTCACATATTGAGCTGGAATCAATCGAACTTCGTGACCTTGCTCCAGCAGGGCACGACCGAGAAAATGGGAGCCGCCGCAGGATTCCATCCCGACGAGGGCGACCTTCAAATTCACCGTAAAGCGCAGCAGTTGAGTGCGAGAGAATTTTCGGCGCAGGACAACCTCGCCACGCTTGTCAAGACCTACCGCATGAAACACTGACTTGCCGAGATCTATGCCGAGTGTGTGCAGTTCCATGGGATTTTCCTCCTGCGTCCCTTATATCTCCGCCTATTGCGGGAGCGGGCGGCGGACCATCCCATTAAACATGCAAGTACGCTGCCGAAGCCATTGTCACCGAAGGCGCAGAAAAGGGCGAAACCAAGCGAGTATGCGCCAATCCCGATTGCCCGGTGCATCGCCCGAAGAAGCAACATCGGCAGTCGCACGCCGACGCCGCTTTCAAGGCCGAGCAGGAAAAGCGCCACCGCCAAGAGGCGCTGGCCCAGGCCACCGGCTTGCGCTTGCTCAAAGCCATCGGCGACGCGGTTCCCGTTCGGCTGAAGAAACGGGAGCTGCTGTTTGTCGCCCAGCGGCTCACCGCCATGCTGGACGAGCGGCGCGTGGCCCTTCTCATCCGGCAACTCGGCATTGGCAAACCCAAGAGTGGAGAGGCACAGACGAAACTGCTGGCCGCGTTTCTGGCGAAGGCTGAGGAAAGCAAGCTGGGCCGCATCCTGATCGAAACCGCGATTCTGTTGTCCATGCACAACCAGACGGACGCTGCGAAGATTCTCCGCGATGCGGCGCAGCTTTATAAAGTAGACGTAGACACAATCTCCGCGACCGTCAAACAGGAGTTTGCAGCGAAAGAAAAAGGCAACGCCGCGAAGAAGGCACCACCGAAAGCGGCGTCGAAGCCCGCGAAGAAAGCAGCCGCGTAACTACCAATCAACATAAAACTTCTCGCGGAGCCAGCAACATCGGCTCCGCATTTCATATCTCCGCTGCGCGTTTGCCCGCCCTCACCCGATGCCCGCGAATGCGGGCGACAACACTGGCCCGCCCAACGCGCGCGGCGAAGCCTTTCGGGGATGTGGTTGTATCGTTGCGTACCTGATCGCCTTTCTCGCATCTTGCAAGAAGCTTTCGCCGATCGTTCCAAGGGCAAAGTGGTATCAATCCGATGAAGTTGGTCATGATCAGCCGCGACGCCCAATCTCCCGTCTAAGCAGCACCACTCGCGCCGATTCGCGCTCGCGGCCATAACCTTGGGATCGCTTGCGGTCGAGAGCGGGCTTCGTTCGCGAGTTTGGTGCGTGGATTCTCAGTCCACCGTTAGTGTAAAGCTAGCTACAGCGACGCGGCTCGCCAAGAACTCTGTAGCCGTTCAATTTGACGAGACCAGCTGAGAGTCGGGATCGGGGTATCGTCCAATTCAATTTGCGAAGTCTGGAACTCACACCTCCTCGTGACCTCGCTCTTCTCCGTAGCCAGTCTTCTCATTTCCCAAGAAAGTCGCCACTTCCTGCTTGACTTCCCACCCTCATTTGAACAAATAACATACGCCTCGAAAGAGTTGCCGCTTGTTGTTTAGATAACTCAGCCTGGCCTGCCAGATCTTTTGATCCAGCGAGATTGTAAGTGTAGCGCTGACATGAGTTAGATAACTCGCCGCCGCAGTCGGGGGCATGGGAAGCTTGGGTCAGTTAAGCTGCCGGTGCCGGCGGCCTATAGCCGAGCGATAAGTGCGGTCTCCCGGAGTTGAAGTCGTGAACCGTTTGCCCACATCTTCTAACCGCGTGATTCGGTGATTCTGGAGCGGGACCTTCCGAACTGAGTTAGCAGTCCGTGGTGCAAGTCCAGGTTCGTAGGTTGATATTTTGTGAAGTATCCACAGGCGATGTTTTTAGAATTGCGTCATGGGGATGGGGATACGCAAGGATCAGGAGAAGCAGGAGGACATCTGGATCGCGACCTCAGAACTGGCGCGGACTCCGGGTCATCCTTTCTACCAGCGGTTGAATGAACTTCTTGACGGGGAGAAGTTCGACTTGTTCGTCGAAGGTCTGTGCGGCAAGTTCTATGCGCCGCGCATGGGCCGGCCGGGTCTGACGCCGGGGATTTACTTCCGTTCGCTGCTGATCGGATATTTCGAGGGCATCGACAGCGAGCGTGGCATCGCGTGGCGTCTGGCCGATTCGCTGGCGCTGCGGCAGTTTGTGCGCATCGGGCTTACGGAGCAGACGCCGGATCACTCGACGATTTCGCGGACGCGGCGGTTGGTTGATCTGGAGACGCACCGCGCAGTGTTCGGCTGGGTGCTGGAGTTGTTGGCGGATCGGGGCTTGATCCAAGGCAAGCGGGTGGGCATCGATGCGACGACGTTGGAAGCCAATGCGGCCATGCGCTCGATTGTGCGGCGGGACACGGGTGAAAGTTATGAGGAGTTTCTGACGGGGTTGGCGAAAGCATCGGGGATGGAGACGCCGATGCGCGAAGATCTGGCGCGGCTTGACCGCAAGCGCAAGAAGCGCACCTCGAACAAGGAGTGGAAGAGCCCTGTGGACGCTGATGCGCGGATTGCGAAGATGAAGGACGGGCGCACGCATCTGGCGCATAAGGCGGAACACGCAGTGGATCTGGACACGGGCGCGGTGGTGGCGGTGACCTTGCAGGAAGCCGATAAGGGCGACACAACCACGTTGGATCTGACGCTGTCGGAAGCGGGAGTTGCGGTGGCGGAGTTGGCGGTACGCGAGGCGAAGCAGCGGCCTGATGAGAAACCGAAGGTGAATGTCGAGGGCATCGAAGAGTTGGTGGCCGACAAGGGGTATCACGCGGGCGCGGTGTTGGAGCGGGTCAAGGCAAATCAGGTGCGCAGTTATATCCCGGCGCGGCAACAGAAGGGGCGGCGAAACTGGGAGGGCAAAGCCGGTCAACAGCAGGCGGTGTATGCGAATCGGCGGCGAGTGCAGGGCCACTACGGCAAAAGCTTACTGAAGAGGCGCGGCGAACTGGTAGAACGCAGCTTCGCTCACTGCTACGACACGGGAGGCATGCGGCGCACCCATCTGCGCAAACATGACAACATCCTCAAGCGGCAGCTGATCCATGTGGGAGCGTTCAATCTGAGCCTGATCTTCCGCCGTCTGTTGGGCGCCGGCACTCCGCGGGAGTGGTACAACCTGGGAAAGAGCCTGTTTATGTTCCTGAGGGCGCTGTTTACGCGTCAGCAAAGCCCGATCCGGATGTGCCGAGAGAATATCCCGGCTCAGCGCGCGATCTTCCTTGTCAAATCGGCTTCTCCGGCTCGCATCAGGACATGCCGCAGATTCGCTACTTGCACCACGGACTGCTAACTCGTGAACCAGCGTGGTGAGGGTTTCGGCCTTCGACTGACCCGGTAGCAGAGCGATCTTCCCGCCGTAGCTCACGCCAAGAGCGGGCGCGATGCGCTCGTTGTACTCAAGCTCGATACCCTGCCGATTTACGAACTCGATGAGCCGGTCCAGACTGTCGCCAACTTCGCCGGTTACGCGGTGCTCCGGCTCCGGCAGATCGGCCCCTTCGGTTTGGCCAACGTCGAAAACGTGGACGATGCGGAAACCGATCAGCACGGGCTGAGGCTTCGTTTCCGGCTCCTTTTCTTTGTCCGCGTCTTTCCGGCTGCGCTGGTATCCCATCAGCGGCGCAAGAATCTGGATACCCTTCTCGCCCTTTTTTACGAACCGGCCAAGCTCGTTCCATGTGCGGATGCCCGCCACTCTCTGAGCGTCGGGCTTTTGTCTCGCTATGGACAAAATGTTCCCGAAAGAATATCTGTGAAACCGCGCCATTGCGGCGAGATACGCCGTCAGTGCCTCGCTCTTACCGGCTTCAAGTTGCCGGATCAGATGGTCCACGGCCTGCTTGATGACGAGTTGCGTGGGGTTTTCGCGCTGCGTGGTGCGTTGCTGATAAGGCGACTGACTGACGTGCGCCGCATTTTTTCTGTGCGGCGCGGCTTCACTGCGCATGGTGCTGACGTTGTTGGTGTACGACATGACGATGCTCCTTGAGGGGATTTGCCCGTTTTCGGCCCTGGTGGGCCAAAAAAAGACATTCGTTTCATGGCTGGCGAAAAAGGCGCAGTGAGGCGCTGTCCATCCCCGAAGCCCGCGAGGGGCGCGGAAGCGAGCACGGCGTGCTTGGGTTAAGCCGCGCGCAGCTGCACAAGCGGGATTGACAGAAGGAGCCGAGCGGAGCCTAGAGTTCGCCGGGAAACGAATGTCGAAGGACAAGATCAGCCGAAGGCTGCACAGAATGTTTTTTGTACTCGGAGTGAACGTAGAAGAGCAGGATATGTTCTCTTAAGGCCGGAATAGCTATATACGAGCTATAGCAGGAAAGAGCCGGAGATCCTGTAAGTCACCATATCTGTTGACAAGCGCATATGGTGTGAGAAGCGCACGCGCACGACTCGAATGGATGCACGGCACCTGCTGTACTCTTCGAATGGCTCTCGCGTCACTTGCACTACCCGATCTCCTGAATCAGCTCTCAGCATCGGATTTCTCGTGTTGATATGTATCGGATAATGAGGCGCGCACGAGTACAGCCGCCAGCGGCGGCACCTGCGCGGAGATTTGCCGCTAAAGACGCCCCGGCGGGGCAGCGGCAAATCAGGATCATCCTTGTTAAGAACGTCCGGGCCGGACAATGGGACGACGCCTCCCTGCGCCAGCCTCCGCCAGCGGCTCCGGCAAAAACGGCTTCGGGAGGTTCATGGTCAACGCGGCTTGTTGCGTTGACCTCTCTTGGATTTATCGTGTGTCTCTGCCGCTTTCGACGCCTTGGCCTTGGCGTCGTCCGGTTGTGGGAGTTCCCATCCCGCCATGCCCTGTAACACGCGGTCGGCGTGCTTGATGGTGTTCACGTGTCCATAGTGGCTTTCAATCATGTGGACGGATGTCCCCATCTGCTCGGCAAGGAAGTACACGTCTACACCTTCCTGCAATCGGAGCGTGGCGTAGGTGTGCCGGAAGCAATAGGTCGAGCGCGGCACGCCCTGCGTGCCTTCGCGCAGATTCGCTTCGTTCAGGAGGTCGGCAATCAGCGAGCTGTAAAGAGTTATTGCGGGCTTGCCCGTGATGTTGGTAAAGACTCTGTCGTCCGGCTCCGTGGCTTTGGAGATTACTCGGATGCGTTCTAAATAATCTCCAACGCTCTTGGGCGCGACCAGCTTGCGCGATTTGCCCTTGCCCTGCACGAACAACACAACGATCTCGCGGCCCTCACGGTCTTTTGCAGGCATGATGTCCCTCCAGCGGAGATTCTTCATCTCCGCTGGCCTCATGCCTGTATTGCAGGCGATCAGGATCATGTTGTAGGTGACGGTCCGATACCAGATGCTCGAAGGCTTATCGGCCTCACCAATCCACTTGCGGCCGACGGTGTGGAGCTTGCGGTACTCCTCCAGCGTGAACTCGTCACGCCGCATCGTCTTGAGCTTCGGGCGCTCGTCGAAACGCTGGCTGGCGGGAACATAGCGTTTCTTCATCGCATAATTCATCACGCCGCCGAAGATCGACATCTCGAAGCGGATGGTGGAATCGCTGATGAAAGGAACCACCCGTTCTTCGGAAGGTTTGACTTCAATCGGCTTCAAAACCCGGATGCCCAGGGTTTGCTGAACCTTGGTGCGGCGCTCGGCTTCATGGTCCGCGAAGGATTGCGCTGCGTCGGCGGTAACCTCCCGAACGCCGTTGCGCCGGTGGCGTCCCGCGCCGTTCTCCCGCCGCCATGCCGGATAGCCGCCCCAGCGTTCGTCACCGATAAGATGGACCTGCGTGGAACCTGCATACCTGTCTAAAGTGCCCTCGATGACGGCACGGAGTTTCTTGGGCCGCGCGGCGCTGATTTCTCCGCGTTTCGCCCGCGCCTCCTGCGTCAGCAGATACTCTCGCGCCACGTCGCGGAAGGGGCGGTTGAATACGGGAACGTCATGCTTGATGCGGAACCGCACGTCCGCATCCTGGTCGAAGGCCCGCTCGCGGGCCGCCTCGATGTCGGTTGTTTTAAGCGAAACCGTCTTATAGCGGTCTGCCTTCGGCATCTTCATGCGGCAGTACCACATCCGATGGTCTACGTCGCCGCGCCGGAAGAGAATCAGGCCGGGCTTCAGCTCCTCTTTCTCGGTAATGAAGGCCATGTCGCCTCTATCGTTTGACGCGTTCTGTGCAGTTTCCGTGCAGATTTTCCGCACAAGCCACTGATTCTTCGTGGCTGTGCATACTTTGTATAGAATATTGTAATAAATTATACTGTTTAGTTCTAGTCATTTATAATATAGTTGTCATCCTGAGCGGATGTTGGCTCATGGAGATCATGGGCCGATTCGATGAGTGGGCCGCCTAATGGCCCATTGAGATGACTTATTTTGCGGACAAAGCTCCGAACAAGTTAGCTGAGAACCGGAGTGCATTGTCAATTCCGGATACGAGCAGGGTGGCCAAGTGTTCTCGATTGAAGACTTCAGGCCAATGCACTCGTTGAACCTGCGCGTCATCGGCATTCCTAGTTCAGGACGGATTGTTGCCAATCGGGACGATCTCCGGATTTTGGTCTTCGGCGAAGCGCATCGAATTCAACCGCGGATCCTTCGTCGCTGCACTCCTCAGGATAACCGAGGTTGGAGGATAGGGCTGATTCAGAGCTTTAGACTGTTGCCATGAGCACTTCCTCCGCTCCTTACACCGAACCCTGGCTGCGCGGCACGCACAACGACGTTCCTGCTGCCGGACGCGTCGTCCTGCATGCCCTTGAGCTGGCCCTCGACGACTTGCGCAAGTGGACTGCGGGTCTTACTGACGCCGAGATTCACGCGCAGCCGCTCGGTCTTCCGTCCATAGCATTCCTTCTGCGCCACATTGCCGGTTCCGTTGACCGCATTCTCACGTATGCGGAGGGCAGCCAGCTCTCGGACGTGCAGCTCGCCGGCCTGAAAGCAGAGCAGGGCAGGGAAGGGAAGCAGGAGGCGTTGGCTGCGCTGCTCGATGCAGTCGAAGGGACCTTCGCTCACGCGTACAAACGCATTCATGCGCTGGCTGCGGCCGATCTCAACACGCCACGCGCCGTAGGTCGCAAGCAGTTGCCCACGTCGCTCGGCGGCGCCATGATTCACGTCGCCGATCATACACAGCGCCATGTCGGTCAAGTGGTGACCACGGCCAAGGTGATCAAGGCTCTTAGAGCCTAGAAGTACCGGTTCACAGGTCTCAACATCGAGACCCTGGGGTACCCTGGAATAGTTCAAGGTCAAGCGTTCAAAGATCTAGTTCGAAGGCGGCGCTTGCGGATCGAGATCCGCTCCGGCGGAAAGGTAAGTGCCGGTGCTCAGCGCCGCGGGCGGAAGCAGTCGATATCCGTCACGCGTCCGGATATGGTACTTCTGCAGATCTTTGCCGACGAGTTTCACGCTGATCGACCGCCAGCCGTGATTGGGATTGGACTGCGGATAGTAGGTGATCGAATAAAGGTGGCTGAGGTCGTCGCGAATGGACGCGAATGCCTGCTTCTCCTTGCGCCAATTTCCGGCGAAATACGCCTTGCCGCCGGTGGCTTTGCTCATGCGCTCAAAGGCAGCGCCGGAAACAGGATCGTCTTGCGCCAGCCTGGTGCTCACGATATAGATGATGGTTCCGGTATCCTGCGCCAGCTCCGCGACGTCTTCCGGAGGAACCGAACTGGCGTTGTCGGGACCATTGGAAAAGACCACGATCGCCTTGCGCCCGGTGAGAGGCGCGGCGTCTTTCACGGTGAGAAGCAGGCTGTTATACAGCGCTGCATCGTCGCCGGCTACGGTGCTGCGCACGCCGCTTACCACGCGAAACCGGTTCGGAGTGAGAAGCGTGGCGCGCGAAAGGTCGCGACTGTAAGAGTAGAAAGCGATCTTACTTTCGTCATCCATGGAGCGCACAAAGTCGGAGATGGCATCTTGCGCGTAGACAAATCCGCGGTACATGTAATTACTGGTATCGAAGAGGATGAAAATGTCTGCGCCGCCGGCCGCTGAACTTGCAGTCTGAACCTGGTTTTGAATCGAACTCTGATTGGGGCTCTCGGCTGCGCCTGGTGCGGAGCTTTGCGCCGGACTCTGCATTGGAGCTGGGTCAGGAGGGGCGGAACTTTGAACTTCGTGGCCCTGGCTCACGGTATGCACGGTTCCGTTGCCTTCTTCGAACGTGGCGATCTTTTGCGGAATCTTGTCCTCGGTAATCTGAAAATCCTCTGGTCGCAAACGGCCAACGTAATTTCCCTCGCGATCCGTGACGGCGACGTTGAGTTGCACGAGGTTTACGGTTACGCGCAGACGTGTTGCGTCGTCCTGAGCGGCGAACCGCGGTTCACCGGCGACGAGAAGCAGTGCGCTCAAACAAATCCCAAAGCCGAGGGAAAATCGATGATGTGCCCTATTCATCGCCATGCGAACCCCCATTTGCGATCTCATTGTTGTTAGCAAGTGAACCGGTTGTGGTTACTGGAAGTCTTCCGTTGAGGAACTCCTGTCCCGTTTGTCTCATGGCGCGCAAGAGCGCCGGCCAATCGTCAATGCTGGTTGCGGAGATGTTGGCGACCATCTGCCGGGTCAGCTCGGGCACAAGAAGGTTCAACGCTGCCGGTGAATAGCCCTTTTGGTCCGCCAGGCGCGCCCAATATAGATTGCTCGACTCCCAGGATTCGCCAAAGAGCCGGCTCGCGTACCCGCCAGAGACGGGGAAAGGCTCAACCGGCAGCAGCGCGCAGGTATCGGTCTCGGCCAAGGTCGGGTGCGGAACGCCAAAATCCTCCGAAAGACGCTGGGGAGAAGTGTCGGCAGGATCGCGCCCGGAAAGCTCCTGCAACTCCTGGCTTGCAGGCCCCCACTCGGCTGCCTGCTCCGGATACCGCTTGCGGAACTGCGCCTCGAGATAGAAAGTCTCTGCCGGCAGAATCCGTTCAATCACCTTTGCCGAACCATCCTTCTCTTGCAGGGCCTGTTGAATCTCCTCCACCCGCCCCCAATCCATGCGGTCACTCAGAATATCGATGACCATTTTTTGCAGTCCGGCGTTCGTCTCCGCAGCGGTCAACACCTCTTCCCCAGCGCGCTGATACAGATCGGCGGCGTGCATCTCCTGCCGGCTCACTCCCCACCATCGCGGCAGAGTCGCGTCCACGAGGAGTTCGGGAACCGCCTCTTTCCAGATGAGGGCCTGTATCTTCTCGGGCGAGATGAAATCTTCCTCCGTCATGGCCAGAACATAGGGAAGATCGGCAAGCGAGCCAATCAAATAGGCGCCTCCGCCGGCCGTAGCGCCGATTCCGATGAGCGAGGGGGCCTGCCAGATTTCTTCGACACCCTGAACGGAGGACGCCGCGAAATCGTGGGAGCGAACGAAGAGTGGGTTGGCGTGCAGCACCTGGGCGCCCGGCGGTTCATAGTAGGCGTAGTTGAAGCCGACCAGAGTGTCTCTCAAAAACGGTGCGAGGCGCGCGCGGGCGGCGTCAAGCTGCGCCGGCGTAGCCGGTCCGCGAATCACTTTGGCTAGGTCGGTCCGCACTTGCAGCTCCGCGTGGCGGCTTACGTAGACGGTCGGCGACCAAGTGGCGCGCTCGCCTTCTGTGAAGATGGGGCGGGGCATCTCGAATTCGCGCAAGGTCCCGGCAAGCGGAAGCAGGCTGTCGCCGATATTGGCCCCGTGGGCCATTTTGTCGAGACCGTCATATAGCCCAAAGAGGGTATCGAGAGAGGCCAGACGCTGATCCTCCAGCACAGATTGCATTTTCCGCGCCAGTTGCTCGTGAACTCGCGCGGCATCGGGATTCTTCTCCAAGGGTCCGGCAAGGAGATCGACAAGCTCATCTTCAGTAACATTGGCGCTGCCCCCGGCGGCAGTCGCAATGGATTCGAGCGAATGCTTGGCGGCATCAAAGAGCTCGTTCGAGGACGAGACGCCCGTATAAGGCTTGATCGCTGCTTTCCACGATGCTTCTTGACGGTCGGCAGGGATTTGCTTCTGCCGGGCAAGGATCTGCCAGATTCCGATTTCGGCCTGTAGGGCGCCAAGGGCGTTGGAGCGAAGAACGGGATTGGAAATCCGAGTGATGCCGTCGGCCGTGTTTACGAAATCTGCAATCGAGGCGTCGTCCAATTCTGGAAACTCAACGAAAATCGAGTACCAAGCGTTAAGCTCGTTATATTTGCCGGCAAGCAATCGCGCGGCATCAACCGACAACCGCATTCCGCTCGGGCGCGCGGCATCGATTGCGCTCAGCTTCAGATAGATCTGCGGCGGACCATCTGGGATCAAGACGTTAGAATAGGCCACCAGGGCTTCAAGAAGCTGCTCCGGGCTGCCCGGATGAACGTGCCGCAGCGATGCGTGCACGCGGCGTCCCCTTTCCTGGTGCGCGAAAATCTCCTGCCAAAGTGCGAGGTTGCCCGGCACTTCAAGTTCGCCCGATGGGTCCCATTGCAGGCGGGTGATCAGGAGCAGCAGGTCGGCATTCCTCGGGAAGACGCTGGTTGCTGCGGCGGAGACGGGAACCGCCGAGCGATAAGCTTCGTAGAGAGCCCTCAGCCGGTCGCCTTCCACGAGGTGGGCCTGTTGCTCCGGGCTGACGCGGGAGAGCGCATCGAAGTACGCCGCTGCCCAACCCTGATCTTTCGCCAGCAAATGAAGAACAAAGTCTGCCGGCGACCTGGGACTGGCTCCCACAAGTGCTTGCCAGCGACCCTCGGCTGCAGCGCCTCCCGGCACATCCACCGCGCCATCGTGGATACAGATTCGGCTTCCATAAAAGTCAAGCACCGGGCCATAAAAGAGCAATCTCCTGAGCCCTGGGGAACGGTACAGCGCTAGCCTCGTCTCCGGGTCAAGCCGCGACAGGGCCGAATAGAGCCGGTCGGCGTTCTCGTTGTTCGTCAGCAGGTCAAGCACAGTCGAGCCGGTTCGCTCCTTCGATGGAACCAGCCCCACCCAGTCACTCTCGTGGAAAAAAACCGGTACCTGGGTCGCGGGAAAGGCAAACGCGAACGGAACTCCCTCCTGGAGAGATTGCTCGAGCCTCGTGAGTGGAAACCCTGAATCGACGGTGAGGAAAGCCCTTTCGGCATCGGCTGTGATGAGCGTCGCATCCTTCGAATTGCAACCGTTTTCAAATTTGTAGCCAAGAACCTGAATGAGAGGTCCCACATCGCCGCAACCGGAAACGCGAATCATGCCATCTCCGCTCGCCAGCGACCGCAACTCTCGCGCCTGGCGCACGTACCGGTCGACCAGAACCAGGTATTCCGTTCGCCTCTCGCCAACGTGACCGTAGAGGAAGGCGTTGCGAGCCAGCAAGGGAAGTACATCGGCGGGAGTAATCTCTTGGCTTATACCCGCCATGCGAAGGAATGAGTCAAGAGGGCCGGGGACATCAACCATCTGCAAGTACGAGCCTGGCGAGGCTTCCTCGCCAGAGGCAATCGCAGAGTTTGCAGAAGACGGCGGTATCTTGGCTGCTTCCGCCTGGGAACTGGTCCAGAAGCTGAATAGGCATGACGCAAATGCGGCGAACAGGCGGAAAGGGACCTTCATATATACCCCCAGGCAGATGTGCGACAACTCAGCATCGGAGAAGCTTTACCTGCGCGCCCGGCGGATGACTTATCCACGCGGTATTGAAAGGCCGCATGGCGGGGATTGGCTCATGTTCAACCGCGGATCCCTGAAATCCACCTCTCGTACAGGATGAAAGCGGAAATGTAGTCTCAGCGGGAATCAGGGTTGTAGCGCGGTTTAACTTGTCCGGGCCAATCACCAGAGAGTAATTAAGAAGGGGGACCCGTCACCTGCGTCGGTGAATTGCCCACGTGTAGCCGAAGATTAGCAGGCAGGCGTGACTCTGACTAGTCCTTTTTGAATAAAATCTCAAGCTCTCCCAGTGCACCAGTCCAAGGTGCACTGAAAGGGATGCGCAGTTTTGCGGAAGGGATGTTCGCGGAAACCGGGGGCACGCTCTTTAGCTTGCCAGCATCCTAAACAACCTGCACGTCCTTCGTGTGGATTGGGAGCATCGTTGATTGCACCGATTCGTGTGCAATCCGCTATGCGATCCGAACGCCCGCGAAAACCAGACTAGATGCCCCGAGTGGCTTTGCGGTTTCGGTCGAGTTCAGGCTCCGCTCAGCAGTGCGGTTTTGGACCCCTGCGTCTGAGCGGGAGATCGAGGTGGGAACAGGCCGGCAAAAGCGGAAAGCCGGCGGAAATCTCACGGCGTCTGTTTGGTCATGTGGTCGCCGTCGAAGATATGCCCCATCTTTTCCTGCTTGGTTCTGAGATAGCGTTCGAAACTCTTGTGCGTAGCCACCTCGGCTGAGACACGCTCTGCAACAGCGATTCCCGCTTTCTCGAGCGCGGCCACTTTGTCGGGGTTATTGGTCATCAGCCGAACGCGCGAGACGCCCAGCATCTTGAGGGCTTCGGCGGCAAGATCGTAATCGCGGCAATCGGCAGCGAAGCCCAGTTCCTCGTTCGCCTCCACCGTATCCCGTCCATGATCCTGCAACTCATAGGCTTTGAGTTTGGCCATCAGGCCGATGCCGCGGCCCTCCTGCTGCTCGTAAAGCAGGATTCCTGCGCCTTCCTCGGCGATGCGGGTGAGCGCCAACTCCAGTTGCAGCCGGCAATCGCAGCGCAGCGAGCCGAAGACATCGCCGGTGAGGCACTGCGAATGAATGCGCACCAAGGGCGGAACCCGGTGAATGTCGCCCATCACCAGAGCCACAAGACCTTCGACCTGCTGGCCTGTTTCGCAGCCAGGCTGGCCGGCGGCCTGTACGCCTTCAAATCCCAGAATGCGAAAGGTCCCCCACCGCGTGGGAAAGTCTGCTTCGGCAATCTGCTTCACACTTTGCAATGCCATAGTTCCATACTACGGCGACCGGCAATTCCGGGATTGACACCGCCCTCCGATCGACGATACGTCTCAAGAGAGGTACAACTCGCCATGGCCCAGGCGCAAATCGTTTCCGCCGATGGCGCGCACGCACTCGAAACTGTGCGCACTCTGCTCCAGGAGTACTGGGACTCCTTCGGTTTCACGCCCTGCTTCCAGAACTTCGGCGACGAACTCGCCCAGTTGCCGGGAGCCTATGCGCCGCCCGCCGGCCGGCTTGCGCTGGCGATGGTCGAAGGGAAACCGGCCGGATGCATCGCCTTGCGTCCTGTGGACAAATGGCGCGCCGAAGTCAAACGGCTCTATGTTCGCCCCGAATTCCGCGGCCACGGTCTTGGCCGCGCCCTGATGGAGTGGTTGATGACTGAAGCTCGCGCCGCAGGATACTCCGAGATTGTGGGCGACACCATGCCGGAGATGCGCGAGGCGCTGGCTCTTTACGATCGCATGGGATTCAAGCACGGCGAGCCCTACGCAGCACAGCCCACCGAAGGCGCAATCTTTATCTGCATCAAGCTCTAAGCGGCGGCCGTTGTTCCCGCTGCCTCGTTCGTCTCAAAGCAGCGCGACGCGGTACATTGATGGGGTGACGGACAACCTTATTTGGATCACGCTGCTGGTTAAGCTCGGCGTGATGGCCTCGGTGGCAAGTGTACTGGCGCGCGTTACCACTTTCCGGCGCCTGTTCTTTGCCGAGAGGCGCAGCCATATGCAGACGCTGGCGCTGCTTTCCTTTTTCCTGGTGCCGCTCACAGTCGGGGTTTGGCTTCGATTCAGAGTTCCCAACTTTCTCGCCGCGGATATTTCGTTTGAGACCATCATTCTTCTCGGTCTTTTGATCGGGTCGGGATGGGCCATGGTCGGCGGCGCTGTTCTGTCGATCCCCGCTTTCCTGCATCACGAGTTTCTTGCCCTTCCCTTCAACATTGCTGTTGGTTTGGCCGCCGGCGCCATTGGCCGCCTCGTCGAAAAAGAGGAGATCTGGTCCTTCACGCCCTTCGTCGATTTGAGCCTCTACCGCTGGATCCGCCGCAATGTGATCAAGCTGCGCATCGATCGCCAGATTCTCCTCCTGGTTTTGATTGCCGCGATGGAGATGATACGGCTTTGGATCGCGCACATCTTTCCGCACCGGCTCTTCGCGCTGGTCTCCGATCGGATCTGGCTGGAAGCCCTGGTTTGTCTCGCCGCGCCCATTAACGTCGGCATCGCTCTGAAGGTGTGGAACGCGCTGCGCGTGGAGATGTCGCTTGAGGAACAGAAGCGGCTGCTGCTCGAGGCCCGCCTGGACGCGCTGCAGCGCCAGATCAATCCCCACTTTCTCTTCAATACGTTGAACTCGGTCGCCTCGCTGGTGCGCAGCCAGCCGGAGCTTGCCCGCCAGATGATCGTCAAGCTTGCCAACATCCTGCGCGCTCTGCTCAAGGATCACGACACCTACGTCCCGCTGCGCGAAGAGCTGAAGTTTACCGACGATTACCTCGATATCGAGGTCGTTCGCTTCGGCGCC
Source organism: uncultured Acidobacteriaceae bacterium (assembly GCA_963802955.1). GTDB lineage: Bacteria > Acidobacteriota > Terriglobia > Terriglobales > Acidobacteriaceae > Telmatobacter. Next base: position 81,567 of record CAWDKT010000020.1, read on the forward strand.
GACAAACTGCGCGTGGAAAGGGAAATCGATCCTCGTACGCTCGAGGTCCTGGTGCCCAGCATTCTGTTGCAGCCGCTGATTGAAAACAGCATCAAGCACGGACTCGAGCCTCGCATTCACGGTGGCACCGTCACGTTGCGCAGCCGCCTCCAGGGCGACCGTGTGTCGATTGAAGTGGCCGATGATGGAGTGGGTATGACGGGCGGCTCGGCCTCGCTGCATCGCCGGTCCGGCACCGGTATCGGAATGAAAAATGTGCAGGAGCGGCTCGAAGTGCTTTACGGCAATCAGGCCCAGTTCAACGTGGTCAGCAATCCCGGCCGCGGGACATTGGTTTCGATTGAAATCCCGGCGGTGCTGCCAGGCGCCTTCTGAGGAATGTGGCAGCGTCCGGACCGCTTGAGTCTTTAGTGAGAGGCTCCATTTACCGGCCCTGCGGCCCATTTCCGCAGGGCGCCTGCAGCGCTTGTTGGTGGATAAGGTCGTCGACTTCTCTGAAACCGATAGCCATATCGAAGTCGTACCGTGCCGGCAGCGCGAAAACGTACTTCGCATTGCGCGCAATTTCGCCGGGCCCGATGGGCGCTGCGCTGAATGAGTAGTCTTCATTGCCAGCTAACTTCCATTGGGCCGAAGTGAAAACCATAATGGGTATGTCCTCGTATGGCTTTTCTTCCGTCCAGTTGGGATTGCGAATGCGCAAATTCGGGCCTTCGATGATTGGCCTCTTCGCATCGCTCACCGGTGTGCCGCTCCAATGTTCGTTGATAACTGAATATCCTTTCCAACTGCCCGGCAAGGTAAGACAGAAGCCGTATTGCACATTTCTGTAAACGATGTGCGTTGGCCAGCCTTCGAGAGCCATCACCGCGTAACCCGTCGCCGCGTCGCTCATGAACGGACCCGCGGGCGAGTTTGGATCGCGGTTCTTGTTCAAGGACCACGCCGGCCACGCCCCCGTCGATTTGTCCTGATTTGCCTTGAGCCAGGCGATTCCTTTTTCAATGTGCTCTTCCGCGCGAGCGTCGGCGTGAGAGCCGGCGTCGGCGGCCTCCTCCAAAATCAGCACAACCAAACCCGTGGCGCAGCCGTCCGGGCGAGTATCCACCGGTGTTCCATCGATGCGCTTCCAGGTCCCCAGGTCGGCCAGGCTCCAACCGCCGTCCGGGCGCTGAAGAGTATAAAGAACGCCAAGCAGGGCGTCGCGTTGGGAAGTCGTCAGAAGATCGGGAAACCAATGCGATGCCCATAGCGCGACGAGCTTGTCGAACAGCGGCTGCGCGTCATAATGGCCGCGAAGATAATCGTTCAGCGCCGCTACGTGGTCTTTCACGCCGGTGTCTTGTCGATAGAGATCCGGCTCTTTGCCCACGGCCACGGCAATCATTGCGGCCCAGTAATACTCTGACTCGGGCGACTCCCACGGAGTCAGGTGAAAGTTTTGCCAGACCCACGCGCCAGCCGTTGGACCGTCCTTGGATTGCAGCGCCCAGGCGTGGTCGAAGGCCATTCGGCCCAAGTCGCTTGACGTTCCCGTGCGGGCGTCTGAGAATGCCAAAATTACCGCGTTCAACACCGACTCGGCGTTGCGCGACTCCACTGATTTGCCCGGCCCTGAGTGCGCATCGCTGTAAAACGGCTGCATTTCGTCCCAATCGCGCACTCGCTTGGCGATGTTGCTCACCATCGTCTCTTCCGGTACGGGCGCCTGCTTCTCGCCTAATGCGCGGAACAACTCCGGCCGCGCAAGCGCATAAGGTACTTGCGTATGGCATGAAACGCACACCGTGTCATGATCTCGCTTCGCGTGGTCCCACCCCTGCCACCAGGTTTCGCGGCTGTCGAGGTAGCGCGCGGCGGCTTGCTGGTCCCAGTCTGCGGCCGCTGCGCTTGCCTTGTCCGCTGCGTGTGCCGTGGCAGCCGGAAGTGCCACGCAGAAATACCGCACGGACCCAGCCATTGCAAGGCCCAGCGCGATAGCGGAAAGGATTCGTATACGTTTCATGGTTAAGACCGCTGGAGCGTGCAGTCGTGCTAAACCGCAAGAACCGGCGCATCGAATCGTCCCGGTCTTTTGCACAGCATACGGTAGGAAAGTCCGCTTCCAAAGCTTTTTGAAGACGGGCTTCCTGCTCAGCCGGCCGTTTCCCCGGAAAGAAGAACACAACCATCAGCACGGCCCTTCGCGCTATGCTCAAACCATGGTGCGCTTCACGGTGCTGGCGTCGGGATCCAAGGGGAACAGCACCGTTATCTCCGGCGGGCGCACGCGCATCCTGGTCGACGCGGGCTTGAGTTGCCGCGAGCTCTTTCGCAGAATGAAGCTTGCCGGCGAAGATCACACCACGCTCGACGCGATCGTGATCACCCACGAGCACCAGGACCACGTCAATGGTCTGGCGGTAACCGCGCGCAAGCTGGGAATTCCGGTTTACTTCACTGAGGCCACACATCGCGCCTGGGCTCGGTGGCTCACTCCACGCCGCCAGATGACCTATGCCCAATGGATCGAGCTTTGCCGCAAGCAGGCTGCCGAGCGCCAGGCAGAGCCTGCAATAGTGGCCGCGGAATTCGCAAATGGCGAGTGCGACCCCGAAGAGGCCGATTCCGACAATAAGATCGATACGATTCTTGCTCCGGCACAGGAGCTGGCCCCTGAGCCGGTTTCCGGTAAGCCGCCGACTCTTAAGGAGGAACCTACCTGGCTCCCCGCAGTCGAATATTTCGTAGCCGGACAGCCCTTCTCGATTGGCGACATTGGCATGAGCCCCTTCACGATTCCGCACGATGCGGCAGATCCGGTGGGCTTCGTCTTCACCACCGAGGGTGTGCGAATGGGTTTTGCCACCGATCTCGGGTACATTCCGCCGAACGTCAAAGAGCAGCTCCGGAGCCTCGACTTGCTCTTGCTCGAGTCCAACCACGATCTGGAGATGCTGCGCGACGGGCCCTACCCCTGGGCGGTCAAGCAGCGGGTTCTTTCACGAGTGGGTCATCTTTCAAACGACGCCACGGCCGAATTCCTCTCGAATGCCTATGACGGCCAGGCTGCCTATATTATTCTGGGGCATCTATCTGAAAATAATAATCTTCCTGAGCTTGCCAAGGTCGCAGCCGAGCGCGCCCTGGTGGGCCGCGCAAGCCTGCTGGCAAACCGCCTGTTACTCGCTGAGCAACACCAGCCACTTTCGGCTATCGCTTTCTAGCCTAAAGCGTTAGAATACAAACACCGGCCAACGAACAGTCAAAGTATTGGAGCGGGGCCGAATTCATTGACGCGAGCGGGGGAAGAGCCCTCAGAGGTGTGCAAATCTGGTACGTTTAGCATCCTCAGCCCATGCCGCGGCGTCCAATGGGTAACTTCCGAATGTAAGTGCCGGGAGTTAAATTTCATTTTTTGCAAAGCGGGTCTTTATGTCTGCAGCGAAAATCCGATGCACCGACCGGGTTGTGGGCTCCATTTTGGCGAGCTGGCGATATGACATCTCTGGAATCTCTCCGGAGATGCGCAAGGACTACGAAAAGCACCTTGCGGAATGCGCCCGCTGCAGCGGACGGCAGAAGTTCCACCGGAGCCTTGATGCCTCGCTGATTGTTTTGACCTCAGTTGCTTCTCTCTTTTTCCTCTTCGCGCTGGCGGTGATGAAGCATGTTCGCCCCCTGGAGCATGTTGCGTTCAAGATGCTGGGGCTCGATATTTACGACATGTATCACATGCTGGTATCGGCAGGAATTGCCGGCTTCTGCTTTTCCGTGATTTTGATGGCCCTGGTTCTCATGGCCACTCCCGCTCCGTCCTATTTGAGCGGCATTGCCGCCGAGCGCGCGAGGCTCATCGAGCAGCGCTTACCGGCCGCGATTCGATCTCTCCGCATGCGATAGAGGATTTTTATGTTCCACAAAAGGGTCTCCTACAATGGAGGCCCTTTTAGTTTTAGGCTGCTTCTTCTCGGTCGTCATGTGGATTGAACGGCCGCAGTTGCATTTCAAGTGGGCTTCCTCTTGATGAAAAGGCGGCTGAGCGATTGCACTTTACGCTTCACCGGCATGTGAACCGCATGAGCGCCTAAATCAAGCTGTTAACCTGAATGCATGAAATTCGGGGTGCTCGTATTTCCAGGATCCAACTGCGACCACGATACCTACAACGTGATTGCCGAGGTGGCACACCAGCCGGTGGAGTTCCTGTGGCACGGCAACGAGGATCTGCGCGGCGTGGATGCGGTGCTTGTTCCCGGCGGGTTTGCGTATGGCGACTATCTGAGGACGGGTGCGATCGCGCGCTTTTCTCCAGTAATGCAGGCGGTGAAGCGTTTCGCAGCCGGCGGCGGCCTCGTGCTGGGGATTTGCAACGGATTTCAGATTCTGACAGAGGCAGGATTGTTGCCGGGCGCGCTCATGCGCAACGCCGGCCTGAAGTACATTTGCAAATCGGTGTACATTCGCACGGAGACCGCGGACAGCGCATTCACGAATCAATTGAAGAAGGGGCAGGTGCTCAAGGTTCCCATCGGGCACATGGAAGGAAACTATTTTTGCGATGCGGAGGAGTTGCGGCGTCTGGAGGCGGAAGATCGGATTGCGTTCCGGTACTCGACGCCAAAAGGAGATGTGACGACGGAGGCGAATCCCAACGGATCGCGAGGCAATATCGCGGGGATTTTGAACGAGGGCAGAAATGTGCTGGGCATGATGCCGCATCCGGACCGGTCCAGTGAATCGCTGCTTGGATCTGCCGACGGATGGGGCATCTTTGCTTCGATCCTGGGAGCGTTGGAGAAAACGCCGGCAGTTAGCAGCCAGTAGCCCATAGCTGAATGATCGATATTCACCATCATCTGATTTATGGGGTTGACGACGGCTCGCCGGACCTGGAGAGCTCTCTGAAGATGGCCCACGAGGCCGCAAGCGAGGGCGTGACTCGGATTGTCTGCACTCCGCATGCGAGCGAGCAATTTCCTTACCAGGCCGATCTCGTTGAAGAACGATTTGCCGAGCTGAAAGAAAAGCTGACGGGCGTGGTGGAGCTAAGCCTCGGATGCGACTTCCATCTGACAGCGGACAACATTGCGGAAGCTGTGGTGCATCCGCACCGCTACTCAATCGACGGGCAAGGATACTTGCTGATCGAGTTCCCGGACATGGTTGTTCCTCTTAGCATGAACAACGCAATCTCCCGGTTGCAGTCGGCTGGCTATCGCCTGATTGTCACTCATCCGGAGCGATACATGGCGGTGCTGCGGCGACCTGAGTTGCTCGGCGAGTGGATGCGGAACGGATGCTTGGTGCAGGTGACGGCGGGATCGCTCTACGGACGGTTCGGAAAAGCGCAAGAGGCGTTTGCTAATGAACTCCTGGAGAGGAACTGGATCCACTTTATCGCGAGCGATGCACACGGGCCCGCCTGGCGTCCACCGCACATGAGAAAGGCATATGAGTATGTTGCAGAGCGCGCCGGTCTGGAGACGGCTGAGCGGCTGTTTGTGACGAATCCGCTCGCTGCGGTGGAAGGCGCGGCGTGGCCTTCACAGCCGGAAGCGCAGGACGCGCGGGAAGAGGTCCCATTCAAGTTCGGACGACGCAGTTCGGTTGAGAAGAAGAGAAGCCGACGAGCGAGTGAAGACTCGACGGGTGAGGTTTTTGAAGAGGGGCAGAAGGCAGGGAGTTTTTGGCGGAGGCTCTTCGGCCGGTAGCTGAGTTGCGTACGAGCAGGAGCGCTCAACTTAGGACCAGGCCGCCGTCCACCACAAGGATTTGGCCCGTGATGAAGCGGGGTCCCGTCGCGAAGAAGAGGACAGCCTGAGCGACGTCATCGGCGCTGCCATTGCGGCCCATCGGGGTTTTTGCGGCGAAGCGGGCGGCTTCCGAACCTGCTCTTCGCATTGCATCGCTTTGCGAAGGATGGGGCAACGGGATCTCGGGCGGCTCCGAAGAATGATTCATATCAATCCAGCCGGGAGCGACGCAGTTGACGCTGACGTCGGGTGCAAATGCCTTCGCCATGGCTTGCGTGAGCATGTGGAGGGCGGCTTTTGAGGCGCAGTAGTGGGCGTGGCCTGCCCAGGCGCGCAATCCACCCAGCGAACCGATGTTGACAATGCGGCCGTGCGAGGCACGGAGGTGCGGAAGAGCTTCCCGCGCGACGAGAAACGGGCCGCGAGTATTGGTATCGAAGACTTCGTCCCATTGATCGAGAGTGAGACTTTCAAGCGCGGCGGAAGCGAAGACTGCGGCGTTGTTGACGAGGATGTCGAGACGGCCGAGCTGGGATGCAGCTGCGCCTACAGCGGAAGCGACGGAAGATTCGGAGCGCACATCGCATTCAACGACAGCAGCGTTGCGACCGATTGCGGTGATATCCGCCGCGGTCTGCGCGGCTTCTGTGCGGGACATTCTGTATGAGATGGCAACATCGGCGCCGGCCTGGGCGAGCGCGAGCGCGATGGCGCGGCCGATGCGGCGCGCTCCGCCTGTGACAAGAGCGGATTTGCCGGCGAGCGAAAGTGCGGAGGTCACAAGGTCAGTTTAGCGGCCGGGGGTGGGGAGTCTGTCACGCATGGAGCTTTCCCCACCTCATCCAAGCAGAGCTTCGATAGAGCCCTACGAGTCGACGGGTCAGTTCGGCTGAGGTGGGGAGCCGCTCTCAGTCGGCGGCGGGTCGGGTTGGCTGGCGGAGTTTGCGGGCTTGCTGCCCGAAGCGGGCGGTGCGCCGTTTTGCGATGCGTCTGAAGAATTGCTGCCGCCTGCGGAGCCGTCGGCGCCCGCGTGCTGGCGAGAGATGTTGGCTGGGCAGGAGGACGCACCCAGACTGGTGGGGTGGTTGGTATAGATCGAATATTGTGGTCCCGGCCGCTTAAGACAAACTTCCCAGGAGAGTCTGGAATGGTCGACTTTGTAATCATCACCGTAGGTTTGGAAGCCATCGGCGATCACCTGCAGACGAACCGTGTCGCCCATTGGAATGATGTCGAGGCTGATCTTGCCGTCTGCGTCGGTCTTGAGCTCCATCGATCCCTTGTCTTTGTCACCCTCGACGGGATGAAAAATGACGTGAGCATCCTGGATCGCTTTGCCGTTGTCGGCTTTCAGCACGGTGACTTGAATGCTCGCAGCAGGCGGCGGAGCCTTGTATTTGCGCCCGCGGCGGGAGTTATTGTCTTGGGCGCTGACGAGAGAGCCCGCAATGAGACTGAGAGAGGCAAAGTGGACGCAAAATCGGAGAAATGAAGCGCGAGACATGCTCCTCATTTTAGCTCCTCTCGATGCGACCGTCTAAGGCAGTTTCGTCGTTCGGGTACACTCTGTTTAGCGGGCACGATGACGAGCGATGAGGAACGGGTACGGTGGTGAAAACGCTTGCACGCCGGAGCCGCACCCTGGTGGCGATCAAGTTGGTCCACACCCTGGTCTGGGCTTTCCTGGCCGGATCCATTCTGGCGTTGCCAATAATGGCCTGGGAAGGCAATTTCAGAGTTGCTGCCGTATTGAGTGTCCTGATTACGCTTGAGATCGGTGTTCTGGCGGTGAATCGCGGACGATGCCCTCTTACGGACTTGGCCTCGAGATTTACGGAGGATCGCTCACCGGACTTCGATATTTATCTGCCGGTTTGGCTGGCGCGACATAACAAGGAAGTTTTTGGAACGCTTTTCTTCGTGAATGAGTTGATCGTGCTGGCAATGTGGTGGCGGACCAAATGAGGACCGCTTCCGAAGGCTAAACAGATTATCTTAGTCAAATTCACTCAAATTTCACTGAAATGCCTCTTGACAAGATGAGGATTCGTCGCCTACCTTTAGCAATTGGAAGGTGAGAGTGCTAGCGGTGGCTTGGCGGGAGTGCCTGCCAAGCTGGTCGATCCGGCGATGGTCCGCACTTGGAGACCTCCCATTCTTAAGTTTTGTTCCCAACTAAAACCCGCGTGGCGGGCGAATCCCGATGCGCGCAATAAGGAGAAGCAAAGCGATGGCAGTAAAGTCAGCAACGACAACATTCACTCCACTTCACGATCGCATTCTGGTTCGGCGAGTGGAAGAGACTGAGACAGTTCGCGGGGGAATCATCATTCCCGACAGCGCGAAAGAGAAGCCCCAGGAAGGCGAAGTGATATCTGTTGGCAAGGGCAAGTCGAACGACGAAGGCAAGGTATTTCCGCTGGATGTGAAGGCGGGTGACCGGGTGCTGTTCGGCAAATATTCGGGCACCGAGATCAAGATCGACGGCGAAGAGTTTCTGATCATGCGCGAGGAAGAAGTTCTCGGCATCGTGAAGAAGTAGTTCTCGCCGGGCGGGCGTGCTGCGCAAGCGCGCCAGTGAAAGTCGCTGAGTGGGCGCCCCTGCGGCGCCGAGAAATTGACAGGCAGTTTCAGAACTTGAACACCCATTAGGAGAGTTAACAAGATGGCAAAGCAGATTTTGCACGGTGAGGATTCCCGGCAGGCGATTTTGCGCGGCGTGAACACGCTGGCAGACGCCGTGAAGGCGACGCTGGGCCCGAAGGGGCGCAACGTTGTGATCGAGAAAAAGTTTGGCTCGCCCACTATCACCAAGGACGGCGTGACGGTGGCCAAAGAGATTGAACTGAAAGACCCGATGGAGAACACTGGCGCACAACTGGTGCGCGAAGTGGCTTCGAAGACCAGCGACGTGGCCGGTGACGGAACCACGACGGCGACCGTGCTGGCGCAGGCGATTTTCCGCGAGGGCGTGAAGACGGTTGCGGCGGGCGCGAACCCGACGGCATTGAAGCGCGGAATTGAGAAGGCCGTGACGGCAGTTATCGGCTCGCGCGACAAGGACGGGAAGTGGAAGCAGGACGGCGCTCTGGGCCAGCTTTCGAAGCCGGTAAACGAGGGATCGGTGGCCCAGGTGGGAACGATCTCAGCGAACGGCGACGAGGAGATCGGCGCCATTATTGCCGAGGCTGTGAAAGTGGTCGGCAAGGACGGCGTGATCACGATCGAAGAGTCGAAGACGATGCATACCGGCTTGGAGACCGTAGACGGAATGCAGTTTGACCGCGGTTACCTGAGCCCGTACTTCGTCACCGACGCAGAGCGGCTGGAGGCGGTGCTTGAGGACCCCTACATCCTGATCTACGAAAAGAAGATCTCGGCGATGAAGGACCTTCTCCCATTGTTAGAGCAGGTTGCGCGCGGCGGAAAACCGCTGTTGATTATCGCCGAGGACGTTGAAGGCGAGGCGCTCGCGACCCTGGTGGTGAACAAGCTGCGCGGGACGCTCAATGTTTGCGCAGTCAAGGCCCCTGGGTTCGGCGATCGCCGCAAGGCCATGCTGGGCGACATCGGCGTGCTCACCGGCGGCAAAGCCATCACCGAAGATCTCGGCATCAAGCTGGAAGGCGTGAAGCTCGAAGATCTGGGCAAGGCGAAACGCATCACCATCGACAAGGACAACACCACGATCGTGGATGGCGCGGGCAAGGCCAGCGACATCGAGGGCCGGGTGAAGGAGATTCGCGGCCAGATCGATAAGACCACCAGCGACTACGACAAGGAGAAGCTGCAGGAGCGGCTGGCCAAGCTGGTCGGCGGCGTCGCCATCATCAAGGTGGGTGCGGCGACTGAAACCGAGCTGAAGGAGAAGAAGGCTCGCGTCGAGGATGCTTTGCATGCGACACGCGCTGCCGTTGAAGAGGGAATCGTTCCGGGCGGCGGCGTGGCGCTGGTTCGCGCGATGCCGGCGGTAGAAAAGCTGATCGGAACGCTCACGGGCGACGAGAAAATCGGCGCACAGATCGTTTTGCGGTCATTGGAAGAGCCGCTGCGTCAGATTGTTGCGAATGCCGGCGAAGAGGGTGCGGTGGTGGTATCCAAGGTGCTTGAGTCCAAGGATAACCACTATGGCTACAACGCACTGACCGGGAAGTTCGAGGACCTGGTGAAGGCCGGCGTCATCGATCCGACCAAGGTGACTCGGACGGCGCTGCAGAATGCAGCCTCGATCGCGGCACTGCTGCTCACCACCGAAGCGCTGATTGTCGAGTTGCCGGAGCCCAAGGCTGCGGCACCGGCCGGTGGCCACGGCGGCGGCATGGACGGAATGTACTAATTACCCGAGCGACGATGGCCTGTCGCCGGGGACCCTGGCGGACTGGCCGTCGAGGCAATCGCGCTTTCGGCGCAAATACCGAAAAGGCCTCCAGCTTCGGCTGGGGGCCTTTTTTTGCGCAGGTAGGAGCAATGACGCCTTGTGGAAATGTCGCGGTGCGGGCGGGAAAAGGGAATCGTTGTTGTTCTACATCACGATAACGGGAGCGCCGATGGACGGAGCGACCCGCGTTTCATTGGCGACCGGTTCCGGTCGCAATGACCGCAACCATCCCGCGGCGAGCCAGGCACCCGGGATTACGAATTCAGACCACCCGCAGTCCAGGCAAACCCGGATATCGGGGGAAGGTGTCATCGGGGGATGACTCAACGTGCGCGGGCTATTGCGAAATAGCCGGACCTCTGCCGGGACGAGAGAGACGGCGGCAGATTGGCATTTTGGGCAGATCATGCATACACCTCAGGGAAGCTGGTGACCCGTGTTCCCCAAAAGAGAATTGAGGGAGGAAATAAATGTAGCGGAATTTGTGCATTGTTTTCAACAGTAACTCACCAGAATCCAAACCTAAGTAATCGTGAGTTCATAATGGGAAACCGGATTTCCATATTGCGAAAGTAAAGTTATCGGACATAAGTGATTGAAAACAAGACCTGTTGAGCAATACACTTCACGGACCTTGCCAAATAGGAAACGCGGCGACCGAAGCCGCCGCGCTTTCTTGCAGCATGTTACCCCTAGAAGGTGAATTTGGCCGCGATCTCCATTTGGCGGGGCGTGAAGAGGAATCCGCTGTTGTTAGAGCTCGTAATTGCGCCAAAAGAAGGTTGATAGGTGATGGTGTCGCTTGTGGAGTTGACTACGCTCCCCGCATACTCCGTGTTGTTAATCCCATCGATATTTTGATGGTTGGCGATATTGAAGAGGTTAACCATCAATTCTAGGTTGTAGCCCTCTTTGATGGCGATGGCTTTGGACACGCGTACGTCATCAACAATATGACGTGGGTAGTTGTAAGAATCGCGACCGAGGACCGGAATATAGGTGGCGCCGGTGCCGGTTCCGTACCATCCTGTCGATGCCGCATTCGACGCGGGTTTCGCGCTCTTGAGCAGACCGGAGTAAGGCAGTCCATTTGCCATCTGGAAGCTATCATCCAAGCTCCAGCCATTGACCAGATACTTGAGCCAGTTCGATGTGTTGACGCCCGGGAACGTGTATAGCGCATAAGCGACGAACCGGTTCGGGACGTTCCATGAGGAGTTGCCATAGTTTGTGCGGGCATTGGCGAACGGGTCCAGCCAGTTTTCCGTGGTTCCGCTGATCGTTGTGGTCGCGTTCTGGTTGAAGTCGAGTGCATGCGACCAGGTGTAGTTGGCGTCGAACTCCAGGTTATGGAGGGTTCGGTTCTGAATCTCGGCCACCATCGCGTTGTAGCTGGAGTTGATGTTGCTAAGGACCTCGACAATGCCCTGGTAGCTGCTTCCTGCGCTACCGAACAGGGCGGAGTTGCCGAATTTTGTATAGATCTTCTCCTGGTATTGAGCGCCGTTTGGCAGGGGCCCTTTGCCGGCCGTATCCGAAACTGTGGTGGTGATCGTTTCCGCTGTCGTCGGGTCGAGGTTGACGTCGAGGAAGTTCGGAAGCTCCCGGCCCAGCGCACCAAGGTAGCTCAGCGAGAAGACGGTTCCGTGGCCAAATTCCTGTTGCAGCGCTAGATCATACTCGTTCACCATGGGGTTTTGCAGATTCTTCGCCAGGAAAATGATTCCTGGAACCGGCGCTGCACCGGAAGAGGGATATAAGTACGGGAGCACAGCTGCGTTGGCTGTTGAGGCGCCAGCTGTGGGGAAAAAGTTGGTTGTATATTGCCCTCCGGTCAGATTGCCGGAATTCTGGTACGTGAGGAGGATCAGGCTGTTGGGTATGCGACCGTAATACATGCCGAAGCCGCCGCGCAATACAGTCTTGTTATCGGTGAAGACGTTGTATGCGAAGCCGATTCGTGGTCCGAAGTTGTTCTTGTCGCTGGGATGATTAGCCGTTTGCGGAATCGCGGTGATCGGAATGGGCGGTGCCGGCAGCGACTCATAATCGTAGCGCAGGCCCAACTCCAGCGACAGCCTCGAGTTGAGCTTCCAGTTGTCTTGCCCGTAGTAGCCATAGTCCATGGTGGAAATAGCAAAGATCGGGGGACCGTAGCTCTGCTGATATTCGGAATAGCACTGATACGTGCCAACCGCCGAGGTGGTTGAGGTGGCGAACTGCGAGCCCGAGCTATTGCACGAGTTCGTTGCCTTGCCATTGAGATGGCTATAAATATCCGCGAAGTAATTTCCAATGTAGTTGTACGTGTAGTACCCGTTGGGGTCGTTGTTGAGCACATTCGTGTAATCGTTATTGTTCACAATATCTACACCGAACTTGAAAGTGTGGTTGTGGCGGATGTAATACACGCTGTCTCCAACCTGCCATTTGGTTTCGCGCGGATATGCAATTCGGAATGAGTAATACGGTATGCCAAGATTGAATCCTATGGCAGTATCCAGCGCGACCTCTGGCACGTTGCCACCAGTGCCTACCAGGTTCGCCTTATCGTATGCGCTGAGGGGCTGCTGGCCTTCATCTTCCAGCTCTCGGCTGAATTGGTAAAGAACTTCGTTGCTGGTGGACGGGGTGATGACGCTATCGAGCTTTGCCACGCCGTAATCCAGCTTAACGAAGTCGGTGCCCCACGTATCGATTGCGTAATCGGCAGTGGTGTTGGTTTGCACGTCGCCCGGTGCATCCCAACGCAAGCGGTGGAACAAAAAGCTGGCGCGATTCTTTTGATTCACCTGCCAGTCAATCTTGGGCGTATTGATTTCCTGGTAGCCGTCACGCGGTACGAGGCCAAGATCGGGAAGCAAGCTGGCGATACCGGCGGAATACGCAGCAGCGCCCGCAGCATAGCTGGACAAGCCTTCGCGTGCGGCGAGGGTGCAGGCAGATTCGTCAGTGGTATTTGTGTCGCCGCTGAGATAACCGGTCGCCGTGTTGCAGTTTGCTCCGGTGGGCAGGGTTGCGGCTGGTGTGGCATAAAAGCCCGTGGTGGTATTGGAGACGGAAGGAACGCCCACCCCCGGGTTGATATGCGTGTGCTGGTCGTAGGTGTAAATCCAGAAAAGCTTGTTTTTGACGATCGGTCCGCCAACCGTAAAGCCATAGATCTTACGCAGATCTTCCGGCTTGAACGGCGATGTCGAGAAGCTTGTGGGAATCGGGTTTCCGCTTGTGTAGTTGGCCTTGGTGAGGGTTGTGAAGTCGTTATAGGCGTTCCAGTTGCTTTCGCGATCAAAGAAGTAAGCCACGCCGTGAATCTGGTTGGTGCCGCTCTTTGTAACCGAAGTGACGACACCGCCGGCGGCGCGGCCATATTCGGCAGCGTAAACACCCGTATTAACCGCGAACTCGCGGACTGCCATGCCCGAGGTGGAATAGGCCTCGCGTGTCCGGCCCCGCTCTTCTCCCCACATGGCATTGTTGTCGTCGGCGCCGTCGATTTCGACGTTGTTGAGCAGCGTGCTGATACCGCGAACACTGATCAGACCGAAGCCGCTGGTATCGGCAACGATACCAGGAGTGGACATGGCCAATGCCGACCAGCGGCGATTGTTGATGGGAATGTTGGCGAGGGCCTTCTGATCGATGCTGGCGCTGAAGTCGGGCGACTCGGTGTTGACGATGGGGTCCTGCTCAGTGACCACAACTTCAGAAGAGGAGGAAGCGAGAGCAAGGTGAGGCCGCAAACTTGTGACCTGGCCCACGATGACAACAACGTTGTCGGCTGTGTAATTGGCGAAACCAGGGGCGGCGATGGAAACCCTATAGTCGCCGGGATCAAGCAGCGGCACATTGAAGAAGCCGCTGCCATCCGTCTTCGCCTGGGCAATCGCATTGGTTGCCTTGTTCTGGATGGTAATGGCTGCTCCCGGAACAACTGCCCCGGAAGGATCGGTCACAGTTCCGGTGACCCCGCCTTGTGTGCTCGTTTGCGCCTTTAGAGAGACAGGCCCGAGGCATGCTGCCAGGATAAGAAGCGCCGACGAGCTAAGGCCCAATCGAATTCGTTGAAATGTCATACTGCCCTCCAAAATGGTGATTTACGTCTTGCAGAATCGTGCGTGAATGAAAATCGCCGTCCCCATTGCGCTGTTTTCGCAATGCAAGCGGTTCGCAGAATAGGTCGTAAAATGCGTTGCTTTCACGAGCGCCCATGTGACGTTCGAGTGGCGCAGAAGCCCGTTCAATTGCAATTTCCCCAGAATTCCAGCTTACAAATCCTCGATGAAGATTCGGTAAACAGCGCAATCAAGCAATCTGAATTGGAACCGAGAAGTCCCGGCCATGGACGGTCCGGGCATGCGCTGGGCGAATGGACAGGGGGCGATCGATGGCCCGGCGATCAGCTCTGCAACAATGCTCTAATGCCTTTACGAAAACGCTGTGTCAATTCAAATGCACCAGTGTTGCAATCCCAAATAAATGAATTCGACTAAAAATTAGATGGCTCCTCGCAAGTTTCGAAAAACGTCAACTTGCAACTGCCTCCGTTCATTTAATCGGCGGCCTGGCTTAGCCATGCCGCACGGTGTACTACACCTTTCCCGCACAAAACCACAGAAAACTACCTCAATCTCTCGGGAGAACACATTGTAGGACAGCGGCGCGTGATTTTCCAAGGGGGAAAACCGGGAAATCTGGACGTAATTTTGATGAATCGAATGTTTTGAAGCCAACCCATGGAGAACGATGTAGATGCGACACCCCGAGCAACGCGGCGTCATTGAGATCGTGCGCAAGGTCGGCCTGGAGTCCGAAACAGGACCCCCGCAGGAGTCCCGTTTCGGGTGGTGCGAGTTCGAGATCAGTAAGTAAAGTGAAGGCCCATGGTGATGGCACGCGAGCCCCCGATGACGCTTGTAATCGATCCAAATGTGGCGCCGTTGTTGGGGCAGCCGCTGGTTGTGAAGCAAGTGCCCTGGCCGTTGGCGAGAGTGTTGGGCACCGTTAACGAACGGCCCGAACCGTTGACCACGGGCAGCTTGTAGAGGTTGTTAAGGGCCGATTGCTGATCGGCGTTGCTGTTGCTGGTGACGACTTGACCGTAGTTCAGATAGCCCAGCGCGCAATTGCTGTAGCCGCCGAACTGATTGTAGGCAGAGTTGGAGCAGGCATCGGCCTGGCCAATCTGCGTCTGATTCTGGGGCACGTCGAGACTGCTCGTGTTAGTCACGTTGAAGACGTTAAACGCGTACTCGAGCGAATATCTCTCGGTGATTCTGAAGCTTTTGCGGACCGAGAGATCAAGGCGTTTTTGGAAGGGCTGGCGGAAGATGTTGCGTTGGTCGGAGGGAGCAAAGTCGGTTTCGTAGATGTCCTGGGGATCGGTGCCCGTCGAGACAGGAATGCCGTCCTGACCGGGTGAAATGTAGTTGATGGCGATCTGGGTGGGATCGATGGTGGGAATATAGCTGCCGCCGGAGCCGCGGAAGATGCCCTTGTTGCCGGTGAAAGCGGCCTTGGGATTACCGGGATTCTTGATTGGAAGGATCGGGTTCATCAGGTTGGGATAGTTGCCCACGAAGATGCTGCCGACCGCACCGTAGAACTCATAGAGCGAATAGGGCTCGCCGCTCTGCGCGATGCCGACGCCAGTCAGGTCCCAGCCGTTGGCGACATAGGAAAGCGCGGAATGAGCTTTAACGAGGTTCGGAGTCCGGGCATCGAAGTTGATGCTGAAGACATTGGTGCGGTCGAAGTCGGCTGAGGCATAAGAGTCACGCAGATTGTTGGGATTGTCTCCGGTGAAGAAGATGCCGATGTCGCTCTGCTCGTCGAGGGCGTGACTCCAGGTATAACTGGCACCGGCCTGGAAGTTATGCGAAAGACGCTTCTCGATGTGCGTTTCCAAGGCGTCATATGCAGAGTTGCCGACCGTCTTGAAGAGCGCGGAGTTGAAGTTATAGCCGACATACGGCGTACGGAAGTCGATGTTACCGCCGCTATAAGTGTTCCAGGGTTCGCCGGCAATGGCGAGATAATCGTCGCCGCCGTATTGATCGGTGACGGTGTTGTTCTGATTCAGGACCTGGTACCCGTAGCTTGCGGTTTCGCCCCAGATGGGATGTTGCGGCGTGGCGAGTCCCGGCTCATTGAACGGGATGGGAATGACGGAGTGGCGGCCGCGATTGCCCACATAACCGATGGAAACGGAAATGTCGTTAGAGGGCTGCCACTCCATTCCGAAAGTGAAATTGATGGTATAAGGCAGCACATTGTGCGGGTCATAGGAGCCGAAGTCGATGGTCGCGGTGCAGTCGAGGTAGTTGACCTGGTTGTCGAGGGCGCCGCAGTTGGGACCGTCCGGCGGGTCGCTGCCGGTCATGGTGTTGAGCTGAGCCTGAAGCACGTTGTTGAAGTACGCAGGATTTGAACTGGGCGGCAGATAGCTGGGAGTACCGATGGGATTGGCGAGCGTCTTGCCTGTGCCGTTAATGTAGGTGACAAGCGGTTCGGATTGGGTGACGCCGAAAACGCCGCCGCCGCCCGAAGCTCCGTAAGGCTGCGAGAGGTAACTGAAGAGTTCGCCGCGATCGTAATAGATCCCGGCGCCACCGCGGAAGACGACTGTGCCGTGATTCCGCTGCGGCGACCAGGCGAAGCCGAGGCGCGGAGAGATGCCCCATTGGCGGCCGTCGAGGGTCGAGTCGGAACCGGCGATGTTCGATTTCGGAGTGCCGGCCAAGTTCCTGTTGTTCGGCGCAACCACAAAGCCGGCGTTGTTCACCGTGAAGCCGGTAGTGCTGGTTCCTTGGACGCTATAGAGCGTCGGGTTAAAGGTGAAAAAGTTGCCGTATTTTTCGGTCATGCCGCCGTGATAGTCGTAGCGCACTCCGGCTGTAATGCTTAGATTGGGCGTGAGCTGCCACTTGTCCTGGAGGTAGGCGGCGGCTTCGTTGGAACGGTAATAGCGGTCGGAGTTGTTTCTGCCGCTGGTGGGGTCGATCGAATCAATGACGTTGGACCTATAGGCCTGGCCCTCAAGGAAAGACTCGAAAGTCTTGGCTTCGACGTTGGCAATTCCGCCACGATTGTTTTCGATATTGAGCTGGGTGTAGCTGTAGCCGCCGCCCGCCATCAGGGTGTGTTTGCCCCATTGAAAAATGAGATTGGTGGAAGGGTTCAAGCGGTTCTGATAGTAGCCGGTGTTGATGGTAGTGCTCTCCGACCCGTATGGCCCTATGCTGAGCGACGGAACCGAGGTGCCAGAGCTGGCGGCAAACTCGAGGATATCGAGGCCGGGCATACTGCCTGATTTGAGAAGAGGGCTGCCGGTGCCGATCCCGAATGTCGGCCCGAGGCTGGCATCGGGTTGGACGGTCTGGTGGTCAAAGCTGTAGGAGGACATGCGCACGAAGCCGAGGCGTTGCTCCCAGTTGAGCCGTGAGCCGATGGAGATTGTATTGTCGATGGCGCCGAGTTGGGCGCCGTTGTTTTGGGTAAGTGGGAAGCCGCCTATCGCGGACAAGCCATAGGGGCGGTTTACGGGATCGTTTTGGTAGAAGTATTTGAACGAGAGTCGGTCATTGGAGGTTGCATTCCAATCGATTGAGGCCGTCGCTTGGTCAGTCGTGAAGAGCGAAGTGCCATTGAGCGTGGCGTTGGTGACGCCGTACGCGTAGGGGGCGCTGTTTTGTGCTGAAGGAATCATGTACTGGCCGTTGGGCAGCTTGGCGTTCAGGAGCGCAACTGCGATGGGACTAAGCGACGTGGGAGCCGCGAGCCCATCGACGTTCCAGCTGTTAAAGGCGTTCATAATGCCGGTGGTAGTGCGATCGTTGGTAAGTCCCGGCGGCACGGTGACCTCAGAGAGGCCGGTAGCCTGGTCGGAGTTGTAGCCGTGCTGATAGGCCAGGAAGAAGAAGAGCTTGTCCTTCTTGATGGGGCCGCCGAGGGTTGCGCCGGTGGTCCAGCGATGCAGAGACGGGTTGGCATAGGCGTCAGGGAAGGCGCCAATTCCCTGATCGGAGAGCTGAGCCTCCTGCTTGAAAAAGAGGGGATCGGCGTTGATCGAGTTGTTGGCGAAGGTGCCATAGACCTGACCGTGCAAGGAATTGGTTCCTACCGCGGTGTTCGCGTCAATCTGGGCGCCGGCGGTGGCGCCTTGCTGCGCGTCGTACATAGAGGTGTTGACGCGCAGTTCCTGCAGAAACTCTGGCGGCGGCGAAGGCAGGCTGTTGCCGTTGGATTCATAAACCGAAGTTCCCGTTCCATATTCTCCACCGACAGAGTCGATCTCTCCGACGCCGAAGTTATAGCGCTGCGAGTTGGCGTCGGAGGAGCTTTTGCCGTTGAAGATATTGGTTACGTCCACGCCGTCCACTTGAAAGGTGTTGGAGGTATCGCGCTGGCCGTTGGCCCAGATCGGCTGGTTGCCCAGACCGGCGTTGGAATCGAGGTTGGCGAGCAATTCTGCGCTGGTGCCGGGCGAGAGCACGGCGAGCTGCGTGAAGCTGCCCGTGGCAAGCGGAGTGGCCGCGATTTGCGTTGCGTCCAGCGTATAGCCGTTGGTGATGTCAGTGGCGTTAAGAAGGGGATTTGCAGTCACTTCAACAGTCTGCGAAGTATTGCCCACCTTGAGCGTCAGGTCGACTGTTTTGGCCTGGGCCTCCAGCACTTCGATGCCGCTCTGGGTGGTGGTTTCAAAGCCCGCGTTGCCGGCCGAGACCGAGTAGGTTCCCACCGGCAGATTGAAGATTTGAAAGAAACCATTCTTCTGCGTCGTTGTAGTACGGGTGACATTAATCGCCGCGTCAGTCACCGTGACGGTTGCTCCGGCAACCGATGCTCCGGAGGGGTCGAGCACGGTACCGTTCAAGGAACCGAGGGTTTGTTGCGCCAGACTGGGAAGAGCAAGACAGCAGGGGGCTAACGCGAGCAGAACACGACTAGCGGCACTTCTCCATGCAGATCGAAGCATAGTTTCCTCACAGTGCTGATCGTTTTGAGTCTTGCGTTGCAGAGAATTACGGGGTGCGACGGATCGATCCTCGGTGCATCCCAAGGTCACGAACCATGAAAGGCCCGCCACGTGCGTTTGAGCTGTCGAACACAGCGATCACATTTTCAATGAAGAACAGAAGGGGGCGTGCCTACCGGGGCCTAAGAGCTAACTTGAACTTGCTTTTTGAAGAGAATGTTAAAAGGGAGAGCCGCTGCAAATCGCGCAGCGTGATACTGACAGTTTCAATGCAGGCGTCGAATTTGCCAAGCGAAAAAATGACGGCGCAGTGCAAATATCGCGGGCATTTCCGGAAAAGCGGAGTGGACCCCGCGAGGAATTACGGTGCGGATACACCCGACGCAGAATTATCCCTGTGACGGCATAAAGAAACAATCAAGAATAGTGGAGGGACGCATCTTTTTAGCTTCTTTCAGCACAGCATTTAACTGAAGCGATTGCGCTAGGTCTCTGACCGCTTGGTTTGTACCAACGGGGGTGCCCCAGGTCTCTGTTTTGAGACCTGGGAACCACGAAACTGACGGTACGAATTCATGCGCTCAACGACCTAGTGGCCGCTGCCTGGGCCCCAGCGCAGGCGCAATCCGGCGCGGACGTTGAAGGGAAGGCTCGGATAACCGATGGGCGCAATGTGCTGGTTGTCGAGAAGGTTGTCGGCCTGGGCGTAGACGTCCATCCAGCTGAATACCTGGAAGCTGCCCCCGAGATCGAGTTTGGCGTAACCGAAGTCGAGATTGCGGTTGGGTAACAAAAGGCTGTTGCCGCCGTTGGCATCCTCGCCTTCTAGAAAGGTCGAGTCGTCGCTCGCACTGGCGAAGGCCGCGCTGAACACCCCGGTGAGGCGCTTGGCAGAGTAGGTTGCGGTGAAGAAGCCGGTATGTGGCGCGCGGCGAAATGGGCGCGCTCCTTCAAGCGGCGAGTATGGGCCGATTAGAATGCCGTTTGTGAACGTGGGAATGGGGCCGAGGAGCGCGGCATCGTCATTCGTAAAAGAACGCTGAACGACCGCGTCGAGATAGGTGTAGCCGCCGCGGAGAAAGAGATTCCTGCCGATGCCGCTCTCGACGGTGGACTCGATGCCCTGAGCGCGATAGGCCTCGGAGTTGATGGTGAGCTCATAGGCGAAGTTGGCCTGCAGAATCTGCTCGAGCTGCTGCTGCTGCGCTGCGGTGAGATTGGGCAGGAGTTCAGGGATAAGGTCGATGCCGACATATTCAATTTGCCTGCCGAACTGATTGTGGAAGTAACTGGCGCGGAACAGGACGTGGTCGCTGAGGAACGTCTGTTCGACGCCACCCTCGTAGGTGCGATCCTGGGGCGCGCTGATTTTGCCGATGTGCAAAGTTTGGACGGTGGGTGCGGCGCCGTTGGTAACCAGGAAACTATAAAGCGACTCGTCTTGTTCGGGCAGCGTGGGCTCGCGATCCGATTCACCGAAGTTGAACAGAATGCGCGTCCCGCTGAAGATGCCGGTGCGCGGGCGAAGGGCGTAGAAAGAAACTCCCGCGCGGGGCGGAGTCTGCACTCCGAACAGAGAATAGTGCTCGAGGCTGCCGCCGAGAGAATAGAAGAAGCGCTCTTTGAAATCGCCGTGAACGGCGAGTTGGTAGTCGTAATTCGATCGTTCGACGGGGGGATAAAAGGAGCTGCCGGGTTCCGCGCCGCGTTCGTCTTCGTACTGGAAGCCGATGAGACCCATCAGGTGTGGGGTGATGGTCACATCGCCGCGATAGACGAGCTGATCGCGGTTGGAGACGAGCTGGGATTTGTAGACGTATTGCGTGTTGCTGGACTTGCAGTCGAGAACGGCCTGGCCGGTTGCGGAGTAGCCGTTTGCGCCGGTTATCGTGACTGTGTTGCCGAGAGTCCCCGGACCGAAACAATAAAAAGTAAAGTTCTGAGGGTCGCCCGACAAGTTCCAGAGATACTCTTGCTCGCGTTTCCTCGTGAGCCCGTAGGTGCCAGCCTGGTGAAAGCTCGCGGTGGTCTGGTTGTCGATGGAGCCGGTGGCGAAGATGTCTTGATCCTTTTCCGTGGCATCGTCGGCAACGTGATAAAAGTCCCAGGCGTTGGGTACGCCGACGGCGGAGACGCCGTAATGCACGGTGCCGCGAATCTGAGTTGTGCCATTGAGCGCCCAGCCGACATTGGCCGCCCCCGTGGCCACGTGAAACTCATCGTTGGGCAAATCATTTGCAGACTGCAGCCAACTGATAGCGCCGAGATAGTCGAGCTTTTTGTGTGCGCCGGCTAATTCGAACTGCTCACGCGAGGTGTAGAAGTTGCCGGCCTCGCCCTGAAAGAGCAGGGAAGGGAAGCTGGTGGTGCCATGGGGTGTGGTCAGGCTGACGACACCGCTTTCGGCGCCGGCGCCATAGAGATTTGAATCAGGTCCGCGATAGACCTCGGCGCTCTCGACCCCGGTGGTTGAAAGCGGGCCAAAACTGAATTGTCCGCCAAGGTCTCCGGCATCAACTCCATCAACGAGGACTTTATTGTTGTCGGAGTCGCCGCCGCGAATGAAGAGCGAGGATTGTGCGCCCATCTGCCCTGTCTGAACGACAAAAGTGCCGGGCATCAGGCGCAGGACGCTGGTCAGATCGTCGCGCGTGGCCAGATCGAGCGGCCCAAGCACCGTGGTGGCAGCGCTGGTTTGGGGCTGAGGGGTGGGCGTGCCCGTTGCAGTCACCACGATGGACTCTCGCACCCACGCGGGTTCAAGCACGATGCTGCGTTCAATGGAGTCGAATTGGCCGGCATAGAAATCGGGCGTCTGCAATTGGCGAAAACTTTTAGCCGAGACAACCAAAAAGAATCGGCCGCTTGCGCCGGTAAGGATTTCAAAACTGCCATCTGCCGTAGATACGGCTGTGGCGATCGCTTTGCCATTGCTGAAGAGAGAAATGCCGGCTCCGCTGATCTTGGCTCCAGTGGCGTCCGTCACAACACCGCGGATGGACGCGGCCGGCGAGCAGACGGCGCAGAGCGCGAGAGTGAGCGAGGCGAGCGTGCGAGTGAGGGCGCGCGGAAGAAACGGGGCGCCGACGGTTCTGTGGGTCAGGCGCGAAGAAGTGCACAGGAAATTGGAAATCGGCATGATTGCTCCTTCGTTCCCCTCGGAACGCGAAAGCGATTCGGTGCGCCTCGGACCGGTCTCCTGACTCGCGCTCAAATTCAGCCGCCTTCCCGAAGCTGGCTGGTTTCAGCTTCAGTGGCTTGACGTGCACATCCGCATTTTCGCGGTGGGGCCTTGACTGAAATCCTGCTTGGTTCCCGTGCCATGAATGGACGGGAATACTGGCAGGTGCGCTCACAGTTGCGGGGCAGTGGCGGAATTTCACCGCCTTCCCGAGCATCCTGGCGATCACGGTGGTGGGTTGCGCCGCAAATGGAAGCCAGCGGCAATGATGTCATGGAAACGACTTCCATGACATGAACTTTTATAGCCGGAATCGTAGCTGAAGTCAAAGATCGTGGCGCGCGAATCCGGGGACCCACGATAAAGCTTAGTTCATGCGGGGATGATGATGGTGACCCCGGGCTGATTCGAACAGCCGACCCGCAGTTTAGGAAACTGCTGCTCTATCCATCTGAGCTACGGGGCCACATTTAGAATGAATAACTTGCAATTTCTAATCTCACTATACTTGACTCCACATAGAACTGCGATGTGCACGGCATCATGAGACGTCACGTCATCGGGTGACGGCGGTGAAAGTCACGAAAACACGCTATCAAAAGCGTAGCATCAAGAAGGTTTCGTGGGCCAACGGGCTATGCATGGCGGGTCCGCTTTTCCCATTGGAGAGGCGGAAAGCGGTATCAAAGGATGCGCGCATTCCACCGATGGAAATAGACTTTGTAAGAATCCCGAAAATCCAACAGATCGTTGATTTCGTAACGGACGGGCCCACCCTTTCCATACCGGATATCGTCGGGACCCTGATTGCGTTGCCTCCACTTCTTCATTGGCTCGGGTGAAACACAGACGATAAAGGCGGCTCCCTCTTCGTTCACGACCACATTGTCGTCGCATGCCGATGGCGGCTTTGTCTCAACAACTCGGTTCGTCCGAGACAATCAGTGCGTATCGTGCCCGTCGCGCAGGCGTGCGTGCGTACCTGGTCCTACGGGGCGAAGTATCCTCGGGTTCTCGCGCGATGCCGACTTCGCAGCATGGAGAGCCTCCCGTGCGACGAGCTTTAGAAGTTCCGTTCGCCGCTCTTGCGAAATGCTGCCGGGATTGAACATCGAGTTGAGGGCGATTCCATCGATTGCAGCACCCACTTCGGTGGTCATCGCACGCCGTTGCGGCAAATCGGCGTCGGTGAGGTCGGGCAGCAGACTGTTGATCTTCTCCATTGAACAGCGGACGCACATCTCCGAATAAAGCTCGTTGAGTCGCTTGCGCTTACTGGGATGCCGGATCACATACATTTTGAATTCCAGGTTGAGGAGAAATCGCTGCCTATCGTCAAGGAGTTCCGAAAGATGCCGAGCCAGCATGTCGATCTTTTCTTCTTCACTTGATGCCGCGAAGAGTGCAGCGTTGATCTTGTCCTTATTGCGCATCATGTCTTCTTCGAAGATGGCGAGGAAAACGTCTTCCTTATCGGCGAAGTTGTCGTAAAAGGCTCCGCGCGTTTTCCCGGCCTTCGCGGCGATTTGTTCAATGCGGGCGGACTCAAAACCTTCCTGGACAAAGATCGCTCGCGCTGCGGCAATGAGTTGTCTGCGGGTAGAAACAGCCCGTTCCTGCTTATGCGATGACGCCTTTAGCACCATTCACTTGCCTCACGATCCAACTTTCCTGAATCCTCCTGGTCCCTTTGCGACTCTGATCAAAATATACAGCGGTGTATCGTTTTCTGCTGAAGTTATTTTAACGGAGGATTTATGAAGCACCAGACAATCCCTCGAACAGCTCGAAGTTCTGCTCTGGGCAAGCTGATGCTCATTCCCATGGGTGCGATTCTCGTCATTGCCGGAGCCGGCATTGCAGGCTGCGCACGCAGTGAGGCCAGCATCCCGCCAGCGCATTCCGGGGCCATTCCCGTGTCGGTGGTGAAGGTGCGCGAAGCCGACGTTCCCCTCACCGGCAGCTGGGTGGGCACGCTGGATGGCTATGTGAATGCGCAAATCCAACCGCAGGTCACCGGATATCTGGTGCGCCAGAGCTATCGTGAAGGCTCTCCGGTTGGAAAGGACCAGGTTCTCTTTCAGATCGATCCGCGACCATTTCAGGCGGTCGTCGATCAGGCCGGAGCCCAGGTAGATCAGGCGAAGGGGCAGCTGGCGCAGGCTGAGGCCCAGCGCGGCCTTGCTCAGATCAACCTCAAGCGAGATACACCTCTGGCCGAGGCCCGCGCCATCGCACAGAGCCAGCTCGACAATGATAAGCAACAGGCGGCGCTGGCTGACGCATCCGTCGCGACTGCTCAAGCTGCCATCAGCGCTGCGCAAGCAGCTCTCGCAACGGCGAAACTCAATCTTGGTTTCACGCAGGTGCGGTCACTGATCGGCGGAGTGGCGGGACAGGCCACTACGCAGGTCGGCAATCTGGTGACGCCGCAATCGGTGCTGACTTCGGTCTCTCAACTGGATCCGATCAAGGTTTACTTCTCGATTAGCGATGCAGAATATCTGGCGCTGATCGCTCGCGCGCGCCAGGCCGGCGGCGACCTGCTCAGCGGGCACGCCGATCTGCCGCTCACGCTCACTCTGGCGGACGGCACCACCTATCCGTACAAGGGGCACATCGCGTTTGTCGATCGCCAGATGAATCAGCAAACCGGCGCGATTCGCATCGCCGCTTCCTTTCCGAATCCCGGCAATGTGCTGAGACCCGGTCAGTTCGGACGTGTCACGGCCGCGACGGAAATCCGCCACGATGCTTTGCTCGTGCCGCAGGAGGCTGTGCAGGAGATGCAGGGAATTGAACAGGTCTACGTTGCTGGCGACGATAACCGCGTTCATGTGGTGAACGTGACGCTCGGGCCGCAGGACGGCGCCGACTGGATCGTGAACAGTGGCATACGCGCTGACCAGCGAGTCATCACCAACAATCTGCAAAAGCTGCGAGACGGCGCTCCAGTAAGCCCGCATGAAATTTCCGAGCAGGCCGCGACCGCAACATCCAGCCCCACGGGCGGGAGGTAACTCGTGTCAAAATTTTTCATCCGCCGCCCTATTGTTGCGATCGTCATCGCAATTCTCACGGTCATCATCGGCACCGTGTCGATGATGACGTTGCCCACGTCGCAATACCCAAACATCGTTCCGCCGGAGATCATGGTGCAGGCTACTTATCCCGGCGCCGATGCCAGGACCCTGGCCCAGGCTGTGTCAACGCCCATCGAGCAACAGATGAATGGCGTCGACAACATGCTCTACATGTATTCGGTGAACGCAAACAACGGTCAGGCCACGGTCTACGTTGACTTCGATGTCAAGACCAACCCCGATACCGACCAGGTGCTCTCACAGCTGCGCGTATCGCAGGCGCAATCGCAGTTACCGGCGCAGGTGAATACAGCCGGCGTCATCGTGCAGAAGTCGCTCACCTCGCCCCTGATGCTCATTGGCCTTTCTTCGCCCGACGGGAAGTATGACGTCAACTTCCTCACCAACTACGCCATCATCAATCTGCAGGATGAACTCACAAGAATTCCCGGCGTCGCCCGCATCCAGGTATTCGGCGGCCAGTACGCTCTCCGTGTGTGGGTCAATCCCGATCAACTCGCCAAGCTTGGGGTTACAGCCACCGACGTGATCAATGCCATCCAGGTTCAGAACAACGTGAATCCTGCCGGACAGATCGGGGGCGAGCCGGTTCCCAATGGCCAACAGTTCACTTACACAGTCCGAACCCAGGGTCGACTGGTTACGCCCGAGGAGTTTGGCAACATTGTCATTCGTGCGAATCCCGATGGCTCAGTGCTGCACTTGCGTGATGTGGCTCGGGTCGAACTGGGCACGCAAACCTACAATTTGACGGCGCGCTACAACAATGCTCCTGCCGGCATGATGGCTGTCTATCAATTGCCGGGATCGAATGCGGTGCAAACGGCGGCAGCGGTCACCAAACGTCTGCAGCAGCTTTCAGCCACCTTTCCGCCGGGCATGAAGTACGACATTCCGCTCGACACGACGAAAGCTGTTACTGCTGGCATACACGAGATCGTATTCACTCTCGGCATTGCCTTGCTGCTCGTGATCCTGGTCGTCTTCCTCTTCCTGCAGGGTTGGCGTGCGACCTTGATTCCGCTGATGGCGGTCCCCGTCTCGCTCATCGGAACATTCATCATCTTCCCGCTCCTCGGGTTTTCAATCAATACGTTGTCCCTCTTTGGGTTGGTTCTTGCCATCGGTCTCGTAGTCGACGATGCCATCATCGTGGTCGAGGCCGTAGAGCGCCTGATTGACGAGGGCATGACGCCGCGCGATGCGGCCGTCAGAGCCATGGAAGAGGTCGGCGGTCCAGTGGTGGCCATCGCGCTGATCCTCGCCGCCGTCTTTATTCCCACGGCAGCTATCCCAGGAATTACCGGACGTCTCTATCAGCAGTTCGCCATCACCATCGCCATCTCGGTGCTGATCTCCGCGTTCAATGCGCTTACACTCAGCCCTGCTCTGGCCGCGCTGCTGTTGAAGCCCAAAGATCATGAACGGCGTCCCGGACCGATGCAGAGGTTTTTCAATGCATTCAATCGGCTTTTTGGCCGGACCACCGACAAATTCGTTTCGACTTCCGGCGTTCTGATTCACAAATCCGGACTCACCATGCTTGTGCTGGCGGCCGTGGCAGTGCTCGCCGTTTTCATCGGGAATAGGTTGCCCACCGGCTTTCTGCCCCAGGAAGACCAGGGATATCTGTTCGTCGCCATGCAACTGCCGGATGCCGCATCGCTGCAGCGCACGGACGCGGCCGCGCAACGGGTCACGAAGGCTCTGCTTCAAACTCCCGGGATCGGAGGCGTTGTCGGGGTCGATGGCTTCAGTCTTCTGACGCAGACCCAGAGCACCAATACAGCATTCTTCTTTGTCTCTCTCAAGCCCTGGGGCGTGCGCAAGTCCCGGGCGGAGCAGATCCAGGCCATTCAGGCTAGCGTGCAGCAAAAGCTGGCCGGCGTCAGCGACGGAATTGCGTTTTCATTCCCTCCGCCTGCAATTCCCGGCATCGGCACCTCAGGCGGCGTCACCATGATTCTGCAGGACCGCTCCGGCAATGACGATCCGAATTTCCTGACAAAGAATGTCTTCGCTTTCCTGGGCGCCGTATCAAAGCGGCCGGAGATCGCCGCAGCCGTGCCTTCGTACCTGCCGGCAGTTCCGCAACTGTATGCAGACGTGGATCAGGAAAAGGCCGCCCAGCAACAGGTAGATCTCAGTTCGATCTACACAACCATGCAAACGTTCATGGGAGGCTATCTCGTAAATTATTTCAACCGCTTCGGTCGCCAGTGGCAAACCTTTGTCGAAGCGGAAGGCGATACGCGCACCAACATCCAGAACATCGATCAGTTTTATGTGCGCAGCGCCAACGGCAGCCAGGTACCGCTGGGCTCGCTTGTACACGTGAAGAAAATTACCGGACCGGAGTTCATCCTTCGTTTCAACGAGTACAACGCCGCACAACTCAACATTACGGGCGCGCCCGGCTTTAGTTCCGGCCAGGTGCGAGCCGCATTGGAAGATGTCTTCCGCCAGACGATGCCACCGGGCATGAGCTACTCATATGAGGGCATGAGCTACCAGGAGCAGCGCGCCGCTGAGGGAGTTCCGGCATGGATGGTCTTCGGCCTCTCGCTGCTCTTTGTCTTTCTGATCCTTGCTGCGCTCTACGAGAGCTGGACACTGCCATTCAGCGTGCTGCTCAGCACTCCGGTCGCGATTCTCGGCGCGTACCTGGCGCTCATGATGCGCTCATTCGAGAACGATATCTTCGCCACCATCGGCCTGATCATGCTGATCGGACTCTCCGCCAAGAATGCAATCCTGATCGTCGAGTTCGCTGTCGAGAGGTATCGCAAAGGACAAAGTATCGCCGACTCCGCGCTGCACGCGGCGCGGCTTCGCTTCCGCCCCATCGTTATGACAGCACTGGCGTTTATTTTCGGCTGTCTGCCGTTGTGGACGGCCTCCGGCTCGGGCGCTGCCTCACGGCGCATCCTCGGCACCGTCGTCATCGGCGGCATGACGCTCGCAACTCTGGTCGGCATTCTGATGGTTCCAGTCACCTTCTCCGTGGTCGAGTATCTGTCGCATCGTTTTGTAAAAGGTGGCCGCGGCACCAGCATGGATTCGCCGCATCTTCCCAAGTCCGGCGACGATGGTGGTCCATCACCGTCCGCACGGCCTTTAGGAGGTGAAGCATGAAAAACTTCTCGCGCAAACTGAAACCTGTACTCCTCATCGGTAGCATCGCCCTCATTTTGCTTGCTGGCTGCGCCGTTGGCCCCAACTACAAGCGGCCTGCGATTGTCGCTCCGCCTGCTTATCGCGGAGCCGACGACGCGGTGGTACCCAGCGCGGGCGCCAATTCCCTCGGCGATCGGAACTGGGCCACGGTCTTCCGCGAGCCCGAGTTGCAGCAGCTCATTCGCACGGCGCTCGTGAATAACTACGATGTCCGTATCGCGGCCGAGCACGTGCTCGAACAGCAGGCACAGGTCCGCATTACGCGCTCGCAGCGATTCCCCACCCTCGGCGTCGGCGGCACCGGCATCGGCGCCGATCTACCCAGTAACCTCGGCAGCGGCCTTCCCACCGGTACTCTCTCGGCCGGGAGCTTCAACCTTTCTGCAGCCTGGAACCCCGACTTCTGGGGACTCTACCGCCGGCAAACTGAAGCTGCCCGAGCCCAGTTGCTGGCGCAGAAGTGGGCGCAACGCACCGTGCGCATGACCCTGGTGGAGCAGGTAGCCACAGCATATTTCCAGCTTCGCGCTTACGACGAGCAGTTGGATATCGCCCAAAAAACATTGAAGACGCGGCAGGAATCTGTGCAGCTCACCACCACGCTGGAGCGCGGCGGTTCTGTGCCGCTCTCCGATCTGCGCGAGGCTGAAGAGCTGGAGTACACCGCCTCGGCGCAGATTCCGCAGCTCGAAGAGGAGATCCAGCAGCAGGAAAATGCCCTGCGTCTTCTGCTCGGTCAGGATCCCGGACCGGTCGCTCACACGGATCCCGATGCACTGAACCCGCCGCCGCAGAATCTTCCTGTGGGCTTGCCGTCGCGATTGCTCGAGCGCCGCCCCGACGTCCTCGCGGCTGAAGAGCAGCTCATCGCAGCGAATGCGCAGATCGGTGTCGCTCGTGCGCAATTCTTCCCACAATTGTCGATCAGTGCCTCCGGCGGAGTCGGAGGAGATGACTGGAACAACCTCTTCAGTCCCAGCGGTCGACTTATCTATGCGGTTGGATCGCTGACCCAACCTCTATTTGAGGGCGGCAAACTTCGCGGACAGCTCCAGCTCTCTGAAGAGCAAAAACAAGAGATGGTACTCAACTACGAGAAGACCATCGCTGGCGCCTTTCGCGATGTCTCCAACGCCCTCATCGCCGTCAACAAGCAGCGCGCCACGCGGGAGCAGCAGGAGAAGCTCGTTGCCGCCGCAGAGGATGCCACGCGGCTGGCACGGATCCGGTACCAGGGCGGTTCCACCAGCTATCTCGAGGTCCTTACCACCGACTCCAATCTTTTCTCGGCGCAACTCAATCTTGTGAACGCGCAGGAAGGCGAGGCTCTATCTCTGGTCCAGCTCTACAGCGCTCTGGGAGGAGGTTGGGAATAGGAAATTCCGGGAGCATTGAAAATCGATTCCGAGTACTCGCACGAATAACTATGGCGCGTCCCGAGAGTTGAAGGCTTGTGGATTTTGCAGCCGGTCTGTTAGATTCATCAGGCGCAAGGTTATACGCTTGAAGGTTGCTCAATCAAAATGAAGCCACATCTCAGCTGCGCCACAGTCGCGCTATTCGTGTCAGGCGCGAGCGTTGCCGCGGTACTCCTCTGCTCTGCGAACGCTCAAACCGGACCGCAGGCTACAGTCCCACCTGCAAATTCTGACCTGCAGGCTTCTCCTGGAATTCAGCAGAGCGATCTGCCGAGTTGGGCCTTTACTCCTCGATCGTCAGGCGCTCCCCGATCGCCTCGCGTTCCCCGTCCCCCGGATAACGGCGACATCCTTCATGTGCCGGGCAGCGAACTGGGATTCACGCGCCGCCAGATTAATAACGCTTATGGGCCGCCGGACTGGTTCCCCAACCAGCATTCGCCGGCTCCGGCTGAAGTAACACAAGGGCGCAGGCCGCAAGAGGGCAAGCCAGGATTCGCGGCATGCGGGCAGTGTCATCTGCCAAGCGGATACGGACGTCCGGAAAACGAAAGCGTTGCCGATCTGCCCGTGGGATACATCCTGGAGCAGATTGAAGACTTCAAGAACGGGACCCGGAACAGTGCGGTTCCGAATATGGCCCTGGCTCTCATGATTCCGGTGGCAAAAGCGATTTCGCCTGAAGAGGCGAAGGAAGCGGCTGAGTTTTACGCCTCCGTAAAACCCGTGCCATGGATTCGCGTGGTAGAGACGAACACCGTACCCAAAACTCATCCCGGTAATTGGATGCTCGCTCCCGATGCCGACGGCGGCACAGAGCCGATCGGCGACAGGGTGATCGAGGTTCCTGAGAATCTCGAGCTCGCCGAGATGCGCGACTCCGCATCGGGCTTCATCGCCTATGTGCCTGTGGGCAGCATCAAGCGCGGAGAACGGCTCGTGCGTACCGGCGGCAAAGGCAAAACCACGTCGTGTGTTATCTGCCACGGTCAGGACCTGCGCGGATTGGGCGACATCCCGCCCCTGGCGGGGAGATCTCCCAGCCAGATGGCGCGCCAGATCTACGATTTCAAAACCGGCGCGCGGAACGGAGTGAATGCTGCGCTGATGAAGGGCCCAGTGCAGAACTTGAGCGACGCAGATATCGTGAACATCACCGCTTATCTGGCATCATTGAAGCCATAATTCCGCAAAACAGAGGAAAAAGAGAGAGTCCCCTCAGCGATGCGGCCACGGGCCGATCCCCAGAATGCGATCGTTGCGAAGGGAGGCGGTAGCGAAGCGCGGCTATGAAGTCGAGGAGCACGATGACTTCCAACCGCAATCTACTGTGGTGCCCCCCGATGCGTGCCAAATGCGAGTGCGCACCCAGCTAAGGCTTGCGGTTGCGCGAAGCGCGAAGACCGGCGCCGACCGCGCCGGCACCGGCGATGAGGGCCAGGATCACGGTGGGGTCTTCGGGCGAATCGACACAGCCGCCTTGCGCGCGCAGGGGGAGAGCCGCAGCGAGCAGCAGAACAAAGCTGGCGGCAAGAAGCGTTTTGCGAAGGTTCATCGTGTCCTCGAATCGTTCTCTGTTAGCGCGGCTTAGGGCTTGTTGACAGCGTACTGACCGTAGGGTGCCTTCAGGTTTGCCACAATCGGCGTGACCACGGGAGCCGCCAAGCCGATAAACTCCCGAACCTCGACCCCATCGTCCACCCACAGATTCCCTGAGCCATCGATGGCGATTGAGATGGGGTTAATGCCTAACGTGCCCAACCCGGTCGAGCCTGCGATCGGGTTGCCACTCGAGTCGAATTTGCTGAGGCTGCCAGTGCTGTTGCTGGATTGGTTCGATACCCAAATATTGCCGGCGCCATCGACAGCGACAGAACTCGCGCCATCTGAGCCAACCCCGCTGTAGCCGCTGGAGCTGACCGGGCCGCTCGTATTGAATTCACTGAGCACGCTGCTGCTTCGATTTGCGATCCAGGTGTTGTTTGCTGCATCGATGGCAATGGTACCGGGATTGTCGAGTCCGCCACCGGTGAACGGGGAACTTCCGTTCGCCACGCCAATGGAGTTGAACAGACTCAAGCTTCCGCTCGCGCCGGAGTTTGACACCCAGACGTTGCCGCCCGCATCGATGGCAACTGCTGTGGGGCTGCTCAGCCCCCCCGTCGTAATACCAGTGGGAAAGACCGGCGAACCACCTGAGCTGAACTCGCTGAGAGTGTTCGTGCTGGGACTCACTACCCAGACATTGTTCGAGGCGTCAATTGTCAGCCCTTCTGGATTGGTCAGTCCGCCGCCGCTGAAGCCAGTGGAGCTGACCGGGCCGCTTGAATTGAACTCGCTGATGGTGTTCGCTCCACTGTTCGAGACCCAAATATTGCCGTCGCCATCAATGGCGATGTCGTAGGGCGCATTCAGACCGCCGTTGAGGAAGTCTTCTACTGGAAACCCATCCGGCCGGAACTTCCAGATCGCCGATGCGCCGTTGAGGGCGATCCAACCTTCCGAGTACACATAGCCGCTGCTGTCGATCAGAATCGGGAAAGGGGGCGTTCCATAACTGTTTTGGTAAAAGCAGAAGCCACAATAGCTAGGACTAAAAGTTAGCGCGATCGTAAAATCGTTCGGCGCGACGCTGAGCGTGGGCTGAAAGGGCGCGCCGGGAGTCTGCAGACCATACAGGTTGGCGACATTCGCACCCGGATTGCGCGCGATGTTGAGCGCGGCAGTGGCCGTATCAGCCGGCATGGTCGTTCCGCCCGAGAGCGCGTTGCTGAACAACGTGTAACACGGAGTCGGATTCGTGGGTCCGCTGACCGTCCCGTTGGAATTTACGCAGGCGGCCAGAATGTTGGCGAGGGTGTCGATTTCGGATTGAGGCACGTATGCGTATGCCGCTAGGCTGTTGGGTAGCCCGTCGGATGAGTTGTAGAGGTTTCCGTATTCGTATTGGAAGATATTGCTGAGACCTGTCCGGGCCAATGTGCTGCTCGGAGCCGAGAAATGCGTCAGGTCAGTGACAAACCCGGATGCCGCGTAAACCACGGCGACCGTCGAAACCTCGTTAATCGTCACAAAGGTGTTGGCGAAGTTCGCTTGAGTGCAGTCGCCAACCGGAGCCATGAGAATAGAGGCCGGATTATTCCCCGACCCGGAATCGCCACCGACAGCCAAAAGATAGGTATACGGATAGGCATTCGCTACCGGGCACGTGTAGTCGCCGGTGATGGTGAACGACCCATCGGAGCCCGTAGTCACGTAGTAGTTGCCGCTGCCGTCCTGCGTGCCGCTGGTGAGAAGCGATACAGACGAGCCGCCGTAGCCGGTATTCCCAATGGCGTAGAAGTAGACGTGCGCGCCGGAGATTGGATTCTGGCCGCCGTGCACCCTGCCGTGAAAGGCAACGCCCGATCTGGAGGCTGTGGTGTTGGTGCCGGTTGGGGCGAGATTCACGACTCCAGAGCAGCCGGAGAGTGCGAGCGAACAAATCAGTACTGCAAGGGCCGAGCCAGCGCGCAAGGGACACTCCTTTCGCTGACTAAATCGACTTTAATCGATTACCGGGTTGATTCTAGCGCGGAATGCCCGGAACGGCGAAAGTCTCGGCATCGCACCTCGCCGTCTTGCCATCAACATAGGCATTCCCCGTTCAGGATTCGAATGTGTATACTTTCCGCCATCCGGATTTCCCCGTTTCCGATCGACCTGAACGAGCCGGCTAAACGCTTTCAAAGGGAGACCTTCCACGATGAAGAGTTCGTCCGCGATCAGGGTCTTCGCCGGTTCGATTTCGGCGATTACACTCCTGAACCGAGAAAACGTATACGCACGATGCACGCGGCTTTCCCGATTTCTGGCATTGGCCGCGGGGCTTGCTTGCGCCGGCGCTGCAGTGTGGGGCCAGCCGGCCTCAACCAACGATTGGTCCACCTATGGCGGCGATCTGGGAAACACGCGGTATCGCCCCTTTGACCAGATCAACGCGTCGAACTTCAACGAGCTCGAGGTGGCCTGGCGATTTAAGACCGACAACCTGGGCAATCACCCGGAATACAAGCTGGAAGGAACGCCGTTGATGGTGGACGGCGTTCTGTATGCAACCGGGGGAACGCGGCGTGATGTCTTCGCGCTCGATGCTGCAACGGGTGAACTGTTGTGGGTACACGGCGAACATGAGGGCGAACGAGGAGCCAATGCGCCACGCGGTTTGTCGGGCCGCGGATTGGCCTATTGGAGCGACGGGAAGGACGCGCGCATTCTCTACACAACGCCGGGCTATCGCCTCATTGCGCTCGACGCGAAAACGGGCGAGTATGCAAAGGGATTCGGCGTCAACGGGGTGGTCGATCTGAAGCTCAACGACGACCAGAAGATCGATCTGATCCATGGGGCGATCGGAACGCAAAATGCGCCGGTGGTGGCTGGAGACGAGGTTCTTGTGGGCGCGGCCTTTGTCGATGGGGGATCCATCGCCAGCAAGACGGAATATAAGGGGTACGTCAGGGCCTTCGATGTGCGCACCGGGAAGCGCGACTGGATCTTTCACACTGTGCCGATGAAGGGTGAGTTCGGCTATGATACGTGGCTGAACGGGTCAGCCGAGTACACCGGCAATACTGGAATGTGGACACAAGTGAGCGTGGACCCGAAGCTGGGACTGGCTTATCTGCCAATTGAGCTACCGACAAGCGACGATTATGGCGGCATGAGGCCGGGGAACACGCTCTACAGCGAGACCCTGGTTTGCGTGGACTTGAAGACAGGAAAACGCAAGTGGCACTATCAGCTCGTCCATCACGGACTGTGGGATATGGATATCTCCGCGCCGCCGATTCTTGGCGACATCGTGGTGAACGGCAAAACGATCAAGGCAGTGGCGCAGCCGACCAAAGAGGATATGCTCTACGTCTTTGATCGCGTCACGGGTAAACCTGTGTGGCCGATCGAGGAAAAGCCGGTTCCGCAAGGCGACGTGCCCGGCGAGTGGTATTCGCCCACGCAACCCTTTCCCACCAAGCCGCCCGCTTACGATCGGAACGGGATCTCTGAGGACGAGCTGATTGACTTCACGCCGAAGTTGCGCGCTGACGCGCTCAATCTGATCAAGGACTACGCTATCGGACCGGTCTTCACGCCGCCGGTACTCAGCAAGATTGGCGGCCCGCTGGCATTACTTACGATAGGAACAAACAACGGCGGCACGAACTGGGCAGGCGGATCCTACGATCCGGAAACCCACTTGCTCTTTGTCGATTCGTGCTCGTCGTGCATCATTCCGATGGGAATGGTCGCCGCGCCGAAGGATGTTTCGGACTTGGGTTATGTGAAGGGAACTGCGGGAGAACCTGTAGTCGTGCGGATGGGAGGGATAGGGGCTGGGGCAAACGCCGATGCGCTGGCGGTAAAGGATGCGCGGAAGAAATCTGCCGCCCCTCCGGCGGGAGCCGGCTTCCGGCGTTTGAGTGTCGACGGCTTGCCGCTGCTCAAGCCGCCTTACGGAAAGCTCACGGCGATCGACCTGGACGAGGGCGAGATCAAGTGGCAGATTCCTTTTGGCCCGACGCCGGATGCGGTGCGGTATAGTCCCTTGCTCAAAGGCATGAAGATTCCGCTGACCGGTTCGTCGAACGTGAGCACCGGATCCCTGGTGACCAAGACGTTGCTGGTGATCGGTGATGGCGCGGTGGGTACCTCGGCCTCCGGCACGCGAGGCTCGCAATTGCACGCCTACGATAAGCTGACGGGCAAAGAAGTGGGAGCAATCGAACTGCCTGCGCCGCAGACCGGATCGCCGATGACCTATATGCTGAATGGGAAACAATACATCGTCGTGGCTGTGGGCGGAGCCACTTACTCGGGAGAATATATTGCGTTCAAATTACCGGCTGAATAGATTCTCGGCTCTGGCGATCTTGGCGATCATCGCGTGCAGCACACTGATCGCTCTTGACGCGCAAACGGCGCAACCATCCCGTTCGCTATGGGACGGCGTGTACACGCAGGATCAGGCAAAGCGGGGCGAATCGGCTTACGCCGAGCAGTGCGCCCGGTGTCACGGCGCTGACCTGAGCGGCGGTGATTCGGTGCCGCCGCTGGCCGGCACGGACTTTCTTTCCACCTGGAACACCAAAACGGTAGGCGACCTATTCGACCGGATTCGCACGTCAATGCCGGCCGACAAGCCGGGAACTCTCAGCCGGGAGCAGGATGCCGACATCTTGGCCTATATGCTGAGCGTGAATCAGTTCCCGGCGGGGAAGACAGAGTTGGGGACCGACACCGATCTGCTTAAACAGATCCAATTCGACGCCTTCAAACAGTAGCCCGGCGACAATCGATTCACTCAGTGCGGGCTGAAAGAACGCACTCGACAAACCCATTGATGCGCGCCGGCTCTGGGGCCCACCGAAAAGGCATCGCCGCGCCCAAGCGAGCCGCCTGCGAATTTATTTTTTGTATATGTCTTGACACGTATATGCCATGTGAAGTATATAAAGAAGTGTGGAATCTGTTTTCGAAATCATCGCCGAGCCGAATCGCCGCGCGATCCTGAGCCTGTTGATCTCCTCGGAGCAATCTGTTGGAGAGATCGAACGTCAGCTTCGCATGTCGCAGCCGACCGTTTCAAAACACCTGCGCGTACTGCGTGAGGCTGGATTCGTGGAGTCCACCGTGGATGCACAACGCCGTTTCTACCGGCTCAGACCGGAACCATTGCAGGAATTAGATGAGTGGCTGGAGCCGTTCCGCCGGTTCTGGTCAAGGCACGTGGATGCACTGGAACGCCATCTTGACCGGATGGAGCACGCTCGACGAACGAATGCAAAACACGAACCAAAGCGAAAGAAGTCATGACGCGGCATTGTCCGCGAATTCCAAAAAATGCGAGGGAAACGATGAAGATCAAAGTGATGACCGTGCATGTCGATGACCAGGAAAAGGCCATGCGCTTCTATACCGAAGTGCTGGGCTTTCAAAAGAAAACCGATTTCAGCCAGGGACCGTATCGCTGGCTCACTGTGGCCTCGCCCGAGGAGCCGGAGGGTACAGAGCTGCAGCTTGCGCTGAACAACAACCCCGCGGCCAAGGCTTATCAGCAGGCGCTGTTTCAACAGAACCAGCCTGCAGCCATGTTTTTCACTGACGATATACAGGCCGACTACGAGCGGATGAAGGCGCGCGGCGCCGAGTTCACGATGCCGCCGACCGACGTAACGGCCTCAAAGATCGCTATGCTGAAGGATACCTGCGGCAATCTCGTCCAGATTACGCAGTTGATGCGCTGGCAGGGATGACGCTGAGTCCGATGGCAGTCCTAAACACCGGTTGCCGGGAACGAACAGGAGAAGTCGATGAGCAATCTCGCGCAGTACGCGCCGGGTCCAGCGAGCGGGGCGGAGATACGGAAGGACGGGGAGAAGTGGACGCTGATTCTTGTGAGAGAACTGCGTCACCCGCCGGCAATGGTGTGGCAGGCGCTGACCGATCCGGCGCAACTGCGCGAGTGGGCGCCCTTCGAGGCGGATGGGAGCCTGGAAACGGTTGGAGCCACGGTGAAGCTTACGTGGGTGGGAACGGGGCACGTTTCCGAGGCAACTGTGACGCTGGCTGACGCTCCCCGGTTGCTTGAGTTCCAGGACCTCCGGTGGGAGCTGGAGCCGCAGGGCAATGGCACGCGCCTGACGCTCTGGCACAACATCGATCGACGCTTCATCGCGTGGGGCGCGGCAGGATGGCACATCTCGTTCGACGTTCTCGTCCGGCTGCTCGCGGGCGAACCGATCGGCCGCATCGCTGGCAGCGATGCGATCAAGTTTACCGCGTGGCAGCGACTGGTTGGAGAGTACGCAAAGCAGCTTGGAGTTCAAGCGCCCAAAGGGGCGACAAGGGCCACTCAAGAATCCTGAATGCGGAGGTTCTAATGAACTGGAATAAATGGATTCGGCAGACACACCGCTGGTTGTCGATCGCTTTTACGGTAGCCCTCATCGTCAACGCCGTCGCCATCGTCCGCGGCGGATATTCCAGAACACTCGGCCTGTCGGCAGTGGCCGTGCTCGCCTTAATGTTTCTCACTGGCGCCTACCTTTTTGTGTTGCCGTACGCCGCGAAGTGGCGGAGTGGGCAGCGCGCGGGGTTGAAGATCAGCGCATCTTGAAGCGATGCCTGGGCCGCGAGCGCAGGATGTTGTGCGTCTCCGCGATAATAGTCATTGGATCTCTCCTATGGCCAAAGAACTCAACTTCAAACAGGAACTGACCGGCTGCTTTGGTTTTCCCGTAGCGGAGAACCCGACGCAGGCGATGATCGAGCCGGCTTATCGTGCGATGGGATTGGATTGGCGTTATCTCACGCTCGAAGTCCGGCCTGAGAATCTTGCTGCAGCTGTTGCCGGGGCAAGAGCCTTCGGCTTTCGCGGATTCAACTGCACCATTCCTCACAAGGTCGCGGTGATCCAGCACCTTGACGGACTTGGTGAATCGGCCTCGTTGATGGGCGCGGTGAACTGCGTGGTCAATCGCAATGGGCGTTTCATCGGTGAGAACACAGACGGCAAGGGCTTTGTTGCGAGCTTCTGCGAACTTGCCGATCCGCGAGGGAAATCCCTCGTTCTGCTGGGAGCCGGGGGCGCGGCGCGGGCAATCGGAGTGGAAATGGCGCTGGCCGGCTGTTCGCAGATCACTTTTGTGAACCGCGACGAAAGGCGCGGCCGCGAGCTGGAAGCACTCTTCCGCGGCAAAGTGAGTGAGGCAGTAAAGGCGATGGGCCAAGACCTCGCCGTGATCTATGTGCCATGGCGAGGCGATTTCCGCGTGCCCGAAGGCACAGATATTCTGGTGAACGCGACTTCGATCGGTCTCTTTCCGGATGTCGAGGCGCGGATTCCGCTGGCCGTGGAAACTGTTTCCTCAGAGATGATTGTTGCCGATGTGATTCCAAACCCGCCAACCACGCGGCTTGTTCGCGAAGCACGGCAGAAAGGATGCCGCGTGATTGATGGGCTCGGGATGCTCGTCGGCCAGGGCGTGATCGGCATCGAATATTGGACCGGAAGAACTCCCGATGCAGCAGTGATGCGGGCGGCTCTGGAAGAGGTATTCGCGTAAGAATGGAGGTGAACATGAAAAAGGCGGTCGGGACAGAAGATGCCTCTGCTTTCATTGA
The DNA here is from genome assembly GCA_963802955.1 of uncultured Acidobacteriaceae bacterium. Taxonomy (GTDB): domain Bacteria; phylum Acidobacteriota; class Terriglobia; order Terriglobales; family Acidobacteriaceae; genus Telmatobacter. The sequence continues at coordinate 120,699 of CAWDKT010000020.1, forward strand.
CGCAAGGATCAATGAACTGCGCGATTGGCGCGGCACGACATTTGCAAAAGTGCGCGCCATTATCCACGAAGCCGACGCCGAGATCGTGGAAGAAGTGAAGTGGATGGGAACTCCCGTTTTTTCGCATGGCGGGATCGTCTGCACGGGAGAGATCTACAAGAATGTAGTCAAGTTGACGTTTGCCAAGGGTGCTGCATTGAAGGACCCTGCAGGTTTATTCAACTCGAGCCTTGACGGAAACGTGAGGCGGGCTATCGACATTCACGAAGGCGAAAAGATCAACGTGGCGGCTTTAAAGAATCTCATCCGCGCCGCGGTGGCGCTCAATCTCGAGAAGAAGCCGATGCCGCGGCAAGCGAGTCGCAGATCCTAGCTTCATCAAAAGGGAACGGGTCCATTGCGGAGAAGGACATCCGGCAAGCCCTTGCGGTGCTGTTGGCTCGCTTTTTGTGGCAAGCATTTCAAGTTTCCTATGCAAAGCCAAACCAGGGCCTGGCTGCGAACTCCGAAGTTTCACTTTGACTTTGGTGCCGGGCTATGGGGGTTTTCCCGCTGTAGTAAGGTCACGAACTCCGAAGGCCACCGCCTTCGCGTTGGGCTCGGTTGTCTGCAAACTAGGTACCTCCTTACAGTGAAATGCCGGGATTTGTCCTGGCAATCAAGTAATGTAACTCTGGCGCTCTCGCTATTTGCCACAGTACGGCCGGAAACAGACCCAAACTGTTTTCCCCATTGATCTGCGGGGTCGGGGGCGCCTAACCTTCCCAATTGCGAGTTAAGAATTTGTAGATTGCACGCGGGTGTACACTTGCTCAACGGCGAGGCAAATCGCGACGCCGAGAATGGAGCCAATATGCAAGCTGTAGCTGTCCACGCGGCGACGGAAGACGTTTGCGCGTTTATGCAAGAGTACTTCGATGCCTGGAGAGGCACCGATGAGAACAAAGTTCTCGCATACTTCTCGGATCACGTCGTACTCCACGTCCCGACTGGGACACTCGAAGGCAAGACAGCCGTACGAGATAACTTCGTGCACCCAATCATGGCCGCGTTTCCCGGTAATATACACGCCGTTCGGAACTTCGCTCACGCCACAAACCTGGTCGCAGTGGAATGGAGTTTTGAAGCCGTGCATAAAGGCCCGTTTGCGGGCGTCCAGGCTACGGGCAAAGAGGTTAAGGTTCCCGGCTGCTCCTTCTACCAGTACGACCTGGAAACCAGAACGATTCCGGCAGGGCGGATTTATTTTGATTTTGCGACTCTCCTGCGGCAGATTGGCGCGGGAGCGTAGGCGCAAACGGCCACGGAGCGTTGGCTCCGTTCCCCAGCCGCGTTTCATAACGGGTCGTTTGTTGGAATCCCGAACCATTGCCAGAGAACAGTGCGGAGAAAGCGTAGACTTGCCCATTCGAAGGCGTGTTGAGAGCGCGTCATGGCTGCTGCGGAGGGCCCGCCAACGGCGCCTTTACCGGCGCAGCGAGGCCGATGAACTGCGTAAGAGTGTTATTTCCGAAGTTCGAGACCCAGACATTTCCACTGGAATCGATCGCCAAGCCGTAGGGCTGTAGCAGCCCGGCGTCGGTTCCGAAGCCCGTTGAAGGGGAAGAGAAAGTGCCCGGCGCGGAGCTTGCCGCCCCCTTGACTTCGGAGATGGAGCCGCCGAGATAGTTGGCGACCCAGACGGTCCCGGCCCCGTCCACTGCAATGCCCTGGGGATGATCGACACCGCCGCCGGTCGCCGCATCGAGAACCAATGTGCCGCAAGTGTTCACTTCGCTGATGCTGTTTCCGTAGTAATTGGCGAGCCATACATTGCCGCTCTGGTCCGTGGCAACGCCGGATGCGCCATCGCAATCGCAGTTGTAGTTTGTGGTCTGGGAGCCGTCTGCCGAGATCTTTGTGACGGGAAGTACGCCTGCCTGGTTGGCGACCCATGCATTGTGATCGGCATCGACAGCCAGCGCGACGGGAAACGAAAGTGAAGTGCCGCCCCAGCCCGTTGACGGCGAAAGAGCCGAGCTCGAGCCATTGAAAAGCGACACCTTCGAACTACCGTAATCGACGACCCAGACGTCGCCATTGGTGTCGGCTGTGGCAGCGATGGGAAAGTCGATTCCGCCGCCGGTTAGTCCCGTGGCGAGCGCATTACCTGAAGAGTTCAGCTCGGTAACGTTGCCGTTCCCGCTGTTCGGGTTGGTCTGCTCGTTGGCAATCCAAACGTCGCCTGCCGGGTCGAGCGCCATCCCATAAGACTGGTTAATGCCATAGCTGGTGATTCCAGAAGGAAAGGCCGTCGCCCCATTGGGCAGGAACTCCGACACCACATTGAAATAACTCGACACCCATATATTGCCGGAGGCGGCTGCGCTCACCGTGGCCGGCGATGCCATGCCCCCGCCGCTGATCGTGTTGTGGAGTATCCAGTCAGGCGGCGCAGCGGAGAGCGCGGGCGAAAAACTTGAATTGCCCGCAGCCAGCGCGTAAATAGAGACAACGTTGTTTCCCGGGGCATGCGCGATGTTGAGAGCTGCGTCGAGCGTGTTGCCAGGACCCGCATTGCCTGCTGTGGCGGCTGTGAAGAGCGCGGAGCAGCCGCTGCCGGCGCTTGAAGCGGTACACGACGCGAGGGCGTTGGCCAGCGTGTTCAGTTTCTTCGTCGAGACGCTCAGATTGGCCGGAATGCCGGAGCCGGGCGACGCGCCAGATCCGGGGTTCACGAGATCGTTTGCCGTAGTGAACGCATTATCCAGGCCGGTTGTGTTTGTGCAGCTGGCGCCGACCTTGCCGCGTGAAGACGTGAACGGAGCCAGTGCCCAGACGGCAGCCGTAGTGGTCTCTTCATTCACGACAAATGCGCTGCCGGTGCCAATGCCGCCGCAGGGCCCAAGCGCGGTCATCAGCCAGAGTGACGAATTCGCGGAGCCGGAGCCTGGCTCGCCGCCCTTGGAAAGCAGATAGACGGGTGTCTTTGCGGAAGGGCAAATGTACCCGGCAGGAACGGAGAAGCTTCCGTTGGCGTCTGTCGAAAGGGGAGTCGTCAAAAGAGCGATGGGCGCGGAGCCGTTGCCGGTTGTTCCCGCGGCATAAAGCTGCATCGATGCTCCGCTGACAGGCTGCAAACCGGCGAGGACTTTTCCGGAGAAAGAAGATCCCGAGACTGGCGTGAGAACCGGGCACGAAACCGGTGCGCTCGCAAGCGCACTCGGCGTGCAGCTTCCGCCTGATCCGCCTCCAGACCCGCCGCCGGAGCCGCTTGATGTGGAAAGGTTGCCACCGCAACCAATCGCCGCCGACATCCATAACGAGATCGAAAAGAGCAAGAGGATTCGGGGAGCGCTCATCATCGTTTCGCCAACCCGGACAAATGACCCTCAAGCCGGGCAAATGCAGCGTGCCGGCAACTCGCGTCGGACGTCAGATCAAGACTAGGATTTGCGTTTGCGCGACGCCCTGATGCCAGTTGCAATGATACCGATCCCGCCGACCAAGGCTAAAACGATGGTGGGGGATTCAGGCGAATCGACGCATCCACCCTGCGCGTGGAGTGGCAAAGCGATGGCCAGCAACACAATGGCCAGCAGAAGATGATAGCGGGGGATCATATCCATCTCCATGACTCGGTGGTTTAGTCCCGACGCAGACCAGCTCTCAATGTGGCTGATTTCGCTGCGAATGTACCTAGAATACACAGAAAATTCTCCGAAAGAGTGGCTTAACAGGTACGCCGTTGGTTACGAAGGTGGGATTGCGCAGGCCGATCCATCCATGGGAGGTGCCGCCGTCGATGGCAGGTATCGTGCCGCTTACCGCACCCGGGTTCGAGTGACTTGGGCAGCGGTCACTGCCATACGACCGCGTCGTCTAATGCCCGGTCAATGCGGGCGAGCGATTCGCCGGAAAGGGTGACACCCACGGCGCGCACGTTGTCTCGAATCTGCTCCGGCCGCGACGCACCAATGATTGCGGAAGCCACCTCCGGGCGCCGCAGGATCCATGCCAACGACATCTGCGCCATGGTCAGTCCGAGCTCGTCGGCGATGGGCTTGAGGCGAGCAACCGCAGCGAGCAGAAAATCGGAACGGAAATGCCGGCCGGCCGACTCCATGAATATGTTCATTTTTTCGCTGGCAGCGCGGCTGCCGGGCGGAGGCGGCTGCCCGGGCGCATATTTCCCTGTGAGCGCGCCGTGCGCCAGCGGCGAAAATGCCAGGTTGCCACTTCCGTGCCGCGCGCACGCAGGAAAAACAGTTGCTTCAGGCTTGCGCCAAAGGATTGAGTATTGAGGCTGACTGGCAGAGAAGGGAACCAGTCCGCCCGCTGCGCAAATTTCCGCTGCTGCATCAATCTGTTCCGCCGTCCACTCGCTGAATCCGATGGCTCGCACCTTGCCGGACCGTACGGCACGATCGAGCGCGATCATCGTTTCCTCGAGCGGAGTCTCCGCGTCGAAGCGGTGACACTGGTAGAGATCGATGGCATCCACTTGCAGCCGTTGCAGAGATCGATTCAACTGCTTTTCAATCTGCGCGGCGGAAAGACCATGATCCGGCTCGTCGCCCACCGGAAAATACAACTTGGTTGCGATCAGAATCTGGTCGCGCGGATGGCCCTTGAGAGCTTCGCCGAGCACGCGTTCCGCTTCGCCCGCTCCATATTGATTGGCGGTGTCGAAGAGCGTGATGCCGTTCTCGAGGGCCGTGTGAATGCAGCGAATCGCCTGCTCGCGCGCAATGCCGCCGGCCACCGTGAGCCAGGTGCCGAAGCTGATTTCGGAGACTTTCAGCGGGCCATTGCCCAGTTGTCTGTATTGCACGAGCCCCCACTACTCACTCGCCGCTGCCTTACCCCACTGCCTGCACCGATCCTTTACCGGCCAACTCTTCAACGCGATCAACCCAGGTGCGATCTGCCGCTACGCTCATGCCTTCGGGCTCCAGAATCACCGAGTATTCGCCTCTCATTTCAAGCTGCAGCATCACCTTGCCCGGTCCCGGAGCGGCGTCTGCTGCGCTCTTCAACCCGGCCAGCATCTCTTCCGTCGCGCGATCGAGATTGATACGAATGCGCACGCCAGTCGGCAACTTCACCTGCACGTCGTCAAGCGCCTGCACCTGGCTCACGGCGAGTTTCGGTGCGGCCTCCTCATCGCCCATGAGCTGCCCGCGCACCAGCACCGGCGCTTCGATCTTCAATTGCTGCGCCAGGCGTTCGTAATCGCGTGCAAAGCAGATCAGATCGATTCTCCCTGTCGCGTCCTCGATCGCCCCTTGTGCGTAGAGCCGCTGGTCTTTCCTGCTTTTCTTGGCTACGACGCTCGCCAGGATTCCGGCCACCTGGATCTCGTCAGCCGGGTCCTGCTGCCCGCCCCAGCGGCGCTCCGGCGGCTTGCGCTCCAGTGCTTCGGCGATGGGAATCACTCCTGTCAGGTTCCGCAACTTTTCTGCGTACTTGTCGAGAGGATGTCCCGATACAAAGAATCCAAGAACTTCTTTTTCATTGGCGAGCCGCTCACCTTCTTCCCAGTCGGCTGCTGCCGGCAAGGCATCGGCGTCGCGTCCGCGCGCGGGCGACTCGTCGAAGAGCCCGAACAATCCGCTCTGGCCCTGTTCCGCATCGCGCTGCGTCTTCTGTGCACGCTCGATCGCCTTGTCAATCGCGGCGGTGAGTTGCGCGCGAGAACCCATCGAATCCAGTGCGCCGGCTTTGACTAACGACTCAATCACGCGCTTATTCATCAAGCGCAGATCCACTCGCTCGCAGAACTCCCAAAAACTCTTGAACCGTCCGCCGGCTTCTTTGCGCGCCTTCAAAATCGATTCGATGGCGTTGGCGCCAACGTTCTTCACTGCCGCCAGCCCGAAGCGAATGGCTTCGCCATGCGGCGTGAACTGCGCGCCCGAAACCTGTACGTCCGGTGGCTCCACGCGGATACCGAGTTCCCGGCACTCGCCGATATATTTCACCACGGAGTCCGGCTTGGAGGTTTCCGAAGTGAGCAAAGCGGCCATGAATTCGACGGGGTAGCGGGTCTTCAGGTAGGCGGTCTGGTATGCCACCCATGCGTAGGCCGCTGAGTGCGACTTGTTGAATCCGTACTCTGAGAACTTCGCCATCTGCTCAAACAGCTCTTCGATGACAGCCTTCGGATGCTGCAGCTTGGCCGCGCCGTTCATAAAGCGATCGCGCATCTCCGCCATCGCCTTCTGATCCTTCTTTCCCATCGCGCGCCGCAACAGGTCTGCCTCGCCAAGGCTGAAGTTCGCCAGCACTTGAGCGATCCGCATCACCTGTTCCTGATACACGATCACTCCCAGCGAATCTTTCAGAATCGCTTCCAGCGGCGGCAGCAGATATTCAACTTTTCTGCGCCCCCACTTGCGCTCGATAAAGTCGTCGATCATGTTCATCGGCCCCGGCCGGAAGAGCGCGTTGAGCTGCGTCAGTTCTTCGACGGTGTCCGGCTTGTAGCGGCGCAAAACGTCGCGCATGCCCGGCGACTCAAATTGAAATACACCGGAAGTGAGCGCGGTGTGAAATACGCGGTGGAAGGTTTCAGGGTCGTCGATGGGAATGGCTTCGATGTCGAGCTTTTCACCGCGTGTCTGTTCGATCAGCTTGACCGCATCACTAATGACTGTGAGCGTGGTGAGGCCGAGGAAGTCCATCTTCAGCAGGCCCATTTTTTCTACGGACTTCATGTCGTAGGCCGTCACGATTTCGTCGTTCTTGGTGCGGTTGAGCGGGACGAGATCGATGAGCGGCCGCGGCGCAATAACCACCGCCGATGCGTGCACGCCTGCGCCTCGCACCAGGCCCTCAAGCTTTTTTGCGGTGTCGATCAGCTCGCGGATCTGCTTGTCGCTGTCGTATACCTTGCGCAAATCCGGAGATTCTTCCAGCGCCTTGTCGAGCGTCATGCCTACAGTTGCGGGCACTAGCTTTGCGATCCGGTCCACGTCGCCGTAAGGCATATCGAGCGCGCGGCCGCAATCCTTGATCGCCGCCTTGGCTGCCATGGTATTGAAGGTGATAATCTGCGCCACCTGCTCGCGGCCGTACTTGCGCGTCACATAGTCGATGACTTCGCCGCGCCGGTTCATGCAGAAGTCCACGTCGATGTCGGGCATGGTGACCCGCTCCGGATTCAGGAAGCGCTCGAAGAGCAGTACGTTCTGCAGGGGATCGATATTGGTGATCTCCATGACGTACGCCACCAGCGATCCTGTTGCCGATCCGCGTCCCGGACCCACCGGAATCCCGCATTCTCGCGCATATTTGATGAAGTCCCAGACGATCAAAAAGTAGCCCGAGTAATTCATCTGCTTGATGACGCCGATCTCGTAATTGAGTCGTGCTTCGTACTCTTCGGGCGTGCTGCGGCGGTCGCCGCGCAGTTCGAGCTGACGAATCGAAGTTTCGAATCGCTTGCGCAGCCCTTCGCGGCACACTTCCTCAAAATAGCTGTCGATGGTGTGGCCTTGCGGCACGGCGAACTCGGGGAATGGAGTGTCGACGGGGTGGAGCTTGAAGTCGCAGCGCTCGGCAATCTCCATGGTGCGCTTCAACACATCGGGCGAATCTTTAAAAAGGAGACCCATCTCGTCGGCGCTCTTGACGAAGAATTGGTCGCTGTCGAACTTGAAGCGGTTGGCGTCGTGAATCTTCGAGCCGGTCTGCACGCAAAGCATCACTTCATGCGCGTGACTGTCTTCGCCGCACAGGTAATGCGAGTCGTTGGTAGCCACCAGGGGAATCTCCAGCTCGCGCTCCAGTCGCAACAGATCGGCGCGAATCTTCCTTTCGTCGTCCAGCCCCTGGTCCTGGATTTCGAGATAGAAATTCCCTCTGCCGAAGATGTCCTGGTATTGCTGCGCGGCGGCCGCGGCCTTGCCGTAATCGTTTGCCATCAGAGCTTCGCACAACTCGCCGCTCAGGCAGCCGGAAAAGCCGATCAGCCCTTTGCTGTGCTCTGCCAGATATTTCTTGCTTACGCGCGGCTTGCGGTAGAAACCGTTCAGCGAAGCTTCCGACGTCAGCCGGATCAGGTTCTGGTAGCCCTCTTCGTTTTCCGCCAGCACCAGCAGATGGTTGTACTGGTCGTTGGGCGAGTCAACGCGATGGTCCTCTGCCTTGCATACGTAAAGCTCGCAGCCAAGGATAGGCTTGATGCCCTTTTCCTTGGCGGCATTGAAGAAATGCACCGCGCCGTAGATGTTGCCGTGGTCCGTCATGGCCACAGCCTTCTGGCCGAGCGCGGCCACGCGATCGACGAGCTTGGTCACGTCGCAGGCGCCGTCGAGGAGGGAATACTCGGTGTGCAGATGCAGGTGAGTGAATTCGGACATGGCTAGCTCAATTCTAGCGGCCTGCGACACGAGGTGTTCTGCCCGAATCCGCGCGGATGGATCTAAAGTCTGAGGAAAATGAGGTGCTTTTTCCAGTACATCCTAGACGACCGGCTTCCGGTCAGTATTTCCTATGCTGCCTTGCATATTACGCGGGACGTTATATACTGGTTCCAGATGATCCAGAGCTTCAAGGACGAGGGTACGCGGGAGCTCTTTGAGACCGGATACAGCAGAAGATGGACCGCAATTCGTGCTGCTGCCCGCCGCAAACTGGACCAGATTGAAGCCGCGATCAACCTGGACGATTTGCGTATCCCTCCCGGCAACCGTCTTCAGGCCTTGAAAGGAGATCGTGCCCGCCAACACTGCATTCGCATCAACGATCAATACCGCATCTGCTTCATTTGGAAGACGGATGGAGCCCACAAAGTGGAGATCGCGGATTACCACTGAGGGCGCTCAGAGGAGAGATCAGAATGAACATCGCCAGACCAGCCACAGGATGGAACCTTCAGCGCTTAAGCACGCCTCCAGGAGAGATGTTGCGCGACGAGTTTCTTGTTCCTCTCGGCATCTCACAGAACGCACTGGCGCTCAAGATTCGCGTACCCGCTACTCGCATCGGAGAGATCGTGAAGGGCAAGCGCGCCATCACGCCGGACACGGCATTGCGCTTGGCCCGTTTCTTCGGCAACAGTCCCGAGTTCTGGCTGAATCTTCAGCAGATGCACGACCTGTCGAAGGCGCGCCTGGAACTGAAGAAGACAATCGAACGCGATGTGGAGGTCTTCAGCGCCGTCTGATGCTGCCCAGCGTCGCCATGCGGTCCACGGACTTATAAACTTCGCAGGCGCCGTCGAGGAGGGAATACTCGGTGTGCAGATGCAGGTGGGTGAACTCGGACATGGCTGGATTGATTCTGGCCGTGAAGCGTGAGACGCAAAGCAGTCAGAGCAGCGGTTGAAATCGACGGCGAATGAGAAAATCCCGCAGGAAGCGGCAGAACGTTGCACCCCTCGACGTCACACCGGAGCGGAGTTGTCACCGCTTATAGATCGAGCATCTTTCGCAGGCGGTCACCCCACACTTCTTTTCCCACCCAGCCCCAAAAAACAGATGCCCCATCCTTGGCGGGTTCTTCAGGGGAAGAACCTTTGGGCAAGGGTGGGACAACGGAGGTTTTCGCCGATTACTGGTTGTTCCGGAGTTTGGGGTGATGATGATGATGGTGGTGATGGCGGTGGTGCACAACGACCACGACCTGCGCCTGCGCCGCATACGGTGCCGCGAAGCAGAAGATGAGAACCAGTCCAAGCAGAATCTTTTTCATGGTTCAGTATGACGCTCTGCAAATCCCTTTATAGAGCAATTCAGACCACGTCGTTTCGGCGTCCGTTTTTCGCCGGTGGCCAAGGTTCCATGGGATATAGGTTAAGAACGAAGACGGGCACCCCGGCCATTCTTCGAATGGAATCGTACGGGTCCACCAACATGCGCGGCGGGGGCTTCCTTATTTGGACCGCCCCTGGATGTTCGTCATTGGGCCGAACCTAGCTGTTTGCGTTGCCGGAGCAGTCGGAGTGGCCGCACCGGCACATCACCTCGGGTCGGTCTCCATTGCCTTCGCAATGGGCGCTGCAGTACTTCGATCCGTCGGTTGGAACACAGCTACAGGCGGGATTTGCGCACTTCTTGGCCTTGGCCATATGCTGCCCTCCTTCGTCTGTACGGCTTTTAAGCTTACCACCGCTTTCAGTGCCCTGTATGCAGAATTAAGCATCCAGCCGAGCTCGAAATCAATCGATTACGCCCGGGACGGCAAGTGTCTCCGGCTTCGCGCCAGATTCCGAGAATTGACCCGGAACGTGCGTCGCGGGACGGCTCCCAGAAAACCGCAGCGGCCTGAAATTCTTACTTTTATTGCCAGAAGTCTGCCTTAGTCTGTTACCTTCACTGGCGGAGGATTTCCCTATGACAAGAAGCAAGTTCGTTTTGGGCTCCGTACTTTGTCTGGCAAGTTTTACGGGCGGCGTGATGATTGCACAAGGACCCCGGCACCCTAACCTTATGGAGGCGCAGCGGCTGATCAACCAGGCCTTTGACCGTATTGTTGCTGCACAGCAGGCCAACGAGTGGGACATGGGCGGGCATGCGGCCCGCGCCAAGGACTTGCTTGACCAGGCGAAACGGGAAATCAGGCTTGCCACAGTAGCGGCAAACCGGCATTGAGTCTCTGGCCGGGCTTGCCGATCCCTTGAGTTTCCTGATTTGAGGCCTTCCGCCGCGGCGAACCAGCGGCGGAAGGTAACTTTCGTCGGGCTCAGGACAGCCCCTTCACACCGCCGTTCGGCATCTTGGCGGGCGCAAGTCGCGCACTACGGGAGCCACGCTCGGAGAGTAAAGCCCCTGGCCGCGGCAATTGGCCCCCAGGAGAACATTTACGAGTCCAAGCTCGGCTTCAGGCGCCTTCACGCGCTTTGACTGGCGGTGTTTCTCGTTTCCACTTCTGTTACATCGCCGCTGCAGGTTGCATGGCCGCAGTGGCACACCACATCGGTCCGTTCCTCCGCTCCCGCACAGTAGGCGCTGCAATACTTTGACCCATCCGTCGGCACGCAGTCGCACGGTGCATTCGCGCATTTCTTCGTTTCTGCCATCTGTCTCTCCTCGGTCCGCCTGGAGTTCCGTTTTCCGGCGACGGACATGGCGGGTTCGATGCACTGCCTGGCCTGGAGGATGGAAGCCTGGTGTCTTTGCAGAGGGGCGCGGGGAGATACTCTTCTGATGCCTCTGAAGCTGTCGTTTCATCTTGTTAATTGGTATACTTGGAGATGTGACGACAACTGTCCTCGAGTCCATTCCCCATCACGGCTCAGCCGGATCTTCCCCAAGCAAGAAGAGGGTGTTGCTGCTCAAACCGCGCGGTTTCTGCGCCGGGGTTGTGCGCGCCATCGACATCGTCAAAATCGCCCTCGAAACCTTTGGCGCTCCGATTTATGTTCGCCGGGAGATCGTGCATAACCGCTACGTTGTGAACGAGTTGGCGGCCAAGGGTGCGATCTTCGTGCATGAGATTGACGATGTGCCCGACGGCCAGCGTGTCATCTACAGTGCCCACGGTGTATCTCCGGCGGTGCGCGAGCGGAGCAAGGGACGCAATCTTAGAGTCATTGACGCGACGTGTCCATTGGTAACCAAAGTGCACTTTGAAGCCGTCAAATTTGCCAAGCAGGGATATTCGCTGGTGCTCATCGGCCATCGCGATCACGACGAGATTGAAGGCACGCTGGGAGAAGCGCCGGAAGTGACCCATGTTGTCTCAAATGTTGCCGAGGTTGAGGCGCTTGACCTGCCCAATCCCGACCGCGTTGCCTATCTGACCCAAACGACCCTCAGCCTCGACGAGGCGCGCGACATCATCCATGCCCTGAAGGTGAAGTATCCGCATATTGTGGGTCCGCACTCTCAGGACATTTGCTACGCAACCGAAAATCGCCAGGTGGCCGTACGCAACGTGGCCCACAAAGCCGGCCTGCTCCTCGTCGTGGGATCGACCAACAGTTCGAACTCCAACCGCCTGGTAGAGGTTTCGCGCAACCTTGGCACAATGGGCTATCTGATCGACGACTCCCAGGCCATCCATCCTGAATGGCTGCAGGGGGTTGAGAACGTCGCAGTGACTGCTGGCGCGTCGGCCCCTGAAGTTCTGGTCGAAGACGTAGTGAGTTATTTGCGGCAAAACGGATTTGAAGACGTCGAAGAGGTGGAGGTCATGCCGGAAAACGTACGCTTCGGCCTGCCTCCTGAGATTGTGCAGGCTATCGGCAGCGCCGGTGGCGCTGAATCCGTTCCCGTAAGGTGAGAGGGCTCACGTTCTATGCACTTGGCACTGGCAACTGGCAGCGCCAAAGAGACCGGAGCGGCAGGGAGTTTTTTCCTTGCTCCGGAGAACAGTTGAGACTTTGCGAACTGCATGACTCCTGAAAAGCTGAAGATACAAACCGCGGCGCCACGATTCGGCCGGATTGATGCGGATATAACCGAGGTTGACGGCGCGATCGTCAGCGCGCGGGACTTTCTTCTGAGTCTGCAGCACCCCGACGGCTACTGGTGCGGCGAGCTCGAAGCCGACTCGATGCTCGAAGCCGACTACATTTTCCTGCATACTCTCCTCGAAAGCGGCGATCCGGGCCGGCTCGAGCGCGCATGCGCCGAGATGATGCGTTACCAGAAAGAAGATGGAAGCTGGAGCATCTATCCCGGCGGACCGGGAAACATCTCGCTTTCGGTCAAATGCTATTTTTCTGCGAAGTTGATGGGGATCGGGCCCGACGATCCGCGCCTTGCCAAGTGCCGCGAATGGGTACTGGCGAATGGCGGCGTGACAGCATGCAACACGTTCACCAAGATGTATCTCTGCGGGCTGGGTCAGTACGACTACGATGCCGTGCCTGCGATTCCCCCGGAGATCGTCCTTTTCCCCAAGTGGTTCTACTTCAATATCTACGAAATCTCGTCATGGTCCAGATCGATCCTGGTGCCGCTGGCCATTATCTATGCAAAAAAGCCATTCAAGAAAATTCCGCCGGAGCAGGGAATTGACGAGCTTTTTGTGGGCGGCCGTGCCAACGCCGACCTTCGCTTGCGGATCGATCGCAAGCAACTGCTCTCGTGGCGAAACTTCTTCATCGTTCTCGATCGTCTGATGCACTTGTCTGAGGCCGTTCATCTTCGCCCCCTGCGCAAGCTGGCCATGAAACATGCGGAAAAATGGTTGCTGGAAAGGCTGGAAATGACTGACGGCCTGGGCGCCATCTATCCGGCAATGTTGAACGCGATTATCGCGCTGCGCTGCCTTGGCTATTCCGAAGACGATCCGCAGGTGATCCGCGCGCGTGACGAGTTTGAGAAGCTGGGTATTGAGCAGGCGCCCACACCCGAGATGCCCGAACCTACCTTCCGCATGCAGCCGTGCATGAGCCCGGTGTGGGATACGGCGCAGGCAGTTTACGCACTGGGCGAGGCTGGCATAGCGCGCAATGACCCGCGCCTCTTGAAGGCCGTGGACTGGATGCTGGCAAAGGAAGTTCGCCACAAGGGCGACTGGTCAGTGAAAGCGCACAAGTGCGATCCCGGAGGATGGTACTTCGAGTTTAACAACGAGTTTTATCCGGATACTGATGATACGGCGCAGGTTTTACTCGCGATCGGCAAGGTAGACAACCCCCGCGAGCGCTACCAGCTTCGCGTTGCAGAGCGCGCCATTGCATGGGAGTTTGCCATGCAGTGTAAGAGCGGCGGCTGGGGCAGCTTCGATAAAGACAACACCAAGATGATCTTCCAGTACATCCCGTTTGCCGACCACAACGCGATGCTCGATCCGCCGACCGTCGACATTACGGGAAGAATCCTGGAGATGCTGGCGAGCTACGGTTACACCCGCACCGATAAACGCGTCGAGAAGGCCATCAAATTCATCTTTAGTGAGCAGGAGCCGGATGGAAGCTGGTTTGGCCGCTGGGGCGTGAACTATCTTTATGGAACCTTCCTGGTGCTGCGCGGTCTCGATGCGATCGGCATCGACCATCTTGAACCGCAAATTCAGCAGGCGGCGGAATGGATTCGCATGGTGCAAAATCCCGACGGCGGATGGGGCGAGACTTGCGGTAGCTACGACGATCCGAATACCCGCGGCATCGGGCCGAGCACACCGTCGCAGACGGCGTGGGCGCTGCTTGGACTGCTGGCCGCAGGCGACGACCGCTCCGACTCGATTGCCAAGGGTGTGCGCTGGCTGCTCACTCGCCAGCGGATCGATGGAAGTTGGGACGAGAGTACGGGTGAAGGCACGAAGCGTCAGGCCCTTTACACGGGAACCGGCTTCCCCAGAGTGTTTTATCTGGCTTACACGATTTATCGCGATTACTTCCCGCTGCTCGCTTTGACGACCTACAAGCGGGCCATGGAACGCAACAACAGCTTGTAGCCGGTAGCCTGTAGCTGCTTTGCTGCCGGTTTGAGCATCGTAGAAAGCGCTTGAGTTTCAAGCTACTGGCTACCAGCTACCGGCTACGAGCAAGGATTCACCCGGGGCTTCAGCCCCAGAGGGAATAACCGAATGGCAGTTCCAATTTCACAGATGTGGACGGTTGCAACCTATGTCCTCAAGAACCGGTTCAAGGGCAATAAGCGCTATCCGCTCGTGCTCATGCTGGAGCCGCTCTTCCGCTGCAACCTGGCCTGCGCCGGCTGCGGCAAGGTGCAGTATCCACCGCACATCCTCAAGAAGCAACTCACGCCTGAGCAATGCTTCGCCGCGATCGAAGAGTGCGGCGCACCCATGGTGTCGATCCCTGGCGGTGAGCCCTTGCTGCATCCGCAGATCGTCGAGATCGTCAACGGCCTCATCGCGCGCAAAAAGTACATCTACCTCTGCACCAATGCCCTGGAACTCAAGCGTCGCCTGCCTGAATTCACGCCGTCGAAGTATCTCACCTTCTCCGTGCATCTCGACGGTCAGCGCGAGGAACACGATTTTTCCGTCTGCCGCGAAGGCGGATGGGACATCGCTGTCGAAGGCATCAAGGAAGCCGTCCGCCGCGGCTTCCGCGTCACGCCCAATGCGACATTCTTCGACGGGACCGATCCCAATCACGTCCGTGCTCACTTCGACGAGATGATGTCCCTCGGTGTCGAAGGCATCGTCCTGTCGCCCGGCTACAGCTACGACAAAGCGCCCGACCAAAAGCACTTTATGGGCCGCGCCCGCGTGCGCCGCATGTTCCGCGCTATTCTCTCCAATCGCAAGAAGAGCTGGAAGTTCAACATGTCGCCGCTGTTCCTGGAATTCCTGATGGGCGACCGCAATTACGACTGCACGCCCTGGGGTTCGCCCGCCTTCAACATCTTCGGCTGGCAGCGGCCGTGCTATCTGTTGCAGGACGGCTACACAGAGACCTTCAAGGATCTGATGGAAACCACGAAGTGGGAGGAGTATGGCGTCGGCTCCGGCAATCCCAAATGCGCGAATTGCATGGTCAGTTGCGGCTACGAGCCGAGTGCAGTGCTTGAAGGGTTCGGTTCGCTCAAAGGCTTTCTGGCCATGGTCAAAGGCAGCTTCTCGCTCTACCCTGATCAGCACGCGCTCAAGCTGCTGAATGAGCCGATGCCTACTGGCCCGTCCTCACTGGTCAAGATCTCGCAGCCGGAACGTGAATTGGCCAAGATGTAATTCTTTTAACGCTAAAGCACCCGCCTTCGGGCGATCATTCCACTCTTGAGTTTGAAGACCCGACCTGCTCCGCTGCGCGAATGCACGGACAGACTCGGGAAGGTTGTGGGAAGATCGTATGCGGCGGTTGCGGCGATACATGCTCGTCAGAGGCACTTGCTTGATGAGTTCGGCGCGCAGTCGTTAGAGCGCGGCGCGATTGAGCCGTAATCTGAAAGGATCGAGATCATGATCTGTTATGGATCGAGGAGCGTCCTGTCTTCGTTGGCCGGGTTGGCGGCTTGCGCTTCGATGGTTTGGGGGCAGGCAGCCCAGCCCGTTCCCCCCGCGCAGCCCGGCGCCGGTAACTCGCCCCCCATGGCGATGCCGCCGATGCCGAAAACTGCACTGGGACAGAAAGCTGCTCTGCTGAGTTCTTTGGCGCGCAAGTGGTCCAGCGTACCCGACCTTGAAGGCAGCGGGCCTTTCCCGGCGAGCTATGCGATGGCTCCTGATGGACTGGAGTATGTGGTGTACCAGCCGATCGACCTGGCTGGCGCCGAAGCCAAAGGCAAGCTCGGTGTCTATGTCTGGGGAAACGGCGGATGTTCGGCAGACGGCGCGAGTTCGCGCTTCCATCTTACGGAAATCGCCAGTCGCGGCTACGTCGTCCTCGTACCCGGCAAGATTTTGAGTGGGCCAAAAGCTCCACCTCAACCGGATGGAATGAGGCCCGCGGGCGGGATGCCGGCTCCGGGAAGCGGCGCCACGGCCGAAAAGATGACTGCGGCGATCGACTGGATTCTGGCGGAGAACCAACGCGAAGGCAGTCCCTATTATCGGGCGATTGACACCAGACGTATCGCGGTTGCAGGCTTTAGCTGTGGCGGGCTGATTGCGATCAAGGCGGCAATGGATCCGCGCGTCTCAGCCCTTCTGATTGAGAGCAGCGGAATTTTAAAGAATCCGCCTCCTGCCGCAATGGCGGGCTTTCCTCAGATGACCGCGGTAAAGAAGGAAGACCTGGCCAAGCTGCACACGCCGGTGCTGTATATTCTGGGTGGCCCGGAGGACATTGCAGAGCAGAATGGGCTCGACGATTTCGATCACATCCAGCAGGTGCCCGTGTTTGTTGCCGACCAGCCGGGCGCCGGCCATGGAGGACTGATCTCTATGCCCAACTCGGAAGGTTCAAAGGTGGAAATCGATTGGCTGAATTGGCAGTTCAACCATGATGAAATTGCGGCCAGAACATTTACTGGGCCTGACTGTACGCTCTGCCGCGATTTCAGATGGCAAGTGCATCGCAAAGGAATTCAATAGCCCGGTGACGGAGAATTTCCGTCGCTGTCATCCTCGCCACCACCGCTGGCAACGCTGAGAGGAAACCATGACCGCTGAAGTCCAGAAATACACGCGCGAGCAAATCGAAGCACTCGAACTCGCTCCCGGCTTCGAACACGAAGAAGCTCGAAGGCTGGATCCCCGAATTCGCCTCCGACGAAGACATCAAGAACGCACTCGAAAAGGCCTTCGACTTTCGCGGCGACGTCACTCTCACGCTCAAGTCGGGCGAAAAATTCGAGGCGTATATTTTCAACCGCCAGACTGGCGCCACGCTTGCCGAATCGTGGGTGCAATACTTCACGCCCGGCGCGCCTGAGAAGCGCAAGGTGAGCTACGCGGAGATCGCGCGCCTCGAATTCGGCAAGGATCGCGCCGCGGGCAAGCACTGGGAAGACTGGGTCAAGGCCTGGAACGAAAAGAAAGCTGCGGGCGAAAAGAACATCGCGCTGCATCCCGACGCGCTCGAATAGTTCTCAAAGGCCCCCAAAACCCTGAACCGACCGCTGTCTTTCACCTCAGCCCGTCTTCACCAGGGATTACTGTCCGCTGTCTTTCACTTCGCAATCGCCGTCGAGGATTCTTCTTCGGTCACGACAAAAAAACTGCGCAGGTTTGCCTGTCCAAACGAAGTGGTCATCGCCACATCGGAGGCATCGCGGCCCGTAGCCATCAGCACCCGGCCAATCCGCGGTTCATTGTTGCGCGCATCGAACGTCCACCAGCGGCCGCCCAAATAAACCTCGAACCAGGCGCTGAAGTCCATGGGCAGCCTCGCCGGCACGCCAATATCGCCCAGGTACCCGGTCGCGTAGCGTGCCGGAATATTCAGCGCTCGGCAAAAGGTGATCGCCAGGTGTTGAAAGTCACGGCACACGCCCACCCGCTCCGTGAATACATCGAGAGCCGTCTTTGTGGGCCGCGCCTGCTGTAGTTGAACACCACCTTGTTGTGCACCCAGTCGCAAATCGCCTGCACGCGTCCCCACCCCGAGTCGATGTGTCCGAAAAGGTCCAGCGCGACGGCCGAGAAACGATCCACTTCGCAATACCGGCTGTTCAGCAGAAAGCTCAGCATTTCGTGCGGCAGGTCGCCCACCGCAATTTCGCGCGCTGACCAATCCGTCTCGTCCGGCCTTCCGGAGTCCCGAACCAACGTGGAATTGAACAGCCTCAGTTGGCCCTGAGGGGCGACAAACCGCGTGCAGCGATTCCCGAAACCGTCCAGGTAATAGGTGATCGTCAAGTCGCGGCTCAGTCTGCAACTCGTCCGGCTCCAGCAGATCGTGCGCCCGCGACGGATGCACATTCAGCATCGCCACCACTGCTACAGGCGCGGGAATATCGAATTGAATGTCGTATGCCAGCCGGATCAGCATTTCTGGCGCCTCTATTCGTAAGAGTACACGTCCACGCAAATGGCTGCCCCACACTCCGCTTTCAGAGCCCGGTCCTTCCGGTGAATGCCCACTTTCAAAGAAACAGTGAAGCGATGAAACTGCGGCACTTCCGGTTTGCCCGCTCCCTCAATTGCTTAAATCCACTGCCAACACGCCGCATTTAGAATGAAATTGCATATTTCGCATGAAAATCTTCCTCACAGGCGCAACGGGTTTCGTAGGCCATCATGTGGCCAAGGCGCTCGCCGCCGAAGGCGCGGAGCTGCGCCTGCTGGTGCGCAAGACCGAGCAATCTCGGCAATCTTGAGGGATTCCCGGCGACACGGTGGTCGGCGATCTGTCTGAGCCGGAGTCGCTGCGAGCCGCGCTTGCGGCTGCGATGCCGTCGTTCACGTCGCCGCCGATTACCGGCTCTGGATTCGCGATCCCGACTCGATGTATCGCGCCAACGTGGACGGCACGCGCGAATTGTTGCGCCTGGCGCGCGAGGCCAGCCGTGAAGCGCTTCGTCTACACCTCCAGCGTGGCCACCATGCACTTTCGCACCGACGGCATGGTCATCAACGAAGACACACCCGTCTCGCTCGCGCGACATGGTCGGCCACTACAAGCGATCGAAGTTCATGGCCGAGCAGGAGGCCATCGCGGCCGCGCAGGACGGGCAGCAGGTCATCATCCTCAACCCCACCACGCCCATCGGTTCCAACGATCGCCAAGCCCACGCCGACGGGCCGCATCTTCGTCGACTTTTTGAACGGAAAGTTTCCGGCCTACATGGATACGGGATGAACCTCGTCGATGTGTCCGAAGTGGCCCGCGCCCACGTGCTCGCGCTGACAAAGGGCACGCCCGGCAAGCGCTACATTCTGGGCGGCGAGAACCTGACGCTGAAGCAGATTCTCGACAAGATGTCGGCCATCACCGGCATTCCCTCGCCCACGGTGAAGATTCCCTTTGTCGTTGCCGCTACGTATGCGTTCTTCGAGGAGTGGATAACGGGCCGCATTCGTGGCAAGGAGCCGCGCGCCACGCTCGAAGAGGTGCGCATGGGCCGGAAGAAAATGTTTGCTTCGAGCGCGCGCGCCGAGCAGGAACTTGGGTTTCAGATCAAACCCGTTTACCCCGCCATGCGCGCCGCCATCGACTGGTTCCGCGCCAACGGATACGCGCCGTGATTGTTTCGCGGGAGGCTCGAAATGAGATCGAACATAATCTTTGCGTGGCCTCAAAAGGGCAGCGGGGCAAGCGGGTTTCTGCTCATGGCTTTATTTTTTCCACTCCTCCTCATCCGATTCTTCGAACAGTGGGCCCATCGCGACAGTTGGGAATTCTTGATGTGGGCGGCGCTCTTCCTGGCCTGGGTTGTTGTTTGGCCCATAGCGCTGTTACGACGGCTTGAGCGGATTGGGCTGAACCGGGCCTGGGCTCTGCCCATTCTCATTCCCGCGGCGCTGCTTCTCGTTGCATTATTTCGCGACTGGCCTCACGGCGTCGCAGTAGCCATCGCCTCGGTTTCGATTGCCTCGGCGGCCGTGCTTATATTCTTTTCGGAGCCAAAGAAGGTGCAGCCTTGATCGCCTCCCGTAGGCAGGCGGCGATAATATCCCAGGATACGTTCGAATAGCGAACGCAGTCCTGGGTGGGCAAGACAAGAACAGATGCAGCCCTGTAGGGGCGGCGCAAATTGGCATATGCGGGTTTAGCCCGCAAATCCCGCGAGATTCGAGGCAACTCATGCCCGCCAAACTTCACCTCTCCACATTCCGCATTGGCTCTCCTCCGCAACCCAACCAGGGCCTGCGCATAGGCGCAACCCGCCGTCCGCCGCGCGGCGTGCCCAAAGACCGCTGGGTTGCTGACGGCTACTTCGACGTCTGGTTGCCGGCGCTCGCGCCCAGCGCCAAGCTTCTCTCTGAGCTCAAGAAGTACAATCTCGAGAACCCGGCCCGCCTTAAGGCATTCTTCGACCGCTACGAACGCGAGCTGCTTTCCAACGCGGAATCCCGCCAGACCATCGAGTTCGTCGCGCAAGTGGCTACGCGCATGCCAATCGCAATCGGCTGCTTCTGCGAGGACGAGGCGCGATGCCACCGCTCGCGCCTTTTCAAGATCCTGCAGGAACACACGCCGACCGCATGACCCGCGTCGCCATCATCGCCGCCTTTCCCGGAGAACTGAAGCCGCTGGTTCGCGGCTGGCCACACTCGACACGCAACAATATTCATTTCTGGGCGCAGCGCAGCCCCGAAGAAGAGTGGATGGCCGCATGTGCGGGAGCCGGCCAGGCGTCCGCGACCCGCGCCTTTGCCGGCATTGAAGAAGGCGGCCCGATCGACCTGGTCTTTTCGGTTGGGTGGGCCGGGGCGCTCCGCGCAGAAATCGCCGCCGGTTCGGCCCACAACCTCGCGGGCGTCATCGACGTTCGCACTGGCGAGCGCTACAACTGCGACGCTGGGGCCGGAGAACTCTGGCTGGTAACCAGCCCCAAGGTTGCCAACCAGGCGGAAAAACGCCGGCTTGCCTCCACTTACAGCGCTGCGCTCGTCGACATGGAAGCAGCAGCCATTGCACGCCTCTGCGCCGCGCGAGGAACCCCGTTCTACTGCATCAAGGGGGTCAGCGACGGTCTCACCGACCGCCTTCCCGACTTCAACCGATTCCTCTCGTCGGCCGGGCAATTGAGGCTGGCCAAGTTGACTCTTTTTGCCACTCTGCAGCCGTGGTACTGGCCTGCGCTCATCCGGATGGGCGAGAATAGTAAAAAGGCTTCCCAAAACATCGCGGAGTTACTTCGCGATTTTCTCAGTGGGCAAATACACGATGAATGAGGTCGCGTCAAAAAGCAGAATGGCTACCCAAATCTCAAGTCCCAAGTTCCATGCCGAATCCAAAACACCCTCTACCATGCGCGCGGTTGTCTATCGCGGCGTCAACGACATGCGTCTCGAATCCGTACCCGTGCCGCGCATCGGACCCGGCGAACTGTTGATCAAGATCGCCACTTGCGGTGTCTGCGGGACGGACCTCAAGAAAATCCATATGGGGTCGCACTCGGCCCCGCGCATCTTCGGGCATGAAATGGCGGGGGTGGTTGCAGAAGTAGGCAGCGGCGTCGACGGGTTCAAGGTTGGCGACCGGGTGATGAGCTTTCATCATGTTCCGTGCGGCACATGCTATTACTGCCGCAAGCAGACGCCTGCGCAGTGCCCGCTCTACAAGAAGACCGGAGCGACGGCCGGCTTCGAGCCCTCCGGCGGCGGGTTTGCCGAGTATATCCGGGTGATGGACTTCCTTGTCGCGGGCGGCGGCGTGGTCAAGATTCCGGACGAGGTGCCATTTGAGCAGGCGGCCTTCATTGAGCCGCTTATGACAGTGCTCAAAGGCACTAAACTGCTCAACCTCGCTGCCGACGACACGGTTCTGATCATTGGTCAGGGGCCGATCGGCCTGATGCACGCCGTAACGGCCAAGCGGACCGGCGCGCGGGTTTTGACTTCCGATTTATTTCCGGAGCGCCACGCAATCGCTGCTCGCTACGGACTCACGAACCCGATCCATGCCGGAGACGAGAATGTGGTGGAGCGTGTCTTTGCCGAGACGGAGGGCCGCGGCGCGGATGCGGTCATCGTCGCCGTAGGTGGAAACGGCCTGATTCGCACCGCCATGGATGCTGTGCGCCCCGGCGGCAAAGTGATGCTCTTTGCCCAGACCCAGCATGGCGAGGCGACATTCGATCCCGCTGCGGTCTGTGTGGACGAAAAGACCCTTCTCGGCTCATACTCTTCATCGTTCCCGAATTTGGAGGAAGTGACGGGGCTGGTCTTTGGCGGTTACCGGAACGGCTTCGACCTGACGCAGTTGATTTCGCACCGCTTCCCGTATGAAGAGGCGGTTGAGGCTATCGAGATTGCATCACATCCTCAGCCGAGTTCGATGAAGATCATGATCGAGCCAGTGCCCGGGGCAG
Organism: uncultured Acidobacteriaceae bacterium; assembly: GCA_963802955.1. GTDB lineage: Bacteria > Acidobacteriota > Terriglobia > Terriglobales > Acidobacteriaceae > Telmatobacter. Next base: position 142,967 of record CAWDKT010000020.1, read on the forward strand.
GAGCAGAGTAGGGGAATCCAATGCCAAGCACGGTGAAGGATGCGATTCTCCGCGGCCGCAAAACCGTGAAGACCGCAGTCGACGAGGGCCGCAAAAAGGTCGAGAACGTCGTTGAAGGCGGCCTGAATACCGTCGAGGCGGTGGTCGAGGTCGGTCTGAATACCGTGGAGACGGCCGTCGTCAAAGGCCGCAAGACGGTCGAGACGGTTGTTCACCAGGGGCGCAGGACCGTCGAGAAGACGTTTCTTCACGGGCGCAGCACGATGCATGCCGCGATCCTTCATGGTCGCGAAGATGTGCGCATCGAGCAAGTGCCGGTTCCCAGAGCGGCCGTGGGAGAATTGGTGGTTCGCGTGGGCGCGGCGCTCACTTGTGGAACCGATCTCAAAGTCTTTCGCCGCGGCTATCACGCAAGAATGATCGTACCTCCGGCTTTATTCGGCCACGAGCAGGCGGGAACGGTGGTTGAGGCGGGCGAGGGTGTCGAGGACTTCAAGCCCGGCGACCGCGTGGTTGCGCTCAACTCTGCGCCGTGCGGCAAGTGCTATTTTTGTCTGCGCGGCCAGGAGAACCTTTGCGACGATCTGCTCTTCAACAACGGCGCCTACGCCGAATTCATCAAGATTCCGGAGCGCATTGTCGCGAAGAACACTCTGCTTGTTCCGGACAACGTGCCGCTGGAACATGCCGCGCTGACTGAGCCGCTCGCCTGCGCCGTCCACGGACTCGAAGATTCCGATCCCCGCAAAGGCGATATGATCGCCGTGATTGGCGGCGGCCCGCTGGGCCTCATGATCCTGCACGTCGCCGCGCTGGCCGGTTATGAAACGGTCGCCATCGTCAAGCACGACGGCCAGGCCGAGGCGGCGCGTCAGCTCGGCGCCGCTCATGTGGTTCAGGCAGCCACCATCCGCAAGGCGATCCTGGAGGCGCGTGCGCTCACACCTAGCGGTCGCGGAGTGGACATTGCGATTGAAGCGGTGGGCCTGCCCGAAACCTGGCAGGAGGCCGTCGAGCTGGTACGCAAGGGGGGCACGGTGAACTTTTTCGGCGGTTGCGCCGCGAACACGCACGTGAACCTGGATACCAACCGTCTGCACTATAGCGATATCACTTTGCGCGCCACCTTCCATCACACTCCGGCCATCTGCCGAAAGGCGCTCGCAATTATCGCCGGCGGCAAGTTCCAGGCCGGTGCATTCATCACCGGCCGCGCGCATCTCTACGAACTCAACCGCGTCTTCGAAAAACTGATGAACCGGTCGACGGAGATCAAAACGGCGATTGTGCCATGATGAACCTCGACTAGAACGTGCAAAAGAACGAACTGTCATCCTGAGCGAGTCGCGGCGACGACGAGTCGAAGGATCTGCGGTTGCTTTTCGACGAATCCACCATCGACTGCATTGGACGATTCCTTATCGGGTTTTGTATCAGGGCACGAGTTTACTCGTGTCGAGAAAAGCGCAAAAATTAATTTGGGGTTTAGCTGGGTGCCCCATCCTAAACGCGCTCTTTGCGTTTAGGGTGGGATAGCACGAATCTCAACCCAAAGGTCTTGTATCAGGGCGCGACTTCAGTCGCGCCGCAAGCCGCCATAAAATGGAAATATCGGGCTTCAGCCCCTGAACCACGCATCCCATCCGAATAGCGCAAAATAGAGACAGGCTCCGATACGCGAGGGCCGGTTTATGACCACAGCCCAGCTCACGACCGAAGAACTCCTCGCTCGCGCGTGGGCTGCGTTGCCTGCAAGCTATCGCATTCCCGATGTTGCGCCGACTCTCGACGAAGCGCGCGCTTACTGCCGTCGCCTGGCTGAAACGCATTACGAGAACTTCCACGTCGCCACCTGGTTCCTGCCCAAAAAGCTCCGCCCACACTTTCAGTCAATCTACGCCTACTGCCGCATCTCCGACGATCTGGGCGACGAAGTCCCCGACAAGGCGCAGGCTCTGGCGCTGCTGGATTTGTGGGGCCGCGAATTAGACGCCTGTTACGAGGGCCGCGCGCGTCATCCGGTCTTCGTCGCGCTGGCCGAAACCATTCGCGCCTGCTCCATTCCCAAGGAGCCCTTTGCCGATTTGCTCGTTGCCTTTCGCCAGGACCAGACCGTCACTCGCTACGCCACGATGGACGATGTTCTCGGCTACTGCCATTACTCGGCAAATCCTGTGGGACGGCTTGTGCTCTACGCGTGCCGCGAAGTGAGTGAAGAAAACTTCCGCCTCTCCGACCTTACCTGCACTGCACTGCAACTCGCTAACTTCTGGCAGGATGTGCGCGTCGACTTCGCCAAAGGCCGCATCTACATTCCACAGAACGACATGCGCCGCTTTGGTGTGAGCGAGGAGCCGATCGCTCAGGGCGTGGCCACGCCCGAGTTCCGCAGCCTTCTGCGTCATGAAGTTGACTACGCGCGGTCTTTGTTCGAGCAAGGCCTGCCCCTGATCGGTCGAGTGAATCGCGACTTGGCGATTGATCTCGATCTCTTCAGCCGCGGCGGCCTTGAGATTCTGCGCGCCATTGAACTCCGCGACTACGATGTGCTGAGCGCACGGCCGGCTATCGCAAAGAGAACGAAGATGGCGCTCGCGCTGCGCGCGCTCGGCGCCAAGATGTTGCCCTTCTTGCGCCTCCATTCGCAGTCAGCAGGAAAGGCCGCTTGACTCAAGAAGTTCCATCTGCCGGGTTCGATCTGGGGCACGCCTACAAGGTCTGCCGCGGGATTGCCAAACGCGAGGCTAAAAACTTCTATTACGCCTTCCTTGCGCTTCCGTTGGAACGCCGAAACGCAATCTGCGCGGTCTACGCCTTTATGCGCCAGGCCGACGACCTGGCCGACAACGAAAACCTGCCGCGCGAGGAGCGCCGGCGCCAACTGAATGCATGGCTGGCGGCATGGCGCGCCGCCGCTGCCGGTGCTGCGTCAAACGATCCCGTGTTCATGGCCGTTCGAGATGCGATCAGCCGCTTCAAAATTCCGCAGGAGCTGCTGGATGAACTGGTGGCCGGTGTGGCTATGGACCTGGATCGCGCGCAAACCGGCACGCCGGACACTTACGCAACCTTCGCCGATCTCTACCGGTATTGCTACCTTGTAGCCTCGGTCGTCGGCTTGGTCTGCATTCGTATTTTTGGTTATCGCGACGCGCGCGCCGAAAAATTGGCCGAGGAAACCGGCATCGCATTCCAGCTCACCAACATTCTGCGCGACGTGGCCGAGGATGCTGCGCGCAAACGCGTGTATCTGCCGCTCGAAAACCTGGCCGCTCACAAAATTTCTGTTCACTCGCTGCTGCATCGCAAACTGGACGCCCCGCCCACGATGAATGAGAGGAATCTGTTCGAGGAGATGGCAAAACGCGCGGAGGGTTATTACTCATCCGCTCGCGAGTTGATGCCGCTGATCGATCCCAGGAGCCGTCCCGCGCTTTGGGTTCTGGTTACCATTTATCACGGCCTCCTCAAGCGCATTCGAGCGGCGGACTACGACGTCTTTACCCGCCGGGCAAGTGTGCCATTCGTACAGAAAGTCGCGATCCTCGGGGCCGGACTGGCCTGGACAGCCTGGGCGCGCGCTTTCGGCCGATAGATTCCTCCATCTGATCCTACTGAGCGTCTAATTGATGAGATACCCTGATTCGGGAGTGTGTTCGATGCAAATCCGCACCCTGCGGCGGCTGGCCCTCGCCGTTTTCCTCGTCCTCGGCCTCGCTGCCGCTTCATCCAGATGCCTTGGGCAGGGAAGCGGCTTCAATCCGGCACTACCGCTGACGCATGTCGATAATGGAAGCAACTCTGCCTGGGCGCAGAACCAGCATTATGTTGTTCTGGTTTCGCTCGACGGCTTCCGCTGGGACTATGCCAGGCGCGACAACGCCGTTCACTTGCTGGCGCTCGCAAAGCAGGGCGTCTGGGCGCCCGAAGGGATGATGCCCAGCTATCCCAGCCTTACATTTCCCAACCACTTCACGATCGTCACTGGCTTATACCCGGAGCATCACGGCATCGTAGCCAACAGCTTTTCCGATCCGGCGCGAAGCGCTCGTTATTCCTATACCGACCCGCAGGCGGTAACCAACGGCTCGTGGTACAGCGGGGTGCCCTTATGGAGCCTGGCTGAAAGCGAGGGCATGCGCAGTGCGTGCCTGTTTTGGCCTGGTTCGGAGGCAAAAATAGCCGGCTTCCGGCCCTCGTATTACGCCCGTTACGACGCCATCACCGAGCGCACTCCCGAATCCCAGCAGGCGCGCATCGACGACGCTGTTGCTCTGCTCCATTTGCCGGCGGCAAACCGACCGCATTTCATCACCATCTACTTCTCCGAACCGGATCACGAGGGTCATGAATTTGGCCCGGATGCGCATGAAACGCGGGCTGCCGAACTCAAAATGGATGCCATCGTCGGCAGACTTGAATCTGCGCTGAAAACCACCGGCCTGCCCGTGGACCTGGTTGTCGTCAGCGATCACGGAATGGTGAAGTCCGAGGGCAACTGGATCGACCTCGATCAGGTGGCCAATCTGAGCGGATTTGAGACCGTGGGAGCGCTGCTTTACGGCAAGACGGAGGAAGATCGAGCCCGCGTTTACGAGCAACTGAAGCACGCCACTTCGCAGTTCATGGTCTTTCGTTTGAAGAATGTTCCCGCCCGCCTGAATTTCAACCAGAATCCTCGCGAAGGCGACCCGGTGATTGTGGCCACGGGGCCTTATGCAATTCGTGCGCAAACTCCGCCGGCTGGTCACGCGGATCGTCCGCCAACTGCGGGCATGCACGGATTCGATCCGCAAAGTGTGCACGAAATGAAGGCCAGCTTCTTTGCCGCCGGGCCCGATCTTGTGCCGGGAAAAATGGTGGCTCCGTTTGATAACGTCAATCTGTATCCATGGATGGCGCACATGCTTGGCCTCAATCCGCCCAAGAATGACGGCAGCCTGAATATCCTGGCCGGAACCCTGCGTGACAATGGGGACATTCCCGGGAAATAGAGAGGGAACGAGGAGAGAATGGACGCGGTTCTTGGCATCGACGGCGGCGGCACCAACACGCGCGCCGCAATCGTGTCGGGCAAAGAGGTTCTTGGCAGCGGTCAAAGTGGTTCCATCAAGCGACTTCGTGTGGGTGCAGAGGCCGCGGAATCCAATCTTCGCAAACTTTTGGCAGATGTCTTCGCCCAGGCGGGCTTGAAGGGCGTGCGCGCCGCATCGTGCGGCGTGGCCAGCGCCAGTATGCCCGGCATCACAGAGTGGATTACCGCGGTATTCGGCGATTTTGGCGTGGAGTGCTCCGAGGTGGTGGGGGATCACGTGATCGCGCTCGATGCGGCGTTCCAGGGAGGGCCGGGAATCTTGCAGATTGCCGGAACCGGCACAAACACCATCGGCCGCGCTCCCGATGGCAACTGCGAAAGCGCTGGCGGATGGAGTTCGCGCCTCGGCGACGAAGGCTCAGGCTATTGGATCGGACTTCACGCCGTCCGGCGCGCGCTGAATGCTTACGACCGCGAGGAGCCGACAGACGTCCTGAAAAAGGTGGGTGAGATCTGGGGCACGCCGGCGATGGATGAACTCATCAACTTCGGCGACAGCACGCCGGGACCGGATTTTGCCGCACTCGCGCCGGCGATTAACGAGTTGGCCGAGGCCGGAGATGCGGTAGCCGCCGGGGTTTTGCGGCAGGCCGCGGCCGATCTGATCGCCAACGTAATGCTGGTGCGTTCCAAGCTGCGCCGCAAGCATCAGATTGCGGGTGAAGTTCCGGTGGCATGGACCGGAAGCGTGATCGGAAAAATGAAGATGGTGAGGGAAGCCTTTTTCACCGGCTTGCACGCCGCAGCGCCCCAGATGCCGATGCAAACCACCGAGACCGTGGCTCTTGACGGCGCGCTTTGGCGAGCCAAACGCATGGCGGAGTCGTTGCGCTAGTTTTCTGAGCCGATGGTCGATGCAACGGCTCAGCGGCTAACGGTACTTCCGCAAAACACCCAGCACGCGGCCCTGAATTGCTACCTGCGCGGCGGGCACGTAGATCGGATCCATCTCCATATTCGAAGGCTGCAAGCGCACCACGTTGCCTTCAGGATAAAAGCGCTTGAGCGTAGTCTCGCTGCCATGTACGAGTGCGACCACAATTTCACCCTGGCGGGCGGTTCGCACGCGCTCCACCAGCACATAGTCGCCATTGATGATGTGCTCATCGCGCATCGAATCTCCGCGCACTTCAAGGGCAAACACGTCGCGATTGCCGACCACGTCGTGCAGAGAGATGGTTTCCTGCGTCTCCATCGCTTCAAGGGGCATGCCCGCTGCGATGCGCCCCGCAAGGGGCAACTTCATGCTTGACCGCGTCCGCGAGCCGGGCGGCAGCAGATCGATGGAACGGCTGCGGTTGTGAACGCGGTCGAGCATCCCCTTCTTTTCAAGGTTGGTGATGTGCTTGTGCACGGTGGCCAGGCTTTTGAGGTTCATCCCGCGGGCAATCTCTTCAAAAGAAGGCGAATAGCCGTTTCTGGTCACAAACGATTCGAGGAAATCGATGACTTCTTTTTGCCTTCGTGTGACAGCCATGCGGGCATTATAGCGAATAAAAAGCGAATCGCAAGAAGTGTTTTCGCCTCTTGTTTACTTCTCGGGCACATTTGGCACCGAGACACCATTCGCTATTTGCAGCAAAATGCTCGCCCGGAATCAGACCTATCCGTTGGGTTACTACCGCATGGCGCAGTGAATCTGAGCGGTTGGCAAATCGCAAAGCGTGCACCGGACTGACTCTGTCGCAAGGCCCTACAGTCGCAAGGCCCTACAATCGACTCATGGTCCTTGAATCGTTTCCCGTGGGTCCGCTTGCTTGCAACTGCACTCTGATGGGCGATGAAGTCACCCATCAGGCCATCGTCATCGATCCCGGAGACGAAGTCGGCCGCATCCATCGCAGGTTGACCGAGCTGGGCCTCAAGCTCAAACAGATCCTGGTGACACACGCGCACATCGACCACGTTGGCGGAGCCCTCAAGCTGAAAAGACTCACTGGCGCGCCAATTTTTCTGAATGAAAACGACTTGCCGCTGCTGAAGATGATGGAAGCTCAGGCAGCATGGCTCGGTGTTAGTCCGCCGGAGACTGCGCCGCCCGATGAAAACCTGCGGGACGGTCTGATTGTCGGTCTGGAGAGCTACCCCGCGCAGGTGCTGCACACTCCGGGCCATACCCAGGGATCGATTTGCCTGCATTTCGCACCGCTCAAGCTGCTCATTGCCGGAGATACGCTTTTTGCGGGCAGCATTGGCCGCACCGACTTGCCGGGCGGAAACTTTGACCAGATTATCGATTCACTTCGCTCGAGGATTTTAGCTTTGCCGGACGAAACGCAGGTTCTGCCGGGCCACGGTCCCGAAACCAGCGTGGGACAAGAGCGAATCAGCAATCCATTTCTGCAATCCAAGAGTTCCGGATTGTGAGATAAAGTATGTTGCTTATTTACATCGGTATATACGAAATACATAAAGAATAAATTGATGTCATCCCCCAATAGTGTTACTTCCCTGATCCGTTTGTAAATAGTTAATCAAGGCGGTTACTCCGGTACTGAATTCCAACTCCCTGGTAAGCAGGCTCACCACCAGCCAGCCCGACTCCGGCATTCCGAAAAAGTATCCGGGATGGACCCAAACTCCACGCTCCAGGAGCGCCGTTACGGTTTGCTCGTCCGGCTGCAAAGCCGGGATGCGAAGCACTGCGTACCAGCCTCCCTCCGCCTTCAGCCTTTCCACCGCTGGAACCGCCAACATCTGCCGGTTGAGCATCGCCAAATTCGCCGTCACCCGGCTGCGAATCTGCTCCTGGATCTGCTGCCGTCCTGCGAGCCACCTCGGCAGCGCCCATTGGACAGGCGCATTCATGGAGAGAAAAGTGTCGGCAACGATCTCCAGTCGCGCGAGCGCCTGTTTTTGTTCCGGGCCGGTGACCACGATCCACGCAGCCTTCATCTGCGGCAGGCCGGCAATCTTACTCAGACCGCTGACCACGAAAACCGGAACGCCCTCGAGACCCGAGGCAAAGCTCGAACCTTCGCAGCCGATCCCATAGTCGAGAAAAACCTCGTCGACGATGAGCGATAGATTGAACTCACGGCAGAGGCTCGCCAGTTCGTCGGCTTCCCACGCTTTGGTGAAATGCCCGGTCGGATTATTCGGGTGCACGACGACGATGGCGCGCGTTCGTTCAGAGATCGCCCGGCGGATCGCCCCGGAATCGATCTGCCAGCCGTTTTCGTAAATCAGCGGCGCGGGCTTGAGTTGAACGTCGTCGAGTGTGGCAAGGAAATCGAAGAGGGGGTAGCCGGGCTCGAGGATCACGATCTCGCTTCCGGGATCGCATAGCAGCCGGAAAAGGAAACTGTAGGCCTCGCTGGTGCTGGTAGTCAGAATCAGTTGGTTGGGATCAAGCGCGACGCCGTGGTCTGCGTAGTATTCACAGACCGCTTCTCGCGCCGTGGACAGGCCATTCGGCTGCGGATCGTAATCAAGCCCGCGGGAATCGGTGAGTGCTTCAAGCAATCCGGCTGGATAAGAAAACCCGCTGCGCGTCGGATTCGAGGCAGTGAGATCCGCGATGGGCAGTCCCGCCTCAATTCGCTCGCGGTGCGCGCGCGCCAAGTCGCTTTCTTCTGTATTCCAACCTGTTCGTCTGGAAAACCGCATTGGTTCCGTCCACATCGCCATCGTGTGCTGCAGCCAGCACCGCCGCGACGGCGCCATGCGGCCCGTCATGCACAATGAGATGAGCGCTCTCTCCAACAATACACGGGCGCGAGCGAGGGTTCGATTTGGCATTGCGCGCAGTGATTTTTGACTACGGAATGGTACTGACCTGTCCCCCAGACCCCGCCTCACACGCGGCGATGGAGCGCATTACGGGCCTGCCTGTGGCGCGTCTTGACGCGTTGTACTGGTCCCACCGCGACGCGTTTGACGACGGCTCGTTTACCGGCGAGGCTTTTTGGCGGAAGGTCGCCGAGGAAGGCGGGCTGAAGCTTGCCGAATCGCAAATCCGCGAGCTTGTCCATTGGGATGCGCGCATGTGGATGATCGAAAATCGGGCCATGCTCGCATGGCAAACCGAGCTGAAGCAGCGCGGGCTGCTTACGGCCATCGTTTCCAACATGGGCGACACGGTGCACGCGGAGATGGAACGCGAATTCGAGTGGCTCTCGCGATTCGACGTGCTGGTATGGAGTTATCGGCTGGGCGTGGCCAAGCCAGATCCAGTGATTTACCGGTATGCGCTCGATCAACTCGGGACCCTTCCGGGCGAAACGCTCTTCATTGACGATCGGCCGGCGAACGTGGATGCCGCGCTCAAGTTGGGCATGGTCGGCGTGGTTTTCTCAAACGTTGCTCAATTGCGCACAGACCTGGCCGCGGCGGGCCTGGACGCAGAATTGCCGCTTCCCTGAGTCCGACGGATCGGCGCGATGCGTTTACGTTGCCATGCCAAGACCCACCAGGTTCGCCGCTGCAATAATCACGAGAATCCCCGCCCAGAGCAGCCGGATGGGTCGCTTGGAAACACCGGCCCACTCGCCGAGCGCGAGGCCGACAAGTCCGCCGCAAAGAACGTAAATGCTCATGTGCAGCATCCAGTTCACATACGAAAGCCGTTGCGGAATGTTGGCCGCGCCCCACGCATAGAAAAAGAATTGCAGATACCACATGATGCCGCCCGCCGCAGCCAGCGAGCCATTTTTAAGCAGCGTCGCGCGAGGTTGTGCGAGATCGGCGCGCAGCGAGATGTCCTTCTTGAATGCCAGTCTTATGAAGCAGTACGCCAAGTTGATTACCGCTCCGCCGCCCATGATGAGCACATAGCTGGGCAGGGCAGCGTAGAGCGGCTTTACGCCCAACTGTTGCGCTGCTGCAGTAATCGGCCGGGCCGCATCGATCGCGAACGACATTCCCGACGAAAAAATTCCGCAGAGGACGGCGAGCGTAAGGCCGAGCTTCACATTAAACTCCCTTACTTCGCCGCGCATCTGCAACTCTTTCTGATGGCCGGCGTAGGAAACGACCGCAATGCCGATTAACGCCACCAGGATTCCTGCCATCGTAAACAGGCCGCTCCTTGTGTTGAGCAACATTGCGCCCTGGCCATGCATGAGCGGAGGCACCAGCGTGCCAACCACAAGAGTGACGCCGATGGCCACGCCGATCCCCAGCGACATTCCCATATAACGCATCGTCAGCCCGTAATTCACGTTGCCGATGCCCCACATCGCGCCAAAGAGCGCAACCTTCCACATCAGTCCGGAATCGAGAGAGGCATAAAACGCGTGGAAGTCAGGCAGAAGGAGATAGCTCACTCCGATTGGCAATAGAATCCAGGAGAAGAATCCGGCCACGGCCCAGGTTGTTTCCCAGGACCATTTCCTTACTTTCTCAATCGGCGCATAAAACGAAGCGGCGCAGGCCGCCCCAACAATATGCCACCCGATTCCCGTGAGGATCACAGTCGGCATCCCTGCTCCATTTCTATCGCCGCGGGCGACTGCAATACACTTGCCCGCGAGCAAAGTTATAGCCTACCGGTTGCGTCTGCACAACGTACACCGGCAAAGTGCAGATTGTTACTGAAGCTCAATCTCGAATGTGTAGCTACCCGGCGCTAATTCAAATCCGTTTTGCCCGCCCAACGAAGCCGCTTTCGCTTGCTTGCTTTCGACGAGCGGCGCTCCGTCGAGTTTGTACTTCGCTGCTTCATCCGCGTCTAATCGCAGCCAGCCTGTCGTGTTCGCCGGAATCGTCACATGCCACGCCGCCGTTTGCCCTGTCACCGTCCAATCGGAGTGAACTGGTCCATACGAGGAGTCATAGTCGAATGCAAGATGCCCAAGCCGGTCGTCGAACACCGGGTGCAGCACAATAGTATGAAATCCCGCGTCAAGCGGAGTGGCATCGACGCCCGCTGCATAGCGATACATCCAGTCCGCCACTGCTCCATACGCGTAGTGATTGTACGAATTCATGCTCGGATCATTGCGCATCTGGTCGCCGTTCCAGCGTTCCCACATGGTCGTCGCGCCGCGCTCTACCATGTAGCCCCATGAGGGATAGCGCGTGTTGAGCAGAAGCGTATAGGCCAGTTTTGTGTAGCCGGTCTTGGTCAGTTCTTCCAGTAAATAGGGAGTACCCAGAAAGCCCGTGCCAAGCAGATCGTGATTGGCGTGGATCTTGTCGGCGAGACGCTTGGCGGCTGCCGCGCGCAGGTTCTGCGGCAGCAAGTTCATGTGCAGGGCCAGCACGTAGCCCGTCTGCGTGTCGCCGCCGGCGCTCTTTGCATTCGGATTGTTGATCACGCCGAACTGCGACGGACCGTTGTCTGCTCCAGCTACGAAACCATCGGAACGCACGAACTGCTTTTGGAAGGCCCCACGAATCTTCTCGAACAACTGCGCGTATCTGTCGGCATCCTGGGTTCGGCCTGTCGCGCGCGCCATCTGCTCCATGAGCGTCGCGTCGTAGGCCCAGTATGCGGTGGCAATCAACACATAATCGGTCTTGCCTTCTGGCGAAAGCCAGTCGCCATAGGCAGTGCCGGAATCGTTCTTCCAAAGCCCATCGGGATTCCCCGCTTCAATCGCGTCGAGATACTTCGTCATCGCCGCCCAGTTCTGGTTCACGATCGAGACGTCGCCGGTCTGCAGCCACGAGGTCCAGGGAATAATGATGCCGGCATCGCTCCAACCGGCCGCCCAACCTGCATTTTGCGCCACAGTGCCGGGCGAGTAAATGCCGAAGTAAGGCGTTCCAACCTGCGTGCCGCGCATGTCGGCGGTAAACTTACGCGAGAAAGCTGCCATGCCCATGTTGTAGCTTGCCGTGCGCCAGAAAACCTGCGCATCTCCCATCCACCCGAGCCGCTCGTCGCGCTGCGGGCAGTCGGTCGGCAGGCCGACGAAGTTCGAGCGCTGGCCCCAGAGAATATTGCTCCATAGCTGGTTGATCATCGCGCTGCCGGTGGTGAGCTTTGCGGTGAACGGAGGCGTCGGTGTGGATGACGAGGCCGGAGACGGCGCTTTTATCCGGCGCATTGGGCAGGCCGGTCAGTTCCGCGTAGCGGAAACCATGGAAGGTGAACTGCGGAGTGAACTCTTCGACGCCGTTGCCGTTCAGGGTGAAATGATCCGTCACTTTGGCGGTGCGCAAGTTTTCCGTGTAGAGCGTGCCGTCAGGATTCAGAACTTCGGCGAAGCGCATCCGCACCTTCGTTCCGGCGGGACCTGCGACGCGCAGTTGCTCCACTCCGGAGAAGTTCTGGCCGAAGTCGTAGACCCAAACTCCAGGTTTCGGCTCGGTGAGCGTCTTCGCCTCCAGCGGGCGCTCCACGCGAATGGGCTGGAAGTCCTGCGCCTGAATCTCAACCGGTGCGGGATCAATGACGGCGGCTTCTTTCCAGCCGCCAACTGGAGAGCGATTGTCGCTCCAGCCTGGATGCCACAGGCGCGCATCCTGCGACTCGCCGTCGTAAAGCTCGGAGTGCAGAATGTACGATGGAGCGGCCTGCCACTTCGCGTCGGTCGTCACCCACTCCACCCTTCCGTCGGCGTGCTCGATGCGCAACTGCGCGCGGAGCGCTGGCGGGGTGACACCATAATTGTTCGGCTGCTGGGCCCACTCGAGCGGTGTCTCGTACCAGCCCGGTGCGAGAAGGGCGCCGATTACGTTCTTCCCTTCGATGAGCTGCTGGGTGACGTCGTAGGTCTGATAGATCACGCGCTCGCGATAGTCGGTCCAGCCAGGCGAGAGGACCTGATTCCCGACGCGCTTTCCATTGAGAAAGATCTCGTAGTCGCCCAGCGCGGTTGCATAAAGCCGCGCGGACTTGATCGTTGTGCCCACCGTGAACTCGTGACGCAGCGCTTTCACCGAATCCGGGATCCACGGATTGCCCAGCGACTCCGCTCGCTTGCCCGGCAATGGCGCCCAAACAACGGCCCGCTCCCACGCCGCATCATCAAAATCCTTCTGCTCCCAGCCGCCAGGTGAATGAATCGTGGTCTTCCAATCTGTGCTGCTCGAAAAACTCTTCCAGCTTCCGTCCGCATATTCCACAACCAGCGTGGCAATCATTGGAGGCGCGTCTTCTGTGGCCTGACCATTTGGATTGACCACATAATGCAGCGTTTCAATTGCCAGTGTGTTTGCTCCGGCGCTAAGGTCCTTCGTCACGTCGGCGCGCGCGAATTTTTTCCAGGGCATCTGCTTATAGGGCGTCAACGGATCTTCGCTGAGTACCTGCGTGCCGTTGATCCAGGCAGCGACTGTGTCTTGTCCGGTAGCGTAGAGCGCCGCGAACCGCACCGGCTGCGCCATCGTTACAGTCGTGCGGTAGGCAAAGCGCTGCTCAGGGCCGTTGCCCACCCCAGGGCGTTTTGCTTCGGGATTTGCAACCCACTCTGCCGGCGCATGGCGCACCGCGGCTTCTTCGGGCGTTTCGTAGCCGATCCAATCGCCATGCCACGCATCCTGATTCATCAAGCCGGTTTCCCACCAGTCGATGGGCGTGGCGCGATATGCCTGCCCGGCGACACCCCATAGCTCGATGTGCCAGTAGTAGCGCGTCGACGGCTTCAACGCTGGTCCGCCATATGGAACACCAAGCGACTGCGCGGATTCGACGCGGCCGCTGTCCCATACATCGGGCTTGTCGGCAAGGAGTCGATCGGCTCTCGACGCAACTGTGATCCGGTATGCAGTCTGCATCGCTCCGCGCGACGGGTCGTGCAGTTGCCAGGAGAATCGCGGAGCAGGGTCGTCAATGCCCAACGGCACGGTCAGATTGTCTACCTGCAAGTCAGCAGGTCCCACCGCAATCGCGGTGTTTTGTGCAGGCAACATTGCAGCCATTGCCGTCAGAATGACTCCGATTGCCATCGTACGCATCGTGCTATCACTCATATGTTCATTCCGTTTTGAAAAACCGCGATCGAAACCTTGCCTGGAGCCTACTCCATGAATCTCTGCTCGTGCACGGTCGTTGGCTCTGAGGCGCTCGAAGCGCGTTTCCTCAATTGAAAAGAGCTTCCAGGCGGAACCACCTTATGAGAGCGGTCCGAGCCTTGTCAATCGGATCAATCACATCGAGTGGCCGCTTCGATGCCGGTGTATGACTCGGGCGCGGACGGCCGTCCCATTACACTCACTGCATGGCCCTTCGCCTCTACGCCGCTACTACGAGCGCCGGCAAGCTCCGCGATTTCCGCACCGCCGCAAAGGCCCATTCGGTAGACATTGAGCCTCTCCCCGGCATCGAAAACATTCCTGCTCCTGAAGAAGACGGCGACACCTTCTCGCCAATGCCGCCACCAAGGCGGTCTACTACTCGCGCTTCGCTCCCGGCGAGTTGGTTGTTGCCGACGATTCCGGTCTTGAAGTGGATGCGCTCGGTGGTGCGCCGGGCGTGCGCTCGGCACGGTTCGCCGCTGATTCCGGCCTCGTCGACTCGCCTGATGCCAACGACAATACCGACGTGTGGAATAACATGCTTCTTTTGCAGCGGCTGGAGGGCATTCCTCCCACGCTGCGCACTGCCCGCTACCATTGCACCCTCGTCGGCGCGCGCGATAGCCAGGTGTGCCAGGTCGCCGATGGCACGGTCGAAGGAGCGATTCTTGAGGCGCCGCGCGGCACTGGCGGCTTCGGCTACGATCCGCTGTTCTACCTGCCCGAACTGGGCAAGAGCATGGCCGAGATCGACCTTGAAACCAAACTCAGCTTGAGCCACCGCGGCCGTGCGTTTGCGGCGCTGCTGCTCCACATCGAGGGCGAGGAGCGCGGGAGCGTTCAGGCGCGACAATGAGCCCGGACAGGATGGGTGGTAACTCTTGTGAGCGGAATCACATCAGGGGACGATCCGCCGCAGCGTACATTGACGTAGGTGATCCAGGACACGAATAATGCTTGAGGCAGTACAAGCTCATTCTTTGTCCCTCAATCTGGAACAGCATCATCCAGCAGCCTTTAGGAGCCAACACTTCCATGGCAACCGCCCAACAAACCGCCGCGCCCCGGGTCCGCCGCGGAGTGGAGCCTTTGCGCGCCGGCGAGGGCACTAGTTTTATCTGGCGCAAACTCCATTCGCTTCTCGGCATCGTTCCCATCGGCGCATTTCTGCTGGAGCATCTGCTCTCGAACTTCGAAGCCCTCAAGGGCCCCGTGGCCTACGGCGAGCAGGTAAAATTTCTTAACAGCCTGCCGCTGGTGCGCGTATTGGAGTGGGTGTTCATCTTCCTGCCCATCCTTTATCACGGCATCTACGGCGTCTATATCTGGCTGCGCGGTAAATCGAACATCGTCTACTACCCGTGGGCAGGCAACTGGATGTACCTCACGCAGCGCTACACCGGACTCGTCGCCTTTGCCTACATCGCCTACCACGTGGCAACCCAGCGCTTCATGGGCGTCAGTCTGCCGGAGAATCCGTACTATGCGTTCCATAAGGTGCAGCTCGAACTTGCCAATCCCTGGATCGCCGCCGTCTACGTCGTCGCCATGATCGCCGTCTGCTGGCACTTCGCCTACGGCGTCTGGCTTTTCTGCGCCAAGTGGGGCATCACGCCGGGAGAAACCGCGCGCCGACGCTTCGCTTATGTTTGCGTTGCTTTTGGCGTGCTGCTCGCCGCTATGGGCATCGCCAGCATCTGGGCGTTTGTCGGGCCTTTGTATGCCAATGCGCCAGTCCCGAAACTGTAGGGTTTTTCTTTGACCGCGTAACGGCTCACGGTTCACGGTTTTTCGAAAGGTACCTCATGGCAACACCCAGAATCATTGTGGTTGGTGGAGGGCTGGCAGGTCTTGCGGCCGTAATTAAAATCGCCGAGGCAGGCGGCACGGTGGACCTATTTTCGATTGTGCCAGTCAAGCGTTCGCACTCCGTGTGCGCGCAGGGCGGAATCAATGCTGCAAAGAATCTGAAAGGCGAAGGCGATACCACCGCACAGCACTTTGACGACACGATTTACGGCGGCGACTTCCTCGCGAACCAAACTCCTGTGAAGGGGATGTGCGAGGCCGCTCCCGCGATTGTCGATTTGCTCGACCGCATGGGCGTGCCCTTCAATCGGACCCCCGAAGGCCTGCTCGATTTCCGCCGCTTCGGCGGCACGCTCTACCATCGCACTGCATTTGCCGGCGCCACCACCGGCCAGCAGTTGCTTTATGCGCTCGACGAGCAGGTGCGCCGCTACGAGGCCGAAGGCAAAGTGCAAAAGTTCGAGGGCTGGGAGTTCCTCTCCGCCATCATCGACGGCAAAGGCGTGGCGCGCGGCATCGTCGCCATGGACCTGCGCTCGATGGAGCTGAAGGCCTTTCCCGCAGAGGCCATCATTCTGGCCACGGGCGGCGTAGGGGCAATTTTCGGCAAAAGCACAAATTCTGTCGTCTGCACGGGATCGGCGCAGTCGGCCGTCTTTCAGCAGGGCGTCTACTACGCCAACGGCGAATTCATCCAGGTGCATCCCACTTCGATTCCGGGCGAAGACAAGCTGCGTCTGATGTCTGAATCAGCGCGCGGCGAAGGCGGCCGGGTATGGGTTCCACGCATGCCGGGCGACAGCCGCCCCTTCAAGGCCATCCCTGAGTCCGAGCGCTTCTACTTTCTTGAGGAGTGGTACCCGAAGTACGGCAACCTCGTTCCCCGCGACGTGGCCACACGCGCCATCCACAAAGTTGTCTACGAGCTCGGCCTCGGCCTTGAGGGCCAGCCCATGGTCTACCTCGACCTCACGCATATCGACCGCGAGACGCTGCACCATAAACTCGGCGGCATTCTCGAGATTTACGAGAAGTTCGTCGGCGTCGATCCCTGTCTGGAACCAATGAAGATCTTCCCGGGCATGCACTACACCATGGGCGGCCTCTGGGTTGACTTCAACCAGATGACGAACGTTCCGGGGATTTTTGCCGCGGGCGAATGTGAGTATCAGTACCATGGCGCCAACCGGCTCGGCGCGAACTCGCTCGTCAGTTGCATCTACGGCGGATTCCATGCCGGACCGAATGCGATCAAGTACGCGAAGAGCGTTCCCGCTGCGGAAGGCGACGGCGGAGCGGCAGCGGAGATCGCGCGCCAGGCGGAGATCAATACCAGTTTGATGAAGAGCGACGGAAGCGAGAATCCCTTCAAATTGTGGCGCGAACTGGGCCGCGAGATGACCGAGCACTGCACGGTGCTTCGTTACAACAAAAACTTGAAGGCCACTGACCAAAGAATTGTCGAGCTGCTCGACCGCTACAAAAACATCAACCTGAGCGACAAAAGCCAGTGGGCCAACACCAGCTTTGCCTTCACGCGCCAGCTTAAAAACATGCTTGAACTGTCGCGTACCGTGGTGCTGGGCGCACTACTCCGCGACGAATCGCGCGGCGCGCACTACAAACCTGATTTTCCTGAACGCATTGACGAGCAATTTCTGAAGACCACTAAAGCCAGCTTCACCGGCTGCGTCGAGGGACCGAAGTTCGAGTACGAAGAAGTGGACACGCAGTTTATCAAGCCGCGCCCGCGCAGGTACGACGCGGCAAAGTGATCTGCGGTTGGACCAGAATCGGGTGCCCCGTCCTCGCGACGTCTTTGTTTTTGTCGCTGGGGTGGGTAAGACAGCGGTTGGATCAAAATCGGGTGCCCCATCCTCGCGACGTCTTTGTTTTTGTCGCTGGGATGGGAAGGGAACTACCAATCGGATTGGAACGAAAGGGATCATGGCAAACAGAACAGTCACCTTTGAGTTCAAGCGCCAGGCTAGCCCAGAGGCGCAGGCGGTGTGGGAGCGGTTTGAGCTGGAGTGGCGGCCGGGCATGAATGTCGTTTCGGCAATGATGGAGATCGCCGCCAATCCCGTCACCGTTGAAGGTAAAACGACCACGCCGATTGCCTATGACTCCAATTGCCTCGAAGAGATCTGCGGATCGTGCGCGATGCGCATCAATGGGAAGGCGCGCATGGCCTGTTCCGCGCTGGTCGACAACCTCGAGCAGCCCATCAAGGTAGAACCGCTCACCAAGTTCCCTTTGGTGCGCGACCTGCAGGTCGACCGGTCGGTTCTGTTCGAGAATCTTATGCGCGTCAAGGCATGGGTGCCCGTCGATGGCACTTACGATCTCGGTTCCGGACCGCGGGTTTATCCACAGCAGCAGGAGGCCAACTACCCGCTGTCCAATTGCATCTCGTGTACCTGCTGCATGGAGGTATGCCCGCAGTTCAATGAGGCCACTGACTTTGTCGGCGCAGCCACCATCGCGCAAGTCAAGCTCTTCAACAACCACCCAACCGGCAAGGTTTTCAAAGAGGATCGCCTGCGCGCCCTGGCCGGCGATGGCGGCATCCAGGAATGCGGTTACGCACAGAATTGCGTCGAGGCCTGCCCCAAGCAGATTCCTCTCACCAACGCCATCAGCGACGTGGGCCGCGACGTCATGGTGCAGAAGGTGAAAGACTGGCTGCGCGGATAGCCTTAAGCATCCGTAGCTCTTCGCTCCGAACTGGAGCTCGCCCCAACAAACCGCAAACTCCAAGCCACTGGCTACCGGCTGCAAGCTACCGGCCCTGGCTGCGCGGATAGCCTTAAGCATCCGTAGCTCTTCGCTTCGAATTGGATCCCTTTACAACGCACTGTGAACTTCAGGCTGCTGGCTACCGGCTACAAGCTACCGGCTCCGGCTGCGCTTCCGGTTCCTTCGCTACTCGGCTCCTGTGTTTCGTCAACCCCTTCCGCTCCTAATTCCCTCTATCTGAACATCTTCCATTTGCGCAAGATTTCGGCTCGTCGGGCTACAGTTGAAGCATCTATCCGCAATCAAGCATTGGGAGTTACGATGAACCGCAAAAAGGGAAGCAGTAAAGATCCGAAGCAGACAGAACCACGGCGCAAACCTCGGTCGAAGGCGGACCGCGATCCTCGAAAGCCCTCCGCACGTCCTGGAAGAGTGACGAAAACTCCTGCTCGTGCCAAACCGCCGCAAGGCCGCAAGCGGGTTGCAGACAAAGCGAAGCCCAGCGAAGCGGATGCACCCTCGGACACAACCCCCGAGACACCGAGCCTCGACGCTGAGCCGGGTCTGGCCGCAGAGCGTCTGCGCAATTCACTCAACTCCAAAGTGAGCGCGCAGTTTGACGATATTGCCCAGGCGGTGATCGATACAACGAAGAAGGGCAACATGACTGGCGCGCGTCTCATTATGGAGGTGACCGGCGTGAACAATCTAGCTCACGAAGAAAAAGGGGCGGACGTGTCCCATCTCAACATTCCCGACCCCGAACTCCTCGCTGCCGAGCCGGAATGGAAAGATCCCGAGGTCGGCGACATTTGGGTTGGCGACCGTTGGGAGAGCCCATCGCAACCGCCCAACCCTAACCCCGAACGGTGAAAAGCGAAGGTTACGATGCAAATCTTCTTCGTCGATCACGTTCGGCGCCCCTCCCGGAGTTGAGAGAGACGTGGATTCAAGTTGATTTCAGCCTGCGGATTCGGCGCGGGCCGGAACGATTGTGTCATCGAGCTGGAACATTTGGACATTGAGGGGTGTCAAAGGGAAAAGGGTTCCCGCTTATCTGCTAGGTTTCTGACCGCTTAGTTTTGTACCAATGGGGGTGCCCCAGGTCTCGATTTTCAGACCTGGGAACCGCGAAACTGATGGTGCGAATTCATGCGGTCAGACACCTGGTGCAAGGGGGTTGCATCTGGCCCGGCAATTCACACTTTTTGGGAGACTAGCCTCGGGTATGTAGAATGCTACTTGACCACAGAATCCGTAGAGTGCTACATAGGGTGAGTCGTGTCTGCCGTGGCCGGAGGTCAATGGGGCGAGCGGCCGGCGATGAAAAAGACGGGAACGGAGTGGACAAAGTGAACGTAGATTCGTCTTATGGGTAGATCCACGATTGTGGTTTCAGATTCCGAGTGTTGTCAATGCCGCTGCCCCTGGTCCTCCCACCCCAACGACATAAACACCTCGTTGGGGACCCCGGAGTGGTCGCATTCACTTGACTGCAGCGGTTTCGAAGTGCCGTGACCCTGGAACCACCGCACGGTGTATTCTTCTCCGGACCAGAAAAAATGGGTGTTGGCGTCGCTTGCAGCAATCGACGGCAGCAGGAAGGGTTTTCCTAATGAATCGGAGATGCCTCAGGAACAACGTGTGCTTTAGCGCACTGCCTTTGCGCAGGCTGGTGGAATGTGCGGCTCTGGCGATAGTCATCGTGCTCGTGGCCGGCGGAGTGAGAGCGAAAGCCCAGGACGCGGCACCGGCAGCGGCGCCCGCAGCTACGGGACAAACCTCAGCTTCGGCACAGTCGGGCGCGCAAGACGTTGCGGGAATCTGGCAGGGGAAGCTGCACATTGAGCAGGCTAACCGGGATTTGCGGACCGAAGTGAAGATCGCGAAGGCGCCGAATGGAACGTATCAGACGGCGTTCTACAGCATCGACCAAGGTGGACAACCGATTTCTGTCGACAAGACGAGCTTTGAAAACGGCACGCTGAAGTTTTCGATCGGCGCGATCAACGGGTCGTACGAAGGCAAGATGTCTTCCGATGGAAAGACCATTACCGGGACATGGACGCAGGGACCAGGTTCCCTGGCCTTGGTTCTGGAGCGGACCACGCCCGATAATGCGTGGCCGATTCCAGAACCGATCAAGCCGATGGCGGCGGATGCACATCCGAAGTTTGATGTAGTGACTGTAAAGCCGACCCCGCCGGGCAGACCAGGAAAGAATATCGGCTTCAATGGGTCCCATTTTCTGTTCAGGGGCGCAAATCTGGACGACATTATTGCATTGGGCTATGGCCTGCACACCAAGCAGATTGCGGGCGCGCCGGATTGGGCCGGTCAGGATCTCTTCGATATCGAAGGCACGCCCGATGTGCCAGGCAGGCCGAACCAGAAGCAGATTCAGGACCTTCTGCATGATCTTTTGGCCGATCGTTTCGCGCTCAAGTTCCATAACGAGAAGCGCGACCTCGCGGTCTACGCCATTACGGTAGCTCCTGGCGGACCCAAGCTGACCAACACAACGGCCTTACCCAATGATCCGTCGGGGATGGGTTTTGGAAGCCTTGGCGGCCATGGTGTGACGGCGATGGGAAGAAACCTGACCATGGCCGACTTCGCCATGTGGTTTCAGTCAGGAGTAACGGACCGGCCGGTAGTGGATCAGACCGGCATCGAAGGCCGCTACGATATTCGACTGACATGGACGCCGGACGATTCGCAGTTTGCGCAGTTCGGTGGATCGGGTTTCCATGCTCCGCCGGCGAGCGACGCAGCCGATGCGCCACCCAATCTCTACACCGCGATCCAGGAGCAGCTTGGACTGAAAATCACGGCGACAAAGGCTCCTGATGACGTGATGGTGATCGACCACGTGGAGAAGCCGTCACCGAACTAGACTGCGAAAAAGAGTCGCTCCGGCAGCGAACGAATTGGGCGTGATGAACGTCTGACATATGACGTCATTGGGCAAACGATGAAAGCAGCTGGCTTCCCCTGTCGGCGAAGAAGCGGAACGATCCTAACCCCGGGGTTCGCGCAACATGGACAAGATCACTCTGTGTCGGGGAACGTGCACGGCTGCTGTACTGGCCGGATGCATGGTTTCCGTTGCGGCGGGTGTGTGGGCGCAGGACGCCCCGCCTAACAATCCACCACCTCCGGCTGCGGCGGAGAAGGCTGCAGCGGCGCAGGCGACGGATTCGGCCGCGCTGCCCGCGTTCGACGTGGTGTCGATCAAGCCGCATAAGGACGAAGGCATGATGATGCGGATTGGGATGTCCGCCACTCCCGACGGGTTCCAGGCCGACGGATTACCGTTGCAGATGCTCATCCGTCAGTCTCTCGGATTGTCCGACGACCGGATCGTAAACGAGCCTGATTGGACGAGGTCGGCAAGATTCGATATCAATGCAAAGGTTGCGCCCGAAGATGCTCCGAGGTTGAAGGCACTCAGCATGCAGGAGCGGTCGATAATGATGCTCCCAATTCTCGAGGACCGCTTTGGACTGAAGTATCACCACGAGACGAGGGTGCTGCAGGTATACACGCTGGTGGTGGCCAAGGGTGGCCCGAAGCTGAAGGAGTCGGCGCTGGCGGCCAGTGAGGATTCGCCTCCTCCCCCTCCAGTCCCTCCCGGCGCGAGCGCTGCGCCGGGCGGCGCCGGATCGATGGGACGGCCGGGTGGTCCCAGGACGATGATGAGCATGTCTCCGCAGGGAATGAAGTTGGACGCGCGCGGAGC
This sequence comes from uncultured Acidobacteriaceae bacterium, assembly GCA_963802955.1. Lineage (GTDB taxonomy): Bacteria > Acidobacteriota > Terriglobia > Terriglobales > Acidobacteriaceae > Telmatobacter. Next base: position 165,259 of record CAWDKT010000020.1, read on the forward strand.
ATCGACGGCGTCGCTCTCGCAGCTAATTTCGCAGCAGATTAGCGCCACGGTCGTCGACAAGACAGGACTGACAGGCAAATACGATTTCACGCTCTCGTTTATGCCGGACAATTTTATGATCAACGGGCAGATGATGCGGCCCCCGGGAGGAGGGACGCCAGACGGTACGCAATCGCAGGAGCCGGTGGGGCCGTCGCTCTTCACGGCTGTACAGGAACAACTTGGATTGAAGTTGGTGGCAGCGAAGGAACCAGTGGATGTGGTGGTGATCGATCAGATCACGCAGCCAACGGAAAACTAAAGTACAAGGAGCGAGGGAAAACGGGGTCTCATGGGGTGGATTCGACATTGCGTTTTTGCCTTGGCGTGCTTGGCGTTTGCCGCACTCGCGATGGCGGCGCCGTATCGCGGCGTAGTGACCTATGGCGGGATGCCGCTGCCCGGGGCCACAGTCACTGCGACGCAAGGGGTGAAAACGCTGACGACGGTCTCTGACCAGGATGGTTCATTCCAATTCGACGATCTGGCGGACGGGCAGTGGACAATCAAAGTGGAGATGCAGCTGTTTGCGAAGGACCAGGCCACGGTTACGATCGCGCCCAACATGCCTGCCGCGAAGTTTGAGATGAAGCTTGAGCCCGAGGGGAAGATTCTGGCTGCATCGCAGCCGGCCAGCAAGGGGATCGAAGTGCCGCCGGCGCCGAGCGTGGCCGAGAGAAAGCCGGAGGCCGGGCAGCCCGCGCAAGGGAATGGCGGCGGCAGCGGGCAGGAGATGCCGAAAGCTCCGAACGAAGGGAACGAACAGAGCGCAGACGGCCTCCTCGTGCAGGGGAGCGTGAACAATGCCGCGACGTCGCAGTACGCGACGAATCCCGCGTTTGGCAATACGCGCTCGGGCACCAGGGCGCTGTATACCGGCGGATTCGCGGCGACCGAAGAGAATTCCGCGCTGAATGCGCGGCCCTATGCGCAGAGCGGTATTGAAGCGGCGAAACCTGCGTTCAACAACTTCACGGGCGTGGCCACGCTGCAAGGGCCGATTGTTTTGCCGTTCAGCAAACGGCGCGGGCCGAATTTTTTTGTCTCCTACCAGTGGACGCGAAACAGCAGTTCACAAATCCTGCCGGGGCTGGTGCCGACACAGGCTGAACAAAGCGGCGACCTCAGCGGGCTGAAGAATGCGCTGGGGCAACCGTTGACGATCTACAATCCGGCCACGGGCCAGCCGTACGCGAATAACCAGGTTCCGGTGAGCCCGCAGGCGGCTGCGCTCCTCAAGCTGTTCCCATTGCCGAACATTGCGAATGTCGCAGGCTATAACTATCAGGCGCCGGTGCTTTCGGGTACTCACGAAGACGCGCTGCAGTCGCGATTCGATAAGGCGCTGGGCCGCAAAGACCAGCTTTATGGAGTGTTCGCGTTTCAAAGCATCCGATCTGACAGCGTGAACCTGTTTGATTTTGTTGACCACACCGGCACGCTGGGGATTGCAGGAAACATCCATTGGACGCACCGCCTGAAGCCGCGCCTCTTTCTTTTCACCAGCTACGCCTTCAGCAGGCTGCGCACCGAAGTGACGCCAAACTTCGCGAATCATGTGGACGTATCGGGCGCAGCCGGAATCGGCGGAAACGATCAGGACGCAGCAGATTGGGGTCCTCCAGGGCTGAGTTTTGCTTCTGGCTTTACGGCCATGAGCGACGCCAACAGCGCATTCAATCGCAACCGGACGGACACCGCCTCGGCATCGGTTCTTTACTATCGCGGCAAGCATAACGTCTCAGTCGGCGGCGATTTTCGTAAGCAGGATTACAACGATTTCTCGCAGCAGAACCCGCGCGGCGCATTCGCATTTACCGGTGCGGAAACAGCAGGACCGGGAGGCGCAGCGGCAAGCGGATCGGATCTGGCGGACTTTCTGATCGGGGTGCCGGACACGAGTGCGATTGCATACGGCAACGCTGACAAGTATTTTCGCGAACCGGTGTATGACTTGTATTTCAACGATGACTGGCGCGTGATGCCGATTCTTACCATCAACGCTGGACTGCGGTGGGACTACAACGCTCCGATCTCGGAGTTGTTTGGGCGGCTGGTGAACCTTGACGTGGGCAGCGGATTCGGTGCGGTGGCTCCGGTGCTGGGAAGCGATCCTGTCGGGTCTCTGACCGGTGCGCGCTATCCCGCATCGCTGATTCGGCCGGACCGGCGGCTCGTCAGCCCGCGCATTGGCATCAGCTGGAGACCGATTCCCGCATCGACCGTGGTGGTCCGCGCAGGGTATGGGATTTATCCGGACACCTCGGTCTACCAGAACATCGTGCTCGAAATGGCGCAGCAGGCGCCGCTCTCAAAGAGCCTGAACGTGCAGAACAGCGCGGCTTGCCCTCTGACGCTGGCCAGTGGATTCAATTCGTGCTCGTCGGTTACCAGCGAAACGTTCGGCATCGATCCGAACTTCCGCATCGGTTACGCGCAGCAGTGGCAGTTGACGGTGCAGCGCGATCTGCCCTTCGCGATGCAGATGACGGCGACGTATACGGGAATCAAGGGGACGCATGGGCCGCAGGAGATTCTGCCCAATAGCTATCCGCTCGGCGAGGCGAATCCGTGTTCGGGCTGCGCGTCGGGATTCATTTATGAAACGTCGAATGGAAATTCGATACGCAATGCGGGGCAACTGGAATTGCGACGCCGCCTGCGGGCCGGATTTGCGGCGACGGTCGAGTACACGTATTCGAAATCGATCGACGACGATGCGTATCTGGGCGGACAGGGGCATACGCAGGGAAGCAGTACGCAATCCGCGAATTTGACGATGCCGTCCGCGGCCGTCGCGCAGAATTGGCTCGATCCGCGCGCGGAGCGGTCGCTATCGAGCTTCGATCAGCGGCAACTGCTCAGTGTGCAGGCGCAGTACACAAGCGGGCAGGGACTGGAAGGCGGCACGCTGCTCGGCGGCTGGCGAGGCAGGGCGCTGAAAGAGTGGACGGTTTTAGGAAAACTGAGCTTCGGCACGGGTTTGCCGGAGACGCCGCTGTATCCAGCCGCGGTCCCAGGCACTGGATTCAGAAATATCATTCGACCGGATTTGACCGGTGCGTCGATCTATAGTTCCGGATCGATGGCGCGCTTGAATGCCGCTGCATTTACTGCGCCCATGGCCGGGCTGTGGGGAACGGCAGGCAGGGATTCAATCGTGGGACCGAACCAGTTTTCGTTCGACAGTTCTCTGGCGCGAACTTTCCGGCCGCATGGAAAGTGGTATCTCGACGTGGTCGTGAATTCGACCAACATCTTTAATCATGCGACCTTCACAAGCTGGATCAACGATATGGAGAGCACGCAATTCGGTCTGCCGGCGTCGGCGAGCCAGATGCGCAGTTTGCAGACGACCATTCATCTGAGGTGGCAGTGATGCGAACCTTCGCGGCGATCGTGGTTTTGCTTGCGGCTGCTGCCGGTTCGCGTCCGCAGCAAGTGGGCGAAAACAAGGAGCCCGGGGTTACGCAGAGCTTTACCCTCACGGTGCGGTCGAATCTGGTGGTAGAAGCAGTCACAGTAAAGGATAAGCAGGGCAATTTTGTTCATGGCTTGACGGCAAAAGATTTTGTCTTGACGGAGGACGGCGCACCGCAGACCATCCGCTATTGCGAGCACCAGGATCTGACAGAGGCTGGCGAAGCCCTTGCCGCTGGAGACATCGTCGAACGAGAACGTCACGATTTACAACCGGCTGGTGGGCACCGGGATCGCGCCGGAACCGATGGACAACGAGCGCTACAAGAATCGCCGGCTGCTGGCGTTCTATTTCGACATGAGCGCGCTGCCGCCGCCCGATGAGATGCGCGCGCTGACTGCGGCGGAGCAGTTTGTGCGCACGCAGCTGACGACGGCGGATCTGGTGGCGATCATGCGTTATAACGGCGGATCGGTGGACGTCCTGCAGGACTTTACGCAGGATCGCAACCGGCTGCTGAGCATTCTGGAAACGATGGTGGTGGGCGAGGGGCAGGGAACTGCAGACAGCGTGGACGACTCGAGCAGCGCGGATACCGGCGCGGCATTCGGGCAGGACGACAGCGAGTTCAACGTCTTTAACACCGACCGGCAACTCTCGGCTCTGCAGACTGCAGCCAAAATGTTGGGTAACGTGAACGAGAAGAAATCACTCATTTATTTTGCGAGCGGGTTGCGCCTGAACGGGATCGACAACCAGGCGCAGATGCATGCGACGGCGGATGCAGCCATCAAGGCGGGCGTACAGATTTGGACCGTGGATGCGCGCGGGCTGGTGGCGCAGGCTCCCATGGGCGATGCAACCAAGGGCTCGCCCGGCGGACAAGCGATGTATACGGGAGCGTCGGCGCAGCAGTTGACCACGAATTTTCAGCAATCGCAGGACACGCTGTATTCGATTGCGAGCGATACAGGAGGCAAGGCGTTCCTCGACAATAACGACCTGGATCGCGGTATTGTGAATGCGCAGAACGCTATCTCCGACTACTACCTGATCGGCTACTACACGACGAACACGGATCAGAACGGCAAGTTCCGGCGGATTCGGATTTCGCTTGCGAGCAACCAGGAGGCGAAGCTCGATTATCGCCAGGGATATTACGCCGACAAGGTCTTCAGCAAGTTCAACGATGTGGACCGCGAGCGCCAGCTTGAAGATGCACTGATGCTTGAAGATCCTATAACCGATTTGACGATTGCGATGGAACTGGATTACTTCCAGCTCAACCGGGCTGAGTATTTCGTTCCCGTCGTCGTGAAAATTCCGGGGCGGGAACTGGCGCTGGCGAAGCGGCGCGGCGCGGAGTATACGAGAATCGACTTTATCGGTGAGATTAAAGACCTGATCGGCGGGACCACGGTCCAGAACATCCGTGACGACGTAAACATCAAGCTGTCAGACGCGACGGCCCAGGAACTGGCGAAGCGCCCCATCGAGTACGACACGGGATACACATTGCTGCCAGGCAAATATTCAATCAAAGTCCTTGCCCGCGACGATGAGACAGGGCGAATCGGAACCTATCAGTCGAACTTCGTGATTCCGAATTTGAATAAGGTGGAGAACCGGGTCGCGATGAGCGCCGTGGTGCTGAGCAGCCAACGCGTGGATTTGAAAGACGTGATTTACGACACGGAGAAAGCAAAGGACCGGGCAAAAGAAAATGCGGTGAATCCATTGGTGCAGGATGGCAGGAAATTCATTCCGAGTGTGACGCGCGTGTTCGGCTCCGGCCATCGCATCTACGTGTACTTCCAGGCCTATAAGCAATCGGAGGGGTCGCGGGCAGCGGCGGCAGCGGGACAAAAACCGGCGCAAACCGCGCAGCCGCTGTTTGCATTTGTAAGTTTGTACCAGGGCGGGAAGAGGTTGTTTGAAACACAGCCGAAATCGATTGTTCCGGATGCCGCGAGCGAACTGGGCACCATGCCCCTGAGTTTCGATATTGAGCTCGATCAATTGCCGCGCGGCGTGTACGACTGCCAGGTGACGGTGCTCGATCCGTCCACGCAAAAGGCCGCGTTCTGGCGGGCGCCGATCAAGCTGGTGGAATAAAGACAGGGGTCAAGGGTCAACTTTCAGGGATCAGAAAAATGGCGCGGGGGAAGAGGAGAACAGGGAATAGGGCGCTTCAGTAAGATGAGATGGGAGAGGAGATTCCCCGATCATGTCATCCATTTACGATATCCCCGTCGAAAAAATTACCGGCGAAGCCGCATCGCTTTCCGAATACAAAGGCAAAGTTCTTCTGGTTGTGAACGTCGCGTCGAAGTGCGGGCTGACGCCGCAATATGAGGGCCTCGAGAATCTTTACGAACGTTTTCGCGGACAGGGCCTCGTGATTACGGGGTTTCCGGCGAATGATTTCAAGAGTCAGGAGCCGGGTACGAATGAGGAGATCCAATCGTTCTGCACTCTGAACTATGGCGTGAAGTTTCCCATCTACGGCAAGATCTCGGTGACGGGCAGCGCGAAACATCCGCTGTATTCGTCGCTGATTGCCGCGCAGCCGAAGGCGATCACGGTGAATGAGCCGACGTGGCGCGAAAAACTGAAGGGGTACGGCATCGAAACTCTGCCGGAGCCGGAGCTGCTGTGGAACTTTGAAAAGTTCGTGGTAAGCCGTTCGGGCGAGGTGGTGAACCGATTTGCACCCGATACCGCGCCGGATGCGCCCGAGTTGGTGAAGGTGATCGAGACGGAGCTTGAGAAGAACTGAAATAGCTGGCAGCATTCAGCATTTATGAGATTTCTGCGCGCTGCCGTCACTCGATATGACAGTCGTGGTTAGGTCCTCTGTTTTTCCGACCATCGAGCGGGTTGCATAAATAGGATGGAGGAGTTGTGAAAACATCTTTCAGGGGCTAAAGCTCACGCCATTTAAGGGTATTTTGCGGCAGGACTGGAAGGAACGCGCCCGCTGATGTTGAGCGACGACTGCGAGCATTGAAGCCGCTTCGCCGCACATGTCTGAGGCTCTTGCCGAGAGAGTCGTGCTAGTCAACTTCCTATGAAAGGCAGTGAAGTATGGAAACCGTTTCCACCTTTCGGCTGAATTTGCTGCGTCTGTTTTATCTCGTTCTGGTCATTGGGATTGGATTTGGGATGCAGGTGTGGTCCACGATGATTAACCAGGTCTATTCATTAGGAATGGATTCCGGGGTCAAGATCTGCATGCTGTTCGCTCTCTCCGTCCTGTCCATCCTGGGCCTTCGATACCCATTGCAGATGCTGCCCGTGCTGTTCTGGGAATTCACATGGAAGGCATCCTGGCTTCTCGCCGTGGCTCTGCCGCACTGGCTCCGGGGGCAATGGAGCAAGGATCTTGGCGCGAACACATTCGCCATCGGAATGATCGCAATTTTTATCCCGCTTGTCCCCTGGTCGTATGTCTTCGAGCGCTACGTGAGGCAGTCGGGTGACCGGTGGCGGGGCCGTGCACCGGTTTCGCCAGGCGAGGCCCTATATAAGCAGTAATTCGCCGCGTAGGCCAGATGCCGGCGAATTACTGCTTACCAGGCAACGACGGCCGCCAGAGATGGCGCCTGCGCTTTGCCAATTCCGGAATTTTAGAGGGAACCGCGGATCATTCACTCCGCTGCGCTCCGCTCCGGATGAAAAGGCGCTTAATTGGCAGGAATCTTGACGAAAACGTAGATGAATGGTTCCACGCCGTGGAGGAGCACCTGATGCGGCGTATTCGGAGGGATATGAACAACATCGCCGGCCTTCAAATCGGTGTGCACACCACCGGCAATTGAATTGCCCCTGACCTCGGCGGAGCCTTGCGGATCTACGATGGTCCCACCGGTCACCAACTCCGCTTGACCTGCAACGACGAAAAACTCGTCGGCCGAAGTTGTATGAAGTTCTGCCCGCCCGTTCACCGTGCGCACGGCAAGGGTCGTTGCAGCGTCGAGATGCCGCTCTCTTGCGTCGCGCTCATGCCCCGCCTCGACTGGTTCCGCGCGCATCTCTGTGGCAAGGTCGATAAGTTGCTGCCGAGTGTAGCTTGTCGCCTTAGTACTTTGCGCGAGTATGTGCGTCGAGAGAATGCACGCACAGATTACAATTGGCAGCCAACTGCTTGAAGCGCGAGCAAAGATTCTCACCTGCCGCTGCGCGGCCGATGAAAGCGGTAAATAGCCAAACCGGAAATTGTTCATTGCGCAACCACCAGGGGTCAGTGTGGTCCTGATCGTACATGCGCATTACATTCATGTCAACGCTAAGGTTTGAAGATTCGTCAGTCGACTAGGCCCCCTTCCGCTTCGCTCCATTCAAGGTCAGGGTCGCGAGGATCACAGCGTGGATGGCCGATACCGAATGATCGGTGTGCCGTCGGCGATTCTGAGGTAAGGCGTTTTCGAGTTCGGAAGAGCAACTGCAGACTTTTAGAGATGCGTGTCAGTAGCGGTGCAGAACGGGATCGCGGTATCCTCACTCCATGAGCGAAGCTGTTTCCACTGGCGCAAACAACGAGCTTGAATTCGCAGCGTCCTCGTATCTGCGGTCGGCACGGCATCAGCCCGTGCGCTGGCATGCGTGGGGCGAGCCTGCCTTTGCGCGCGCTCAGGCGGAAGACAAACCCATTCTGCTCGATATTGGCGCGGTATGGTGCCACTGGTGCCATGTGATGGATCGCGAGTCGTATGAAGATCCTGAAGTAGCCGCGCTGATCAATCAGCATTTCGTGGCCGTGAAGGTAGATCGCGATGAGCGGCCGGATGTGGATGCGCGCTACCAGGCGGCGGTATCGGCAATCAGCGGGCAGGGCGGATGGCCGCTGACGGCATTTCTGACACCGGATGGGCGCCCCTATTTTGGTGGCACGTATATTCCGCGCGACGAGCGCTACGGGCGGCCGGGCATCGGGCGCGTGTTGCTGGCGATGGCCCAGGTATGGCGCGAGCGGCGCGACGAAGCGCTGGAGACGGCCGGCAGTGTGATGGCGGCCATTGAGCATAACGAGAGCTTCTCCGGCGGTGGAAGCGCGTTGAGCCAGGCGCTCGTAGACAAGATTGCCGCATCAATCGTGAACCAGTTTGACGAGCGCTACGGAGGTTTCGGATCGCAGCCGAAGTTTCCGCATCCGGCGGCGCTGGATTTGTTGCTGCAGGTTGCCGTGAACGGGGGCAATGCGCAGGCGCGCGAGGCTTTCACAACGACGCTCGAAAAGATGGCGAGGGGCGGCGTCTACGATCAGCTTGCGGGAGGGTTTCACCGCTACAGCGTGGACGAACATTGGGGCGTGCCGCACTTCGAGAAGATGCTCTACGACAACTCGGAGCTGTTGCGCAATTATGTGCACGGATATCAGAGCTTTGTCCGCGAAGACTTTTTGCACACGGCGCGCGAGATTGTTGCCTGGCTCGACGCGACGATGACGGATCGCGAGCGCGGCGGATTCTATGCTTCACAGGATGCCGATGTCGGACTGGACGACGACGGCGACTACTTTACGTGGACGCTGGATGAGGTGAAAGCGGTCCTCGGCGGTGAGGAGTTGGAGTTCGCGGTGAAGTACTGGGACATCCGTGAGCTTGGCGACATGCACCATAACCCGGCGAAGAATGTGCTGCATTTGAAGCAAACGCTTGCGGAAACGGCTGCCGGGGATGTGCCTGAAGAAGCGAGGCTGCGAGCTCTGCGAGACGCAACGCGGACGAAACTGCTGGCCGCGCGAGAGAAGAGGCCCACGCCGTTTGTCGATCGCACTCTCTACACAAGCTGGAATGCGATGGCGGTGACCGCGTATCTGGAGACGGCGCAGGTGCTGCGAATGGACGGGGCGCGGGATTTTGCGTTGCGCACGCTCGACCGGCTGCTTGGCGATGCATGGGACGGAAACGCGAGACTCAGGCATGTGATTGCGTATCCCGATGGGCTCGCGCCGCAGGAGACTGCGCCGGGTACATTGGACGATTATGCGTTTACCGTGAATGCCTGCATCGATGCGTGGGCGGCGAGCGGAGAGATGAAGTATTACCAGGCAGCGGCGAAGCTCGCCGACGCCATGATCGAACAGTTTCACGATGCGTCGGCTGGCGGATTCTTTGACACGTCGGCGCCATTGAACGCGGTTCCGGGCGAGATGCCGCTGGGCGCATTGACGGCGCGGCGCAAACCGCTGCAGGACGCGCCGACGCCTGCGGGAAATCCTACGGCTGCTGCCGCGCTGTTGCGGCTTGAGGCGCTCAGTGGGCGTACGGAATATCGCGAGATTGCCGAGAACGCGCTGGCGAGTTTCACGGGCATCGTGGAGCACTTCGGCCTCTATGCCGGCAGTTACGGGCTGGCAGCGGAACGTGCTTTGCTCGATCCCGTGCAGGTGGTCGTGGTGGGCGCGGGGCAGGCGGCAGATCGGTTGCAGGCTCTCGCTGTTGCGGGATTCGCAGTGCAGAAGTCGGTGATTCGCATCGATCCGTCGAGACTGTCGGCGGGGGCATTACCCGAAGCATTGGTAGAGACAGTTCTGCAAGTACCCAAACCCTCCCGAGAAGCGTGGGCTCTGGTTTGCAAGGGACGAACATGTTTGCCTCCGGTGACGGACGAGGAGGAGTTGGTGCTGGCGCTCGGATTGCCGGCCTGATCTCCGTTCCAGATTGCCGGTTACTAGAACCTGTTTCAAAAATCCGCTTTGTAATCAGGGCATGACTTCAGTCGTGCCGAAAAGAGCCTGAAAAGCAAGGGGTTTTACAGGCTGCGGAAAAACCCTTGTTTCCCGGATCATTTTGCTTTCGGTCGCACTTTTTCGCGCTTTGAGTCTGTTCCGCAGTTCCATTTCGGTTGTCGTTTTGCCTCCGCAGGCCGTTTTTTCGGCATGCGGAGACACCTCAGCCCTAGCTGGCCATCGCTTGAATCGGAATGAGTCTCCGCATGCGCACCAGGTTATAAGCCGTGATGGTCAGCCGATAGAACCAGTCCACTCGCTTCAGACCACGCAACTTGACCTGGCGCATCGGCCGATCCAACTTGCTCCAGCCAAAGACTCGCTCGATCAGCTTGCGTCTTTGCTGGCTAATAGCGCACCGTTCATCGCTCCGTTCGTTGTCGGTCAGCGCGTTCTTGCCGCGGTTGCCCGGCGCATATTCGCTGACATGCGGCGCCACCCCGCGATCCCTGAGCGCCTGCACGAATCTGTCTTCCTGGTACTGCGTGTCAGCTCCCAACGTGATCTTGCGCTCTCCGCGTTGATCCTTAGGTCCCAGCACCCCATCTAATAACTCCACCGCTGTCTCGCGCTCCGTCACCGTGGCCGCCTGGCTGGCCTTGGCTGCCACCACCAGACCGTTGCGGTTCTCCATCAGGGCGTGTCCTTGATAGCTGGCAATGGCCTTTTCCGTGTTCGACTTCTTGCACAGACGCGCTTCCGGATCGGTGGTCGACTCCACACGGTCGCGCAGCAGTACCTCGCCACCCCAGCCCGAGCCTGCCCCCGGAGCCGGCGGATCAGGCTTGTCCTTAAAGCTGCGGGTCGAGGCCCATGCCTGAATCATCGTTCCATCCACGGTGAAATGCTCTTCGCTCAGCAGAGCGTGTTCGCGCGCTTCCACCAGCACCGACTCCAGTAACAGCTGGCTCACCGCACCGGCGATCAACCGCTCGCGGTTCTTGGTGAACACCGTCACGTCCCACACCGGATCGTCCATCTCCAGACCCACAAACCAGCGAAACAGAAGGTTATAGTTCAACTGCTCCATCAGCTGCCGCTCCGAGCGGATCGAGTACAGAACCATCAGCAGCTGTCGCCCGCAGCAAGCGCTCCGGGGCAATCGAGGGACGACCGGTGGCCGAATATAGCCGCTCCAAATCTGCGTCCATCCGCGCCAGCGCACGGTCTACCAGCGCGCGAATCTGTCTCGCCGGATGATCGGCTGGAATCCGCTGTGCCAACGTCACATAGCTGTACATCGCCGTCTGCTTTTCGTCGTCTCCACGCATATCTCTTAACTAACGCAAATCAATGTGGAGAAAAAGTGACAATTAAAGGACTTTTTCCGCAACCTGTTTAACCCCTGAGGGACGACAATCCGGATACGGCGGCCATTTATGAAACACGCTCTAACCGCTAAACGGATTTCCGTCCTGTGGCGCGAGCGTGGTGGGATCTGGCGTCGACGGATTTGGTTGAGGCTCTTCGCTGCGCGGACCCGAAGTTCCCGATCCGCCAGAAGGCATGAAGACCCGGTTGGGATCGCCGGGCAGCAGGTGATGCTCTTCAAGAGCGAGGCGTACGCGGCGCTGGAACTCGCGCATGGGAGCGTACTGCTGCGTGGCGCGGGTCCTGAAAGTGACGAGATACATCATCTGCGAGCCTTTTACAGAATCGACTCCCAGCACTTGCGGGTCGGCGACAAAGACGTCCCTGAACTGTTCGCTGTTGCGCACATCCATTGCGATTTTTGTGAGCATCTGGTTCACCATGTCGGGGTTTGCCGAGAAATCCACGCTGACGTGTATCGACGCAACCGAATACCCTGCGCTTAGATTGCCCACCGTGGTGATCTGCGAGTTGGGAACGATGTAGAGAGTGCCGTCGTCGCCGCGAAGCGTGGTTTTGCGGAGGGTGAGAGCTTCCACGATGCCTTTGACTCCGGCCACGTTAATGGTATCGCCCACGCTGAACTGACCTTCCACCAGAATCAGAAAGCCGTTGAACATGTCTTTAACAATGTTCTGCGCCGCCAGGCCGATGGCGATGCCCGCCACTCCCGCCGAGGCCAATAGCGGGGCGAGGTCGAAGCCCATGGCGTCTAAAAACTGTAGCGCGGCGATGAGGCCAATGACCGCCAGCCCGGTCGCGCGAATCACGCCGGACATGGTTTTGACCTCGGCCAGGCGCCCGGGACCGGCTCCGCTCCGCTCGGCCATGCGCGTCATATGGAAGGTGATGGCGCGCAGCAAGCGGCTGAGCACAAAGGCGATGATTGCAATCCCGATGAGACGAGGGAGTTTAGTGTGGAGGAATTCCTGGCTGTCGGCGACCCACTCGTCGATCACTTTGCCCATGAAGCTGTCTTGCTGGAACCATTCCAAGCGCATGGCTAATAAAAAATTCGGCGCAAAAAGGCAACGAAACATGCCAAAACTCCTCTTACTAGACTAGACTGTGCGCAGGAATTCCAAGAACCCTGGTTTGAGTCTTGGGTCAATTTTTTCCAGACGGTTATATCAATGAATTCAGAAAGAGGACGGATTTCGATGGGCGCACCGCGCTGGGTGCGGACGTGCAGAGGACGGCTTTGCGCTCTCCTGGGAGCTGCGCTGGTTCTGGCGGCGGGCGCCGGTCTGCTCGGCGCCCATGCGCAACAAGATTCGTTTTCACTGCCTGCCATTGATCCGCCAGGGGCTGCGGCGAAGCCGGGCGGTGCGCAGGGCGATCGCACTGACGAACATCCAACAAGTGCCGAGGCGCAGGCGGCACCGAGGGCAGGTGACCCGCAGGAGCCGGAAGTCGCACGGCAATGTGCCGAGCTGCTGAAGATGGCAACAGACTTGAAATCGGAAGTAGACAAGACAACGCAGGATACGCTCTCTGTGACTGTAGTCCGCAAGGCCGACGCGATTCAGGAATTGGCGCGAAAGGTGAAGACCGGTTCAGGCAAGAACTGAGGAACCTCTGCAGCCTGGCGAGAGGAGGGCGCGACGTGGTTGAGATGAGGCGAGCATTCCGGGATTGCAGGATCGGCCGCCCATCTCTGCGGCTGAGGCTGGCGAGGTGGACCGTTCTCGGGTTGATGGTGGCGTGCATTCCGGCCGGGCATGCGCAGACCAACGGGAACAACGGCGGACAGAGCGGCTCACGTGTTTTGCCTTTTGGCGCCCGGCCGGATTCTATCTATCCTGGGGATGTTTACGGCTCGGTGATGATGGAGCGGCGTATGCGCGCGCTCAACATGGAACGCCAGAAAGAAATGGTTTCCGACACCAATAAGCTCCTCAGGCTTGCTCGAGAGTTGAATGCCGAGGTGGCTGTCCAGAAGCCCGACACACTAACTTCCGAACAACTCCATAAGGTTGCCGAAATCGAGAAACTGGCGCATAGCATAAAAGAGAGGATGACTTCAGGCGTCGGACCGCAGCAAACCACGCTGGGGCCGCCCACGGCCGTCTTTCCCTTCTAAGAGAAGGGTGAGCAGGCGAGCGGCTGCGAGGCGAGTTGGCGGGCGAGGGGCCGCGGACGGTCGGCAGGCAAGATCGGTAACCGGTGAGGCTGGCGAATTGCTACAATCAATGAGGTAATATCGGGTTGCCGCAAGACCGGAGGACCGGCACTCTTGCCCGCGGTTTTGCAATGGGGGTCGACCGGGATGGAGTTGGCACTTTCCGGCGCTCGCGTGTCTGGATCGTATCCGGCGGCGAAGGCGCTGACGGCGCAGCAGTTGGTTGAAATCTACCGGCTGATGTTTCTTTCCCGTTCGGTAGACGACCGCGAGATCAGCCTCAAGCGGCAGCAGAAGACCTACTTCCAAATCTCGGCGGCAGGCCATGAGGCGCTGCAAGTGGGCGCCGCATTGGCGCTTCGCCCAGGCTACGACTGGTTTTTTCCGTACTACCGCGATCGTGCCCTGGTGCTTTCGCTGGGCGTTTCGCCGTATGACATGATGCTGCAAGCTGTGGGTGCGGCCACAGATCCGGCCAGCGGCGGCCGCCAGATGCCTACGCACTGGAGCAGCCGCCCTTTCCATATTGTCAGTACTTCATCGTCGACCGCGACGCAGCTATTGCACGCCGTGGGCTGCGCGGAAGCTGGGCGGGCATTCAGCGCCCGGCCCGAATCAGCCGCAAAGGCTGAAGGCGACTATCGCGCCTTCCACGAAGTCGACTTCCATGGCGACGAAGTGGTGCTGGCTTGCGTGGGCGAGGGATCGACGTCCCAGGGCGAGTTCTGGGAGGCAATCAACACGGCGTCGAATCAGAAGCTGCCGGTGATCTTTTGCGTGGAAGATAACGGATACGCCATCAGTGTGCCCGTGGAAGTGAATACGCCAGGCGGGAACATTTCCCGGCTCGTCGCCAATTTTCCTAACTTCCACTTTTCCCGAGGTGGACGGAAACGATCCCGTGGCGTCCTTGCAGACTTTTCAAGAAGCTGCCGAATATTGTCGCGCAGGTCTTGGGCCTGCGCTGGTGCATGGTCATTGCGTACGGCTTTACTCGCATTCCCTTTCTGACGACGACAAGCTTTACCGGTCGGCTGCGGAGCGGGAAAATGACGCGATGTGCGATCCAATTGCCCGAATGCGGACGCGGCTGATCGGTGAGGGGATTCTCAAGTCAGCCGAGATGGAAGACCTGGAGCGGGCACTCGAACTTGAGGCTGCCGAGGCTGCCGAGCGCGCCCTGGTGGCGCCCGTGCCCGTGGTGGAGGGAATTACCGCGCACGTCTATTCTGAGGACCTCGACCCGACCCGAGCCGGCTTTGCCACGGAACGCCCGGAATTCGCTGCCATCACCGATGGACAAAAGCCTGCGGCGCGCACCATGGCCGACCTGATCAACGCTTGCATGCGCGACGAGATGCGCCGCGATCCAAGGATCGTGGTCTACGGCGAAGATGTGGCCGATGCCAGCCGTGAAGAGGCGCTTGCAGAAGTTAAAGGGAAAGGCGGAGTTTTCAAGCTAACCGCCGGATTGCAAACTGAATTTGGATCGGCGCGCGTGTTTAATTCACCACTCGCCGAAGCCAACATCGTGGGCCGCGCCGTAGGGTACGCGCTGCGGGGCATGAAGCCTGTCGTCGAAATTCAATTCTTCGATTACATTTGGCCGGCCATGCACCAGATTCGTAATGAATTATCTGTGATGCGCTGGCGCTCGAATGGAACTTGGGCGGTGCCGGTCGTGATCCGCGCGCCAATTGGCGGATATTTGACGGGCGGCGCGATTTATCACTCGCAGTCTGGGGAAAGCATGTTTACGCATATTCCGGGACTGCGGGTTGTTTTTCCCTCCAACGCGCTCGACGCCAATGGCCTGCTGCGCACGGCAATTCGCTGCGACGACCCCGTGTTGTTTCTCGAACACAAGCGTCTTTACCGCGAGAGTTATGGACGGTCGCCGTATCCGGGGCCGGATTTCGCGATTCCGTTTGGGAAAGCGAAAGTGGTTCGTCCCGGCGCCGACCTTACGCTGGTGACGTATGGCGCGCTGGTGCCACGTGCCTTGCAAGCCGCGCAGCAGGCGCAGCGGCAACACTCGATTGACGTGGAGATCCTGGACCTGCGGACTCTCAATCCGTACGACTGGGAGGCGATTGCCGAGTCAGTGCGCAAAACGAACCGCGTGATCGTGGCGCACGAGGACACGCTGAGCTGGGGATACGGGGCTGAGATCGCGGCGCGCATTGCCGATGAACTATTCGACGAGCTGGACGCGCCGGTGCGCAGAATCGGGTCGATGGATACGTTTGTTGCTTACCAGCCGATTCTGGAAGACGCCATCCTGCCGCAGCCAGAGACGATTCTGAAGGCGATTGTTGAACTGAAGAAATATTAAACGGCAAGCAGCCGTTCAATCTTAGGCTGCGGCGCAAAACACTGCCAGCCTCAGCTAACCCAGGTCTCAGGATCGAGACCCCGGCTTTCGCCGCAGAATTATTTTGGGCACTTATGTTTCTGGCTTCGTGTCGTTGGCTGGGCTGCTTCCTCTCGCAGTTTTGTGTGTGGGCGCGGGTGCCCCAGGTCTCGATTCTGAGACCTGGGAGAGCGCAAGCCTCATCCACCCGTTCGTTGCATTTCCCACCCAGCCGGAAGCTGCCATCCGCGACCTGCCGCTGTCCATGGTGATTCGATCTCGACGGTTCTGGCCACACCGGTCGAGTAATGCCGGAAGCTTGACCACGGCCAATCTTCCGGTCTGTCACAGAGCCCACGGACAACCGGGTTGCGGTGCAGGTAGCGCAGTTTCTCAACGCGCTTCTTTTCGCTGTGAACGTTGAAGTCATAGTACCGCGCCTGCCAGAAAGGCCGCTCGCCACGGCGAACCGAGACGGAGAGTTTCAGTGCTTGGACCGCCCGGGCCAACAGTCCGGTTCGCGGCTCGCTGACGAGAAGATGAATATGCTCGGGCATGACGACATAGCCCGCGACGACGAAGTTATATCGCCGCCGCATACGCTCCAGGGAGGACTCGAAAAGGCGGCAAACCTCTGCAGTAACGAAGAACCGCTGCCTGTGATAGCAACTGACCGTCAGGAAATGAAGGTCGCCGGTTTGGTGATAACGAACGAGACCCCGAGGCATTGCGGCAAGGCTATACCACGAGCCGGCGGCGCCTTTGTGATGGCGCTCTCCCAGGTCTCAAAATCAAGACCTGGGGCACCCGCTGAAGTGCTGAGTTTGCCCTCTCCCAGGTCCCAGAATCTAGACCCGGGCACCCAGTGTCATTGACGCGCCAGCAGCGCCTCGACGGCCTCGCTCAGCGAAGCGCAGCGCATGTCGGCCAATTTCGCGGCTTCTTCCGCGCCCGGCAAGCCTTTTTCTTCGTTTTGGATAAGAATCGTTTTCATCCTCAAGTTGCGGCCGAATTCCACGTCCACCAGTGAATCGCCGATCATCAGGCTGGTGGCCGGAGTGATGTCGGGAAATCGTGCCACAGCCTGTTCGTAAAGGCCGGGGAGCGGCTTGCGGCAGTTGCAATTTTCCCTGTCGTGCGGGCAGATGAAGAAGGCATCGATGCGCGCGCCGGCCATTTGCAATTCCTGCTCGAAGCGGGTGTGGATGGCCTCGACATCGGCGAGCGTGTACAGCCCGCGTGCAATGCCGCGCTGATTGGTGACGACCACGACGCGCAATCCCGAATCGTTCAACCGCCGCAGAGCTCCGGCGACGCCGGGAAGCACGCGGAACTCTTCCCAGCGGGTCACGTACCGGCCCTCCGGCATCTTCTCGTTCAGAACGCCGTCACGATCGAGAAAAACGGTACGCAGATCGCTTGGAGCGCGGTGAATTGCGGCGTGGTTCACGTGGCTATGATAGCAATCCGATTGCGCGATTCCGCAGCGGCAGATCGTGGCCGGCCCGTGCCCCTTAGGCAGTAACTGGGGAAGAAGCCCGAATCATGCTTCACCCGGATACAATGTTGGGATGGACTCCCACCCCCAGAAGCTGCAGGGATTCATGCGCAGAGTACGCGAGGCAGGCCGATTCAGATGAGGAACTTTTTGCGCCTGCTGCGTTATGGGCTGCCGTACGTTCTGGAGTGGCTGCCCGGTGTGGTGCTGTCCGCCCTCGTGGGCATACTGGATGCCTTCCGCATTCTCCTGCTGCAGCCGATCTTCGACCGCGTGCTGGCTCCCGACTCGCCGGAGGGCCCGATCCTTCTCGGTCTTCCGAATTCCCGGTGGCACTTCGACCTGCGAATCCTCGTTCCGCACTTGCCCTTTCTTCATATGCACAATGCATGGACCGTGGTGGCCTACGCACTGGTGCTTTCCACGGTCCTGAAGGGCCTTTGCGACTATACAGGAACGTATCTGGTGAATTACGCCGGCTTCGGCACGATTACGGATTTGCGCAATCATCTTTACGAAGTCACCCTGCGCCGCTCTTCGAGCTTCTTTCACCGGCATCCGACCGCTACCATTCTTTCTACGCTGATTAACGATGTGGATCGCGTGCAAGTCTCGCTGAGCTCGGTGCTGGGCGATTTTCTGCAGCAGTTCTTCACGTTCGTGGTTGCGATCACGATCATCATCAAGATCGGCGGATACCTGAGCTGGGCACTTGTTCTCTTTATTCCGGTCGTAGTGGCCTCGGTGCGCAAGATCGGGGGCGAAGTGCGGACGCGCACGCGAACCGGGCAGGACAAGCTGGCCGACGTCCAGAACATCCTGCATGAGACGGTGACGGGCAACCGCATCGTGAAGTCATTCAACACCGAGTTATGGGAGATTCTGCGCTTCAAGAACGCGGCCAAGCGTCTCTTCCGCGCCAATTTGCGCAGCGTGCGGATCCAGTCGATCAGCTCGCCGTTGATGGATACGGTGGGTGCCATCGCCATGGCCGTGCTGCTCTGGATTGGGCGTACTGAGATCAAAGCCGGCCACATGACGCTCGGCGTGTTCGGCGCGTTCATGATTTTGCTTTTCAAGCTTTACGACCCGTTGCGTCGCTTCGCCTTCTTCTACAACGCATTCCAGCAGGCAATGGGCGCTTCCTCATCGATTTTTTCCTTCTTTGACACCGAAGACGACGTGAAAGAACGTCCGCACGCCGTAACGCTCACACGCTTCCGCGAGGCGATCCGATTTGAGGATGTGGGGTTCTCTTACTCGACCGGTGAAGGCGAGCACCAGATTCTTCACCATGTGGATCTCGAGGTGAACGCCTGCGAAGTGCTGGCCTTGGTGGGGCCAAGCGGTGCCGGGAAATCGACACTGGTCAACTTGATACCGCGTTTCTTCGATGTGACCTCTGGCCGCATTGCGATTGACGGCCATGACCTGCGCGATTTGACGCTGGCTTCGTTGCGGCGGCAGGTGGCGCAGGTGACGCAGGAGACCATCCTCTTCAATGACACGGTGCATCACAACATCGCCTACGGCCAGCCGGACGTGAAGCACTCGGTGGTGGAGCAAGCGGCGCGCAATGCATTTGCCCACGAGTTCATCATGAAGATGCCGCAGGGCTACGATACCGTGATTGGCGAAAAGGGTTTCCGCCTCTCGGGGGGCGAACGGCAGCGAATCGCCATCGCGCGCGCCATCCTCAAAAATGCACCCATCCTTATCCTTGACGAAGCAACCTCGGCGCTGGATTCGGAAAGCGAGGCCCTGGTGCAGGAGGCGCTGGCAAATTTAATGCAGAATCGCACGGTGGTCGTGATAGCGCACCGGCTGTCTACGATTCGCCGCGCCACCCGGATTGCCGTGCTCGAGAGTGGACGCATCACGGCCGTCGGGTCGCACGACGAATTGCTCGGCATTTCGCCCACCTATCAGAAGCTTTACCAGTTGCAGTTCATCGACATGCCGGAGACGCCGGAGAACGGGAATGGAGATCACCTGGCGCTCTATTTACCGTTCGACGGTGTGGGTGCGCACACAACGGGCACGAGGGAGTAAGAATGGGCATTGCTTCGATGACGGGATTTGCGCGGACACAGGGGAGCGTGCCGGCGGGCGATGAAAATCAACTCAGCTATACCTTGACGATTAAGACCGTGAATCATCGATTTCTCGATCTGCAGTTCCGGTTGCCCGCGGGCCTTGACGGGCTGGAAATGGAGCTGCGGAGGCTGTTGAAAGAGAATCTTGTTCGCGGGCACGTCGATCTTACGCTCTCGGTCGATCGATCTTCGCAGACCAGGGCCGGATACAATCGCGAGCTGATTGCCGGCTACCTGGCCGCATTCGATGCGGCGCGTCGTGAACACCGGCTGAAGGACGAACCCGACCTGAACGCCGCACTGCGCCTCCCCGGCGCCCTGCAGTCAGAAGATCGCGCCGGCAACGACGTGCATGCGCTCACAGCCAGCGTAGTAGAGCAGATAATGCCGCTGCTTGAACAGCTGAAGGCAATGCGCGCCCGCGAAGGAGACGCTCTGGAAGCGATTCTGCGCGGAACGCTTGACCGCCTGGCGTCGGCGAATGCCGCGATTGCGGAATTGCGGCCGGAGATCGAGCAGCGATATCAGGAGCGGCTTGCGCAGCGGATCGCCACTGCGGCCGGGCCGGAGTTTAACCAGCAACGAGTGCTGGAAGAAGTGGCCGTCCTGGTGGAGCGCAGCGACATCAGCGAAGAGCTGGCGCGGATGGCCGCGCACATCGAGCATTTTCGCGAACTGTTGAGCGCCGGCGGCGAAGCTGGAAAGAAACTGGATTTTCTGCTCCAGGAGATGAATCGCGAGGCCAACACACTGCTCTCAAAAACCGGAGGCGTGAGCGGGAAGGGAATGCGCATCACGGAATTGGGCCTGGCCATGAAAGCAGAGATTGAGAAAGCGCGGGAGCAGGTTCAGAACGTCGAGTAATGCAGGGACCAGGGAGCCGAGAACGAGAAAACAAAAACGGCGACCAGGGGTTTGGGAGGAGATGGATCGGACGTGGCAGGAATTCTTTTTATTATTTCGGCGCCTTCAGGATCGGGTAAAAGCACGCTGGTGAGTGAGTTGCGGACGCAGGTAAGCGGGGTCGATTTCGCCGTGTCGTGGACAACGCGCGCACCGCGGGGCTCAGAGGAGGACGGACGCGAATACCACTTCACCACGCGCGAAAAATTTGAGCGGATGATCGATGCGGGCCTCTTTCTTGAATACGCGGAGGTCTTTGGGAACCTTTATGGCACAGCCCGGCAATCGCTCGACGATGCATTGGAGGCCGGTCACGATCTGTTGCTCGACATCGATGTGCAGGGCGCGGCGCAAGTGCGGTCGAAAATGGCGGAGGCCGTGAGTATCTTCGTTCTGCCTCCGAATCCAAAGGAATTGCGCACCCGTTTGCGCAATCGCAGCCGAGCCGAAGGCGTCATGAACGAGGGCGAATTGTACCGGCGCCTCAGCGAGGCCAGCCGGGAGATTGAGAATTATCGCGACTACGGCTATATTTTGGTCAACGACAGTTTGCCCCGGGCGGTCGCACAGCTTGAAGCCATTGTGCTGGCTGAACGTTTCTATCGCAATGGCGAGGCGATCGCGTATCGATCCCGCCGGGTGTTGGAGGTCGCTGCGGCCTGCTTGCAGTCGAACTCGCAGGAGCGGCTTAAACCTGTGCTGGACGCCTTCGGTATCGATGGCGGTTCCGGCCAGCAACAACTTCCATTTGGAGATGACTCCGATGACGATTGAGACCAGTTTTGATTCCAACTACCGCAAGGTCCTGGTCGCAGCGCGCCGGGCCCGCCAACTGCAAAACGGCTCCCAGGCGTTGATCCCCACCAAGTCGAACAAGGCCTGCCGCATCGCACAGGAGGAGATCGACGCCGGAAAGATCGCGTACGTCAAAAAAGAGGTCGAGGTGACGAAACCTCTTGTTGAAGGTCCGGCTATCCCCATCCTGATCAGCTAAACGGCAGGCAGCGGGCGGTCCTCGGTGGCCATGAACAAGATATTTGTGTGTCGGGCCGCACGATCCCCAAGTCCATTGTGCTTTTCATTTCGGCAACCGGTTCTGACTCCTGCAATTGCGCCTGAACTACAATCAAGACTATGAGAGTTGTTGTCGGCGTCTCCGGCGGAATCGCCGCGTATAAGGCGGCGGAGTTGGTGCGCGCACTGCAGCGACAGGCTGTCGAAGTGCACGTTGTGATGACCGCCGCGGCGCAGCAATTCGTGCAGCCGCTCACCTTTGCCGCGCTCACCGGCCACAAGGTGATTACCAGCCTCTGGGACGAGACGAAGGCGGGCGATATCGCACAGGAGCAGAAGGGAATCGACCACATCGCGGAGGCGCAATGGGCCGACGCGCTGGTGGTGGCTCCGGCCACGGCGAACATCCTGGCCAAGTTTGCGCATGGCATCGCCGACGATTTTCTCACCACCATGTATCTCGCAACGACCGCGCCGGTTCTGGTGGCGCCGGCGATGAACGTGAACATGTGGAATCATCCGGCGACGCAGGCCAATGTGGAAATCCTGCGGCAGCGCGGCGTGCGCATCGTGGAACCGGGAACGGGCGAGCTGGCGTGCGGGATGGTGGGCGCAGGGCGCATGGCCGAGCCGGAGGCGATTGCCGAGGCGGTGCTGAGTGCGCTGGGACGGCGACACGACCTGGCAGGTGAAATGGTGCTGGTAACGGCGGGCGGCACGCGCGAGGCGCTGGACCCGGTGCGCTTTATCGGCAACCGTTCGAGCGGCAAGATGGGTTACGCGCTGGCCGAGGCGGCGCGCAGCCGCGGAGCGCGAGTGATCCTGATCAGCGGTCCGGCGAGCCTGCACGCCCCCGCGCACTGCGAGCTGGTGAAGGTGACCACCGCGGAAGAGATGCGCGAGGCGGTGCTGGAGCGCATGGGCGAGGCCACGCTCGTGATCAAAGCCGCGGCGGTGGCCGATTATCGGCCGGTCGACGTGTCGGCCCAGAAGCTGAAGCGCACCGGACCGATGACGCTGGAACTTGCGCCGACGGAAGACATTCTGGCCGAGGTGGTGCGGCGGCGCCGGCCGGGGCAACTGATTGTGGGCTTTGCGGCGGAGACTGAGAACCGCATGGAAAACGGCCGCGCCAAGCTGCTCGCCAAAGGCGCGGACGCGATCGTGGTGAACGATGTGGCGGGGACGGCGTGGGCATCGATGCGGATGACAATGCGGCGACGTTTCTCACTCCATCAACCGCCGTGGAACTGCCGCAGATGCCGAAGCGTCAGCTCGCGGACCGCATATCTCGACGAGATTCTGACCTTGCGCCGCCCGCGGCACATGGTGGTGGAACTCGGCGAACACGTGGAAGCAAAAGCCCGCGAACCGCAATCGGCGCAGGACCGTGTGCTTGAAGAAAGCATCCCCCTCGGCGCCCGCCGGCGCGAGCTGATCGTGGAGTGAAGCGATTGGCACGTCCGCTCGATTCCGCAACTCGCGAAGCTCTCGTCGAGCGCATGCGCTTCTATCGCGACCTGGGGCTGACGGATTTTTACCGGCGGCCAGTCGACACGCTGGTTGCGGATGCGGTTGCGGTAGACGTAGAGCAGGAGCCGGCTGCAAACGTGGGCGAGCCGCCGGCGAACATCGCGGCAATTCCGCAAGATTCGCCGGCCAGCGCAATCGGAACCGGCTGGTTGGAGAGGAAGCGACGATCAAGACACGGAAAGTCATTCATGTGCCGGAGATTGGCGCCGCAGTTCCCGCGGAAGATCGCGCCGCCGCACTCGCAGACGATTCGCGAAGAGATTGGCGACTGCACGCGCTGCGCCCTGCACAAAGGCGCGCAACACGATCGTGTTTGGCGTGGGCAATCCTGCCGCGCGCCTGATGTTTGTGGGCGAGGGGCCGGGCGCCGACGAGGACGCGCAGGGACTGCCGTTTGTGGGCCGCGCCGGGCAACTGCTCAACAACATGATCGCGGCGATGGGCCTGAAGCGCGAGGAGTGCTACATCGCCAACGTGGTCAAGTGCCGTCCGCCGGGCAACCGCACGCCCGAGCCGGAAGAGGCCAACACCTGCTCGCCGTTTCTCTTCCGCCAAATCGACGTGGTGCGGCCGCAGGTGCTGGTGGCGCTGGGCGCAACCGCGGCCACCTATCTGCTGGGCGCGCGCCAGCCGCTGGCCGGGCTGCGCGGACGAGTGCACGCCTTTCGCGGCATGAGCCTCATCGTCACCTATCATCCGGCGTTTTTGCTGCGCGACCCGCGGCAGAAGAAGGAAGCCTGGGCCGACCTGCAGATTGCGATGAAGGAGCTGGGACTGAAAGCGCCGAGCCGGGAATAGTGATCAGGCGGGCGCCCCTCCCTAATGATCCACCGCAGGAACTCCGGGGTGCCCGTCCTGGCCTGCTAGTGTGGCGTCCCTGAAGTTCAAGCCATAAACAAAGCTGTCATCCTGAGCGAGGTTTGTCGCGATTTGCGGCAAACGGAGTCGAAGGATCTGCGGTTGCTCCTTGCGAATGATGCTACGAGCCACCGCGACGCCGCACGAGAGGGGCGAGTCGGAACCTCGCATCAAAATGAAATTATCATGGGACAACCTCGTTTCGCTTTTTCCGCCTTAACTCCAAAAACTGAAGCGCGGCGAGGGAGGGGAGCCGCAGATTTGGGACAAGCGCGCGTCTATACTTGAAAGTGGAATGCTTCCCTATCTTCATCTCGGATCTTTTAACCTGCCCACATTCGGGCTGATGCTATGGTTCGCGGCAATTGCCGGCGCATTTCTGGTGGATCGCGCATTCAAGCGCGCGCATATCTCTGCCGATGCGGTGGGAATGGTCGCGGTGGCTGTTGTGGCCGGCATCGTGGGCGCCAAGCTGTGGCACGTTGCGGATACGCCGAGTGAATTCCAGGCATTAGGCTGGAGCGTTTTGTGGGATAACGCAGGGTTCGCCTGGTACGGCGGGCTGATCTTCGGCATTTCCGCGCTGGTGATCCAGGGCAGGCGGGCCAAGATTGGCGCCTTGCGAATGCTGGATTTGTGCGCTCCGGCAGCGGCGGTTGGCTACGGTATCGGACGCATCGGCTGCTTTCTGTCGGGCGACGGTGACTACGGCATCGCAATCAAGCCACTGCACATTTTTGGTGCCACGTTCCATCCCTGGGGCACGAGTTTTCCGCATGGGCTCGTACCGGTTTTTGTGCCCGTTTATCCCACGCCTCTTTATGAGCTTGCCGCCGGCCTAATCATTGGATGGTGGCTATGGTGGCGGCTGGGAAAGACCCACGCTACGGGCTCCATCCTCGGCCAGTATTTATTGTTGACGGGCCTGGCTCGCTTTCTGGTTGAATTTATCCGGCGCAACCCGAAGGTCCTTTGGGATTTATCGAATGCGCAAATGGCCAGTGCCGGCGCCATCGTCGTGGGCGTCGCACTCACCGGGTGGGCTGCCACGACGAGGCCGGTGCGGGCCACCAAGAAAGCCGCTGCTCCGGTTGCCAAGACGGCCTGATTCCTGACGATTTTCTGCAACTCATCGCGCATTTCTCGCATCAAAAAATCGAGAAAAGATCTCGAATTCAGCCGAGTTTCATCGACCGCTGTTTTCGTGCCCGCAGAATTCCTCTGGTTGGCCGCTTCGCTTTTCTGAGGGCCATACTTCCAGTTTCAGGACTCGCACTAACTTTCTCAGCGGTGAGGAGTGTACTGCGAATTCCGTTCTAACAAACAGAAAGATATCCGGTCTAATACTTGAAGAGTTGAGCGAGCGACTCGAAAAGATTCAAAGTGCGAACCGGCTCGTCGCACCCGCTCCACACCCAGGGTGAGTACGTTCCTGCAACAGCAAAGCCGAGGCCCATCTAGCGACACTATTTGAATGACCCCGCACCCGTCCGATATGGCTTCATTGGCCGCATCGGGTGGCAAATCGTGGGCTGTCGTCTGTCACGAATTTCAGTGACTGCGAACTGCATCCCGGCATTGAGAGTGCATGAATCTTTCGGCTCCATTTATACGGCGGCCTGTGGGCACAACGCTGCTGACCATTGCGGTGGCGATCGCCGGCGCTATTGCATTCTCTGTCCTGCCGGTTGCGCCTTTGCCGCAGGTGGACTTTCCCACCATCAGTGTCCGTGCCAATCTGCCCGGAGCCAGCGCCCAGATTATGGCCGCTTCGGTGGCTACGCCCCTTGAACGCCAATTCAGCCACATCGCAGGCATCACCGAGATGACATCGTCGAGTTCGCTCGGTTCAACCTCGGTGACCCTGCAATTCGATCTCAGCCGCAATATCGACGGCGCGGCGCGTGACGTACAAGCTGCCATCAACGCCGCCCGCACCTATCTTCCCACCAATCTTCCTCAGAATCCGAGTTACCACAAGGTCAATCCA
This sequence comes from uncultured Acidobacteriaceae bacterium, assembly GCA_963802955.1. Taxonomy (GTDB): domain Bacteria; phylum Acidobacteriota; class Terriglobia; order Terriglobales; family Acidobacteriaceae; genus Telmatobacter. Next base: position 191,190 of record CAWDKT010000020.1, read on the forward strand.
GCCGACGCGCCGATCATGATTCTCGGCCTCACCTCCAACAAATATCCAGTGACCAGGCTCTACGACCTGGCGTCCACCATCCTGGAACAGAAACTCTCGCAGATTAACGGCGTCGGACAGATCTTTGTGGGTGGTGGTGCCACACCATCTGTACGGGTAGAGGTAGATCCCACTAAACTGGAGAGTTTCGGTCTCACCCTGGGCGACGTTCGCTCGGTGCTTAGCCTGGAAAACGCGGATTCGCCGAAAGGGCAGTTATCCAATAGCCAGGTCAGCGAAGACATCCTCACCAACGACCAGATCTCCCAGGCGGCCGATTACCGGCCTCTCGTCATCGGTTATCACGACGGCGCTGCAGTCCGGCTCTCGAACGTCGCCGAAGTGGAGAACTCGACGGAAAACATCCGCACCGCGGGGTATATGGACGGCCGGAGGGCCGTCTTCATCATCATCTTCCGCCAGCCCGGCGCTAACATCATTCAAACCGTCGATCGCATCACCGCACAAATGCCCTTTCTGAAGGCCGTGATGCCTCAAGGCATTACCACGACGACGGTTCTCGATCGCACCCTCACAATCCGTGCTTCGGTCACCACCGTAGAGAAAACGCTGGGCCTCTCCGTTTGCCTGGTGGTGCTGGTGGTCTTCCTCTTTCTGCGCAGTCCGCACGCCACGCTGATTCCCAGCGTCGCGGTACCCGTGTCGCTGATTGGCACTTTTGCGGCGATGTATTCATTTGGCTACTCGATCGACAATCTTTCGCTGATGGCCCTCACAATCGCCACCGGGTTCGTGGTCGACGATGCCATTGTGGTCATGGAGAACATCACTCGCCACATCGAGGCGGGCATTGAGCCGGTTGAAGCGGCGCTGCTGGGTGCAAAGGAGATCGGCTTTACCGTCTTTTCCATCAGCATGTCGCTGATTGCCGTTTTCATTCCCATTCTGATGATGGGCGGCATTGTAGGACGGCTGTTCCGGGAGTTCGCGGTGACGCTTTCGACTGCCATCGTCATCTCCATGGTTGTTTCGTTGACGACGACGCCGTGCATGTGCGCACATGTTCTGAAAGCGCATAAGCAGGGCGCAAAACACAATTGGTTTTACCGGACCAGCGAAAGCACGTTTGACGGCATGGTCCGGCTCTATCGGCATTCCCTGCTTTGGGTTCTGGATAACCCCGGCCTGATATTGATCGTGCTGGTGCTCACCATCGCGCTCAACTTTGTGGTCATCGCCAAAATCCCGAAGGGCTTTTTCCCGGTGCAGGACACGGGAACCATGATGGGACAGGTGCAGGGCCCGCAGGACGCTTCCTTCCCCTTTATGAATTTTTCGGTGCAGCGGATGATGGAGGTCATCAAATCCGACCCGGCCGTGGCGCACGCCAACGCGTACACAGGGGGCAACGGCCCCAGCAACGGCGGCTTCATTTACGTGGCCCTCAAGCCTCTGGGCCATAGCTGCAATGAAGGCCCGGCGTGCGACATGCGTCAAACCTCGGTAATGGATGTCATCAGCCGGCTGCGTCCCAAAATGAACCGTCTTCCGATTGCTTCGGCCTATCTCCAGCCCGGGCAGGATCTTCGCATCGGGGGCCGTCAAAGCGCAGCGCTTTATCAATACACCATCGAAGCAGGCGACATCGCCGGCCTGGCGCACTGGGGACCGATACTGCTGCATAACATGGAGAAGCTACCCGACCTTACCGACGTGAACACGGATCAGCAGAACGAGGGCCTGGAAGATTACTTGACGTATGACAGGGTGACCGCAGCGCGCCTGGGCCAGACGGCCCAATCGCTCGATAGCTCGCTTTACGACGCCTTCGGTCAGTCGGAGGTCTCGGTCATCTATACGCCGCTCAACCAGTATTATGTTGTTCTGGAAGTGGCTCCGCGGTACTGGCAGAAGCCTTCCGAGCTACGCAATATCTACTTCGCGTCCAGTAAATCTTCATCGGATCCTTCGGGCGCTGGGCTCAACATGGTGTCCCCTGTGATCTCTTCTGTCCAGCCGCGCATCGGCACCACGCCTCTGCAAGTCAATCACACCGGCTTGTTTCCCTCGGTTACCGTCTCCTTCAACATGCGCAGAGGAGCCTCGTTGAGCGATGCCACCCGGGAGGTGACACAGATGGAGCAACGGCTGGGGATGCCCTCAACTGTGCGCGGTTTTTTCGCCGGAACCGCCCAGGCCTACCAGCAATCGCTATCCACAGAACCCATTCTGGTTCTCACGGCGCTGCTTTCCGTCTTCATTGTGCTTGGCATTCTCTATGAGAGCCTGGTGCACCCCCTTACGATCATCTCCACGCTGCCCTCGGCCAGTGTCGGCGCGATGCTCGCGCTCATGCTCTTCCATAACGACCTCAATGTCATTTCGATTATCGGCATCATTCTGCTCATCGGGATCGTGAAAAAGAACGCGATCATGATGATCGATTTTGCGTTGCAGGCCGAGCGGGTGGAAGGCAAGAATACGCGCGATGCCATCTTCGAAGCTTGCCTCCTTCGTTTCCGGCCCATCATGATGACGACGATCGCGGCGATCTGCGGCGCGCTGCCGCTGGCCTTCGGAACGGGAACCGGCTCAGAACTGCGCAGACCCCTGGGTATCAGCATCGTGGGGGGGCTGTTGCTTAGCCAAATGCTTACTCTCTATACCACGCCCGTGATTTATTTAATGATGGACCGGCTCCGGTTCCGCGCGCTTGGCAAGTCTCACGGCGCAATTCCTTCAGTGGCTGAAGGAACAACATCGTAGAAGAGATGCAGCGACGGCGCGTGTGGGAGCACCCTTTGATGCAGGGTGCTCGACCGACGGTGCGTGAGCCACATCACTCAGGCCTGTCATCCCTACCTCAGATAGTGATTTGCAACACATGTGACGACGCGCACAGCCAGTCATCCTTTGTACTGCGTAACTTCGGTCACATTGACCGGCAAATCTCATGGCTGCATTTGCCCTCCCGAGTTTCCTGGGATTTGCCGGAGCAAAACGGTGAGCGAGGTAGGCATGGGGCAATCCATTTGGCAGTCAATGCAGCAGAAGGGCTACAGCCGCAGAGATTTTTTGCAATTTTGTACTGCGGCCGCGGTCATGACCGGGCTGGGGAAAACGGGCGCGGCCCAGGTGGCGTCGGTATTTGAAAAGAAAGAGAAGCCGGCCGTATTGTGGATGCACTTCCAGGAGTGCACCTGCTGCAGCGAGTCGTTTATCCGCGCGTCGCACCCGATTGTAGCGGACGCGCTGCTCGACGTGCTTTCGCTTAATTACACCGAGACACTGATGGCGGCCTCGGGATTTCAGGCGGAGAAGAGCCTGAACGACACCATCAAGAACAACAAAGGTAAATACATCGTGCTCGTGGAAGGCGCCGTGCCCACCAAGGACGGCGGCGTGTACTGCATGGTGGGCGGCAAAACCGCAGAATCGATTCTGCAAACTGTAGCTGCCGACGCAGCGGCCATTGTCGCCTGGGGTAGTTGTGCTTCGAACGGCTGCGTGCAGGCCGCCAAGCCGAATCCGACCGGCGCCACGCCGATCTCGAAGCTCGTGGACAAGCCCGTGATCAATGTGCCCGGCTGCCCGCCCATCGCCGACGTGATGATGAGCGTGGTGACGCACCTGCTGGTGCTGGGACAGGTTCCGGCACTCGACAGCCTGGGACGGCCGAAGGAGTTTTACGGACGCCGCGTGCACGACACCTGCTATCGCCGCCCCAACTACGATGCCGGGTTGTTCGTGGAGTCGTTCGACGACGAAAATGCCCGCAAGGGATATTGCCTGTACAAGATGGGTTGCAAGGGTCCGGTGACCTATAACGCCTGCTCGGTGGTGCGTTGGAATGAAGGCACCAGTTATCCCATCCAGTCCGGCCACGGCTGCATCGGCTGCAGCGAAGCCGGCTTCTGGGACAACGGGCCTCTCTATCAGCATCTTTCCTCTTTCCCCGGTTTCGGCATCGAGAGCACCGCCGACACCATTGGTACTGCGGTTGGAGTGGCCACGCTGGCCGGCGTTGCCGCCCATGCGGTGGTGACCAACATCCGCAAGCGCAGCGTGATCGCAGAAGTACACGCCGAAGATCAGAAGGAGTCGTAACCAGCCATGGCAACGCGCGTAGTCGTCGATCCCGTTACTCGAATTGAAGGCCACCTGCGCATTGAAGCGGTGGTAGAAAACGGCGTCATTACCGACGCGTTCAGCGCCGGCACCATGGTGCGCGGCCTGGAGAAGATCCTCATCGGCCGCGATCCCCGCGATGCCTGGGCGATCACGGAGCGCGTATGCGGCGTGTGCACCACGGTTCACGCGCTGGCCAGCGTGCGCTCGGTTGAAGACGCGCTGGGCATCTCAGTGCCGCCCACGGCCGAGCTGATCCGCAACATCATGCTCACCACGCAGTACGTGCAGGACCACGTGATCCACTTCTATCACTTGCACGCGCTGGACTGGGTGGACATCGTCAATGCGTTGAAGGCCGATCCCCAAAAGGCTGCGGGACTCGCGCAGTCGTTCTCCAAATGGGACAAAAATACACCGGCATACTTCTCCGCTGTGCAGGACAAGATCAAGGCGTTCGCCGCCAGCGGTCTGGGCATTTTTGCCAATGGCTACTGGGGCCATCCGGCCTACAAGCTGCCGCCCGAGGTGAATCTGATCGGCGTGGCGCATTATCTTGATGCGCTGGAGTGGCAGAAGGAAATCGTCAAGATTCACGCTGTGTTCGGCGGCAAGAATCCGCACCCGAACTACCTTGTAGGTGGCGTTCCGTGTTCCATCAATATGAACGAGGTGGCCGCCATCAACTCGGAGCGGCTCAATCTGGTTTCGAGTCTCATCAGCCAGGCTGATGAATTCATCAACCAGGTCTACATTCCGGACCTGCTGGCCGTGGCCTCGTTCTACAAAGATTGGGCCAAGTATGGCGGCGGCCTGAGCAATTATCTCTGCTATGGCGAATTTCCGACCAAAGGCTTCGGCCATCCGGAGGCATTCAAGTATGCGCGCGGGGCCGTTCTCAATCGCGACCTGAGCACTGTGCATCCCGTCAATGCGCGCGACGACCAGGAGATCAAGGAATACATCGCTCACTCCTGGTATACCTACGACGGCGGAAACGACGTGGGCATCCATCCCTGGGCGGGCGAGACTCAGATTAACTACTCCGGCCCGAAGCCGCCGTTCGAAACACTCGAGGGCTACGACAAGTACTCGTTCCTGAAGACCCCGCGCTGGAAAGACAACCCAATGGAAGTGGGGCCGCTGGCGCGTTTGCTGGTTTCGTATGCGGCTGGCCACGAGGATGTGAAAGAGACGGTGGGCGCGGTGCTGGGCAAGCTCAACGTGCCGGTGGCGGCCTTATTCAGCACGCTGGGCCGCACTGCGGCCCGGGGCATCGATGCGGCACTGGCGATGATCTGGCTGAAGGATTTCTATGGCCAGTTGATGGATCGCGTCAAGATCAACGAGGTGTCAACTTTCAACGGCGAAAAGTGGGAGCCGAAAAGCTGGCCCATGGATGCAGAAGGCGTGGGATTGGTGGAAGCTCCGCGCGGCGCACTGGCGCACTGGATCAAGATCCACAACGGCGCCATCGATAACTACCAGTTGGTTGTGCCCACCACGTGGAACGGCTCACCGCGCGATGCGAAGCAACAGCGCTCGTCGTTCGAGGCGTCGCTGATCGGAACGCCGGTTGCCAATCTCGAGCAGCCAGTCGAGATTATCCGCACTATCCATTCCTTTGACCCGTGCCTGGCCTGCGCCGTGCATCTGTACGATCCGCAGGGAAGGCACCTTCACCAGGTTTCCTTCGAGTGAGGGCAATGAGTACGCAAGGTACTGCTGCAAAGGACATATTTCGATTGAACGGCGGGGCGCCTGTCGAGTACCGGCGCGTGTATGTGTGGGAACTGCCGGTTCGCGCTTACCACTGGATTAATGCGATTGCGCTGGTGCTGCTCTGTGTTACCGGCTACATGATCGGGCGCCCCATGCACCTGGCAAACGCACCGGAAGCCTACCAGCAGTATTGGTTTGGCTGGGTTCGCTTTATCCACTTCGCCTCAGCGTTCGTCTACATGTTCAACTTTCTGGCGAGGCTTTATTGGGGCTTTGTCGGCAACAAGTATTCGAGCTGGCGCGCTTTTTTCCCGCTGAAACCGTCGCAGCGGCAGGAGATTGTCGACGTCGTCAAGGCCGACGTGCTCGAAACCAAGATGCACGGGCCAATTTCCACCGGGCACAACGCTCTTGCCGGACTCATCTACTTCTGCACTTTCCTGGCGTTTGTCTTCCAGACCATCACCGGCTTCGCACTCTATTCCAGCATGAGCAACTCCTGGCTGCCGCGCATGTTCACCTGGATCGTGCCGCTCATGGGCGGCGACTCTGGCGTGCGCTTCTGGCACCACACTTTCCTGTGGTTCTTCGTAACTTTCATCATCGTGCACGTCTATCTTGCCTTCTATCACGACTACATTGAGGGACGGGGTACGGTATCCTCGATCATCGGCGGATGGAAATTCGACCGGGTGGAAGGGGCAGGGACCAAGGCAACAAAGGACCAAGGGAAATAGAGACCACAGGATTGTGGGAGTGAGCTGGCATGCACAATAAGACGCTCGTACTTGGACTCGGCAACGTCATCATGGGCGATGAGGGCGTTGGCGTTCACGTAGTGCGGGCTCTTGAAAAAGAATCGCTGCCGGCCGGTGTGGAGTGTCTCGACGGCGGGACGGGCGGATTTATTTTGCTGGAGCCGCTCCAATCCGCCGACCGGATCATTCTTGTCGATGCGGCGGCCGACGGAAACCCTCCCGGGACCGTCACGCGCACAACGCCGCACTTCTCGCGCGATTATCCTCCCACCCTCACGGCCCACGACATCGGCGTAAAGGATCTGCTGGACGCGTTTTACATGCAGGGGGGAACCCGCGAGGTCGTGCTCTACGCCATCACGATCGATCCCATGCAGCCGATTTCGATGGAACTCTCTGTCGAGTGCGCAAGGGCTGCGGACGTGGCCGCTTACGAGATATTTGGGGAGCTGGAAGCGGTAGCGGCGACCGCCTGAAAGCGGGCCGCCGGATGGCTCCAGCGGTCGCATACTTGCAAATCGGACCATTTCAGTCTAATATTTGGTACATGAGAGCGACGATCTGTTGTCGGTGCTGTAGGCTGCGCGCGCGGCACAGGATCCGGGTCTGAGCTTAAGATTTTAGAATCCACGGCTTCCCCAATGCCCGCGACACAGCACAAACTGTCGCGGGCATTTCGTTTTTGCCGGCAAATTTTCTCGATCTAGCCCGCAGGATCTGACCCACAAAGGATGAAGATGAGCGAGATTCCCCAAAAAGAAACAAAAGCCCAGCGCATGGAGCGCCTGAAGCGCGAAAAGAACCCATGGGAGGCATTTGACGAAGTTCGAGCCTTCGCGCGCGAGGGCCGTTCGAGCGTGGTTCCGGAATGGGCCTCAGCCTATTTCAAGTGGTGGGGCGTGTACACGCAGGGCGACGGTGTGGGCGCTACTGGCGGCAAAGGCGGCGAGGGACTCGCCACCGATTGGTTCATGATGCGCATCGGCATCCCCAACGGCATCGTCTCTGCCCATCAGCTTCGGATTATCGGCGGGCTGACCCGCAAATACGCGCGCAACCTGGCCGATATCACCGTTCGCCAGAACATTCAGCTTCACTGGCTGTCGATTGAATCGCTGCCGGAAGTGGTCGACGCCCTGGATGCAATCGGTCTTTCACCGAAGGGCGCGTGCGGCGACGTGGTGCGCAACGTGACTGGCTGCCCGCTGGCGGGTGTTGCGGCCGATGAACTGATTGACGCTTCGCCGATTGCGCGCGAGATCGCGCATCTGTTGACGGCAAATTCGGAGTTCTACAATCTGCCGCGCAAGTTCAAAATTTCGGCGACAGGCTGCCCGTCGTGGTGCAATTATCCCGAGATTAACGACATTGCGCTGACGCCCGCAGTACGCGACGGCAAAGTGGGCTACTCGCTGCGCGTAGGCGGAGGGCTTTCGAACGAGCCGCATCTTGCTGTCCGTCTCAACGCGTTTGTGCGGCCCGATCAGGCGGTGCGTGTCGTTCGCGGCGTCACCGAGATCTTTCGCGATCAGCAGGGCCTACGCGAAAGCCGCGAGCGTGCCCGCCTGAAATACCTCTTCATGCGCGAAGGCTGGACCGCTGAGCGTTTTCTCGATGAGCTGCATGCGCGGCTCGACTTCAAACTTGACCCCGCGGTGCCCGAAGAGATTCCCGACGAAAGCCTTCGCGACCACGTCGGCATTCATCCGCAGCGCCAGCCTGGCCTGGCCTATGTGGGAGCATCGGTGTTGCGCGGCCGCATGACGGGAGAGCAGCTCGAAGTTGCGGCAGACCTGGCCGAGCGTTTCGGCAGCGGCTCGCTGCGCGCCACGGTTTCGCAGAATTTAGTCTTTGTCAACATACCGTACGCGAAGACGAGCGAGCTGGCGCACGAACTGGGTCAGATTGGACTGCACGTCGAAGCTTCGCCGTTCTGGCGCGGCGCCATCGCCTGCACCGGCACGGAGTTCTGCAAGCTGGCGATCACCGAGACCAAGGGATTCGCACGCTGGCTGGTGGATGAGCTCGAGGAACGGCTGCCGCAGTTTGACCAGCAGTTGAAGCTGCACGTCACAGGCTGCCCCAACAGCTGCGGCCAGCACTGGATCGCGGACATTGGCCTCGAAGGCAAGAAGATCAAGCACGAAGGCAAGCTGACTGATGCGTTCTACTTTTGCCTGGGCGGGGCGGTTGGCGAACATGCGGGCATTGCAAGGCCGGTGGGCTATCGCTGCCCCGCGCCGCTTGTGCCGGAAGCGATCGAGCGGCTGCTGCGGAATTATCTGGGCGGAAGGCAATACGACGAAAGCCTGCGCTCGTGGTTCGCACGTCACTCCAACGACGAACTGCGCGCACAACTCGCGGGCGAACTGCTGGAGCCAGTCGAGCGCGATCTGCCGACCGGCCGTGTGCCGCACGCTGTTGCGGAGTGAGAAAGACAGGGACCAAGGGACTAGGGACCAAACGAACGCGGGACGGAGTGAAATGAGTTTGCTGCCGATCTTTTTGAATCTCGAAGGGCGACCCGCACTGCTGGTGGGCGCGGGGACTGTTGCGCTCGAGAAGATCGGTACGCTGCTCAAAACCGGATTGCGCCTGCGTGTAATTGCGCCTGCTGCGCGGCCTGAAATCCGCGATTTGTCCTCCGAAGGCAAGCTGGATTTGATCCTTCGCGAGTTCGTGCCTACGGACCTCGACGGCAACTTTATTGTGATTGCGGCGACGGATGCGCCCGAAGTGAATGCGTCGGTGTATCGCGAGGCGGCCGCGCGGGGCATTCCATGCAACAGTGTGGACGATATTCCTAACTGCGATTTCTTTTTCGGCTCGGTGGTGCGGCGTGGCGATCTGCAGATCGCAATCTCGACGGCAGGCGAAAGTCCGGCTGTTGCGCAGCGGCTGCGCCGCGAGATCGACGAACAGCTCCCCGAAGATTTGGGTGAGTGGCTGGCGCGACTCGGCACGCTGCGCCGTGAAGTGCTGGCGACGCACAACCGCGGCGAAGAGCGCCGGCTGCTGCTGCACGAGCTCGCGCATCGGCAGATCTGCGACTCGGCCTTGTGCTCGACCAAGCAGTTGGCGCGGACGGGCAGGGAAGCGGCGCGTGCGCAGGCCGGGCACGTCTATCTTGTGGGAGCAGGGCCGGGCGACCCCGAATTGCTGACGGTGAAGGCGCTGCGCTTGATTGAGAGCGCCGACACGATTCTTCATGACGACCTGGTGCCGCAGGAAGTTCTGGAACTGGCTGCGCCGGAAGCCGAGCGAGTAAACGTGGGCAAGCGCTGCGGGAATAAGTCGATCACGCAGGAGGAGATCAACGCGCTCATGATCGAGCAGGTGCGCGCGGGCCGCAGCGTGGTGCGGCTCAAGAGCGGCGATCCGATGCTGTTTGGCCGCGCAGCAGAAGAGATGGCAGCGCTCGATGACGCCGATGTGCCGTTCGAGATAGTGCCCGGCATTTCGGCGGCATTTGCGGCGGCGGCGGCCATTGGCCGTTCGTTGACCGATCGCGAGTGGGCTTCGCATGTGATTTTCTCGACGGGGCATCATGCGCGATCGCACAATCGCGAGGCGCTGCCGGCGCGGGAAGCCGCGACGCGCGTCGTCTACATGCCGGGGCGGGATTTGAAGCTGCTGGCCGCCGAGTGGATGGCCGAAGGGCTGCCGGCGGAATTGCCGTGCGCGGTGGTTTCTCACGCGGCGCAGCGGGAACAGCAGGTGGCGCACACTTCTCTGGGCGAACTCGGCGAGTTGGAGCCTGCGTCGGCTCCGAGTCTTCTGTTAGCGGGATGGGCGGTGCGGGACCGCACCAAGGCCGAACGCGCGGTGGAAACGCCAGAGACACAGTTCGACGTTCAAAGTTCGTAGAGCATGTTTCGAAAATCAGTTTTGTTACAAGGGCACGGCTTTAGCCGGGCCGAAAGCCGCTACTTTTTCGGATGCAGAATCAGCTTCTGCACACGCCAGTTCAGTAGCTCAGCCACGTAGAGCACGTTCTCTGACGGGCAGGCCATCTCGTGAATCCAGCCGAATTGCTTTAGCTGTTTGCCTGTCTCGCCCAGCACCCCCAGTACCTTGCCATCGAGAGTGAGTTTATAGATGCGCCCCGGAAATGCATCCGAGGAGTAAAGCACTTGATGCGGTCCGGGCGTGATGCAAATGGCCCAGGGCGCGCCCGGCGATTGCGTCCCGGTCGCGTTCTGCGGGGGCTTGGGGCCGATGGCCGCCGTGGCCGTCGCGTAGTCGAACGGCACATCGATCTTGATCTGGCGCAGAAATTGACCGTTCTCATCGAAGACCTGGATGCGTGCGTTGCCGCGGTCGGCTACGTAGATGTGTCCCTCGTTGTCGGCGGCGATCGAGTGCGGTGTGTTGAACTGTCCGGGCCCGTCTCCCGGCGTGCCGAAGGACATTAACCATTTGCCGTTCTTATCAACCTTTGCCACGCGCGAGTTGATGTAGCCATCGCTGATGTAAGCGTTGCCTTGCGGGTCCCACGTCACATCCGTTACCTGGCGGAATTCGCCGTCGACCGGGGGAAGTGGCGGATGCGGGTGCTTGAGCGGTCCTGTGTGTTCGTCGGCGGCTTCCTGCTTACGCCCGAAGACCATCACCACGCGGCCCTGGGGATCGAACTTGATCACCATGTCAGACCCCTTGTCGGTGACCCAGACGTTGTCCTGCTTATCCACCTTTACGGCATGTGCGAACGACCAGGCGTAGAGGTTGTGGCCGATCTCGCGCATGAAGGTTCCATCGGGCGCGAACTCCAGGAGCTGCGCGGCGGCCGCGCCATAGGCCGGCCCGGTGGTGTTGCCACGCGAAAGCACGAAGATGTCCCCCTTGGAGTTCACGGCCACGCCCGACGCCTCGCCCAGATATATATCCGGCGGCAGCTTCAGAAAGTTGGGAACCGAATCGAATGGAATCTCGGGGACGGACTGGGCGCCGAGCTGGCTTTGCGATTGGTCCTGGGCGAAGAGCATGGATGGCAGGGCGAGGCAGAGGACGGCAACAAAAGTGAAAAGCTTCACAGAGACCTCCTTGGAGACGAAGTTTGGCCGATCCAATCCTAACAAGCGCGGGTGGGACACAACGGCAGAGCTGCGTTTGTCATTCTCCGCATGGCTGTGATAGCCTCCGCCAGATGAATCGGCGCGAACTTTTTCAAGGATCTGCATTGCTCTACGGCGCGTACGTGGCAAGCGCGCGCGCGCAGGGCACGTCGTCTGTTCCCAAGCTGAAGATCCGCGAGATACGGGCGGTGCGGCTGCGCGATGGTTTCAACAGCCGCTTTGTGCGTGTGTACACCGACCAGGGGTTGACCGGCACCGGCGAGACCATGGATACCGTCGGGGCCGAAGACATCGTCAACTCGTACATGGGACCGAGCCTGGTGGGCCGCGATCCGCTGGACATTGAAGGGATCCTTTACGACCTGTGGGGGTGGAAGCGAGGCTCGACAGGCGGAGCTCCCTCGCCGTTGTTCATGCGCGGGATGGGCGGTCCGTATTTGTCCGCTATGAGCGGCGTGGAGATGGCGCTGTGGGATTTGGCGGGTAAGGCGATGAACGTGCCTGTGTACCGGCTGATGGGCGGCCGAGTACGCGAGAAGGTTCCGGTGTATCTGCATGCGGCCAGTCCCGATGAGGCGGTGCGTCTGATCGCGGAGACCAAGGTGAAGGCGCTGAAGGTGGGAATCGACTACAGCCCTGACCAGTGGACTCTGAACAAGGGATTCGACCCGGGAAAGCTGTGGGGCCTGCACTTGAACACTGCGCAATTAGACGATCTGGTGGGATTTGTCGACGGCTTCAGGCAGAAGCTGGGCAAGGACTACGACTTTGCGCTGGAGTGCCACGCCCGCTATGACGTAGAGACGGCGATCGAGCTTTGCCGGCTGCTGGAGCCCTACCGGCTGATGTGGGTGGAGGAACCGGTCCCGAGCGACGACGTGGACGCCATGCTGCGGGTGCGGAACAATACGCACGTTCCCATTGCGGCGGGAGAGAACATTTACAGCCGCTATGGGTATCGCCCGTTTTTCGAGAAGGAAGCGCTCAGCATCATTCAGCCGGACATGTCGAAGACGGGCGGTTTGCTGGAGGCGCGGAAGATTGCAGCAATGGCGGAAGTGTACGGGATTCCGATGGCGCCGCACGGCGTGGCCTCGCCGCTGGCTACCATGGCGTACGCGCACGTTTGTTTGACTGCGCCGAATGTGATGATCCTGGAGTGGACGTACTACTTGAACAAACAGTACACGTCGCTGACGGAGCCGGTGCAGTTAAGCGATGGGTACCTTGAAGTGACGGAGCGGCCCGGGATTGGCGTGGCGCTGAACGACGACGCGGTAAAAGAGCGCACCGAGGCTGGATACAAACCGTTGTAATGGCCCCTGAATCCGCCCCAGCGGAGACTCGATCGAACAAATGTCTGCCCGACGGCATCTAACTCCTCTTTGAGGAGTTACCGGGCCTGTGATGAATACGACAATTGGCAAATTATGGCAAGCGACACAGCACATGATCACGGGGTTTATTGATCGAATCCCATCGTTGATCGTGGCGATCGTGGTTTTCCTGGCGTTCTACGGCCTCAGCCATCTTGCAGCCCACTTCATCCAGCGAGCCGTGTCAAAGCGCCGCGAGAATGTCGCGTTGGTATTCGCAAGGCTGATAGCAGGAGCCACAGTTCTATTTGGGCTGCTGGTGGCGGTTTCGATCGTTGCTCCATCCTTCCAGGTATCCGATCTCATCAAGATTCTGGGTATTGGAGGCGTGGCGATTGGGTTTGCGTTTCAGAATATATTGCAAAACTTTCTCGCTGGCCTGCTTCTTTTATGGTCGGAGCCATTCCGTGTGGGGGACGAGATCAAAGTAGATGCCTTCGAGGGCAGAGTGCAGGAAATTCAGACCCGTGCGACGATTATCAAAACCTACGACGAGCGCGAAGTCGTGATTCCAAATGCAGATCTGTTCACTCACTCTGTCACCGTAAATACTGCCATGGGAACGCGCAGGTGGCAGTACGACATTGACGTGAAAAAGAACGGGAGTCTGCAGGAATTGAAAGGCATGCTCGTGAACGTGGTCCGGGGAGTCCCTGGCGTATTGGGGGATCCCGAGCCCGAGGCACTCATCGTGGACGTGAGCGCCGAATCAGTGAAGATACGAATCCTCTGGTCCACTCACGATTCGCATCAGCATGAGATGCTCGGGTCTTACGATCAGGTGCTAACCGCGGTCGTTGATGCTCTCGACAAATATCAGAACGCAGGAAAAGAACAACGCGCAGCGTAGCCCTGCTCAATTGTCAAAAAAAGCCGGTGCTACCGGGCCGCAGGATTACGGTTACCTTCCAACTCGGCTTCTCGCCGAAGGAACGGTAGAGAGGGCAGGGAACAGGGGAACAGTAATGGGTGATTCGTGAATAGCCGTCAGGCCCACCCTGGGAAAGCCAGGGTGGGCTTTTTCTTTGGTGCACAGATGAGGCAGGCAGCGGCAAATGCGGTTTACTGCGGCTCGCGAAATTCCGTCACCGCTGGCTGGCGGGGGGCACCATGCCGTTCATGCGCAGGTACTCCACCATCTGCCCGTACTCGTCGTAGGTATGCATCGCGACAAAAGCTGCGGCGCTGGCGCGTGTCATCGGCCCGCGCACGCTCTCGAACGCATTGGCCGTGGTGAGAGTCGCGATAGACTTGTGCACGAAATCGAAGGACGCCTGCAGCGCCGCAACGATCTGGTCCTTGTCGGTAAGTTTTGCAAGTGAAGCGGGATCGATATCCGGCTTGGGCCCGCCGATGCGACCGCCCAGGCCATAGTTGGCCTGCGCTACATGGATACAGAGACCGGCGAATGTGCGAACGCCGGTGTACTCAGTCTTTTGCGACGGCACAAAGATGGCCTGGCTGGGCGCGAAGGTGAATTTGTCGGCCGGCATCGCCTGAACCAGGCTCATCATGGCTTTCTCGGGGATGCCCAGGAGCGCGTCGAAGGTGGCTGCGGGCGCAACCTGCGAGCCGGGAGCGATCGACGATGCGCCTCCCATTTGCGCCTGCGCGCCGAACCCGCAAAACGCTGTCATCAAAATCAACACCGGAATGTATCTGATTTTCATCGTGATCTCCTCGGATTCGCGAATTGGTTTGAGTTGAATGGGGACTTAATTCTTCAGGCAAAACGGATTTTCTGGCCGCGTTGTGGCCCCATGCGTGAGGAGGCCATGCCGCACAGGTTCAGTAGAACACGAACCCCCGACGGGACTGAAAGACTGGAGAAGAAGGAACTGAGCTGGGACTGTGGACCACCCGTCGTGGATCAACGGGTTATTCCGAGTGAGGCTTGCATCGGACATGCCGTGCGCCAGCTAAATTGGAGAGATGGGACCAGCGAAGGCCGATTGGCGGGGTGAACTGCGCGCGATGGTGGTGCTGGCCGTGCCGGTGGTGCTGAGCGAACTGGGCTGGATGACGCAGGGCGTGGTCGACACCATCATGGTGGGGCGGCTGGGGCCGGCGGCCATCGGCGCGGTGGCGCTGGGTAATGCTGTCTGCTATACGCCGTCGCTCTTCGGCGTGGGGCTTATGCTGGGCCTCGACACGCTCGTGGCGCAGTCCTACGGGCGCGACGATCACGACGAGTGCCACCGCTGGCTGGCGCAGGGCGTGTACCTGGCGCTGATTGCCGCTCTGCCGCTGATGATCCTGATCTGGCTGGCAAGTTTTGCCTTCACTCGCTTTGGGATCGACGCGGCGGTGGCCGCGCCGGCGGGCGGATATCTGCGGCTCCTGCTGCTGGGCACGCTGCCTTTGCTGATCTATGGAGCAGCACGGCGCTATTTGCAAGGCGTAGGACAAGTCCGCGTGATCACTGTGACCTACCTTTTCGCAAATCTTGTGAACTGGTTCGGGGACTGGGTGCTGATCTACGGCAAGCTGGGATTTCCTGCGCTGGGCGTGAACGGATCGGCGCTGTCGACGGTCGCTGCGCGCATCACCATGGCGGTTGCGCTGCTGGGCTTTGCGTGGAGATACGAGCGCAAGCGCGGGCATCCGCTATTTAAGCACTGGGCGGGACCGCAGGCGGCGCGGCTGAAGAAGCTGGTGCGGCTGGGAGCGCCAGCGGCAGGGCAGATTCTGCTGGAGGTAGGCGCGTGGAACCTGGCGACCTTTTCCGCCGGATACCTGACGCCGGTGGCTCTGGCGACACACCAGATTGTGCTGAATTACGCGAGCGTGACGTATATGGTGCCGCTGGGGATTTCAGCGGCAGCGGCCATCAGTGTGGGCCACGCCATGGGTGCGGGAGACGCGGCAAAGGCGCGGCGCGCGGGATGGCTGGCGCTGGGGTTGGGCACGAGCTTTATGCTGCTTGCAGCCGTGACATTTGTGGCTTGGCCTAGGCCGCTGATTGAGCTCTATACGAGCGATGCGCGGGTGCTTGCGGTAGGGCCGACGCTGCTGGTGATTGTGGCGGCGTTTGAAATGTTCGATGGGATCCAGATTGTGTCGACGGGGGCGCTCCGGGGACTGGGAGAGACGCAGGCTCCGATGATGGCGAACCTGGTGGGGTATTGGGTCCTCGGCCTGCCGCTTGGATTCTTCCTTTGCTTCGGAATGCATTGGGGAATCTATGGACTTTGGATCGGCCTGACGGCGGCTCTCATTGCGATTGCACTGGCGGTACTGGTGCGGTGGCAGAGGGACTCGAAGCGGCAGCTCGTTGCCAGCAGTCGGTAGCTCGTAGCGGTGTCATTGACGCGCGATTGATGGGCAAGCGGGCTGGTCACGCCGATGCCGGGCGTCCACATGTGTTTATGGCCGTGGGCGAATGAAAACAAAGCGGTTGCGACGCTGGGAAAGAAGATCGGGGATGGCGCGCACGGGCCGGCTCGGCCCACGAACTACAGTAAATGGCAGTTTTAAATGGCGGATCTGTGCTCGCCTCCGAGTGCGGTGTAAGTGTGGCTTTTGCAGAGGTTACCATTGTGGCGCGGAGTGGGACAGAGAGAGTTCAAAGTGACTATAATCACATATCGGGGCGCGCTCAGCCGGCATCATTGAGCCAGCGCACGAGAAGCGCTCATAGTCTATTTGAAGGGAATCCCGCCACATGGCGACAGGACACCTCGCCCTGGGTCAAGAACAGGGCGCGCGCAGCGCGGATCGGCGCATTGTTAACGACTTCAGCATCATCGTAGCCACGGTCAACGGATCGGGGTCGCAGTCCGCGAACAGCGTGCTGCTGAAGAGCATTTTTGGAATGGGAATCCCGGTGAGCGGGAAGAACCTGTTCCCCTCCAACATTGCCGGATTGCCGACTTGGTACATCATCCGGGCGAGCAAAGACAATTACGTGGCGCGCAAACGGGAATCCGACGTGCTGGTGGCGCTAAATCCCGAGACGGCGCGCGAGGACATTCTGGCTCTGCCGCCGGGCGGCGTGGCCATCTATGAAGAGAACCTGAACCTGAAGCAGTACCGCGAGGATGTGGTCTGCTATCCGGTTCCGTTCGACAAAATCGCCGTCGCCATTTGCCCTGAAGCCAAGCTGCGCAAACTGGTGAAGAACATGGTGTACGTGGGCGCGGCGGCGCAACTACTGCAGATCGATCTTGCGGTGGTCGAGAACGGGCTGCGCAAACAGTTTGCCAAGAAGCAGAAGGTTTTCGACCTGAACTTCGGCGCTGTGAAGGCCGGGTTTGACTATGCACAGGCCACGTTTACCAAGCAGGATCCGTACTACCTTGAGCCGATGAACGAGACCAAGGGCAAGATCATTGTGGACGGCAATGCGGCTTGCGGCATGGGTGCGGTGTTTGCGGGCGTCACAGTTGTGGCTTGGTATCCGATCACGCCGTCAACGTCGTTGGTTGAAGCGACCACCGATCTTCTGAAGAAATTCCGCGTGACGCCGGAAGGCAAAGCGACATTTGCCGTGGTGCAGGCTGAAGACGAGCTGGCGGCGATCGGCATGGTGCTGGGTGCCGGATGGGCGGGCGCGCGGGCTATGACCTCAACTTCAGGACCGGGAATTTCGCTGATGGCGGAGTTTACAGGTCTGGGTTACTATGCCGAGCTGCCGGGAGTGATCTTCGACGTGCAGCGCACGGGCCCTTCGACTGGAATGCCGACACGTACGCAGCAGTCCGACTTGCTTTCGACGGCTTTCCTCTCGCACGGTGATACCAAACATGTGGTTTTGCTCCCCGGTTCGGTCAAGGAGTGCTTCGAGCTGAGCCAGGCGGCCTTTGACCTGGCGGAGCGGCTGCAGACACCGGTGTTTGTGCTCACCGATCTCGACCTGGGCATGAATAACTGGATGTCGGAGCAGTTCACATATCCCGACAAGCCGCTGGATCGTGGCAAAGTGCTGACCGCTGCAGATCTGGAGCGCCTGGGCAGTTTTGCGCGCTACCGCGATGTGGACGGCGACGGCATTGGCTGGCGTACGCTGCCGGGAACGAATCATCCCAAGGCCGCATATTTCACTCGCGGCTCGGGACACAACGACGCGGCTGGTTATACAGAGAAACCTGATGAATACCAGAAGGTGATGGATCGGCTGATGCGCAAGTTCGAAAATGCGCGCAAGCTGGTCCCCGCGCCCGTGGTCATCAAGAACGGGACCTCGAAGATCGGGTTCCTGGCGTTCGGTTCCACCGATTTCGCGTTGCGCGAGAGCCTCGACCAGATCGAAAAAGAACACAAGCTGAGCGTGGACTACATGCGCATCCGCGCGTATCCGTTTGCGCACGAGATCCACGACTTTGTAGCCAGCCATGAGCGCGTCTACGTGGTGGAGCAGAACCGGGATGCGCAGATGGCGAGCCTGCTGAAGCTGGATCTCCCCGGCGATCAAGTGGTCAAGCTGCGCAGCATTCTGCATTACAACGGATTGCCGGTGGATGCGCGCACTATCAGCGAAGAATTTGCAACCAAGGAGGGCCTCTAATATGGCTACCACGACAGCGAATGGGGCTCCGGGCCCGAAGGTGAATCACATTGGATTGCCGGTCGTTGAATACCGCGGCGGCAAGTCGACCTTGTGCGCCGGCTGCGGCCATAATGCCATTTCAGAGCGCATTATCGATGCGATGTACGAGATGGGCGTGCAGCCTGAGCACGTGATGAAGATGAGCGGCATTGGCTGCTCGTCAAAGAGTCCCGCCTACTTTATGAGCCGCGCCCACAGCTTTAACGGCGTGCACGGGCGCATGCCGAGCATCACCACCGGCGCGGTCGTGGCGAATCGCGCCTCGATGGCGCTGGGTGTCTCCGGCGACGGCGACACGGCGTCGATTGGGATGGGGCAATTTGTGCACCTGATGCGGCGCAACCTGCCCATGATTTACATCATTGAAGACAACGGTGTTTACGGATTGACGAAGGGCCAGTTCTCAGCCACGGCCGATATCGGGTCGAAGTTGAAGACAGGCGTCATCAACGAACTGCCGCCGATTGATACCTGCGCCCTTGCCATCATGCTGGGCGCTACCTTCGTGGGTCGTTCGTTCTCCGGCGACAAAAAGCAGTTGCTCTCGATGCTGAAGGCCGCGATTTCGCACCAGGGAACTGTGATGCTCGATGTGATCAGCCCCTGCGTTACGTTTAACGATCACGAGGGCTCAACCAAGAGCTACAAGTTTTTGCAGGAGAACGACGAGCCGATCAACGAGATCGGATTCATCGCCAGCTTCGACGAGATCGAAGTGGATTACGATTCGGGCGAGGTGTACAACGTGGAGATGCACGATGGCTCGCAACTCCGGCTGCGCAAGCTTCTCGAAGATTACGATCCGACCGACAAGGCAAACGCGGTGCGTACCCTGATGGAAGCGCATGCCAAGGACGAGATCCTGACCGGCGTCTTTTACATCGACGCGCAGAAAGAAACGTTCGTCGATCAGCTCAACTTGGTCGACGATCCGCTGGCCACTTTGCCTGAGTCGCTGACACGGCCGCCGAAGAGTGCACTCGACAGCCTGATGGCGAATCTGCAGTAGGGCCCCGGCAGAAACGCGCGCAAAAACCTGATCCTTTTCGGCAGTCTTCACGGGCGCCGGAAAGGATCATCTGTTTTAAAGTTCAGAATATATTCGTCAGGACGCTTTTGCCCGCAGTTCCTGCTCGGCGCGGAACCAATCGTCCGCATCGTTCCCGTGCTGGAAGCCGCGCTCCATCCAGTACTTGTGTGCCAGCATTGCAATCTGATCGCGCGAAATTCCGTTTCCTGCACCATTTGCCGTGTGACCGTTGCTGGCGACGGACTTCTTGCCTGGTTTTGCGGGCGCTTTCGCTTTGCTTGCGGTGGTTGCCACTTTCTTTGTCGTCTTCTTGACGGCATCAGTCATGGGGGAAATCCTCCTGGGGGGAATGAAGGAAAAACAACCTTCCGTTCTCTCTATGATAGCGAAATATGACTTCGCTGTTGAGAGCCGCTGAGGCGTGCGAACCCACAAAATAACGCTTTCTTGTGGAAATGCGCGCACATCGAAATCCTGTGTTGTTTCACAAAGGCTTGAGAGTCAAACTGCCGCAAAGATTTGTTCGGGGCCGAGCCGCCCTGCCGTGTATTGTGGACACATCGGCAACAACGGAGCGCAGTTTCGCGACATGCGCAGCATAGCTATGCGGCGCCGCACGAGACGCCCAAGGACTCAGGCTTTTACGTTTGTTTGTGCAAGAAAACCGTTATGACCACTCCCGCCATCGAGACCACGGCGCTCACGCGGCGCTTCGGCGACTTTGAAGCCGTGAAGGATGTGAACCTGCACGTCGATGCCGGGCAATTCTTCGGCTTCCTGGGACCGAACGGCGCAGGCAAATCGACCACGATCAAAATGCTCACCGGACTGATGGCGCCCACGTCGGGCAGCATTCGCATTCTTGGCGAAGACCTGCAGGCTAAATCTGCTGAGATCAAGCGGCAGGTGGGAGTGGTTCCGGAGGGGATGGCTCTCTTTGGGCGTCTGACCGCGAGCGAGTATCTGCGGTTCGTGGGGCGCATGTACGGCCTGGATCGGGAGACCGCGTTGCAGCGGACCAGGGAGCTTCTGGAATTTATGCAGTTGGCCGATGAGCGCAAGAAGCTGATCACCGACTTTTCTCATGGAATGCAGAAGAAGCTGGCGCTGGCAGCGGCGGTGATTCACGGGCCGAAAGTTCTTTTCCTCGACGAGCCGTTCGAGGGTGTGGATGCGGTCGCAGCGGGCACGTTGAAATCGATGCTGCAGCGGATGATTGCGCGTGGCGCCACTGTCTTTCTCACCTCCCACGTGCTCGAGATTGTGGAGCGGCTTTGTACGCATGTGGCCATCATTCATCGCGGGCAGCTCGTGGCCCAGGGCTCGCTCGCCGAGCTGCGCGCCGCCGGCGCACGCGAGGGGCGAACCGGATTCGGTGCGGGCAGTGCAGCGGCGGGCGCCGCGCCCCGCACCCTTGAAGACATATTTCTCGAGATCGTCGGAACGGATCGTGAAGGCAGTCCGGCGGCAACGGCGCCGGAGCAGGAGCTTTCATGGCTGAGATAAGCGCCGGCGCAGCGCAGCCGATTTCAGTGTGGGCGCAGCTACTCGCCGTCGCATGGCTGCGATGGCGAATCTTTGTGAACAGCACGTTTCTGCGGCCCAGAACGAGGCAGCAGGCGACCGGCTTTGTGTTCGCGATTTTGTTGCGACTGATCGTGTGGCCATTTTTCGCGCTCATGGCGATCGCTCCAATCCTGGGCAGCGGATTTCTGGCCTGGGAGGCCATCGCCGAAAAGAAGCCGCAGAATCTTGCGCCGCTGCTCGCGGCCGTTACGCTCCTGTGGCAATTTGTGAGCATCAACGGACTGAATATTGCCGCTGCCGTATCCAGCTTCGATCCATCTTCGTTGATCCGTTTTCCTTTGCGCTTCGGGCGCTACCTGGTTTTGCGGACCATGTTCGGCCTGCTGACGCCAAGCACAGTCGTGGGCTCTCTCGCATTGTTGGCTGCGGCCGTAGGAATCGGCATTGCCAAGCCCGTTCTGGTTTTTCCCGCTGTGGTTGTCCTCGGCGTCTATGCGCTGATGAACATCTTCCTGACGCGAGCCATTGAGGCATGGATGGAACGATGGCTTGCCAACCGGCGCTTCCGCGAGATTTTTGGCATGTTGATGGCGCTCGTTGCCATCAGCTTCCAATTTCTCAATTTTCAGCGTGCTCCGGTGCGCGGTGTGGCTGCGTCGCATGGTTTTGTCCTGCGCCTTTTGCACGGATCGGGATCATATTTAAGCTGGCTTCCGCCGGGGTTCGCGGCAAATGCAATCCTGCTCGCGGGGCGGCCCATAATTGCGCTGCTCGAATTCATCGGCTTGCTGGCCAGCACGGCGCTCGTTGCTGCAGCATTCGCGATCCGGCTTCATAAACAGTTTCTTGGGGAGTATTTGAGCGAGGGTTTGAGCCGCAGCGCGCCGCCGCGAACTGCCACGCGCGAGCGAGCGGTTGCGCGTGCCGCGGCGATGCCCGGGGCGCGGTCACGCGAGGGCGAGGAATTCTCTCCGGTCATCGGGGCGTGCCTGCGAAAGGAGTGGCTAATGCTTCGCGGCAACAGCACTCAACTGATCGGGCTCCTCATGCCTCTGATCTTCATTGTGATTCTCGCTCGGACAACGTACGCCCAGAGCCCAACTTATTTTCTGCCGGCAGCCATCGCGTACGCGTTGGTCGGGGTACTCGCCGGCTTGTACAACATTTTCGGCGCGGACGGACTTGGAGTGCAGGTGTACCTGTTCGCGCCGGTGCGGTTGCGTGATGTGATTGTGGCCAAAAATCTTGCCGGCCTGGCCGTGGTTCTGGCGGAAGCAGGGGGCGCATGGGTTCTGGTTTCGCTGCTGTCTCACGGCCGTATTCCACTTTCGACACAGGTTGCCACGGGACTCTGGACTAGCTTCGTGATCGGGGCGAATCTGGCGCTGGGCACACTGCGGTCGATTCAGGCGCCGCGCAAGTTTGTCCCTGGGCAGTCGCAGCGCAGGCGCGTCACACCCACTGGCCGCACCAGTGGACTTTTGATCTTCGTGGTTCTGTTCGGTAGCCTGGCACTGCAGTTTCCGGTGGTGTTCCTGTGCCGGTATCTCCATGAGCCATGGTTAGCCGCAATGATTTTTGGCGCCTTCGCTGCGGCGGCATTTTCCGCCTATGCGCTGGTTTTGCTGAACGCAGAGAAACTGGTGATGGACCACCGGGACATGTTGGCCGAAGAATTGTGCAAGGCTTGAGGCGCAACGCCGCAATGCTGTGCATGGTAGATGCGGCGCGAACCTACAATTCCCACCAGTCGAAGAGCAGCATCCGCGGGTAGTACAAGCCGCCGAAGACGGTCGCATCCGCGCCGTGCAGGTTGCGCAGAATTCGTGCGTAGGATTCGATCTGCGGCGCGAAGGTCCGGCGCAACTCCGGCAATGCAGTCGAGGGATCGAGGCCGTCCTCGTGTGCAGTTTTGTAATCGATAATCCACCAGGTTGGGTCGGTAGCGAAATCTGCGGACGATCGTGGTGCGCGGCCGTCGAGAAATACGCGATCGACCTGCACAGTGCGCAGATCCCCGTCAACGACGCCCGACCAGCGGACTTCGCTGGCTGCTTCCTGGTGCGGCGAGAGAATCCAATTTGCCACAGGATCTGCGGCAGCTTGGAGCACAATCTGCACCGCGTGTGCGGCGATGCGGCCGGCATGAGACGGATCGATGCCGACGGCGCGAACCTCGGCGGCGATACGCGGTTCGAGAGCCGGGAGAGCCGCACAGGCTGCATCCCACGTCTGGGCAGCGAGCGATTCTGCCAGGTATTGAAGCAGAAGGTGAACCGCTTTTCCGAGTGCGCGCGAAAGCAGCCCGCCTTCATGACGTTCATACAATTGACCAGCGCCGAGGTTCGGCATTTTCGCCGAGGCCAACGATAGCCCCGTGGCCGCGGTACGGAAGCCGGACGGGAGGCGGCGGAGGGGAGTCGGCTTGGCCGGGGAAGGCATCTCGAACAGACCGTCTTCGCCGGATGCGGCGATCGACTCGATCTGAGCCGATGCGGCGGATGGCGCAGCGGATACGACTGAGATATTGCTTTCGCGCCACTCGTCGAATCGCCGGCGGACATCGGCCTCAAACGCGGGCCAGGCAGTCTTTAGCAGGCTCTCGGATGGCTCTACAAGGATGAGAGAACCATCTTCCGCGGATTTATACGATGGACGGGCGAACAGATGCAGCTCGTCGCGGGCGCGGGTGCAGGCGACGTAGAGGAGGCGGCGCGATTCCTGTAATTCACGTTCGTGGCGTTGACGGTCGACCCACTGTTTTGCTTTTCCGCGGTCGGCGCCTTTCTGCTGGAAGGGCGCGATGAGAAATTCTGTAATCGAAGCATCGTGCTCTGCACCATCCGAGTCGGAATCGGGGGAAATGCCACGCTCGAGCCAGGAGAGCATCTCGTGTGTGCCCCGGCCGGCGGGGGCCTGCAGATCGGGCACAATGACCACCTCGAATTCAAGCCCCTTGGCTCCGTGAATGGTCATCAATTGCACGCCGCAGTCGCTGCCGGCGGCAGGATCGGGCAACGCCTTGAGATTATTGAGGGCTGCGTCCATCACAGCGCCGAGGATGTCCGGCTCACCTTGCGGCAAATCGTCGAGTGTCTTCCAGAGCAGGTCGAGATTGGCGCGCGCAACAGCGTCGACACATTGCGCGCCGCCAAGGCGCAGCCACACTTGCTCGATCCATGTTCCGACCGAAGATGTAGGCTCGTCAGTGCGAATACGGCCGGCAAATTCCAGTGCGTCCAGTACCCGATCGACTGCCTGACGCGCCTCATTGTTCAAAAGTTCGTTGCGCTCGGAGAGTAATTCCGGAGCGGGACGCTCGCGCAAACCGCGATCGTCGGCGCTTGTCAAAGTGTGCAGATCGGCAAGCGAAAGGCCGCACCAGGGCGCGCGCAGCACGCCGAGCCAGGCCACGCGGTCCTCAGGATTGAGGAGAGCGCGGGCGAGAGCCAGCGCGTCGATGATCTCGGGACGCTGCTTCAGCTCTTCAAGATCGATAGCCCGGAAGGAGATTTCGGCCTCGCGCAGTGCCTGCGCAACGGGCACGAGCGATTTACGCGCGCGGCCCAGCACAGCGATGCGGTATCTCTGGCCGGCCTCGCGAGCCTTTTCGATTTGAGGAATGTGTCTGCGAATCAGGGAAAGGACTTCGGCGGTCTGCTTCTCCTGCGCCGCCATGCGCTCTGCCGCGAGCACTTTTTGCCGTTCGGGATTGGAGCCACCCTGCACGGCCTGCGGCATGAATTCAAGATGAAGCTGCATGGGCAGAGCTGCGCCGGTGACAAGATGGAGGCCCGGCTTTGCGATGTCTTCGCGCGCCGCTTCTGCTGGGGAGTAGCGAATGCCGCCGCCGTCGTCAGATGCAAAAACCTGCGCAAACGCGTCGTTGATTTGCTCAATGAGCGGAGCGGCGGTACGGAAGTTGGCAGTAAGAACCGCTGCTTCGAAACGCAATGGCTGATCGTCAGGGATCTCAAAGCCGAGACGCTCGACACGCGGAAAGAGCTCTGCATCGGCGTCGCGGAAGAAGTAAATGGACTGCATGGGATCGCCGACGACGAAACACGTGCGGCCCGCACGATCGGGCCAGGTTCGGATCAGATGCGCGAGGAGCTGATGCTGGCGGCGGCTCGTATCCTGAAACTCATCAACCAACAAATGGCGAGCGCGTTCCGTGGCTGCAAGCGTGGCATCGATGGGCGCGTCGCTTTCGCCTTTGAGGACATTGAGCGCGATCTGCGCGACCTCAACGTAATCGGTGGTTGCGGTTTCTGCAAAAACGACGCGCAGTTCGCCTGCGGCATGGCGAAGCAGAGTGAAGGAAGCCTTCACGATTGCCCACTCTTCGTCGGTGTATCGAGCCGACGGCAGATTTACGATCTCGGCAAGCGCCTGCTCGATACCTTCGATCTTTCCGAGGTTCGCGATCAAGGCAGTCAACCGGCCCTTTTCCAATTTGGCGCCCGCCGGAAATCCGTGCCGCTTGTCCACGCGCCCGCGAAAGTTGTCGCCGCTCAAAAGCAGGTCTGCGAGGCATGAGTACGCCTCGCGCACCGTATCCAATTCCTCTGCGGAGTCAAGCCGCGCGTCAGGAAACTCGGCCATTTCTGCCAACGCCTGGTAGCGCGCGCCCTCGCATTGTTCGCAGGCGAATCGGGCCAGGTTGAGTGCTTCATCGCGTGCAGCGGGAACCTGTGCAAGGAGCCCATCGAGAATTGCGAGATGATTCCGAACGTGGCGGGCGAATGGCCGTTCCAAGTGCTCGCGCAGAACATCCCAGTCTGGATCGCGATCGAAGACGAAATCCTGCATCCATTGATCGCGCCGGGCGAGCATCGCGACGATCTGGTCTTCGACGTCCTGCCAACTGTTGTCGCGCCACAGAAGCAGGCCTTCGATCGCTTGTTGCAAGGCGGCATCTCCGCCGTCGATTTGCTCGAGTGTGCGGCGGGCCGCCCGGCGATAGAGATCAGCCGGCTGCTCGTTGATGTCGATGCCTCCGCCGAGACCGGAGAGGAGCGGCTGCTGCAAGGCAAGCTCGCGGCAGAAAGAATCGATAGTTTGAATGCGCAGTTGTGCCGGGAGATCGAGGATGTTCCAGCCCAGTGCCTGCGAGCGCGCGAGCGCGCGTTGAGCAAGAGATTGCATTGAGAGCCGGTCGGTTTCATCGGGATTCGGTGCTGCAGCCGCCTTTTCCAGCTCCGCTAGAATGCGGTGACGCATTTCGGCAGCGGCGGCTTTGGTGAAAGTGATGGCGACAATTTGCCGGGGATCTTCGACCTCGCCGAGCAAAAGCAGAAACCGCCGCGTGAGCAGGTCGGTTTTACCGGAACCGGCGGGAGCGCGCACTAGAATAGAGCGCCGAGGATCGAGAGCAACGTCGCGTTGCGCCTGATCGGGAGGCGGATTCTTGTGCGGTCCGCTAGACATCGCCGGCCTCCTCATCGGAGCCGTTCTCGTCGCCATCGAGAAGCGGCTTCTCCTGAATGCGACAAATCGCCTGCAATCCGCATCGCTCGCAGGTCTCGGGATATTTGCGGGGATCGACATCGGCGCGTCCAGCGAGAAAGTCGCGGGCGAGTTGCGTGATGTAGTCTTGCCACGCCTGCAGTTCTTCATCCGTAAGTGGCCTGCGAACCAGACTGCGAGCGTTGCCGAGATCGCCCAGCAAGGTTTCCTTGGCTTTTCTCACGCGTCCGGCGAATTCGCGATTGCGCTCTCCGGCGCGCAGTTTGGCAAAGACAAGGCCGCCAAGCTGTTCGGTGCCAAGCGCAAAACCGGCGTAAAGCGGAAGTTGTACGTCGTCGGGACGTGGAAGATCCCATGATCCCGGCGAGACGTTGCCGGTCTTGTAATCGATAACAAGCAGAGACTGGTCGATGAGGCGATCGATGCGGTCGAGGCGCAGGCGGAGCTGAAGGCCCGAGATGGAGACATCGCCTTTCTGCTCCGTATCGAGAACAACGAACGGCACGCGCGTGGATTCGTAACCGAGCCATTCGGCAATGAGGTTCGCAAGGCGCTTTTCTTCGAGGGCGAGATAGCGCTGCGGCATGCGTTCCGCGCGAGAAGGCAACTTGTTCTGAAGAGCGAGCCACACGTGGCGTTCGACGAAGGATTCTAGATCGCCAATCGCGACGAGTTCCGCCTGCGAGCGGATGCCATCTGGGGGACCAGCCCAAACTGAGTGCAGAACTTCGTGCACAAGCTGGCCTCGCTCCGCGGCTGTGAGCCCGGCTTCGGCGGGTTCCCAATCGTTGGCGTTGAGGCGCGCGGTGGCGAAGGCCTTGAACGGGCACTGCGATTGCGCGGTGAGCGTTGCTGCGCCGCCCGAGGCATCGCCGGGAGGGAAGGGAAGTTGCATTGCGTCTTGAAACTCGACGGTGAGCGGGACAGGATCTGCCGGGGGAATAAGTTCCTGCGGAAGCGAGGTTGGCGCGCCTGCCAGTTGCACGATGAGCCTTGATGGGCGCGCCTCGACGCCGCCCTTCTGGCGAGCATAGCTGAAGTGCACTTCGGGTGCCGATGCAAGCAGACGGCGGGTCACAGCGCCGGCAAGGTCCCAATCAAGCTGCGCCGTGGCGCGGGGCATTCCCGCCTGACGTTGAACTGCAATTGGAAGCAGCGGATGCGTGGAGCCGCTGGTGGGCCACGCATCTTCATCCGCTCCCATGAACCACACGGCATCGGCAGTGAGGCCCGCAGTCTCGGCGGGGCCGGCGATGAGAATAGGCGCGTCTTCTGACTCGGGCGCAAACAGCGTTTCGTCAACCGCCCGGTCGAGCACCGCCAGAAACTCGCTCCAGTTGAATCGGCGGCCATCGAATCCCAGTGACGCGCAATCGTCGAGAACTTGCTGCCATCGGCGGTGGGCCTGAAACTCCGCGCTAGTGAGCGGCCGCGCGTCGGGCCAGAGAATCTCTTTGAGCAATTGCGGAACGAATTCGGCCCATTCCAGCGGGGTATGCGGATTGCGCGCGAAATCGAGCAGATGGCGCCGGGAGTGATTCATGCGCGCCAGCCAGGCAGCCGGTAATTCTGCCCCGGGACGCAGTCGGAGAAAGTCAGCGAGCGACCAGCGCGTCCGCTGCAAGCTGCGACGGCGGATGGCGCGCATAAAGGCGGCGAGCGCCGTCAACTCGCCGGGTGCGGCTCCATAACCGCATGACAGGAGCCAGTCGAGCTCCTGCTCGCCGATTGTGCCGTTGAGCCAATGCAGCATGAGGCTGGCGCTGCGGGCAAGGCCGATGCGGCTGAGTTTCACGCCCAGCGAAAATTCGAAGAGGGCGGCGGGCTTCGCGGAGGTATCGGTTGCAGGAATGAAACGAAGGAAGCCGCGTTCGATTTCGCCGCGCCGCGTGGCTACATCTTGCGTGACAACGAGCAGGCGCGCGCGCGGATTTAATGCGAGCTTCTGTTTGCACCAGAGCGCACAGCTTGCGACTTCTGACGCGGGATCGTTGGCAAGGTGAAATCGAATTTGTGGCGCAGGCAGGCCGGCTGGCGATTCTACGCACTCGCCCCATGCGGCGAAGAGTTCATGCTGCGTCGGAAGAATGCGATCGAAGCCGGCGAGCAGCATGGGCGGGCGCGCGGATGAGTCTGCCTTCAGCACCGCAATCAGTTCGAGCGGCAAGCGAGCAGCACCGATCAGATTGTCGGCGCGGCAGGTTTGGTCGAAAGCGGCGAGCCACGAGCTGAAGGCCGCCGGGTCCTGATCCCAGGCGTCGCGCCTGCGTTGATGAAGCAGGTCGGGAGCATAGCCGCAGAGCAGGCGGTGAGCCTCCATGGCCAGGCTGGCGAGACGATCGCGCGAACCCTCGAGGTGCGCGGCATCGGGCTCGGCGGCAGCGACGATTCCCGCCCAGAGTGATTGTTCCTGAATCGAGTTGAGGACGAGGCGATGGTCAGCGGCGCGCTCGCTCCAGGCGTGATAAACAAAAGTTTGCCAGTCCAGGACGTTCGGCGCGAGCCACGCAGCGAGTCCCTGGGCGCGGCGTGCGCGATGGAATGCCGCAAGAATGGAACGTGATGCGCGTTCGCTGGCCGTAACCACGAGTCCGCCGCCGCGCAGCCACGCATCGATCTCAGCAATAGGTGCCACTTCACCGCTCAAGTTTTGCAGTCCTATGAGCAAGGATACAGCCGCCGGGATTTGCTGCGTCGGAGGCTACGCGTTTTGCAAAAAGCTGTGGGGGGCGCGCTTCGCTTTAGCGTGGTCAGTCCACCAGTTGTACACTATGGTTTGTGATGCGTATTTATCTGACATGCAGTTTTCTTGTCGTCCTCACCTTAGCCGGCTGCCACTCAAACTCCAAGCCTGCAGCCGCATCAAATGCGGCCGATTCCGGAATCACGACGTATCATCTGCGCGGCAAAATCGTTTCCACCGACGTTGCGCACGGGATCGTGGTTGTGGATCACGAGGCGATTCCGGGATTCATGGACGCGATGACCATGCCCTACCAGCTCAAAGATCCCTCGATTGCCAGCGACCTGCACCCAGGCGACACCATTACGGCCGACGTGCTGGTGTCGAAAAGCTCGGAGCAGACGGTGGTGCTCGATCACATTGTGGTGATTGCGCAGGCCAAGCCCGATTACAAACCCACGGTTTTTTATCATGTGCCGGCGCCCGGCGATATGGTTCCGGACTTCAGGATGCGCAACCAGGATGGCCGCGCCATACATCTCGATCAGTTTCGCGGCAAGGCGCTGCTTCTTACCTTCATTTACACGCGCTGCCCGCTGCCTAATTTCTGTCCTCTCATGACCCGCAATTTTGCCGTGATCAATCGCGAGTTATCGGCCGATTCCGGACTTTACGCGAAAATGCACTTGCTGAGCATCAGCTTCGATCCGGTACACGACACACCGGCACGGCTGCGTTCGTATGGGGCAGAGTACATTGGCAGCGATGCCAGGAACGCTTTTGCGCATTGGGATTTTGCCGCCCCGTCGAAGCCCGAACTGCTCGAGATGGCGAAGTTCTTCGATCTGGGAATTTCGCCTGGCCCGGACGACACCATCACGCACACGCTATCGACGACGCTTATCGGTCCGAACGGCAAAGTGGTGCAGTTTTATCCGGGCAACGAGTGGACTCCGCAGCAGGTGGTTGGCGATGTAAAGAAACTGGAGTCCAATGCGGGGTGAGCTTCGCCGGCAGTTTGTAGCTCTGCTCAACGACCTGTGTAGGCTCTACTGCGCCGGTAATGGTGGTACACGGGAGCCAGACTTAGCACTCAAAGCTACCGGCTACCAAACGAAGATCGTCAGGACGCGAGCTTTCGGTAGTTTTCAAAGCAAGGCAAGGAGAGAACGATGGAGTACGGCTTGAAGATTCGAAAAGACGGAGAGTTGGATCTTTTGTCATTGGGGGCATTGGTGCACAGGCTCGATCCGGGGATCATTCCGTTTCGCAAGGCGACCGAATGCATGATTCACGTAAGCGGCGGAGAGTTCAACGTAGCTGCCAATCTCTCCGATTGCTTCAGGATGAAGACGGCGATTGCGTCCGCCATGGTGGACTATCCGATCGGCGACCTGATCGCGGAACGCGTGCGAGCGATGGGTGTAAAGTCGATTTACAAGCATTTCGAGCATAACGGTGCAACCGGACCGAATATGGCGACGGTATACAGCGATCGCGGCGCAGGCGTGCGTCCTCCGGTGGTGTTTTACAACCGCGCCAACGAAGCCGGAGCCATGCTGAAGCCCGGAGATTTTGACTGGAAGAAGATTTTTGGGCAGGGCGTGCGATGGGCGCATTCAGGCGGAATCTTTGCAGCACTCTCGGCGACAACGGCGCCGCTGGTCGCGGAGATGATGCAGGCAGCAAAGGATGCGGGCGCGGTGACGTCGTTCGATCTGAACTTCCGCGAAAAGCTATGGAAGATCTCGGGCGGCGCAGACAAGGCCGTGGAGACGATTGCCACGATCGTCAAGAACGTGGATGTATTGATTGGCAACGAGGAGGACCTTCAGAAAGGCCTGGGCATTCCAGGTCCCGATGTAGCCTCAAAGTCGAAGCTCGATCCGGCGGCGTTCTTTGCCATGATCGACAACGTGGTCAAGAAGCATCCACACGTAAAGATCGTGGCGACGACGCTGCGCGAGGTGCATTCGACGAATCGGCACAGTTGGAGCGCGGTGGCCTGGATCGACGGCAAAACCTATGTTGCGCCGACTGCCGAACTGGACGTTGTCGATCGTGTAGGCGGAGGAGACGGATTTGCCGCCGGGTTCATCTACGGCCTGTTGAACGGCGAGAAGCCGGAAGATGCTCTGAGGCTGGGCTGGGCCCACGGCGCGCTGCTGACCACATTCATCGGCGATACCACGATGGCGACTCTCGAACAGGTGCGTGCGTTTGCCAAGGGCGGGTCGGCGAGAATCCAGCGGTAAACAAAGGAATCAAGGGTCAGGGATCAGTCCACGGCCGATTGAGCGGTTGCGACTTGAACGCCGGCTCTTCGGCCGAATCCAGGACTCAAATAAACCAACGAGACGGGTTCGCTGATCCCAGAACCCTGACGCCTGAACCCTGTCCGCTGTTATCCTTGCCATGCAAACAAACGGAGGTCTGGCATGGCGAAGGTGACGATTGTTTTCGGGGTCCTACTGGTCATTCTAGGGCTGGTGGGGTTCTACGCAACGGGGGCCATCCACCACACGGCGCTGATTCCGACGTGGTTCGGCCTGGCGCTCGGCGTCTTTGGATTTCTCGCCATTAGCCCCAGTGAGAAACGCCGTAAGATTTTCATGCACATCAATGTCACCATCGGGCTGCTGGGTCTGATCGGGGCGATTGTCGTTGCGCTTCAGGGGTATGGCAGCGCGAGAGCGGCAGGCCATGAGCCGGACTACATAGCGCTCGCGGCGAAGTTAACCATGGCCGGCCTTCTCCTTATTTATGTGAATCTTTGCGTGCGGTCGTTCATCCAAGCACGCAGATCGCGACAAGGATAATCGATGGGGACAATGCGCGGCGGTGGGTTGGGCATGGGCATGCGCGCTGAGCGCTCGCCACATAGCCGCAGTGGGCGCGCGGGGCTGGCGGATCTGCCCAAAACCAAGCCGAGCCTCAAGAAGCTGGGCCCGCAGATTTGGTCGCTGGTTGCGCCGCGCAAGGGACTGATTGTTGGCGGCCTCCTCCTGATGGCCGTGAACCGCGTGGCTGGGCTGGTGCTGCCCCTGGTCTCGAAGCCACTGTTGGACAAGGTGCTTTCGCCGCTTCACCCGCAGCCGGGGCTGCTGCCGGGCATCATCGCCGCGGTGCTGGCGGCAACGGTGATACAAGCGATCACGTCGTACTCACTGACACAACTGCTTTCGATCGCGGGCCAGAAGCTGATTGCGGAGATGCGCCGCGAGGTGCAGCGGCACGTGGGGTTGCTCTCGGTTGCCTACTACGACGAGAACCGCGCGGGAACGCTGGTGGCGCGCATCATGACGGACGTGGAGGGCGTGCGCAACCTGGTGGGGACCGGGCTGGTGCAGTTTGTGGGCGGCATGCTCACCGCCGTGCTGGTTTTCTTCTTCCTGCTGTATCGCAGCGTTACGCTGACGCTGACGGTGTTCGCAGTGGTAGGCACCTTTGTATTTGTTTTGCAGTACGGGTTCAAAGTGATTCGGCCGATCTTCCGCGAGCGCGGAAAGATCAACGCCGAGGTGACGGGGCGGCTCACGGAGTCGCTGGGCGGCGTGCGCGTGGTCAAGGGGTATCACGCCGAGGAGCGCGAGCACAAAGTCTTTTCTGCCGGCGTGGACCGGCTGCTCGATAACGTGATGAAGTCGCTGACCATGACCAGCGTGCTGGGATCGGCATCCACTACGGTGCTGGGCGTTGTGTCGGCCCTGGTGATGTGGCTGGGCGGCAGCCTGGTGCTGCATAGGACCTGGACCGTCGGCACCTACTTTGAATACAACATGTTTCTTGCGCTGATGGTCGCGCCGGTCTTCCAGATTGTGAACGTGGGCACCCAGTTGACAGAAGCGTTCGCGGGGCTCGACCGGACCAATGAACTGCTGGCAGAGGTCGAAGAGAACCAGGTTCCAGGGCGCACGGTGCAGATGCCGCCGATCCAGGGCGAGGTGCGCTTTGAGGATGTGGAGTTCGCTTATACGCCGGAGAAGCCGGTGCTGCACGGGATCAGCTTCGAGGCCCTGCCGGGGACAGTGACCGCGCTGGTGGGTTCGTCGGGGTCGGGAAAGTCCACGATCATCAGCCTGGTATGCGGATTCCATACGCCGCTCAAGGGTCGGGTGCTGGTGGATGGCGTGGACCTTGCGCACGTTGACCTGCACACGTTCCGCTCCCAGTTGGGTGTGGTGCTGCAGGACTCGTTTCTGTTCGATGGAACGATTCGCGAGAACGTGATGTTTTCGCGGCCGGACTCTACCGAAGAACAGTTCCTGTTTGCTTGCCGGACGGCGCGCGTCGACGAGTTCGCTGAACGCTTTCCCGAAGGGTACGAAACCATCGTCGGCGAGCGCGGTGTGAAACTTTCCGGCGGACAGCGGCAGCGGCTATCCATCGCACGCGCCCTCCTGGCTGAACCGCGGATTCTGATTCTCGACGAAGCTACCAGTTCGCTCGATTCCGAGTCCGAGGAGATGATTCAGAGCGGCCTCGCCGAACTGATGCAGGGCCGCACGACCTTTGTCATTGCCCACCGGCTATCAACCATACGCCGCGCGGACCAGATCCTCGTGGTCGAAGGGGGGCGCATCGTGGAGCGGGGCAACCACGCGCAGCTCTTTGCGCTGGGCGGGCGCTACTACGATCTCTACACACGCCAGCACGGCCTGGAAGCGAACCTGTTTCTTGCGCCCGGCGAGGGCGACAAGATTGATGAGACCAACGTTGTCGAGGAGTAGATGTCGCCGCGTTCGTCGAACTCCCATGCGGTGCGGCTGAGCATCGTGCGCAGCCCCGAATTCATACCGATCGGCAGCCCGCATCCTTCGTTTCACCTGTTGACGAGCGTCCCATCATTTGAGAAGCTAGAGATGGAATCAGGACTCGGAACAGAGGATCAACATGCGAGACGCAGCTCCCCAAGGCACATACAAGGTGCAAGCCCTCGACCGTGCATTTGCCGTACTGGACTTGCTGGGTGAAAGTGAAACGCCGCTCGGCCTGGCGCAAGTGGCCGCATCCCTGCAATTGCACAAAAGCACGGCGCATCGCTTTTTGATGGTTTTGGAGCGGCATCGTATGGTGGAGCGCACAGCCAACGGCAAGTTTCGGCTGGGGTTGAGGCTGTTCGACTTCGGCAATCGCGCCATCGAGCAATACGACCTGCGCGATCGCGCCCAGCCGCACTTGCGGCGGCTGGTTTCTGAAACCGAAGAGACGGCGCACCTGGCTCTGCTGGAAGCGGCACGGGTGATCTACATCGATAAAATCGAGCCGACGCGGGCAGTGCGCATGATTACGCGCATTGGAGCAAGCAATCCCGTGCATTGCACATCGGTGGGCAAGGCAATTCTGGCATTTCTGCCTCCGGAGCGGGTCAATGAGATCCTGCGGCGCGTCCGCTACGAGCGGATGACAAGCCGGACAATCGGCACGCCGGACGCGTTGCGCGCTGAACTCGAAAAGACGAGGCGGCGCGGCTATGCCGTGGACGACGAGGAACTGGAGGAAGGCTTGCGCTGCATTGCAGTGCCGGTCCTCGATGCGCAACGACTGCCTGTCGCCGCGGTAAGCGTGTCGGGGCCATCGTTCCGAGTGACTGCACAAAAGCTGCCGGCCATCGCCAACCATCTGCTGCAATGTGTGCGCGGCATCTCCATGGACATGGGATACGTGCCCTCCGGCCGCAGCGTGCGTGCGGCTGTCAGCGCCTGAGGATCACGGAATCCAGTTCGGCCCGATCAGCGCGCGCAGCAGTTGCGGCGTGGCCCACGGGGCCGCTCCACTGAAACGCTTCACCCACGCCTCGCCCGCGCCAATCTTCACCCGGTCCGAGGTAAACTCCGGGGTGAGTACGTTTGCCATCAACGCGTAATTCGCGCCTTCGTGCAGCCGCAGCGCCTTCCAGCATCCGGCGGGGATGGCCACAAGGGGCCGCTGCCCGGCCGCCACGTCGCGCCCCAGCGTGATCATCTCTGCACGCCCGTCGGGATGAAAGATGAAGTAGTCCACTGGCCCGCCTTCGATCAGGATGTGGGTGTCATCCGGCGCCAGCCAATGCAGGTAATTGATCGGCCGATCACGCGTGAGCATGTAATACACCTGGCTCTGAATCGCCAGCTTTTTTCCGTCCACGGTCACTCTCTGTGCCGATTGCCCAATGAGCCCCAGGTAGCCCGACTCCTTGGCCAGAACCGAAAGATGCAGCTTGCGGATCAACTCCTGCGCCCGCACAGCGCTGCCCTCAGGGGCCTGCGCATGAACGATGCCGAAGGTGACGAAGATAGTTGGCAGCAGGAAGAAGCGTTGCAAGACAGAGCGAGCCGAGACGGAATATGTTGGGCGGGGCCGTTTTGAGATTCTGCAGTTCATGGACGCAAGAGTACAGCATTTTTTGGCACGAGAAGGGCAGCCGAAGCGGATCTGCCGCAACGATGCGCTTTGGTCAACGTCCACACGAAAGGGTCTATCGCCGCATCGGCGAAGGCCGGCTTTCTGATACACTCAATGAAGTTGCAGCCACGAGAACGCGCTAATTTTTGTCGCTGATTTCAGGCCGTAACAACCCCGTTTGGGGGACGTAGCTCAGTTGGTCAGAGCGCTGCCCTCGCAATAAATTCCCATATTGTTCAATCGCTTACACCACTTACTGTCCATCTTACTGTCCATTTCTCATCAAAATTGGGCGAGAACTTACTGTCCATTGGGCGGGAACTTACTGTCCAAATTTGATCGAATCTGCTGGTCATGCTATTTGTCTAGAGCACTCCTCAGGGAGGCTTCAGGACAATGGCCAGAGCCAGGCAGTATGCCGATCGCGTCAACGTCATCAAGATGGTCAAGGTCAACGGTCGATGGCCGTTCGCCCGCGTCGTCGAGCGCAATGGAAGAATCATCCGCGATCACGTCTGGGTCGCCGGCCAGGACGAACACCACTCCGAGGGCCGCTACTACCTCGAATGGTATGAAGATGCGCAAATGCCGATATAGTCCATCCAATGTGCATCCCTGGAATACTCTGCGTCAGCGAAAAAAGTACCATACCAGAAACGCCCGGGACTGATAGGGTTCAAGGTTGCGAGTTCCGGGTGGTTTGTTCCCCCCTTCAATAACCCGGTTTCGTGGTGACCAAAATTGATATGTGTCCCTGGAGCCGGCCCGAATGCGAATTGCGCGATGTTTCACGCCCGGAGCAATCAGACGGCAAGGATGGCGCGGCCCAGGGCGCCGGTCGTCGTGTCTTGCGCTGTGATTGCAGCATCGCGAGTGAGCCCCGTCAGGTCGCGCAAGTGGTTGGCGAAGACCCAAGCAAGGTTGCGCGCGCGACAAATGTCCCAGAAGGCTAGCAGTTGGCCGACCTTGCCCGTATCCTCCGCCAGCACGCCGAGCGTATCTGCGGCAAGCATGGTCAGCGCGGAGGGCATCACCGTCTTCAGCAGTTCATTCACTGATTGATAATCTGCGGACTCTGCGCTGCCCGCGACTGGAATCACATTCAACTCAGCATCGGTGGCCAGCAGCGCGAGCGCAAGGTCGTGGTTGATGTGTGCGTTCATTCCCGCAAGCGCAAACTGGATGCGATCGATGCCGGCGCGATAGCGAGCCTCAAACAGCGCGCTCCATGCCGAGGGCGCAGAGACTCCGCTCAGATAGCCGGCGACGGCGCCGAAATAAAAGCCGACGAAGACGACATCGAGGCGGTCTAGCCAAATCGGGCTCTGCCACGCGCCGCCGGGCGGGCGCAGATCCACCTTCTGCGTTACCATCAGGTAAAGCCGGTTGAACCACTTCAGGCCATCGGTCACCGGCAAGAGTGCATCGATAGCCTGCATGCGCGCGATCACGTCCGGAATCATTGCCATGGATGATCCGCTGACAAGGTTGTAAAGGGGCTCGTCGATCGCGGATGGGGTAGCCGTTTGCATGCGTGATCTATGTGTGTCTTTCGTATCTTGGGGTTCAGTCCCCGCCTCGACCTTCGCGCTCTTGTCTTTCCAGCAGTTCCATCAATAACTGCGTGGCGTGAGTCCGCTTCAATGCCTCATTGTAATGGTTGGCAATATTTGTCTTTTCGGCGTTTGTTTGAGCCTTCTCGAACTCGTTGGCGATCGAGACACAATGCAGACGAGACGCTTCCATCTGCGCTTTCATTGAAGTGATCCGCGACCTGCGAACGATCGATCCCAATGGGGGCCTCCTCTTTCGTACGAAAGAGGGCGAACGCAGGCTCGTGGGTAAAAAGGCGCTCATCCCGTCCGACTGCGAGTGAGCGAATGCCGCCGTTTCCTGGCCCAATCCAACGAGCCTCAATTGCAACGTGAACGACGTGCATACAGATCACCGCAATACTACGCTAATTAGGAGATGTATTCCCGGTTTATTAAACAGCCGGACCTAAGACGGCACACTGTTGGACTGTGCAACGCCCCCGCAGCCGAGGAACCGTTATGACTGATGCTCGAACAACTTTCAGCACATCGCGAGCGCTTGAAGGAACTATAAATGAGCCGTTGATAAATGGGATTCACTGCCCCATCTTTGAGTTGGTCTCCAAGAGCACCTAGCCGTCTGAGGTTTTTCGAACTGAGGTGGAAGAGGCTCTTGCTCGAATACAGCGGCACAGAACGTTGGGCTGCGGTGAGAAAAGCTGCGGGTCCCTCGGGGTTCAGTGGAAAATCTGAGACATCCAATCTCAGAGAACGCCTGATGAGCAGCGCGAATTTCTGCTGCAAGCACCCTTAGCAGCTTGGTATATAGCGACGGGCTCGCTTGCATCACATCTTCGAAGTCGGCGCGAGTCACGAACCTGACCTCGGCGCTTCTGCGAACCATCACGGTCTGGGAGTAAGGTTCGTTCGCTATGATTGCATAACCCCTGGTGCTTCTTCCCCACACAACCTCTCCAAGCGTCTTCTTACGTTCGAAGTTGCAACAACCAGACGGGCGGGATTAGGATTTGCTTATGCTAACACCTGCCGCACGTTGACGGCAGCCCCAGCTTCCTCGGAAGGTCACATGAACCGCGATTGCAAGGAGGGACTGCGACTTCGTCTGCACTTTGAACACACCCTGAAAGAATGGGGCTGGTTCGACGCATACGAACGGGCCCTCGAACTCATGCCGGTCGGACTTCCCAGAGTCCACGAGTTCCAAATAGAAGCAAACCACGCACACTCAGAGCTAATTAAGGTTCGTCATGCCTATGTCGAGCACATGTCACGTTGCCTCGTCTGTAGCGAACGGCTTATCACTTCTGACGCCGTGGTCACGATTCGCGAGAAACTGAACACGTCTCGAATCCAATGACCGAACCCCGCTGCTGATAACGCTCCTGAAAAGGTAGCCCGTTACTAGAGTGGATACTCCATTAGAAAGGCAGCAGCCAGTGCCAGTCTCATGGGGTCAGATTCACGGGTTGGGGACTGGCGGACTCTGTCTGCGGGCTATGCGCTTTCAGATCTCGTATCGACGCTGTAAACCACCTTTTGACGAATTCGAGCATCTGTGTCTGTTTAAGCTTTTAGGTCTGCTTTGCCCTGCCATCCAAAATGTATTCTTCCCGCCAACTCGCGGAGATTCTCCGTGACACGATCAGAAGTGTCGAACAGAGCACGGACGTTGCTCCTGATCGCCCTCTCGAAATGCGCTTGCAACCAGGTGAATGAGAGCACTTACGCAATTGTTGCCCGTGCGACAGCGTACTATGCCGATATGGTGAAACGGACGGCCGAACTGGCGCAAGCAAATGGCACCGCACTGGCTCCTGGATTCGCAGCATCGATGTAATCCGGTCGCCTTCGCTACGCTTCGGCGCCC
Source organism: uncultured Acidobacteriaceae bacterium (assembly GCA_963802955.1). GTDB lineage: Bacteria > Acidobacteriota > Terriglobia > Terriglobales > Acidobacteriaceae > Telmatobacter. Next base: position 230,313 of record CAWDKT010000020.1, read on the forward strand.
CTCCTCCCCCGAAAAATCAGTTTCTTGCCTACTACTGGTTCCCTTTTACTCCGCCCTTGACGGTCAGTTCCCAACGGCCTGCCATACAAGTCCGCAGAGACGCCTTGAGCACATCCAGCTTTGCAGATTCCGCCAACCAAAATGTTTATGAGATGGGTTCGAGGCTGCGGGAGCCGTGGAAACGGCAAGACATCGAGTTAATCGCGCCCTACCGTTAGAACAATAGAGAGGGAAGATACGAGGATGGCCCGGAATTGCGACGCTACAAACGGCGCCGGAAGATCGAGCGCACCAACGCCAGGCTCGGTCAGTTCCGCCGCGTACTGGTCCGTCACGAACATCTGCTTATCCTTTACCGAGCCTTCTTCCATCTACCTTGTCTCTGGATCACACTTCGAAAATGTTTTCGAAACACTCTGTATCCACACCTGCGTTGTGGACCGAGTTGAAACTTCTCAAGCCTGAAAACCGTCATTTTTCAAAGGGGCGTCGGTTTGCGCAATATGCAATACTAATTGCGTTTATAGAAATGCCCGCGAGCGCATTGAAGCTCTGAGACACGACGAGTCAAGCACGGGTTGCAGTTCGCAGGTTAACCGGGACATAAGTGTTCAAGATCCCTATCTATGACGGGCGGCGACTCGCTACCGGAGCTGCGCGACGCCACGCGAGGCATGCGGTGGATAGATGAGACCAGAAGGGGAAAAACGATTCATGGGTAGATCCTTACTCGGCATGCTCGCTTGCGGTTTGCTCGTGGGCAGCACGCACGCGCAGACAAACTGGCCTCGCTTTGGCAACAACCCTGGCGCCGATCGGTATTCGCCGTTGAAGCAGATCGACACCACGAATGTGGATCAGCTGCAGGTGGCATGGAAATTCGACACCACCGTGGCGAACCCTCAACAACCGGCTGCGCTTGGTCCGATGCACGGAGACAGCAGTTCACCCGAACCCGCCCGGCGTAGCTTTCACATCTTTCGCCTATCGGAATCGGAGCCGCTGGTGGTCGACGACGTACTTTATATGTCCACGGGCTTCGGGCATGTGGTCGCGCTCAACGCGGAGACGGGGGAGGAGATCTGGGACATCGCCAGTCCGCACCCGCCGGCGATGCGCGGCGTGAGCTACTGGCCAGGGACCAAGGGCTACGCGCCGCAGATTGTTTACGGCACGATGGACGGTTGGCTCATCGCGCTCGACGCGAAGACCGGGAAACTGGTATCTGGCTTCGGCGATGGGGGCATGGTGGATCTGAAAATCGGGCAAGTAGTGAGCCCGAATTACCCAACGTGGGGAGTAAGGTCGCCTCCGGCCATCTACAAGAATTACGTGATCCCCGGCTGCTTCCCGGGAGAGCAGCCGGCATTTGGCGCCCATTCCGACGTGCGCGCCTTCGACATGCGCACCGGGAAGCTGGTATGGACATTCCATACCGTGCCTCGGCCCGGCGAGTTGAACCACGATACCTGGAAGGACGACCAGTGGAAGGACCGGGCCGGTGTGAATAACTGGGGATTTATCAGCGTGGATGTCAAGCGCGGCATGCTGTTCGTTCCCCTGGGCTCGGCGAACAAGGACTTCTACGGCGGAGACCGCGCGGGACCGGATCTATACGGCAACTCAATCGTTGCTCTTGATGCCAACACCGGCAAGCTCAAGTGGTACTTCCAGACTGTGCATCACGACAATTGGGATTACGACGATTCCTCGGCGCCCATTTTGATTACCGTCAAACACGACGGGAAGGAGATTCCGGCGGTTGCGCAGACCGACAAGGATGGGCTGATGTACATCCTTAATCGGGAAACCGGAAAACCGATCTACGGGGTTAAAGAGGTTCCGATCAAGAACGACAACCCGTTGCCCGGTGATTCGGAATGGCCCACCGAACCGGTGCCGGTGAAGCCGCCGCCGCTGGCGCGGATGACGTTTTCTCCCGATGAGATTGCCACCGTGACTCCGGAGCATGAGCAGTATTGCAAGAATCTGCTGGCGCTTGAGGGCGGGGCGATGACGGGCGGTCCATTCGCGCAATATGGCCCCAAGTTGCGCGTGATTTTTCCGGGCTGGACCGGCGGCACGAACTGGGGCGGCGGCGCCTATGACCCGAACCTCGGCTACATCTTCATCCCCAGTAAGGATCTGGGAAACTTCAATAAGATGGTTCCGGATGGACACGGCGGGTACATTCGCGTGGGGCCTGACAACGCGCCACCGAAGATGGGCGACTATTTCTGGGACGGCGCAAAGGGATGGCCCTGCCAGCAGCCGCCGTGGGGCCGCTTGATCGCGGTGAATGTGAATACCGGTGAGTTCGCATGGCAAGTCCCGCTCGGATCATTTGCTGAACTCGACAAATTGGGCGTTCCCCCCACAGGAACTCCCTTGGCGAGCGGCGGCGGCATTGTCACTGCCGGCGGTCTGGTGTTCATCGGCGATGCTGGAGACGGAAAATTCCGGGCCTTCGATGAGCACAACGGCAAGGAGCTTTGGGCGACGGATCTGAACGTTACGATCAACGCGAACCCGATTACCTGGATGGGCAAGAACGGCAAGCAATACGTTGCGGTGATGGCCGGCGGCACTCCGCACAATGGAGCCAAGCCCACTTTTCTGTACGTGTGGTCATTGCCCAACAAATAGCCGCGATACTGAACATAAAAGAGCCGTGACGCTCATTCGAGCGCCAACGCCGCTTTTTTGTTTACGAATCGCCCGCAGCGACCTAGACGTTGCGAAAGGTGACGCCATTCTTCACGAGGTAGTTGCGGCTGGTCGTGGCCAGAGAGAGGGGCAAAATGTCCTCTGTGCTGTCGTAGTCGAGTTTCATGCCATCGAGGGAAGTGTGGCGGCGCTTACGGCCAAGCCTCGGACAAAATCACTATGCGTTACAGCCTCTTTCATGTCGATCATTCCTACATCATCGCGGTTCCGGAACTGAGGGCGCGCGTGACACGAAAGGCTGAATCTAAAACGCAATCTTTTTCTGCTCGTCCTTGAGCTTGGCAGCATCGATTCCCGGCACCGACAGTAGTTCCTGCAGGTTCTTGAAGTCGCCGTTCTGTTCCCGGTAATGCACAACCGCATCCGCCTGGTCCTGCGTCAAGTCCAGCCCCAACTGCAACTGATCGGCAGAGGCTTTGTTGACGTCGACCGAAGCACTTGAGTCGCCGCTCTGGGCGGGTGCGGCTGGCGCGGCTGCGGGAGAGGCGGGTTTAGAATTCTCCGCCGATGTCGACGGCTGTCCTGGCTTGGTCGAAGTCGGTCCGAAGTGCGCGGCCAAATAATCCACGATGGAATCGGCGTCGTCGTCGGAGATGTTCGCGCCGCGGCCGATCATCTGGCTGACAACCTGCGCCCAATCGTCCGCAGTCCCGTGCCTGGAGATCACGTTTTGGATGCTATGGCAGCTTTGACAGTCCTTCAGAACGAGATCTTTTCCCGGCCCGTCAGGCAGCAGGCTGGCGGGCGAACTGGAGGCGGGTGTTTTGGAGGTGTCGCTCTGGCTGGCTGCGGAATACAAGGGTAATGCGGCAAGGAGCGCGGTGACAAGGAAACTGAGTGTAATGCTTCCGCTGTTTCGTTGTTTACTTCTATTCAAACTCAAACCCATATCCCCTTGGTCGTGGAGTCACTTGCCTAACGTCTTCGCTCATGCAGTCTCTATTCCATTCGGCTGACGGATCCGAGAACCTCGCCAGGCTGATCCTCTCATCCGATCCACGATGAGGAGACGCGTGCGGAGTGAGAGTGTCACCCACAGCGCGCGCGAGCCAATTCGCTTTTTTGTCGATCAACCTGCCTCGACTCGATCGATCATATTCTCCGCAATCCACAGTGCGCAATCCGCAACAGGAAATGGGCGCGCGTGTCTCATCGGCCGAAACCCAATTCCCCGTCAGTTGCGTGGCTCGTCTATCTGCGCGCGCAGTTCCGCCGTAGATTATCCGCGCCCGCCATTCAAAAATTGGTCTCTTGCCCTGTTCTGCAAATCAACAGCGGTTGCTTTAGATTTCGCGTTGCTGACGCCGCCCATCTATTGCCTGTCAGTGGCAAAGAGGGCCTTTTTATCCGGTCGTTTTGAACGTGTCTCTCTCCGCTGAGGCCGTTGTAGAAATGCCTTGTATAGGAGTCAGGTCCAGATATATTCCGCATTTTTCGGCGAACGGTAGCTGAGTTTCCCCGGCGACTTACCATGTCTTCACAGCAAGGACGCGCGGAGGTGAAGCGGACCCGTCGATCACCTCGGATTCAATGAGCATCTCGATGTTCTTTCCCTGCCAGCCCGCGGGAGCTGTTCGAAGCGCAGCTTCGAGATCGTCTTCACTGGAAACGAACTTTCCTGTTGCCTGGGTCCCAACCATGCCCAACCCACCCAGGATCACCAGGAACTGGCCGGTTTTTGAATTCACCAGCCGCGCTACGATCGCGAAATCCGTAGCGCTTCCACCTTCCGGTGCCGGAGCCCAAATTCGATTGGAGTTTCGCTCCTCAATCCAGTGCTGTCTGCCATCTGCCCGAAACACAATAGGCAGATCGGAGATGATGCGCATAGTCCATGGATTGTCGTAGGCCCCGATCAGAACCGCGGGCGAGTTGCGAAGATCGTCGTAGGTAAAATCGCGGCCTATTCGGACTTGACTCGATTTATGAATCCCGGCAAAGAGCCCCGTCAGGTCTGCGGCGACGTATGCATTATCTTTATTCACCAAGAAGTCGGGGCGAGGTCCCGTTTCGAAATCCGAGCCGAAAACGGCAGCGACTGGAGATGGCAGGCAAATCAAAACGGGGCCCCCGGCCTTGAAAACCGGCGCCCAGAAATCTTCAAGCGCCGATTCGTGTTTAGAGCGCTCTCGTATCGCGATTGCCGCAGCAAGTCCGAGGGCCACCAAAACCATCGTGAGGACCGCAGTTCTCCATGCGCGGAGCTTTGGCTGCAACGCATTTCGCTCGACGATCAGTGTCTTCACCGGCCGGGGAACAGAGTCCGGCGAACACCTCCAATGAAATTTGGGAATATAGGAGCCGACAGGGATTTCAATTCGAACTTCGGGTTCTTGCTCTTCTTCGGAGTAATAGTGAAGCAACCGTCTTCGCACGTCTGCGGCCTGGACTCGAACAATTGAGTCCTCGCTTGTGATGTAGCTCGGAGAACGATGAAAAACGTCCACCCCGATCAAACGCTCCTTCAAGAGCCCGGAATGACCATCGACGGCATGTTCGACCACATAGGAGAGGAATTGCTTCGCTCGGTCGCTGTTGCCGAATGCTTTGCTGTTTTGGATCCGCGCCAGTTGCTCCAGAATCGTGGCGCACTGATTTCTATCGGGGAGACCAGACTGCGCCTCTGCGGTTTCTAACTCTATGTGATTCATTTACCGACCTCGCCCGGTATGACTGTCGATCTGCCGGATCGTTTTGCGTCTCGAATGCCATTCGCGCTGAACATCGATCAGGAGTGAAGGCGGGGGTCGCCTTTCGAAATGAGTCCTTTTCTTGGTCAGACTGAGATGGTCCCTTCGATTAATGCGTGCGCCGCTCGCTTATCGGCGCACTTCGGATTCCGTCGCCCAACCGTTCGCCAAAGCGTAGATCAACTCTGCGACACGCGTCAAGCAGGCCCTAACGTCCCCTAACCTTGCCCTAACCTGCACGCAGACAACGTCGCATCAAGCTCTTGAATCGAAATGCCCGTGCATGCGCTCGGGGGGATGGGTCTACCGTCATAAACCGTTTGCAACCTAGCGGGCAACCAATGTCTTTCATGCACAATCCGTGCGTATTATGCAATAACTATTGCGTTTACCCCAAATTCTGGATTGCAATTTCTTGGAGGTCATTCAATGAAGATGTATCGACTTATGTGCCGCAGCCTTTTGGTTGTGGTGCTCAGCTTTAGCCTTTTTGCCGTCTCTGCGCATGCGCAAAACATCTTTGGTGCAATCGTCGGAACGGTCAGCGATCAATCCGGAGCGGTTCTGCCTAATGCGAAAGTGACCGTGACCAACACGGGCACCGGCGAAATGCGCAATGTGACAACCGACGCCGAGGGAAACTACCAGGTTCTTTCTTTGCCCCGCGGCGAATACAAAATCGACGTCGAGGCCGATGGCTTCAAACGCTTCGTGCGGAGCCCCATCGACGTGGTTGTCGATCAGCAGGCTCGCGTTAACGTGTCCATGCAGGTCGGTGCGGCAAACCAGCAGGTGACCGTCACCGCTGCCCCGCCGATGATGCAGACCGACAGCGCTTCGCTCGGTCAGGTAGTGGAAGGGCACGCGGTGCAAACCTTGCCGCTCAATGGCCGCAACGTGCTGGGGCTGGTATCGCTGGTGCCGGGCGTGGTTCCGCTGGGCAACGCGACTGGCGTGGGCAACACTAGCTCGAACCTGAGCGGCCTGAACGTGTTTGCGGCCGGCAACTACCAGTTTAGCGGCGCCGACGCCAACCAGGGCGCGGTGCTGGTGGATGGCGCACCGGTGAATACGTCCTATGGGAACAATGTCGTCCTGGTCATGGATCAGGACTCGATCCAGGAATTCAACGTCCAGACCCACAACAACACCGCCGAATTCGGCATGTACAACGGCGGCGTCGTTAACATGAGCACCCGGTCAGGCACCAACGCGTTCCACGGGGAAGCCTATGAGTACGTGCGGAATACGTTGTTCGACGCTAATAACTTCTTTGCCAATCGAGAGGGCGAGGGCAGACAGACGTGGCACCAGAACCAGTTCGGCGCCAATCTTGGCGGTCCTATCAAGCACAATAAACTCTTCTTCTTCGGCGACTACGAAGGTTATCGGGAAACCTATGGCCAGCCGGTCTTGGCTACCGTGCCTACGCCGGCGGAGTTGACGGGCGACTTCTCCGCCATCACCGCTCCCATTTACGATCCGCTCACGACCTGCGGTTACAACGGCAATCCCGCCTGTACTCCGGCACAGCTACAATCCGGAGGAGTGCAGCGGCAGCAGTTCTCCTACAACGGCGTGGCTAACGTCATTCCTCCCAGCCGCATGAGCACGGTTGCCAAAAACATGCTTGCGTTCCCCGTTTTCGGCAAGCAGAACGTGGCTGGGACGCCGACCGCCTATGGTCCAGTGAACAACTTTTCCCTCCTGTCGACGGCCGGGGGAGACAACGATCAGTTCACTGTTCGCGGTGACCAGACCCTCAGCTCGAAACAGAGCGCCTTTGAGCGCTATACCTGGTGGAAGTCGAAGACGATCGGGGATCATCCCTGGGGTAACGGCCTAGGCGACAATAGCGTCCAGCCGGACGACTTTACCACCCAGCAGGCGGTCGTGGGCGATACCTATGTTTTCAATCCCACTTCCATCGCCGATGTGCATCTCTCCTACCTGAACTGGAACTATAACCGCACGCCTCCATTTCTAGGTTTTAGCCCGGCAACCCAGTTTGGCTTTCCGTCGTATATGAACTTTGGCGCACTCAACGGATTCACGCCATCCACCGGCGTGCCGCAGTTAAGCACATCGGGGCCAATCAGTTATACGCAAGGCGCAGCTGGCCTGATTCTCGGTATGAGCAACGACTATGGCATCTCCGCAACTTACCAGAAGATCTGGAAGAAGCATACCTTCAAGTTCGGTCTCGACCTGCGCAGGTACGATTTGAACTACTTCCAGACCAATTTTCCCGGCGGACAATTTCAAGCCAGCAATGCGTTGACTGCCGAAGACGCCGCATCCGGCACCACGGGAAACGGCCTTGCCACGTTTGAATTGGGCTACTTGACCGGCGGAAGTGTGCAGGTTTCGCCGCCGGTTTTCCAAAGGCTTTACTATCAGGGCTACTTCGCCCAGGATGCCTGGGTGCCCACCAACAAGCTGACGCTCACCCTTGGGCTTCGCTACGAGGTTCCCGGCGAGTACATCGCGGGCCACGGTTGGATGGACACCTTCAACCCCACCGAGACAAATCCCATTCTCCTCAGCGACACAGGACTTAGCGTCCCGGGAGCTTTTGACCTTGTCAATACGCCGCAGCACCCAGAGGCTGGGATGCGCAGTGAGAACTGGACCGACTGGTCGCCGCGCCTGGGCGCTGCCTACCGCCTGACCAACAACACGGTGATTCGGGCAGGCTGGGGCAGATTCATCGTTCCGAACGATGTCTTTTTCAATGAGATGCCGCTGGGGGCCGGCATCAACCAGATCAGCAATGGGATCGTGGGTACGATCAATGGAAATGAGACCCCGAATAATTACCAAAACGGCGTGTACAGCACCAACAACACAATTGACAATCCGTTTCCGACCGGCCTGTTATCGCCGCCGCACCGTAATGCGAGCTACCAGCAGATTCTGCTTGGCAGCGCTTCACAGGCGGACTTCGCCAGCCAGCCCAGCGGCGAGACCTATCAGTGGAACGTGGCTGTCGAGCACCAATTCCCCTTGGGTATCGCGCTGACGGCGGCTTATGTGGGACTAAGCGGCGAACACCTTCCCACGTCCGGCGCCGGCTTCCCCATCAACCCGCTCCCCGATCGCGTGATGGCGAAGGCCGCCGCCGATCCCAACTGCTCGACCGGCAACTTCGGAAGCTGCTTCCTAAACGAGCAAGTGGCCAACCCGTACTACCCATACATTAGTCAGGGAGTGCTGGAGAACTCGAAAGTCACGCAAAACCAATTGCTGCGGCCCTTCCCGCAATACGGAAGCATTGGCGCCTACAGCGGTCACTATGTCGGCATCAGCAACTACAACGGATTGCAAATGACACTGCAGAAGCGCTGGCAGAACGGCGGCACGATGCTGGGCTCTTACACCTTCTCAAAGCAGATGACCAACGCCGAAACCCTGACCACCTGGCTGGATTCGACCGGCGGCGGAGTGGCCGGCTACCAGGACTACAACAATCTCGCCGGCGAGTACTCGCTCTCCGACTTCGACGCGCGGCAGACCCTGGTGGTCAGCTACGACTATCCGCTGCCCATTGGTCGCGGCCAGTTGCTGCTTCCCCATCTCTCCGGGGTAACGAACGGGCTAATTGGGGGTTGGGGCCTGGAGGGCATTACAACGTTTCAGGAGGGCTTTCCGGTGAGCCTTTCCGTGGCCCCGGACATTATTTCGACCTACGCGTTTGAGGGCACAGAGCGCCCGAACGTGGTGGCCGGATGCGGGAAGGTGTTGAGCGGATCCATTTACAACCGGCTTGGCGGCGCAGGGTCCAAGAGTACGTATTTCAACTCTGGCTGCTTCACCCAGCCCAGCTACTTCACTTACGGAGATGAGTCGCGCACCGATAACACGCTGCGGACGCCGGGCATCGCCAACTGGGATATGTCGCTTTACAAGAACATTCCCGTTCACGAAGACATGGCACTCAACTTCCGGGTGGAAGCCTTCAATCTCTTCAACCGGGTGCAGTTTGGTGTCCCGAACGGCCAACTCGGCACTTCCACGCTGGGCTGGATTACGGCTCAGGCCAACAGCCCCCGAATCCTGCAGATCGCTGGACGCTTTACCTTCTGACTCGGCTAACAGAAAGCCTGCCGCTGCTCACCGCGGCAGGCTTTTCTTTCTTGGCGGGATTCGAGAAGCAACGCTTATTCTTGATTACGTAGAGAATTGGTTTGGGTGACGTGCGCTCAAATGCCAGGGTAAACGCTTTCGCGAGCATGGATGCGAAGCGTCCACTTTCCGGGTAACGAGCGCGTTGGCTTTCATCGATTTTGAAAATGACGGGTGCAAGGGAATCCTGAAGCTCTGATTCGAAGTAAGCCGAATGGGGGGAAGATGAAACGCAGGGACTTTTTAAGGAAAGGCACGATGGTTGCAGGGCTGGCGAGTTCGTCGACTTTGGTGCTGCCAGCCATCGCCGAAGAAACAGCACAACAGAAGCCCTCGGAGGATTCCGGGCCGGCAGGAGCGCCTTCAGAGGAGATTCGTTCCGCCGAATATCTTCGGCGCGCGCGGGCAGATGAATCTTTGCCCAAGGCGCCGGTTCAAGTCGAGTCGCACGGACTGGATGGCATGAGAATCTCGCCGATGCCGCTCAAAGAACGGCTGCGGCGCGGGATTGTGCCGCGGCGGGGCTTCTGCAGCATCGCGCCCGCCGCCGATGCGCTTCTCATCGCTGGCAATGGCCCGATCAACATCGATATGACCTGCGACCCCTACTCGGAGCAGATTACTTTTCATCACGAAAGCATATTTGTGCCGCACAAGCATTTCGAGGCGCCCAACATCGCGGGCGTCTTCCCGCAAGTGCGGCAAATGATGCTCGAGGGGAAATACCACGAAGCTGCGAAGCTTGCCTACGACGAATGGCATAAGAGCCCCATGCCGCAGGGAGGCGGGTACGGCGGAGGCCCGGCATTCGCGATGCGTCTGGATTATCCGAAAACTGCCTCGGTCACGGACTATCTCCGCACGGTTAATTTCGAAAGCACCGAGCTAAAGGTTCACTGGACAGACGGGCGCGGCGAATGGGTTCGGCGAATCTTCACGTCACGGCCCGACAATGTCGTGGTGCAATCGCTTAGGGCTCCGAAAGGACAATCTCTGAATGTCCGAATCACGCTCGGAAGGGCCGCGGGCGGACCATTCGGCGGAATGGGAGGCTTCGCGGGTGGCGGGCTGGGAGCGCCGTTAGGCGGCGAGCCTCCGCGCACGCAGGACTTCTTCGGCCGGCGCGGAGGGGGCGCACAAGGCGAGTTCCACACGGACTACAACGAGCAGAGGCTGATCTTCAAGGGCGTCCTCGATCCCACGGTGAACAACAGCGGCTATGCAGGAGTGACGCGGGTGGTTCGCGATGGCGGCGCGGCCCATGTGGAGGGCGACACGCTGGTCGTCGAGAATGCGTCATCGGTGATGCTGCTGACGCGCATTGAACATTTCCCCGGGTACAGCGAGGACAAGGTCGAAGCGCTGCGGCAGGCAGTGGAAGGACTCACGCCGGATTATGAGGCGCTGCTGGAGCGAGCGCGGAAGGTACAGTCGGAGATGCTCAACCGCGTCACGGTGGACTTCGGCGGCGCTTCGAAAAGTGCCATGTCGTCCGAGGAGCTCCTGTCCGATCAGCGGTCGAGCCCCGGCTATTCAGGCGCTTATCTCGAGAAGCTTTTCGAGATGTGCCGCTACTGGTTCATCCTGACGAGCGGAAAATATTGCAGCATGCAGGCCGAAACCAACGCCAATATCAACCTGCAAATCGCTCCGGGCGTGCAGGGCGATCACCGCGAAGGCATGGAGGCCTACTTCAACTGGATGGAGAGCCTCTATCCCGACTACCGCACGAATGCAAAAAACATCTTCGGGATGCGCGGCGCCCATTATGCTCTCACGCCGACCAAGGAGTCGGGTGTCGATACGCATTTCGACTACGCTGCTTCGACTGGGGAACTCTGGCCCCATCCGTATTGGCTTTCGGCCGGCGGCTGGTGTGTGCGCCCGTTCTGGGATCACTATCTCGTGACGGGCGACATGGATTTTCTGCGCGACCACGTGATGCCGGCTTACAAGGATCTGGCGCAGTTTTACGAGGATTTCCTGACCGTCACCGACAAAAATGGGAATTACACCTTCGTCCCGTCATTTTCTCCGGAGAACAATCCCGGCAATCTGAATCCGGGCTGCATGGCAGTGATCAACACCAGCATGGATATTACCGTGTGCCGCGAAGTGCTGGGCAATCTGGTGGAGGCCTGCGAGATGCTGGGCATCGAAGCCGACAGCGTGCCGAAGTGGAAGGCGATCGTCGCCAAGTTGCCGCCTCACCTGCTTGAGCCGGACGGCTCGATGAAGGAATGGGCATGGCCCACGCTGGGAGAGCGTTACGATCATCGCCACATCTCTCATCTCTACGGCGCCTGGCCGGGCGACGAGATCGATCCCGACCGCAGGCCGCAACTGGCCAAGGCGGCGCTGATCGCCGACCGGCACCGTGTTCCGGAGCGGCTGGCCGCTCATGGCCGCTGCCATCGCGCATTGGTGGGCGCACGCCTCAAAGACAGCTATCTGGTCGATACCGAATTAAGACAACTAATCGAAGAGGGCAACGTCGGCCCTACGCTTCGCTGTTCTCACGACCCCTACGCCTATCCCATGCCGGATGCGCAAGGCGGGATTCCAACCATCATGATGGAGATGCTGGCCTACTCGCGCCCCGGTGTCATCGAGGTGCTTCCGGCGCTTCCGCCGTCGCTGGTGAAGGGCTCAATGAATGGGATGCTGCTTCGCACGTTTGCCCGACTTACCAAGCTGTCCTGGGACATGAATGCACGGACTGTGGATCTGACGATCACTTCGGCGCGAAAGCAAGATGTGACGCTGATCGCGCGACAGGGCATCGAATCTGTTTCCGCCTCGGCCGGAGCTTTGGCGGCTCAGCCACAATCCGGCGAGGCCGCCTGCAATCTGCACTTGCCGGAAGGAAAACCGGTGGAGATTCATTTGAAGCTCGGACGGCGCAACCCGCTCGATTGGGTGAACTGGGTCGCTTGATGCCTGCACAACAACCGGTTTGAAGAGGGAATGATGAAGCGCAGAGATTTTTTGAAGACGAGCGCGGCCACTGCCGGACTGGTGGGGACCCTAACGATCGAGCCGATGCTCGGTACTGCCCAGAACGATGCCCAAGCCGGGACGCCGCCCAAAGACAATCGTCCGGCGGAATATCTTCACCGCGTGCAAGGGGATCGGTTCCTGCCTAAGCCACCGGAGCAGGCGCGATCGTATGCGATTTCCCCCATGCCGCTCGCCGAGCGGCTGCGCCGGAGGATTGTGCCGCAGCGAGGCTTTTCGAGCATCGCGCCCGGGGAACTGGTAAGCAAGAGTCTCATCTCCGGCAATGGAGCCATGACCATCGAACTGATGGGCGATCCCTACGCCGAGCAGATCCTCTTCCACCACGAAAGCCTGCTGATGCCGTGGAAGCGGCCTGTCGAGGCTCCGAATGTCGCCGATATTTTTCCGCAAGTGCGGCAACTGGTGCTCGCCGGAAAAGATCGCGAAGCCATGACGCTCGCTCTCGAGCACATGAATGACAGCCCAATCAAGCAGGACACTGAGCCGCACCTAACCGTCCCGGCGTTCCTCATGCAGCTCGATCTTCCCAAAACCGCATCGGTCAGGAATTATCTGCGCACCCTCGATTTCGAGACGGGCGAAGCGAAGGTTCACTGGACGGACGAGCGCGGCGGCTGGGTTCGTCAGACTTTCACATCCCGGCCTGACAATGTCGTGATCCAGTGGCTCACCGCCCCGGCGGGTCAGCGAGTGAATGTGCGCATCGCATTGCAGAAGTCCGCGGATTGGAGCATGGTTTCCGGGATGGATTGGGGCAGCCATGCTGGGATCAACGCCACAGCGCCCGACCGGGCAGCTTTCGCTCCGTCGGCAATATACCCGGTGGTGCCTGCGAAGGGCGTCGAAGCCAACGACGTTCACCAGGAAGCGAACGAACAGCGGCTGATTTACAAGTGCCGTTTGGATCCTTCCGCGGACAATAGCGGCTACGCCGGTGTGGTTCGCGTGGTGCGCAACGGCGGATCGGCCCGCATGGATGGCGACGCGCTGGCGATCGAGAATGCGACTTCCGTGCTACTTCTCACACGCATTGAATATTTTCACGACTTCAGCGACGGCAAGGTGGAAGCGCTGCGGCAGGCTGTGGAAGGAATCAGCCCGGATTATCGGGCATTGCTGGACCGGCACAAACGGGTGCAGTCGGAGATGCTCAACCGCGTCACCGTGGATTTCGGCGGCGGTTCGCAATACGGCATGTCGGCCGAGGAGCTTCTGACTGACCAGCGGTCGCGGCCGGATTACTCGCCCGCGCTGCTCGAAAAGATCTTCGAAATGGGCCGTCACTGGTTCATCGTCAACAGCGGCAAGTATCCCAGCATCGCACCCGAAGTCAGCGGCACCATCAATCTACAAACGGCGGGCGCCGCGCAGGGCGATCTGCGCGAAGGCATGCAGGCGTACTTTAACTGGATGGAGAGCCTGGCCCCCGATTGCCGGACGAATGCTAAAAACATCTTCGGTTTTCGCGGCGCGTCGTATCCTCTTTTTCCCGACAAGGGCGTCGGGGCCAGTTTTTACTACACCAGCAGCTCCGGAATTGGAATCTGGCCCTACTGGATCTCCGCCGGGGGATGGTACGCGCGCCAGTTCTGGGAGCACTACCTGACGACCGGTGACACGAATTCTTTGCGCAGCCGTGTGGTGCCGATCTACAAGGACCTGGCGCTGTTTTACGAGGATTTTCTGACCGCGACTGACAAGGATGGAAATTATCTGTTCGTTCCATCCATCTCGCCCGAGAACGTGCCCGCCAGCACGGACCCGTCGGGCCCCGCGCTGATCAATGCCACGATGGACGTTGCGGTGTGCCGGGAAGTTCTGACCAATCTGATCCAGGCTTCGGAGACTCTGGACACAGACCGGGACAGCGTGACGAGATGGAAGGCGATGCTGGGGAAGATGCCGCCCTACCTGGTCGAACTGGACGGCACGCTGAAAGAATGGGCATGGCCGACGATCGAGGAACACTATAACCATCGGCATATTTCTCATCTCTACGGCGCGTGGCCGGGTGACGAAATCGATCCGGACCGCACGCCGCAACTGGCGCGCGCCGCGGTGATCGCCGTTCGCAGGCGCACATTTGATACGTTAGCCACCGCAGTCGCTGGCGAAACTCTCGCTGCTTTTGCCCGCTGCCATCGCGCTTTGGTGGGAGCACGGCTCAAAGACAACATCCTCGTCGATGGCCAACTGCGGCAATTAATGGAGCAGGGATACGTCAGCACCGCGCTCCGCTGCTCGCGCGAGCCTTATGCCGTGCCTGTACCGGATGCGCACGGCGGATTTCCTGCGATCATCATGGAGATGTTGCTCTACTCGCGACCCGGCGTGATCGAAGTCCTTCCAGCTCTTCCGGAATCGCTCGTAAAAGGTTCCATTAGCGGCATGCTGGCCAGAACTTTTGCCAGAATCGACAAACTCGAGTGGGATACAGATGCCCGCACCGTGGAGCTGACGGTGACCTCTTTTCGCCAGCAGGACATCACTTTGATCGCCCGCCACGGCATCGAAGACATCGCCGCGCCAGCAGGTGTGCTGGCCGCGCCGCTCCGGCCCGGTGAAGCAAACATCGATGTGCACTTGCCTGAGAACAAGTCGGTAAGCTTCCACATCAAGTTGGGTCGCCACAAGCCGATCGAGTGGGTCGACCAAGTTGAATCAGTCTGAAATGAACTGTATCGCCGCGCGAGATCGCCGAAGACCCGCTTTAATCCTTGGCGGTAACTCCTGGCTCGGCAGCTGGGCGCGGCGATACCGGGTCCTTTTCGGAATGGATGAAGCACGTGCCCCACTTGAATCCGGGGCGTACGGAGAAGCCATGACAATTCTGCGCGCAGTGTTGTTTTGCCTGCTGGCACTCGGTGCCAGCGTCGTTTCATCAGCCCAAACGAACCCAACAATTCCTGTAAAAGTCTCTTCGCCCAACGGACAGATCGATCTACTACTGTTCGATGCTGGTGCGACGGAAAGCCAGGTGGACACGAGCGCGCCGGCTTCCGAAGATCTTCGCTACGCAATTGAATTCCATGGCAAGCAACTGATGGGAACGGCGCGGCTCGGCCTGGATCTGGTGGGACAGCCGGCGCTGGGTCCCGGAATGCAACTGAAAAGCGCGCGACGGGAGAGCGAAGACGAGGCTTACACGATCCCGATCGGCAAGACCCGGACTGTGAGCAACCATTACAATGGCGTGCGCGCGGACTTCGAAGACACGACTGGGCACAAGTTGACGATCGAGGTGCGCGCCTTCGATGATGGCGTGGCCTTCCGCTACCTGGTTCCCGAGCAGAAGGCGATCAAGCGGACGCGCATTCGGCAAGAGATGACTGAGTTTACCTATGCGAAAGATGCGGTAACATAGCCCACTCATCGCAACCGGCTTTTCTACCCAGATAGGGGGTCAGCCGTGGTGTACCTTGATCGGGTCCTGACCTGCATCGACTGTAAAGCCGAGTTTGTCTTTACGGCGGGTGAGCAGGAGTTCTTTGCGGACAAGGGATTTAAGAACGATCCGAAGCACTGCAAGCTATGCAAGGCGCGACAGAAGAAGAAGCTCTACGGGCTGCGCCCGGAAACGAAGACCATATGCGCCGAATGCTGGGAGGAAACGACCGTACCGTTCAAACCGGCTCGCGGCAAGCCGGTACTCTGCCGCTCATGCTTTAAAAAGAGCAAGGAACAAGCGACTCAGGGGTGAGGGAATTCGTGCGCGGAACGAAGAGCAAGCGAAGGTGCCGCTCTTTCGTTTTAGTGCGAGGATCGAGACGAGGGGGCAGAATTTAAATTCGATCTTTACTTTGCAAACGCGGGGCGTGGTAGTGGATACAAATATCTTTGTCGGATACAACTCAAACGTGATCCCGGAATGTTGCATCCTTCTGGAGACACCAAAATCGACAATGAAGATGAAATGCGCTTGAGGCTTAAAGGTATTCTGCTTCCGACGAGCATAGAACGGGCGATCCAGGTATTACAGTCTCACGAAATGCAGCAAGTGGAATATCGCAACATAGAGTTGAGTGACGAGCAAGCCCGACGCCTTGGATGGCCGAAAAATGACCCCGTAATGTAAGCACATTTAGTGCAATGTCATCTCAGTCGCTCACCGCACCCGGAGCGCAGCGTATTGCTCGTCAGTGAGATTCAGGAATATCAAGTCTCTCCCCATTTCGATACCCTGATTCACCATCGACCGGGCATCTTGGTCAGTGAATCCCCACGCATGCTCCACGAGTTCGATAATTTTCTGTGACGAGGCGAAGTGTAGTTTGCCGGGCAGCGAAGTTTTCAAGTCCACCTCAAGAAACTGGCAATGCCAGCCGTTTCGGCACTGGAATAAAAGATAGACACGGGGCATGAGGTTGAGTATAGGCGGAAGCGGGGAACCAAATGCGACGAATTTGGTTTGCTTGATGTCAATGAGGCTGTGAGCGAGATTACCGTATTTCGGTGATGTCCATTTGGTAGGTTTTGAGATGTCGTGATCGCCGCGGGCGGCCCGGGCATCATCGGAGAATCGGCCCCCGGAATTAGATACCGGCAGGTACTGCTTGCTTTTGCTCTGCCAAGGCCCGGTGAAGTTCCCGTGGATCTTAGCCAGTTCGCGCCACTTCCGGCTCCGCAACAAACTCCCGCTGGCAAAGGAACTTCCATCAGCGCCGATAATCCGCCGCCTACTTCGCCTGGGATCGCTGGCATTGTCAACCTACCGGCTGGAACAGGACGGGAAGATTTCCTGTCTATGTGCGGACAGTGTCATGACATCAGTACGGCGGACCAAATGAGGCGGGGTTTTGAGAATGCGTCTAGGGAAAAATGGACACGTCAAGAGATCGGAGCGTACGGGCGCGGATTCATCCAAGTCCACGCGGGATGCAGTCCGTCTGCAGCGCAAGAGAATTTCGAACACCGTGACGCTCGCGCCTTCCAAATCCTCCAAACTGGGCTTGTCTAAAGCTCGGGTACTCTACGGCTCAATCAGCGCGACCTGCAGCACATTGAAACGCATGCTCTGGACCTTCCCTTTTTTATCATTGGGTTCCACGAAGGGCAGATCGACTGCCGACTTGAGTTCCACAAAATTGCCTCTCACCTCGTCGCCAGGCCACCAGTACACGCAACCGTAAAGGGGTGCACCTGCGCTGCTGCGATCTTGGTGCAGGCTGTCCGTGTTCTGTGAGTTTTCGGGAAGTCTGCGTAGCATGTCTGTGCAGGCGTGAACCGGCCGCGAGGATCAGTTAGGTGCGGTCATATTTTGCAAGCAGGTCGTCCATGTCGTCGCCCACGCCATATCCAAAATTGTGGCTGATGGTGCGTACGCGGTCAAGCCGGGCGATCAAGGCATCGCGGTCGCCTTCAGGTAGCTGACAAGTGACATTGAGAGCCTGTTCGAACATATGGACAAGAGCATCGAAGTAGCCTTCATCCTGATACCCGATATTGTCGGAGAAGCCAGCCGCACTTTCGCAAAAGGACACCATCAGCTCTGCGAGTCCGGCAGGTTCGCCAACCGCCTTTCGGTAACTGGAAATGGCCTGTTTGGCCTTTGCAACCGAAATATCCTGGTTACGCAACACATCCGGCCAGAGCCAGCGCTCCAAGGTTTCTTTGTAGGGTTTCAGAACATCTTCGCCCAAGCCGAAGCGGGTGTGAAGGAAGGTCTGATTATTCTTGTCCGCAGCATAAAGATCCTGAACCAGGCCCATTAAGTTTGTCCGGTCAAGGTCTGCGAGTTTCGCCTTAACATCTGTCCATGTGGGCTGCGATCGTGGATGTCGTTTTGTCATTTGAGTTTCGTAGTCGAGCAACTCATCATCAAGTCCTTTCATCCAGGATACGGCGCACCGAAGTACGGCCGATGTTGAGGCGACGGGCGATCTCGGATTTGCTGAGGCCAGAGCGTCGAAGCTTGCGGACCTTATCGGCATGCATGGTTGCGGTTGCGGGCCTGCCGAGGCGCTTGCCGTTCAGTCGAGCATGAGCTAGTCCCGCTCGGACGCGTTCCCGCAGTATCTCTCTTTCGAACTCCGCGAAGACAGACAGAAGCGCGGCCATCGCACGGCCCGCCGGTGTGGTCAGGTCCAGCGCCTCAGTCAACGACACGAACCCGACGCCAAGATGTTGGAGTTCCTGAAGAGTGGTAAGCAGATCGGCTACCGATCTTCCCCAGCGGTCCAGCCGCCACACCAGCACGACATCGATTTCCCGGCGCCGCGCAGCATCCAGTAATTTCTCCCGAAGTTGTCTCTGGGTCGCGCCGGATCCGACTTCTTTCACCTGTATGGCGATGGTCCAGCCACGCCGGGCGGCATACTCGCGCAGGGCGCGGTTTTGCATGGGCACGCTCTGTTGATCCTGAGTGGAGACGCGGGCATAGAGGCCGGCGCGGATCATTTTGGAGGCTCTTTGCCCCTGGCCGAAAACCCTCCCGGATTTTCCCATGCCGGACCCTTGTTTTACGGGCATTTCAGATAGCTCCCAGGGCATGGCCGAAGACTATCCTTTCCGGCCATTTGGGATTCATCATAACTCTAAGTGGGATCAGGAAGATTCACAGCCCGTGCCAGAGTCTCGCGATAATTCCACGGCATCCATTCTGCGGGCCGGGTGGCCAGTTCCTGCGCGTGGCGCTGCAACTCGACCAGGTAGTCGAAGGAGTTCGCGCCGCACAACTGGCAGGTATGGATAAGGCTCATAAACAGATCGCCGACCTGCGCACCATGCAGGGTGCGATAGAACAGTGCGTTCTTTCGATGCAAAATTGCCCGTTTCAAGGCCCTTTCTGCGATGTTGTTATCGAGCGGGGCCGCGGCTTTGCGGAGGAACAACGTCAGGGGCTGCCAGTGCCGCAGAAGATACCCGATCGCTTCGCCCAGCCCGGAGTTTGGCTCCGTGCTGCGCTCGGCTAACTGTGCCTCCAACCACGCGTGCAGTTTGTCCATCACCGGCCGGCTACGTTCCTGATGAAGTCGCAGCCGCTCGTCCGGCGTCAGGCCGCGCTCACGCGCTTCGGCATCGTGGCTATACACCTGGCCCAGCATCTCCAGCACATAACGGCATTCATCAGGGAAGTTCTCCGCCACATCCACGAACTGCCGTCTTCCGTGCGCCATGCAGTTGGCCAGAAGGATCTCCACGCCCGCGGGTAACTTTGGAACATTGCGCGACAACGCATCGCACATTTGAATCGGACTCGACAGTTCGGCACTCCGCTTCTTCAACACCTCAGCGAGGTTTTCGCCGGCATGTCGGCCGCCGGTGAAGTAGAGCGCGATCTTGTGCCCCTCACCGACAGACACGATCCCGCTGGTGAACACACCCGTGCGCTCATCGGACGGATCGCGCTTCAGCATCAGCACGCGCATGCCGGTGTCGTCGTTGTGGACCACCGTGCCCTGTGCCGCCTGCCGGATCAACTCATCCCGCGCCGGCTTGATCACCTGCGCTTCTTCCTCGACGATCTCCCACTGCGTGGCCGCCGGCAGCGGGATTCCTAACTGGCTTTCCAGCTGTTCCAGCCGGTTGAACGGAGTTCCGGCGCCGTACTTGAGTTGAGCGATCATCGCCGCCGCCGTTTCATCGTACTTATCCGTTCCCACTCCGTCCGGCTCCTGTGCCGTGAACACCTGCCCGCATGCTCCGCAACGCAGCCGTTCAAGCGAGTAAACCGTAGCCGCCAGCGGCGCCTGACCTACGATCCGCACCAGCACCTTCGGCACCTTCTGCCCGTACACGTTGCCTTTTCCGCACTCCGGGCAGCGATCACCATGCGTCAGCTTCTGGTGCTTGATGTCAACCTTCCGCGCACCACCGAACGCCTCGGCTCCATTGCGGCCGTGCCCAGGGGGCGGTATCGCGCTGTTATCCGGCTGTGTTCCGGTTTGAGAGCCTTCCTGCTCCCCAACCACCGCACTGGTTTTCTCCGTATTGCGCGTCCGCACCAACAACTCAGCCAGTGCGTGCAGCGCATCTCTGAGCTTGCCGTGATCGGACTCGCTTAACGGCGCTTCCCGCGCTCCGTCCAGCACCCGGTCCAACTCCTCCAGGTTCACATCGATGCGGCGTCGTGCAGCCTTCATTGCACTCCTCCCAGCAGCTCGCGAAAATGCTTCGTCAACGGATAGCCCAGGACCTCCTTGATCGACCGATTCGGAACATAGCTGTTGGATTGCTTTCCTCGACCCGTCGTCCTTCCCATCAGCACCCAGTTGGCCGCACGGTAACAGGTTCCACGGAACCGCTCCGGATCGATGAACGTCTCCAGGAAGTAAATGGGATGCCCGTACATCTGCTCCCAGTCATCGGAAATCCGCGCCGCCATCCGGCCCAGGATATGCGACGCTAGATTTTCAGTGCGCACCCAGGGCAGGATCAGGAAACGCGTGTTGTAAGCAATGAAGCGGATGCGATTGCGTCGTGCAGTAGCGTCCCAACCGATGTAGCGGTCGCGGCTGCCGAGGTGACGTGGAGCCGATGACCAGGCCAGGCACGCGATGGGACGGCCTTCTGCCCATACCAAAAACTTCAGGCCCTCTCCAACTGGCTGCTCGTATCCGAGATAGTGATGCTCCTCCATCAGACTGTTGAACAGCGGCTCCTGCGCGCTGCGACGCACCTGCTCGAACTCCAGCGGTTGAAGTTTGTGCAACGGATCTTCGATGGGACTCTTATCGATCAGCACCGGCTCCGGCCGGGCTCTGTGTGCCAGAGGATTATGCCGCACGTAACCAACGGACGGCAGCGTGATCTGACCGGCCCGCTCCAGCATCAGCAGCATGCCGCGGCACACCATGTCGCGCAACGCGCCATTCGCCTGATGCCACTGCCAAGCTTCACATACTCTGACCGACAGCTTGCGGCGGCTTTGCTTCGGATACTGCTCGATCAGCGTACGTATATAGAGGATGTCTTGCTCTAGGATCTTCCGCCCGCGATATCTGAACTCAGCCATTGCCCAGAAGTATGAATCAGATTTTCTTGGAACGCAAGGGGGTATTGATGATTCTTTTGATTCTTACTTCAGCGCACTCACCCGCCGCCACATCGGCGCGGCTCGGACTCGCGACACGTCGCCTGCCACCATCAGCAACTGGGCCTCGTAAGCCTCTAGCCTCTTCGCCGCTGAGCTGGATTCAGGCCACCAAGTGAACCGACCTTTGGAAAGACGCTTTTGTGCCAGCCAATAGCCTTGGCCATCATAGCTGAGCAAACGAATCGACGTGCCTCTCCGGCTCCTGAACACAAAAACACAACCAGTCATTGGGTCTTCACAGAGCTGGCCCTGGCAGACGCGGACCAGTGAATCTATCCCTTTGCGCCCGTCCACGGGCTCGATCGCTACCAGCACGCGCATCTGCGCCGTGATATGGATCATCGTTCCGCGTCCCGCCAGGCACGGAGCAGACTCGCCCAGTCGGGTGCCGACGAGCCCTTCCACTGAATCCGCATCTTGCCACCAATCGAAGACTCGAACTCAATCAGACACTCCGACATCGGCCCATGATGCGCGGAGATCAGTTCAACGAATGCCGGCTTGGTTGCCTTCTTCCGAAGATTCGTTACTCCGCCAAGCCGTTTCTTCAACTGCACATAATCCAACCGCAGCGGGTGAGCAACAGAATACAAACCATGCTGCCGGGCCAGTTCCACCGCGGCCTCCCAGAGTGGCTCCGGCAGCTTCGTTCGATGCGGCCGGGTGCTGCGAAACTGATCCAGCTGGCGTTGCAGCTGAACGATTGGATCGGGGATGGGGGATGTAACTTTGCTGTCCAATATCAGCCGACCTCATCGGCTGATTGAACTTAGCAACCCGACTCAGATGGCGTCACGCACGCTTGCC
>CAWDKT010000021.1:0-168788 GCA_963802955.1 uncultured Acidobacteriaceae bacterium
CAAGTGTCTCGTGGAGGTACTTGGCCGAGAACCGCTTTAGGCCGGTTCCACGATATCCAGATCGGCGCATTAACCACCGACGGAGTCGCACCTCCGTGTATCGACGGATCCGCTCACGTGTTGCCATGATCGGCCCCTGATTAAAGTATCCGCACCAGCCTCGTAAGAGGCTGCTGATGCGAGCTACCGTGCTCAGGGGTGTATCCGCGTACCACTGAGGTGTGGTCCGTTCGTGTATTCGGTTGAGCAGGCTTCGCACGGCTTTCTGGGAGGGCCGAGTGCCGATATAGATGCGCCCGTCCTTTCCATGAAAACCTCCGACTGTGTATCCCAGAAAATCAAACGATTGTTCCGGCAGTCGGGCGATCCGAGTCTTGGCCTTGTTCACCTCCAACCCGAGCCGTGTCATGAGTGCTTCCATCTTCGCGAGTGCGGCCACGGCATTACCCGGACGGCAGCAGATCACGAAGTCGTCGGCGTAATTCACGACATAGGCGTCGAGTTGTTCCTGATAGCCATGAAGTTGCCATGCCAGCAGGAAGCGACGGAAATAGAGGTTGGCCAGCAGTGGCGATATCACACCGCCCTGTGGCGTTCCCCGCTTCTTCCTTCGTGCTTCGGCGGTCTGGATTCGCCGACCGGAGAGGTTCTCGACGACAGGCGCAGTCAACCAGCGCTTTATCGTCTTCAACACCCGCCCGTCTGCGATCCTTCTCTCCAGACTACGCATCAAGGGAGTATGTGGAATCGAGGTGAAGTAGTCGCGCAGGTCCGCGTCCACTACCTCCTGCCTCCAGTGCTGCGTCACATGCCAGAAGACTCTACGGACTGCCATTTTGGCATCGAGCCCCGGACGAAACCCGTACTGCTGTGGCAGCAGGTCCGCCTCGAAGATCGGCCCGATCACCAGCACCACGGCCATCTGGACCACACGATCGCGGATGGTCGGGATGCCAAGCGGTCTCTGGCCTCCGTTGCTCTTCGGTATCCATACACGCAGAAGGGGCATAGGCGCGTATGTTCCCGCAACCAACTCCCTCCGCAGCTTCCCTAACCATCGATCTACTCCGTGAGCGTCGATCCGATCGAAGGTTTCCCCATCCACCCCTGACGCACCTGCATTAGCACGGCAACGTCGGTAGGCTTCATCAAGGACATCTTCGCGGCAGACCTTATCCCACAGCGAGTAGAAGCGATAAGCAGGTTCAGTCTTGGCTTTCGCTTGTAGCGAGGTCTGCAGCGTCTCAACCGTATTCGGCGTTCTTAGACTCATCGTCAATCACCTGGCTCTCTGCTGCTTCCCTCACCAAAACGGGTCAGGGCCTCTTCCCTCCACCGGCATTACCCGGTTTCACCGGTACTACAAGCCCCTCCGCCATCTGCGTCCGCCGATGCTGGCCCTCACGGGTTCATCGTTGAGTCTGACTCACGGTCGCAGACTTCCCTTGTTGCGCATCTTCCATCTCCCACACGTGCCGCCGTCACTACCCCGGTGGAATCACCGATTGCGTTTCTCGCTCGCTTCATCGATGACATCGACCTTCCCCAAAGTTATGGCGGGTCGGCTTCCACATTGGCTGTTTCGAGGCCTGCTCGACGTTCACTCGCGTTGCAGCCCGCATGGACCACTAATCCCCTGAAGGGACCTTTTCTCGAAGTGCTTCAGGTCATTCGTCGCCTCTTGACCCGCCCCGAGTGTTTCCGGCTGGAGCGAGAGTTTGCCGGCCCGGGTTTGCACCGGGGAGGAAAATGCACCTTATCAAGGCACACACAACTCGGCCGCCGAGAGGGCGCTGCGCGCTGTCGCTCTGGGCCGGAAGAACTATCTGTTTGCGGGATCTGACGCCGGCGGAGATCGCGCCGCTGCCTTCTACTCGCTGATCGGCTCAGCTAAACTCAACGGACTGGATCCGGAGCACTATCTGCGAACGGTTCTTGCTCGCGTTGCTGACCATTCTGTTAAACAGATAGCCGAGCTCCTGCCCTGGAACTTGGCAGATGCACGCGCTAAAGACGAAAACATGGCTGCCTGACCAGTCCTTCTACAAGTGTCCACTTAATTTAAGTGGACACTTCCCCTAATCAGTCCTTATCGCAAGTACCACTCCGACTCTGTGTGTCAACCGGGGCTCGCTGGACGCTTACTTGAAAGTTGCGTTTGGCAACTAACCTTGGCCCATCTTCGGAAGTTAACTCTGGCCCACTTGTAGAAGCTTGATGGGCCATTGTGGTGTTGAGGAGATTCGATGGGGCCGGGCTGGAGCGTAGCGGAAGCCCGGCCCCATCGAGTGAGATCTATCAGCCTGTCGGTTTGCTCCTGCCTTTCTCCATGGTTCTTCGGAAGCGATAGCTGTCGGTTCCGGTCTCGATGATGTGGGCTCGGTCGGTGATGCGATCGAGGAGAGCCTTGCAGAGCCGGGCGTTGGGGATCACCTGGGTCCATTCGGAAAAGGGAAGGTTGGTGGTTATGATGACGGCAGCCTTTTCCGCCCGTTCAGCGATGACCTGGAAGAGGAACTCGGCGCCGAGGTCTGCCATGGGCACGTAGCCTACCTCGTCGATGGCGATCAAGTCGTAGCGATCCCAGCGGGCGAGTACGCGACGCAGTTGCAACTGCTGCTTGGCCTCGACCAGTTCGTTGACCAGGGCGGCTGCTGTGGCGAAGCGCACTCGTCGTTTCTGACGACAGGCAGCCACACAGAGCCCGGTCAACAGATGCGTCTTGCCAGTGCCGCAGTCACCTATCAGAATTACTGGTTCAGCGCGTTCGATATAGCCGCCCTGGGCCAGTTCACTGATCTCCGTGGCACGGATCTGAGGCGCCTTGGAGAAGTCGAACTCATCCAGAGTCTTGGTCCGTGGCAGGTGTGCATCCTTGATGCGGCGTGCGATGGTGTTGCGCTCGCGCTCTTCCAACTCAACCGCCAGCAGTGCCTCCAGGTATCGCAGATATGTCTGCCGCTGCTTGACGGCCTCTTCAGCCAGTGGAGCGCACTGCTCGGCGACCGCTGGCAGTCGCAGAACGCGGCACTGTTGTTCGACCGCGGCCTTCTCCAGGTTCTCTATAACAGCCTTCATGCCGGCACCTCGCGAAGAAGCTGGTCATAGCCGCTCATCACTGGCATCGGTCGTTCGTAACGGGCCAGCAGGCCGACTTCGATGGCTTCGACTGCGGGCCTGTCCAGTTGTGCGCTTATCATGAGGTGCCGGATCGCGGCCACATCCTGGCAGCCGAGGGAGAGAGCTTGATCGACTGCACCGTGCAGTTGATCCCAGCCTTCACTGGCGCCGATAGACAGCAGCTCGATCATCTGCCGAGTGCCTTGTTGTCGGCCGTGCCGTGTGTTCAGTGCCTGCCATAGGCGATCAAACGAATCGGGCCATCGCCCCGCCAGTCGCCACTGGGCCAGCGGTGTTGAACCGGCCAGTGCTCCAGGCTTCTTACGCAGCACATCGAGGTAGTGTTCCAGATCGAGTATCTGCTGCTGGCGGCTGTAGCAGCGTTCATGCTTCGCGACACGCTTGCCCTCGTGCCAGAGTTCAATATAGTCAGCCTGCAGGCGTGCCTCGATCACAGTGCCTGGCGGCAGAGGGATCGAGTAGCGGTTGGTCCGCACCCGCACACAGCGCAACCCATCGACTGTGGGGAAGCTCTTCTCCGTCAGGTCAAACGGCTCGGTAGACAGCGGCAGCAGATGAGGCAGCTCCTGCAACATGGCCGTGCCCACGGCATCTATGCGACTGCTGAGGATGCGTTGCTGGTCCTTGTGACAGCACAGGTCCAGATAAGCGTTCAGTTCCGCCAGGTCGCGAACTTCAGGAAGCGGCACCCAGTGGTTGCGGCGGAAGTATCCGCCTTCGCCCTCAACCCCGCCCTTCTCGTTGCCGCGAGCCGGGTTGCAGAACTCGCTCTGAAAACGCCAGTGGGAACGGAAGGCGATGAAGCGGCTGGTCTCTTCGCGCTGATGGCCGCGCAGGATGCGCTTCACCACGCTCTTCAGGTTATCGTAGCGAAGCTGCTTGAAGACGCCGCCGAAATAGCGGAATGCCATCTCATGAGCCTCAAGAAAAGCCTGCTGTGTTGCATGCGTAAATGCCCGATGATAGGCGCCGCCGCTGGCCATCGAACGCATCTCGAACACCTGCAGCTTAATGCGCTCACCGGCAATCAATGCCCAGGCTTCGTACCAATCGACCTGACCTTCGATGCCCCAGTTGTAACTCTGCGGCACGAACGACTCGCGGGCAATCAGCCCCAACTGCTGCCGCCGGCGCCTCACATAGCCGCATACCGATCGTTCGCTGACCGCGAAGCCCGGCTGCTCCGCGCACAACCGCTGCCAGATCCGGTGCGCGGTATGCCGCTGCTTCGGCGGCGCTTGCTGATCCTCACGCAGAACCCTGTCAATGAAAGGAACCGCAGCCTCCAGCTTGCGCAGACGCCGCTCTTGCGGCTTGCTCGCTGCTGGAACTGCACTCGAAAGCGCTTCGCGGACCAATCGCCGATGCACGCCCAACTTCCGCGAAACCCCGGAAATCGTGCCTACACCAAACTCATGCTCACGTCGTATCTGCTCAAACAACTCCACCTTGTCTCTCCTGGTCAGCCAGCTCCGCTTCCGTTGCTCCATCCACGAAGCCTACTCAGCTACTCCCAAGGTGGGCCAAAGTTAACTTCCGAAGGTGGGCCAGACCAAGATACCGAAATCAAAAGTAGTTGTAACCCGCCGGGCAATTCGAGTAACTCGCTCGTGGTGCTGAAATCGCTTGCGGATCGCAGCATGACCTACATCAAGCGAGTGGGCATCGATGCGGCGACACACGAGGCCTATGCAGCCCTGCGTTCGATTCTGCGGCGCGATACGGGAAAAACTACGAGGAGTTTCTGTCGAGTTTGGCGAAGGCGTCGGGGATGGAGACGCTTCGCATCTCGGTGTCTTCAGTCATGGCTCGCCGAGGACCATGCAGGGGAATCATTGCTTTCACTCCGCCTGTTAGAGGGTGCGAAGCGCCTGCTTGCACTTGCTCTGCTGCGAGACGATTCTGTCTGCCCGGGTTCATCTCAGAAGTCAGATATCGATCTTGGACTCCACATAATAAGGGGCCGGCAATAACAATTGAACGAAATGGGACTTCCTTCACCCCTGCGGAACGTCGCGTCGATAACATTTACACTCAACAACGAACTGCTTCCGATGTCGCATCGCAATTCTCACGGCGTAACCAGTGTTCGCGAAGATATGCCGTCTCCTAGCAAGAGAGATTTGGAGCTACCGACGGCCAAATTAAGCCTCTACATCGGAGGGCTCGAGGCGCGCAGACCGAACCTGTGCAGCGAACGCCTGCAAGACGCGGGGATACAGCGACAGTCCCGCTCGATCACGTTTTCGAAATCTCCGCGAGTCGCGAATCTAGCCCAGGAGCCTAATCGACCAATGGCAGGGTATCCATAGCGTTGGGAGTCGGAGATTTAGCTCAGTCGCGCTCTTCCTTCTCCTGTCTAGCAATCAGTTCAATCATAAGCTGCAAAACGTGGCTCTCCCTCAGTGTCTGATCCCAACGATGAGCGAGTGCCGCCCTCTGCCCGGCCGTCAGAGTTGGAACCTCGAACTCGTTCGCTAGGGTTGCACAGAGGTACTGGTGCTGCGCCAGTTGCGCTTTCAGGGTCCGGACTCCGAGTTTGCTGATCATCGAATCCAGGTGCACTGGTCGGACTATACAGCTTGGTGAAAAACTCTTTGTTCCCGTCGCTATTTTTCCGTGCCGTGGGTTTGACCGCCGAATAGGAGGGTTATTGGGGTTGATGTTTATCTCTTCTGGCCGCTTGTGCGGCCAGAAGACACACGTCTCCCTGCTCAGGCTTGCGCCGGAATCGGGATGAGCTTGCTCATGCGCAGCAGATTATGCGCTGCTGCGGCCAACTGAAACAGCCAGTCCACGCGACCGAGTCCGCGCAATTTGATCTGGCGTATCTTGTCCTGCTTCATCCAGCCGAACACCTTCTCCACCAGCTTGCGTTTCTTCTGGCTCACGGCCAGGCCCGGATCGTTGCGCTCGGCCTCGGTGAGCCAGTTGCGCCACTTCGGGTTGGGCTCGTACTCGGCTACGTGCGGTGTTACCCGCTGGCTACGCAGCGCGCCCACGAATCTCTCTTCCTGATAGCTCTTGTCAGCTCCCAGCGTCATGCGCTTGCCGCGCTTGAGGCGCGATAGCATCTTCAGCGCCGCCTGTCGTTCGGCCGCGTTGCCGGCCTCGGTGGCCATGGCCGCAACCACCAGGCCGTTGCGGTTCTCCGTAATCACGTGGCCCAGATAGCTCGGCACCACTGCGGCTGATCCGCTCTTCCGGTACAGCCGCGCCTCCGGGTCTGTAGTCGACTCGTGCGTATCGCGCAGCAGCTTGCGGCCACCCGCCCCCTGCCCCGATCCGGCGGATCGGACTTCTCCTTGAAGCTGCGCCGGTTGGCCCAGGCCTGCAACAGCGTTCCATCCACCGTGAAGTGCTCCTCGCTCAGCAGCTGCTGGCCGCGCGCCTGATCGACCACCGCCAGCAACAACTGCCGGCTCGCCTCTCCGGCAATAAGACGCTCGCGGTTCTTGCTGAATACCTTCGCATCCCATACCGCCTCGTCCATCTCCAGGCCCACAAACCAGCGATACAAAATGTTGAAGTGGATCTGCTCCATCAACTGGCGCTCCGAGCGGATCGAATACAAAATCATCAGCAGCTGCGCCCGCAACAAACGCTCCGGCGCAATCGACGGACGGCCAGTCGCCGAATAGAGATCATCGAAAACCGCATCCATCGTCTCAAGCGCACGGTCCGCCATCGCCCGTATCCGACGCATCGGGTGGTTGGCCGCTATCCGCTGTTCCATCGTTACGTAACTAAACATCGATGCCTGCTGCTTGTCGTCGCCGCGCATAACAACTTCTTAAATCAACTCCCTGTGGAGAAAAAGTGGCTCCCTTGGGACTTTTTCACCAAGCTGTATAGTCGTCCTTCGATCCACCGACTGTGACAAGTGTCACGGCAAACTCCTCCGCGGCAGAATATTGTCATTGCACGCTGTACCCTCTCCTCTGATCTGGCACGGAGCCTCTTGGAATACAAGGGGCCTTTGTGCCCTTGGCCTGATCCCAGTTTTCCGCACAGAACCGAGTACGATTTTCGTATTCAGGAAGGTGCGGAGCGATGTCGAGGAGCAAGCACACGGAAGCGCAGATGATCGCGGCGGTCAAGCAGATGGAAGCCGGCCGCAAGGCCGAGGATGTGGCCCGCGAGGCTGGGGTGAGCGCGCACACGATCTATGCCTGGAAGTCGAAGTACGGCGGTATGGATGTGAGCGAGGCTCAGGAAACCAACAGCTTCGAATACCCTGAAGGAAAGGAGTTGAAATACCGCGGAATTATCTGTGCTCCTTGACGGGACCATGACTGACATGTGCTGAGCGGCGCCGAAGCATGACTCGCTTTGCGCTTAACGCTGGCGCTCAATGCGGTGATTTCTTCCCTGAAACAGTAAACTGCACGAGGGTCGGTGTTGGTCTTGCGGCGATTCTGAAGACTAAAATTCATGTGGATTGTTCGGGTGCTGAAGTTGGTAAGTTTTGAATGATAAGGGATGCACTATTGCGGGGCGGCTGGGGTCTGCGCGCCGTCGATGCGATATTCTGGCCCGACTCCATGAGCAATACCATTTCCTGACTGGACTCCAGCGAATGCCTGCGGAGTGCTTGTTCCACTTCACTATTCAGTTTATTCGGACATCAATCCTTCGAAGCCCGCTAAGGTCGGCACTCTAGACTTCGACAATGCTGCGCTTCGAAACGATCCGTAGCGCTGGCATCGAGAATTCGTGACACCGAACGGCGCAAAACCTGATCGTCACCGGCTGGCTCCTGCTTGCCAGCATGGACTGGGGCTTACCCGCGATTTTAGTCTTTACAATCCGAAACAGGAGTATATAATCTCCTTATCGGGAGGTTGTTTATGGCAACCGTTCTCAGCTACCCAGAAACTCGGTATACTCCTGAGCCGCTTGTCGATTTCAATTCGGCCGAGGAGCGTAAGCGCCTCAGCGGATCTGCCCTCACCGGATTCTTCAAGGTGATTGACATTTGGAAAGTCCGTGATGAGGACGCCAGGATGCTCCTCGGTGGCATTTCGAATGGGCCGTTCTACGAGATGAAGAAGAATCCGAAGGGTAAGGTTCTGGACGTGGACCGGATGTTCCGCGTCTCGTATCTTCTTGGGATCTTCAAAGCAGTCAACATTTTGCATGGCCAGGAGCTTGCCGATGAATGGGTACAGCTTCCGAACAGCAATTCCATGTTCGGTGGGAAGACTCCTTTGCATTACATGATCGACGGCGGCTTGCCGGCGATGCAGAACGTCCGCCGCCTGTTGGACGCCCGACGTGGTGGAGTGTAGGCCCGTGCCAAGGATCAATTTTGAGAAACCAAGCGGGAGGGCAAGTGCTCTCCCGCTTCTTTCTGCGATCGCATTCAAGGACACACGCCGGCTCATTCAGTCCAAGTACAGTCCGAAAGAAGAGAGCGTGCTTACCCGGCTGGCTTCTGATGAAGACGCTCTCAGGGATCTATTCCAGATGGAAAGCCGGACCAACGACCGGCTCGAAGCTGAACTTGGCCTGCTCCCAGGAATCAGCCCACAAGAGCTGGTTGTAAACGTTCCTTATGCGAGCGTCATAAATGCCGCATTCACTCATGCCCACCCGGCCGGAACACGGTTCAGCGGCCCGTTTCGCGGCGCCTGGTACGCTGCAAGAAGCATTCAGACCGCCCAGGCGGAAGTCATATACCATGCGACCGTCTCGCTCTCAGAGGTTGGAAAATTCAAGGATGAGATGACCTGCGACGAATACCTCGCCGATTTTACAGGTCAGTTTCACGACCTCCGGATCACCCAGAAGTTCGCCGCGGCTCTCGATCCGGCCAGCTACAAGGTCTCTCAGACTCTGGGTCAAACTCTCCTCGTGGTTGGATCCCTCGGACTGGTTTATCCGAGCGTGCGCCATACCGGGGGCGTTTGTCTAGTCTGCTTCCGGCCGGCGCTGGTGGTCCACGTTCGCAAAGGCCGGACATTTCGGTTCCGTTGGACCGGCAAACCAAATCCCTCTACCGAGATGGTGAGCGGTTCTCTGAAGTAGCCTCTCACCTCACTCCGGACTTGAAGTTATCTCCTCCTCACCTACCGCTTCACAGGCAAGATAACCGTTTCCTGTCATCCGGATTTATAGATACATTTGCTCATCGGATGCAAGCAGAACCTTAAAAACAAGGGGGCAACGATCGCTTCGGGATTTCAGTCGCAAGCGAGCGAAGCTGCGTTCAACAACCCATCGTCGTGGCAGCAGCGCAAAGCCGCGTTTGGCCTGGGTATGTTTGACCAACTCTAGTTGCATGCCGTGTTTTGCCGCAGCTTGAGCTGCATTTTCGCCCGTGTAGCCTTGATCGACATACGCCAACTCCACGTGCTCGCCCGTGATTTCCTGCACCGCCTCGGCCAGTGTTTCAACTTGTGCGCGATCTCGTTGGTCGGCAGCCGTGACATGTAGGGCAAGCAAATGGCCCAGCGTGTCGACTACCGCATGAACCTTCGATCCTTTGCGTCGCTTGGCCCCGTCATAACCGGCCCGCGCACCCGACTCCGGCGTCGACTGCAGGATGGGGCTGTCGACGATGACCGCTGTCGGCTGCCATTTGCGTCCTGCATACTAGCGCAGCAAGATGCGCAGGTCTTCCACAATGGTCTCGAAGCAACGGGCATTGATCCAGCGCCGCATCTGCTGATAGACCACCGGCCTTGGCGGCAGATCATTGGGCAGCATGCGCCAGTGGCAACCTGTCTTGGCCATGTAGCGCAGAGCATTGAACACGGCTCGTAGCGGATACTCGCGCTGTCGGGCAGCTTCCCGGCACACCGCCAGGTACGGCGCCACAAACCCCCATTCCTCATCCGTCACATCGGTTGGATAACTGCTGCGATCACGATTACCCACGCCTCCATCGTTAGACCAACACCGCTCCCCAGCTATCGCAATGAAAACAAATGTACAAAGTTAATAACAGGCTCTAGAACTGGTTGCATAAATGCCTCAAGGCGATGATGAGGCAAGCGCAATGAAAAAAGCCCTGAAACACCGTAAGGATGCGGTCATATCGGACCTGGATGCGACGGAAGTTCTGCAGCCAGGCGTTGGTGCGTTCGATTTTCCAACGTTTCCGGTAGCGGCGCAGCTTGCGTTTATCCTCAAAGCGCCGGTTGCGGATGTTTTTGCGGTAGGGGACGATCAACTCCGTTCCGCGCTGTATGAAATCGCTTGCGCAGGGCGTCGGAGTCATATCCGCGATCGGCAATCACCCGTCGCAGATGGGAGCGCGGCCGTCCTCGTCCTCGACGCGGAACCTTCACCTGCCGCGAGCGTGCTTTCGGCAAGCCGGCACTCGGCCAGTTGCGCGGACGCAAGTTGCGCTCCGACAGGTATGCCGTTGCCGTCGACCACCACCATGCACTTCGTACCTTTCCCACGACGTGTTTTGCCGACTGCCGAGCCCCCTTTTTGGCCGTGACAAAGGTGGCGTCCAGAAATGCCTCTTCCCAATCCAGCAGCCGGCGCTGGTCCAACATCGACAACAGCTTTCGCCACGCCATTTGCCATACGCCTTGTTCCTCCCACTAACGCAATCGCCGCCAACAGGTTGAGCCATCCGGATATTGCTCGGGCATGTCGCGCCATCGTGGCTCCCGTACGCAGAACCCACAGAATGCCTTCTAGACAGCTCCGGTTGGCTGCCCAGGGCCGTCCCCGACCATCCTTGCGTCGTTGCGGCTGCGGGAAACAAGGGCTCCAAAATCCTCCACTGCTCCTCGCTCAGCAACACCTGCCGCTTCTTCTAGAAGAAGCTCAACAACTCAACCCGCCTCAGACATAAGTCCCTATCTTGAGGCCGAACCTATTTATGCAACCAGTTCTAGGCTCCTCGATTTCCCTCATTCGTCAATGCGCCGCTAAGAGAGCGGGATGGCTAGGTGGCACTCAAGTCGCAGGTTCAAGGAGTAGCGTCTCTCCCAGCATTGCGATTTCTTCCGAGTCTCTTCCCGCGATGCCCTGCAGGTGGCCGTAAATCCCCGCTGTTGAATCAATCAGGGCGTGGAACTGAGCCTCGCGCTTGGCCCAACGCCTCAATGTCGATCGTCTTTCCTGCTCGAGATCGCATTGCATCTGGGACCATCGCTCGGCAATCGCTTCGATCCTCCCGCGAAACTGTGGGCCGACCAGATAAGCGTAAGCAAGATCCGGAACGCGAAATTGCCCTGACCATCGAGAAGGAAGTCAACGATCGCATCGAGCAGGTGCGATCGGTGACACATTCGGAGGCCGAGCAGCGCTTCAGCCTCGAACTGACGGATTGGGAACGCAAGATTCAGGATCTTGCGAGCATGCTGGAAGAAGGCCACCGCAAGGCCCGAGGGGGTTCACAGCAGGCGGAAGGTGAGACATTGGAAGTGGTGCTGGAAGAGGAACTCCGATGCCAGCGTGAGTGCTGATGCCGAAGATCAGGCTGTTCATCCACCGCGATGCACCCCAGCTTCCTGCCAGCCCAATCGCCAACCCAAGTATACCCAACCTCGCCGCCCGCCTTCCCGTGCGGCGAATGATCGGCCACCTTGCCAATTCCGGGATTACGCTGTAGAGCCAGGGATGTGCTGTTGATAGCCGGCAGCCTATATGACTAGACCAGCCTCAATTCCTGCAAAAACACACCAAAGTTTCCCTCTTCTAAACAACACGAGGGTGAGGGGGAGTTAAGATGCACTCATGCAGAGGAAAGATGTTCCGCGGCGTCGCAGACTAGCGACTTCCGTCAGGAAGAGGATTACGTCCTACTACACTGAAGAAGAGCAACGGGAAATCGCATCTGCCGCCGCTGCCCAGGGTATTAGCCTAAGTTCATTTATAGCTTCAGTTTCCCTCAAGGAAGCGCGCAAGCTCAATTCCCTCCAACGATCCCGCTAGAAAAAACATTTGATTATGGCGTTACAATAGCGCTATAATAATAGCGTCATTATAGCGCTATATCGACCAAATGATCGTTTGCCACAAAACGTGCTAAGGAGACGTGCATGAAGCGAGCCTCGAGGGCCTTTCAAATCAATAAACGGTTAGCGGAGCATTCTTGGGGCCGGCTATCGAGTCGACTCGTTACTTCGCTGAGAAGCCTGACCTCTGACTACGGCCTTTCAGTCGGCCGGGGAGACATTATCTGTCTGGATGGACATTGGTACATTACGCATTCTGGATTGCTGCGATTGGCCTCTCGACGCCGCTGCGTTGGCATTCAAGTTGAGATGGTCCGCGATTTCTGCGATTCAACAAGCGCTCGCTGGGCATTTAGGGCAACTGTTTTCCCTTCTGACAAGTCCACAGGTTTCGTCGGGTTTGGCGACGCAGATCCCTCGAACGTTTCCCCTCTCGTCCATGGCGCCGAGATGCGCGTGGCCGAGACTCGCGCCGTCAACCGTGCCCTGCGCAAGGCCTACGGCATCGGCATCTGCTCAGTCGAAGAAATCGGAACCATTCCGAATCCGGTTGAGAAGTTCCCTCCGCAAAACGCAAATGGGAACGGGCATGGCACTGGCCCTAAGGTCCGCGACCGTCTGTGCCAGATTATCCGCCAGCACAAGCTCGACCCCGAGCTGGTCAAGGCCTACGCCGTCGACTTCTGCGGCACGAAGACGCTCCGTGAGGCCAACAGGGAACGAGTTGAGAGCTTCGTCCAGCGACTGGCCGACTGGGCCGAAAAGGACCGAAGCGCTCTGCTCTGCCAGCTCAACAGCTACTCGCAACCGAAGCAGGAGGGGGCCGCATGAACCGCAAAGTCCCAGGGCTCGCCGAAGCGGCCCGCGATTCTCGTCCGGAGATTCCCGACGGCGTTTTCCTCGTGCGCGTCAATAGCGCCCAGTTCCGCTGGCATGCCCGCAAGCCGTTCTATGTCCTCCGACTTTCCGTGCTCGAGCCCCTCACTCTGGCCGGGCAGCCCATTGTCGGCCGGCTCTACTGTACCCAGAAGGCGATGTGGAAGCTGGGCTGGTTCCTGCGGGATTTTCTCTATGATCCGGAACTTCTGGCCCACGAACAGGTCGATGAGAAGGCTTTGCCCGGACTCCGCGGCGTGGTCAAGATCAGCCACGCCGTGATCAACGGCATTTCGCTCATCAACCTCGACGCCTTCGCCCCGGCCAGTCAATGGGAAGAACTCTCCGCGGCTCCGGTATCGAGTGCTTCTCGCTCCCACCATGCGGAGGCGTCCTGATGACCTATTCCTACACCCAGATCAGCCAGTACCTGAGCTGCCCACGCCGTTACCGGCACCGCTACCTCGACGGATGGCAAGAGAAAGACACGCGCGCCGCCATGCACTTTGGTCGAGCCTTCGAACAGGCCGTTGCCGCTCTTTTTCGTCGTGAAGACCCGGCGGCTGTGTTGTGCGAGCAGTGGAGCCTGTCGAAGGACATGGACCTGACCTACCCCAGCAACGACACCTGGGACCGGATGCTGCAACAAGGCGTGCAGTTGCTGGAGCGTTTCGCTCAGGACGACCGCGTTCGGATTCCGCGTCCTCGTTCAAGCCAGCAGATTCAGTTCACGCGGATCCTCGGTTCTGGCAACCATTTCGTCTCTTACATCGATGCCATTGGTGAACTGGATGGTACGCAGTGCGTTCTGGAATGGAAGACCAGCTCCGCGCGATATCCAGAAGAACCGGCCGGCATTTGCGCACTGGATCCACAACTGATCTGCTATTCGTGGATGACCGGCATCAACGAAGTCGCCCAGATTGTCTTCGTGCGCAAGCGGCAGGCCGAAGTTCAGTACCTTCGGGCCACCATTTCTGAGGAAAAGCGCCAGGAGTTCGCAACCCTGGTCGATGACACCGTGCGACGGATCAATTCCGGATTGTTCCTGCCGCATAGCGGCATCCGCTTTCCACAAAACCCGTGCACAACTTGCCCCTTTATCGGGCTCTGCCTCGATAAGCCCGACTTGGTCGAAACTGCACTGATGCGCAAGCCCGGAGTTGACCTTGGTCTGTTTGACGAACTTTCGTTTTAGGCCGATGCCGATGCCGCCCAAGCTCAATCACAAGCGTGCT
This sequence comes from uncultured Acidobacteriaceae bacterium, assembly GCA_963802955.1. Classification (GTDB taxonomy): domain Bacteria; phylum Acidobacteriota; class Terriglobia; order Terriglobales; family Acidobacteriaceae; genus Telmatobacter. Next base: position 14,180 of record CAWDKT010000021.1, read on the forward strand.
CTCTTTGTTCTGACCAGGATCGACGAGATCCTGGCGTGGGAAAAGCAGAAAGAAGAGGAGCGCGACACGCGCTTCGTCGATCTGGGCAGGTACTTGTGCGAGGTGCGGGCGGGTCAGTACTGGCGGCTCGAAAACCTAAAGTCGTTCGATGAATTTCTGCAAAGACATTTTCCCGAATCGCGCCGCACTGCCTACTATCTGATGTCCATTCACGAACACCTGCCGCCCCAGATCCGGCGGGAGTTGAAACAGGTGGGCTGGACCAAGGCGGCGGAGTTGACCAAGGTCGCGCGTTCCGACGGGAAGGACTTCGATTGTGCAGCATGGATGCACAAAGCCCGTTCCTTACCCCGGGATCAGTTCAAACGGGAGGTGGACCAACACCTCACCGGCAAGGATCCCGAGCCGACCGAGATCGTCTGCTTCAAGTTCTACCGGAGCCAGATTCCGGTGATCGAGCAGGCAATTGAGACGGCAGCTCTGATGCTGGGCACGGACAAATCACGCGGCTATTGTCTGGAGATGATCTGTGCGGATTTCCTGGCGGGAGCCAACCTGGACAGCGGACAACCCGACGTGCTCTTGTTCTCTATTGCACGGTTTTTCCAGTTCCTGCCCGGTGAACAACGCCAGGCGTTTGTCGAACAGATCACTGAGAAAGCGTCATGAGCCGGATTCCGGTAAAGAGTTCCCGCTTCCGCCTCGCTCCCGAATTGTACGAAAACCTGCGCCACGAAGTGTTGGGCCGGGACGGATGGCGGTGCCAGAGTTGCGGCGCGATGTCGCATCTCGAGGTTCACCATAGGGAATTGCGCAGCCATTCCGGAGATGATTCGGAGCAAAACCTCATTACGCTTTGCACTCGATGCCACTCAATCGTGCATCGGGGTACGGATTGAAACCTGTTTTGCTGATGGGGCCCGGGACCACCAGTCTATCCAGATTCACTCTACCGCCGCTGCGCGTCCTCCGCTTGGCTGGCAAGCTGGCGGGGAAGTAGTCACTTCCCCACTTCGCAGTCTGGGAGCCGCCCTTGCACCCCAAGAGAGCCGCTGCTGGCAGCTTCCCCTATCGGAGTAGATCATCTGTCAAGGCCAAGGCAGAGCGCAGCAACTCCCGGCATCGGAAGGCACGACCCTCCGGCAGATCAGTCGTGGCTGGGATCAGATCTGCCTCCATCAGCCGATGTTTGATGGAGCGCAGTTCAACGCGAGTCAATGCCATGCAAACATAACAGGCGCGTAGGACGAAAAAAGTAAGCGGTTGCGATTTTACAGCTTGCTGTTGAAACCGGGAATGGCAAGCGGTAATCTCCAGACTGCTTGGAGAATCGAAGGGGGTAATTATGGTTAGAGCTGGCCGGAAAATCGGGAATTCGGCAACGGAAGTGTAGAGCCAATGCGCGGTCAAAATGTATCCCATCATCCAGCGAAGAAGCCCGTGGTGTACACCGGCGGCCAGGTTTTCTCCGATGGTTCGGTCCTGGAGCTGATCCAGGGGCCAAATTGCGAACTGAACCTTCTGAGCTGGGACGGGAAGTCCGCGAAAACGGCGGGGCAGTTTGTGCGGGGGGATGAAACCTTCGTCCCGCTGCGCGTAGATGCAACAATCCTTCGCGCGCTCCGGTTTCCGAGCAAGATCGCGAAATACAGGTCCACGCTCAAGCTCTTCACCGAAATCTCCGACGCGATCTCGCGGGTCACCCAGGCGGGTGACGGCATCGTGCTACTCTTGACGTTTTCTGTGTTCGCGACGTGGCTGGCCGACAGCCTGCCCGTAGCGCCGTTCTTGTGGATCGTGACGCCGCCCACGACAACCGCGGCGCCCCTGGCACAGCTGCTGGCTTTGCTCTGCCGCCGTGCCTTGGTCGTAAGCGACATCTCGTGGGCGGGATTTCGCGCGCTCCCGATGGATCTGCAGCCCACACTGCTCACAGAGATTTTCCAGCCTACGCGGCGTGTCCTGAATCTGTTACGCGCATCGACGCGGCACGGTGCGTTGGTTGCCGCTGGCGGTAAAGCCATGGATGCCTTCTGCACAAAAATCGTGTTCTCGCCGGAACCGCTGCGCGACCCTGCCCGTGCTGGTTTTCCGCTCGAGCTCGTGCTTCCTCCAACGCGGGAATATGCGCCCCCGATCAGCGCGTCGGAGGCCGATCGCATCGCGACCGAATATCAGGCTAAGCTGCTGCGGTACCGGCTTTCGAATCGGGCCAAAGTACGCGCCCCCGCATTTGACATGAACCAGTTCACGGTACCCATGCAGGAGCTCGCATACAGCCTCGCCGCGCCGATCGCGGATGACGACGAGCTGCAATCCGAGATCGTGCCGTTCTTGAAACCGCTGGACCACGAAATCCGCGTTGATCGCGCATCGCTGCTGCCGGCGATCGTCCTGGAGGTTCTGCTCGCCCGATGCCATAGCACCAACGACAAGGATTTTGCTGTTACAGATATGACCGGGGACGTAAACACGATCCTCCTCGATCGCGGAGACATGCCCGACGTTTCCCCGGAGAAGATCGGCAGGGCTCTCAGGAACCTTGGTTTACATACGGAGCACATTACCGGCGGGAAGAAGGGGCTGTCGCTTCCCAACGAACTGTGCGCAAAGATCCACCATCTGGGTGCAGCCTATGGAGTCCGCACGCTCCGCGAACTTCCCGCAAATCCTAAATGCCCGCTTTGCAACGCACTGGCGCAGCAGAATGCAAAGGGGTAAGCTAGGAGTAGCTCGTGAATCGAGCAGGAGGGGTTTCGGGTTTTGTTGGGGTAGGGTATTCCGAACTGAGTTACGAGTTGAGGTTGTTGATGAGTTGAGGTTTTTTGTTCGGAGCCGCTCATGAAGAACCCGATCTGTGCCGCTTCTTACGAGCGGGCGCTCGACTTGATGGCGGCAGGTTGTCCCATAGATTATCCAGATAGTCTTCCCCACCAGTCATTCCGCGCCGAGCAACTACCCGGGTACGTCGTAAGTCGAGTTTTTGTACGCGGTCGACTCGATCCTATCTTGGTATTCCCGCTTCGTCTCATCACCGAGCGTCTATCAGGAACGATCATGAGAGACTGGAGTCTCGAGCTGCCGTGGCCGATCCCATTTGTCGATTGGCAGTGCGCGCCCGGGGAAGTGATTCCAGAAAAGTACCAGGACGAGTACAAGAGCCTTTTCAACTCGCCACTGATGGAGGTGCTGAATGGGGACCGCAAGATCCGGCACGGCCACCCGGTCGACGGACTTCTTTGCGCAATTTCATTTCGGCCGATTGGCGATTTCTCCCACGGCGTCATACCCGTAAAACTCACCTTCACGGACGATCGAGGAAACACGGTCCCGCTTTGTATCGACTCAAAGATAGAAAGACTTAGGCTCTCAAGCGCCAACCGGCGGCCCGTACGCAGCGAACCAGAACCTGTATCCAGCGAAACAGAAATCGATCACAAGTCGGCGTTTGAGCAACGAGTTGCGGTGGGGTAAAAGTGGTCCACCTGTCGGAGCAGATTTCACGGGGAAGCGGACCTTACCGGCGTGCCGATGAAGATTCTGTGCACGTAAGAGTATTGTTTTCTATAGGATACAGGAGGGACGTATTCGGTGGAACTGTATGCTCGGGTGCGACGTGCAGTGATGGTGGAGGGGGGAGTCAGCGGGCGGGCGCGCTATTCCCGCTGGTCCTGGCTCAGAATCCGGATCACTGCGGGACGCACCTGGAATACAGGCTCCGGCACCGTAACCGGCCACTATCTGTGGGTGGGCACAATTCCTGCAATTCCTGGCGGCTACGACCTGGCCAACATAGAGCCTTTCACCAGCACCAGCGCCGCCGTCACTCTGCCCACCAACGGAGCCACGATCTGCGTGCGTCTCTGGACACAGCTCAACAGCTCGACCTGGCTCTACAACGACTACACCTACAGCTAAGCTGCGCTTTCATGCGCTGCGATCCTCTCCTGCTGCCAGGCTTCACACTTCGCTGCCAGGCACATGTCAGCGTTGAGCTCCAGTACGAAAGCGTTCCTGACGCGCCCCCAACTCAGCAAAGTTCACCCAATTTCCACATCCGCATGCCAGGTCTGCACCGCTCTCGCGCGAACCCCTGTGCGATAGGCTGGAAAACGGGATGACTGATTGTTCGATCTGCAGCGGGTCTGGTCTGGTCCGTGTTTTGGACGCGGCCGGAAACTGGGTGAGCCGCCCCTGCGAGTGCCAGGAGGCGGAGCGGGAGATGCGGCGTCTCGCCGCCGCCTCGATCCCGGAACGCTATCGCGACTGCACGCTCGATACCTTTGAGATTTACCACGGAGCCGACGTATCGCTGAAGAAGGCGCTGCAGACGGCACGGCAGTTTGTCGAAGCCTATCCGGTTGACACCGGCCGCAAAGGCCTGCTTTTCACCGGGTCAATCGGTGCTGGCAAGACGCATCTCGCAGTCGGGGTACTGCAGCGGTTGGCGCGCGAACGCGGGGCGCATGGGCTTTTTTGCGACTACCGCGAACTACTCAAAAAGATTCAGAACAGTTACAACCCTGAGGTGAAGACCACCGAACTGGAGCTGCTGCGGCCAGTGTTTGCCGCCGAGGTCCTCGTCCTGGACGATTTGGGCGCGCAAAAGCCGAACGAGTGGGTGTGGGACACAGTTGCACTGATTCTCAACACGCGCTATAACGACAAGCTTTCGACCATCATCACCACAAACTATTCCGATCAACCAGCAGGCAGCGGCGCCAAGACCGACGCCGAACGCGCCGCCCGTGAAGATACTCTGGGAGATCGTATCGGCGACCGCATGCTTTCGCGGCTAGCGGAGATGTGCATCCGCGTTGAGATGACGGGAAGAGACTTTCGTAAGACCGACGTGCGCCGGGCGCGCTTCGGATGAAAGGCAAGGGCGCGCATCTACGATTCAGGACGAAGTGCGAACTGCAGATATCTGCTGCAAGCAGGGCAAGCCCGCGTCAGCGCCGCGTAGCGCCCGAGGCGAAATTACCAGAACAACCAAAGGGTGGCCAGCGACAAGAGCATGGCCGCGATCGTGAGTCCCTGGTATACCCGGTCATTCAATCGATTCGCCCCGAATTGAGGCGCATTTTGGTCGACGCCTGCGGGACCGGGTGGAGCGGATGAGGTAGAGCATGGGGAGGGCTGCATCGATTGGCCTGCCTTTCAAATGCTTCTCGGTTGAGTTACGGGACGATCACGCTATCAGTTCCTTGAGATGATGTGAAATTCCTCTTGGATGCTGGAGTGCTTCGAGCGCCGGCTGTCGAGCGGTTGCATCTCTTGCCCACTTAGACGCCCAGGCTTCGCGCAGGATTCAACGAAGAATTTGAAGTTTGAGGAAAATTCATCCCTGGCCCATCATTCCTGCCCCATTGAACCGACGGCTCGAAATTCCGCGCGGATGTGCACGATGCGCTCACCGCCATGAATGTTCATGGACAGGTGTACAATTTCGCTGGTGAATACAGGCCCCCAACTTGTCGGTTCGCCTGCGGCGCATGAGCGCAACTGGCTCCCACTCGTCGTGGCCGCGGCCATCGTCCTGGCGGTGCTGGTTGGATTGATCTTCATCGTCGGGCATGGGAAAAGCGGTCCCGCCGTCACTCCAATCACCGCGCCCATCGATCCCTACGCCGGCAACCTGGCAATCAGCGGGCTCCAGATGAGCGAATCGGCAATCATGACCGGCGGCAAGGTGACATACCTCGACGGGCGAATCCAGAACAACGGCAATCGTACCGTGACCGGAATCAGCGTGCAGGTGCTTTTCCGGGATCCCGCCCATGAAGTGGCGTGGAACGTGACGCAGCCTCTACAGATTATTCGCACACGCGACCCTTATATTGATGTCGAGCCTTTGGCGGTAGCGCCGCTTACGCCCGGCAAGGGAGAAGATTTCCGGCTGATCTTCGATACGGTCCCCCAGGACTGGGATGGAGTCTATCCGGAGGTTCGCTTCATCCATGTGGACTCAAAATAGGGGTCAAGGCCGCTTCTACAAGGTAGAAACTACGCTAAGGTGAAAAAATTACCGGGAGCCAAGGTGCCTCTTGCGCTCTCCGCTGTCTTTTGCACCCGGAATACCAACACGCAAGCACCTGTTTTTCAATTAGATACCTTTTTGACCCTCAAGCTTGCTCCTTTGGCACGGCCGTTGCAATTAGGTAAGGCGTGGGGACAGCGGCGCACCAAGCAAGAACCTTTGAGCTGCGTCCCAAGAGGGGTCCAAAAACATGAAAGATTTTTCAAAAGCGATGGCTTCGTTTCCGCGCCAGTTGGCGTTGCTCACGCTGGCATCTGCAATTGCAATCCCCGTGTGCGTGGCACAGGATCAGGTGAACACGGGAACTTCTTCGGGAATTAGTTCCCAGAGCACTCCTCCTCCGGAGGCGCAGCAACAGCCCTCCCCCCAGCTTCAACAGCAACCGCTGAGCACTCCGAAGGAGGGATTCTGGGGCAGAGTTAATCCCTTTGCTCGCAAAAAGTGGGTGAAGAAGCAGCTTGATCCGATCAACGACCGACTGTCTGAACTGGATGAAGTGAACGCCAAGAACGCGCAGGACATTAAAGATGTTGACGCGCGAGCGCAGGCAGGCATCCGGAAAGCGCAGTCAGCAGCCGACGCGGCAAACCAGGTGGCGATGGCAGCCAACGCGCAGGCGCAAAACGCGAGCAACACTGCGCAAACGGCGTCGACCCACGTAGATCAGTTGAAGGGCACCGTGAACGGAATTGATCAGTATCACCAGATCACCGATTTGGAAGTCAAATTCCGCGGCACGAGCCCGGTACTGTCGGCCGATTCCAAGACGAAGCTGGATGAGTTGGCTTCGAGTTTGACAGGACGCGACGGCTACATCCTGGAGATGGACGCATACTCTCCTGGGGCCGGCAGCGTCGGCATTCAGAGTTCCGAGCGCCTGGCGGAGTCAGTCGAGCGCTATCTCGTAACCGAACACCAGATTCCCATCTACCGCATGCACTTTGTGGCCCTGGGCAACGAAGAGGCGCCTGCAGCCGGAAGCGACGATCAGAAGCCGGAGCGGGTGAGAACCAGCAGCGTGCATCTCAGGTTGATGGAAAACAGTTTGGCGGCCCGGGCAGCGGCGTCACCCCAAAGCGCTTCTGCCGCAGCTGGCGCGGAGCAGCAGTAAGATCGCGGCCATCCTCCCCCGAGGCTCTGCTCTGAGCGCCAACGGCCACCCCGCCGTAAGGCCGCCAACCAAGCTCTCGCAACGCGAGAGAACCAAGGCAACTTGGCCCCCGCCAAAAACGGGGGCCGATTTTTGCCTAAATACCTGGAACCAACCACCCGAGTAGACACAGAGTGCCGCCGCCTTGGATCCCCTAAGGCACTAAGGTAACGACGAAGCGGCGGATGAATGTCCTGCGTCAAGCTCGGTTCGGCGCGGCGCCGGCGACAGTTCGGGCGGCCGCCCCTGAGCAGCGATAAGTGCGTGAAAATCCTGGGTTCGTGTTTCTTCTCTTTGCATCTATATACCCTGAAAGAGCAATAACTTACCCAAAATGTGCATTGCCTGTTCCGGCCTCCAGGGAGTACCTGTAAAGAGCGAGAGCGACGTGTGTCATAGTCTGAGGGCCCCGAAGATTGTTGGTGATCATTAAATGCATCGCAATGCCAAGTACCGGGCTACGGTTGGGCGATTGGTCATCGTCGCTGCGATGGTGTGTGGTGCGGGCATGGGCTTTTTCCTCGGATGCGGCCTCGGGTTCCTGCGCATGGCGTTCTGGTTGGATACTTATGCCCACCTGATGGCGACCAAACAAGCGGCGTCGCTTACAGATGCGCGTGGGACGCTAAATACCCTGCAGGATTTGCGCTATCCCGCCTGCTCCGACGCCGAGATTGCTGCATTCCGCGAACTCATTTTTCGTTCGGCCTACTTGAAGGATGCCGGACGCATCCGCGGGGGCAAGATCGATTGTTCGGCCGTAGCAGGCCGTTCGGGGAGATCTGCCGAGACCTTGAAGCAGGGAATTCGCCAGGAAGATGGTACGCTCGCGTACAGCGATTGGTCCGCGAATGATGACGGCGACCAGAAACGGGTGGTTCTGCAACTCGGCGGCGCCTTCGTCGAAATGGGCACCAACCCGCCGCCAAACCTGGAACGGGCTCCCGTCCATCTGACGTTGACCATGCACGGTGCCGCTGCCTCGCCGCAGGAGGCCGCGGCAAAGGGCGCGGAACCTGGACAGGCACTGCATCGCAGCACGGACGGGATCGGCCTTCTGGGAGACATGTTGTATGCGACACGATGTTCAGATCGTCCATTTAGCTGCGTAACGGCCACTACCTCAATCCACGCGGCGCTGCAGAACGGCGGCGACATGCTCGCTTACAGCGCAGTGGGCGGTGGGCTGGTGGGCATTCTGATTGGGATGCTGTTCTTTTTCCGGTACAATCGCAGCCCCGACCGTGCCCAGCAGCTTCTCCACGCCGTGCAACACGATGAATTGCAGGTCGTTTATCAACCCGTCGTCAATCTCGAGACGCATGAGATCGTAGGCGCCGAAGCGTTGGCGCGGTGGACCGACGAAGAAGGCAACCAGGTAGCACCGGAGGAGTTTGTCAAGATTGCCGAAGATCGCGGCTTTGTGGGAGGCCTCACCAAGGCAGTTCTCCGGCGCATCTTGTTCGACTTTGCTACGACACTCACGAGCCGTCCCAGCTTTCGCATCAGCATGAACGTGGCCACCGCGGACCTGGCCGACCCGGCGTTTCTGCCCATGCTCGAAGAGTCGTTGAGAAATGCAAATGTACGTCCCGAGAACCTGATCATCGAAATCACCGAGCGGTCGACCGCCGACAGTCCGGAAGCCATGGAAACGATCCGCGAGCTGCGGCGGCGGGGACACAGCATTCATATCGACGACTTCGGCACCGGCTATTCAAATCTGGACAAGCTTCTCTACCTGTTTGCCGACACCATCAAGATCGATAAGGCCTTCACGGGTGTGATCGGCACCGATTCAGTGGGCGCGGCCATCCTTCCGCAAATCTTGAAAATGGCGAAGTCTCTGAACCTGGAGGTTGTCGTCGAAGGCGTCGAAACCGTCCACCAGGCGGATTACTTCTCGCCGGGCGAGCAGAAAATTTATGTGCAAGGCTGGCTCTATGGGCGGCCGATGAGCGCCCAGCGATTGATTGCCGAACTTGCCGGCGACCGGGTGCAGGTTCCCGACAGTTCGGAGACTGATGACGCGTTCAGTACGAAAGCGGGAAAGCTCCGGATTGTGGGCGCCTCGGCTGCCTGAACGCGGCGCTTCCGACGTTTGCGGGCAGGATTGGCGCATTCAACAACAGAAGGAATAGAAGTTCGGCGAACGGCCGTTGCTCCCGCCGCGCTAAAATGCTTCCATCGCTCCAATGGAGGCTTCTATGCAGTCCTTCACGCGCAGGATTCTTCTCGCTCTGCCCGCTTTTGCCTTTGCCGCGGGCATTTCCAGCCCACTTCTGGCCCAGGGCGCGCCGCCGCAATCAAGCGCTGGCCAACCCTACGCCATTGAGTACTACTACAAGTGCCAGTGGGGCCATCAGCAGGAGTTCCTCGACCTGTTCCTTAAAAATCATTGGCCGCTTCTCAAAAAGATCGAGTCCACCGGGCGTATTGTGTCACTCAAGATCGAGTCGCCCGCGTACCACACCACCGAAGATGGACGCTGGGACTATCGCGTGACCATCGTCTACAAGAACTCGACCGAAGCCACGAGCTCAAATCCCGACGAAGAGACATTCATGAAGCAGCTCTGGCCAGACCAGGATACCTACAAGAAAGAAGAGCAGCGGCGATTTGAGATTCTGCTGGCGCACTGGGATCTGCCGGTGACAGATATAACGCCGAAGTGACCGGCGATCAGAAGAGAGTGAAGAAGTGAAACGGTGAAAAAGTGAATCGCTTTGGGTGACAAATGCTCGACGGCGAAGCGATCTCGGCCAATGGATTGCCCGTTCACTCCTTCACTCCTTCGCGGTACACGGCTCACGGCTCACGATCCCGTGCACGCCACCGTTGGGCGAGGTCTCCAGCCGCCTCGGGCCAGGTGGGGAATTCGAACTCAAACCCAGCATCGAGCAGCCCGCCGGGAACGACGCGGCGACTTTTGAGAACGAGCTCAGGCTCCGTGCGCAGGAAGAACATGCCAACAGCCAGCAAAGGCGCCGGAGCAGGCAGGCCGTTGGGCATGTCCCATGCCTCTCGAAACGCGGCCATAAACTCGCGGTTGGGCAGCGGGTTGGGAGCAGCGAGATTGACGGGGCCTTCGATCTCTTCACGATCAATCAGGAACTCGACAGCGCGGGCAAAATCCGATTCGTGAATCCATGAGACGTATTGCCGTCCGTTGCCTTGTGTGCCGCCCAGGCCGGCGCGGACCAGATTCGACATCACGGCGAAGACGCTTCCGGGCACAGGGCTGAAGACAAGCGAGGTACGCAGCGCGACTTTGCGCGTGTTCGGCGTTGGTGTTTGGAAGAATGCAGCCTCCCAGTCCTTGACGAGCTGAACGGTCCAGCTCCACTTCTCGGGAGCGCGCCGATAGCGCGAGATCATCTCGCCGCCGCCGATCTCGCCAGTTGCTTCGTCCATGTCGCGGTCGAGGGAGTGCCGGTAGATGGTGGCGGATGACGCATTCATCCAGAGACCCGGCGGATTGGGGAGCATGGCGATGGCTTCGTGAAGTAGCAGTGTGGGTCCGATGCGCGACTCGCGCAGTTCGCACCGGTTGCGCTCCGTGTACCGGCAATTCACACTACGCCCGGAGAGATGAATGCAGACGTCGGCGCCTTCCAGCGTCTCAACCCAAGGGCCAAGTGTTTTCCCATCCCAATGCACGGTTTGCCAAGGGGCGGTGTAAGGACCGCGGGTGAGCACGGTGACGGAGTGGCCGCGCTCCTGAAACGATTGCGCCAGCATGCGGCCGACCTGGCCGCTGCCTCCAGGCAGAACAATGCGGAGGGGGCGGGCTGCCGGCATACCTGAAAGGTTCATGCAATCAGCGTAACGCGGCGGTGCGCTCGGCTGTTTCTTATCGGCGCGGCGGCATAGGGTAATACTGCGCGAACTGGCGATGGCGGCGGGTCTGAAGCTCGTGGACGATGAGGTAGATAACGAGAATCAGAATCAGCAAAGGGCCGAAGAAGATCCAGGGCGAGATGGAGACGCGATCGCCGCCAACCGATGTTGACGAGGGCGCATGCACCGTACCGAAGATCGCGACTGCGTCTTTGTGCACCACTACGTTCTCGCCCAGATGTACCGAGCCGAAGAAGGAGACAAGGTCGTCGCCGATATTTGAATTGTCGGCGACTGTGACGTTGCCGAAGAAATCGACAACGTCGTGGTGCGCCTCGCCGTTCAGACGCACGTTCCCGAAGAACACAACAATGTCGCCCTCGGCGTTGCCTTCGACGTGGACGTTGCAGAAAAAGCAGACAGCGTCTTTAACCGGCTCATTGGGGCCGACATCGATGTTGCGGAAGAACTGGACGGCGTCCTGTTCGGCATAAGCCGGCACAACCGCAGCCACCAGGGCGGCGCCGAGAAAACAGAGGGCGAAATATCTCCTGCGCATGGCGGGTCAGCCTCGCTACCAACTCACTATACGCGCGCCGCCGGAGGAAAGTTCCCGGCCTTCGCGGGGGTGAGCGCCCGGGTCCACTCCGCGGCAGAGTCCACGAGGACATCGGGCGGAGTATCCATAAGGTTTTGCGGGCCAAAGCCAAACGAACAGCCGAGCGACCACGCACCGGCGTTACGCGCGGTCTGCACGTCCACCTGGCTGTCGCCAATCATGACGGTCTCTTCCGGCGTAGATCCGGTTTCTTCCATCAGCGAGCGCAGGCCGAATGGGTCGGGCTTCTTTTGCGGAAAGCTGTCGCCGCCGTATATGTGGAGGAAGTACCCGGCCAGGCCCAGCCCTTCGCAGATACCCCGCGCGGGCCGAACCGGCTTGTTGGTAAGCACGGCCATCGTTCGTGATGGTCCGCTGGGAGCGTCGTGCAGCTCGTGCAGGGCTTTCAGAGCATCCAGAACGCCCGCGTAGGCATACGTGAAGTCGAGCTTGTGTTCGCGGTAATACTGTAAAAAGAATGCATAGGCTTTGGAAAAAAGACCCTCGTCAACCTGGTCAAGTGGCAGGCTGCCAGCCAGCGCGAGCGACCGGCGCATGAGCATGGGCGCTCCGTTGCCGACAAAGCTGGCAATCGCAGGGTCGGGCAGCGGGCCAAGCTCAAACTCTTTGAGCGCCGCATTGACGCTGTTGCATAAGTCCTGCGCCGAATCGATCAGCGTGCCGTCGAGATCGAAGACGAGAAGCTTCAGGCGCTCGGCAGGAATCCGGCGAAAAATACGGACCATGAGTTTAGTGTAACGGGCGGGAAGCATAGCCCGGATAGCCTGCCGCGCAGCATAATTAGACCAAGCGACCGAACCCGCGGAGAGGAGTTGGAAGTTTGAAGAAGATCCTGACGATCTGGGCCGTCCCGCTTTTTCTTGCAGCGTGTTTGAACTGCGCGGCCGCGCAGCAGCAGTGGTTCAGCAGCGACCCCGCGGCTGAGCGCATTCCCAATCTGGATAAGCTCAAGCAGGAACTGAGAGAGTACCACGACTGCACTTGCAATTGCGGCTGCTACGAGCATGACATCGACCGTCAGGCCGATCGCGCCATTGAGTTTCTTCGCCGTCGCGTCGCGCATCGTCGCTCCAATGAAAAACTGGCCGTGATTCTCGACATCGACGAGACGACGCTCTCGAATTACATAGAAGAGACCGGTGCGGATTTCGCGTATAAGCCGGCGGCATTCAATGCCTGGGTGCAAACGGCGCAAGACACGGCGATTCCGGGAACCCTCCGCCTCTATAAAGAGGCGCAACGACTGGACGTGACTATCTTTTTTATTACGGGGCGCCCGGAAGCTGAGCGAGCGGCAACGGAGCGCAATCTGCGCGCGCAAGGATTCGATCGTTGGAACCTGCTGGTAATGCGCCCGGCGGCATCGAGCGAACAGAAGATCGGCGAGTTCAAGCAGCAAACGCGGGCAGAGATCGCCGCCCAAGGTTACACCCTTGCGCTGAACGTGGGCGACCAATGGAGCGACCTCAAGGGCAAGCCGGAAGCGGAGTTTTCCGTGAAGTATCCTGACCCGTTCTACTTCATTCAATAGCGATGCCCTGCACGGAAGCATCCGGCTTTCGAAGCGATGAGCGCAACGCGAAGCCCACAGCAATGATCCAGACAAAGCCTGGAAAGCGGGTGAGCGGCACGAGTAACAGCGCCCGCGGAAATTCAAAATTGAGCCAGCTCAATTCGCCGATCCCTGCAAGCACGAGGCCGAGGATCGGAATCCATCTCGGCACCAGCCTATAAAACAGCAGTGGAACGGAGATGCCTGCCATCAACAAGCCAAATGAAACTGAGTACGCAGGACCTCCCATGGCAAATCCCAGGTAATAAAGGCCTAAGATTGCTTGCCTGCTCTCGACGACCGCGGGTTGCGCCATGGCGAAGAGCACCGCGGCGTTCGACATCATCATGAATACCGTGGCGAATCCTCCCAGGAGGGCGATTTTTGGACCAGCCGCACGCACGCCAAAATATTCAAGCCGGCTGACAATGGACGCCGTAAAGATGCCAAGGGGAACGGCCGAGCCGAATTGCAGAAATGCGCACAGTAACGCTGCGGAAGGCCGTGCCTGAAAGAAGGCGACGATCGTGGAAGCGGACTCCCATGGGCCGGGGAAATAGGGCCTTCCGCCGAAGATGGTGACCGGGAAGAGACCGGCAAGAAACAGCAGCGTGAAGGCAAGGGCGAGCGCACCCAAGTGCGGGCTGGGGTGACGCCGGACCGTGACAGGGTCAGTCTTTGGGGATGGCATGAAGAACCTCCGGCCATGATTATATGTTGGAATGATTCTTATATGTAACTATTTTCTTATGAAATAATCGCCTCATGACTTCTCGTAAACCGGAAGGGTCACGGCTTACAGTTGCATTTCTGTTATCTCAGGTGGGCGGCCGCTCTGCCCAGGAGTTTGCCAGGTTGCTGGAGCCGCTGAAGTTAGCTCCCTCTGACGCGGGCATTTTGCGCCTGTTGGGGCTTGAGCCCGGCATCAGCCAGCAGGAGCTTGCGCGGAGGCTAGGCATGTACCCGAGCCGCCTTGTGGCAATGATTGACGCTCTTGAAGAGCGCGGGCTGGTTGCACGCAGAGAGCATGCCAGCGACCGCCGCACCCATGCCTTGGAATTGAGTGGTGCCGGCCGCGAAGCGTTGCGCGCGGTAGCGACTGCGGCAAAGGCGCATGAAGGTGTGATGTGCGATGGGCTAAGCGAAGTTGAGCGTGCGCAGATCGGCGTACTACTTGGGAAAATCGCTGCCCGCCATGGGCTGGCCGAGGGGGTCCATCCTGGGTATCGCACGCTGAGCGGTTCTGGCTCGCAGGAGTGCCCGCACGGTAAACGTGAGAAGAAATGACAACCGCCTCCATCGGCGGCAGCGAATTAGCCCGTGATTAATGAATGCGGATGCTGCCCGAGCCCGTGTGGACGCGCACAGCAGGGCCGCCCCCGCCGATATTCCCTCGCAGATGGTGCCTCTCGAATGTTCCTTCCGTCGTAATCTCGCGGTCGCTGTGAATGCCGCCGGAGCCGGTTCCGGCATCGAGCGTGATGGCCGCGCCGCCAGTCCATAACTCGACCGTGCCCGAACCGGTATCTAGCCTCCACGCGTTTGAGGGTGTCCCTGCAGCTTTGATGCTGCCCGATCCGGTATGAGCGTTCAGTCCTCCATGCAGGTTCTTCAACTCAATCGAGCCGGAGCCGGTTTGTGCCTTCACTTCGCCGTTGCCCACCTGTTCTGCATAGATGTTGCCCGAACCGGTTCCAAGCGTAAAGCTACCTTCGAGCCCCGTGGCGTGAATCGAGCCGGAGCCGGTATTCAACTTCGCGTCAGACCCCACACCATCGTCGTAAATGCTGCCCGAGCCCGTCCCCGCGTCGAGAAACGAGTCGGCGGGAGCCTGGATCTCATATTCGATGCCGATATTGTTCAGATTCCTGCGCATCTCCCCGATACGCACAATATTACCCGTTTGCTCAATGCCCGGATGAGCCGCAATCTCTTGCACCTCTTCGTCATTTCCGCCCCAGTTGGACTTGACGCGACCGAAGATGTGCACGTGCCCGGAAGGGCCGACAGAGAGGTGAATGGAGCCTGAACCGGTTTTGACGGCCAGGTCAACTCGGCCGGTGACCGCCAGGTCGCGCTCGAAAGTTGCCTCCGCTGCCCGGACGGGAGCCGCTCCAAGCACTACGACTGCTGTTAAAGCTGCGATTCCCACAAAGAGATTCTTCATTTCGCTCCTCGATCCTTCCACGGTTTGCTGGATGCACAACCATCCTGCGACTAAATACGCAGTTTTTGCGTCACCAGTTCCGGAAAAAATGCAATGAGCCAAAGTTGATTCAGGAACTTGCCCTTTGCCGGCCGCGAGCCGCGTACGATGCTATTCTCTGACCGGGATGCACAGTCTGCTGCTGTTCAAGCCGGTCGCCGTAGCCATGCTGATCCTGGCCAATGCGTACTTTGTGGCCGCCGAGTTCGCACTGGTTTCGCTCCGCGACACCCGGGTGGAACAGTTGCTGGCAGGGCACGTGCCAGGGGCCCGGGCAGTGCAGCGGTTGCAGCACAACCTGGACGATCTTTTGCCCGCTGTGCAACTGGGCGTTACGCTTTGCTCTCTGGCATTGGGTTGGCTGGGCGAGCCGCTGGCTGCGCAGATTCTTGCCGGCTGGATGAGCGCACTGCCGGACGCAAAAATCTACGCAAACGTAATCGCCGTAGTGATTGGATTTGCGCTGATCACTTACTTCCATGTGGTGGCCGGCGAGTTGGTCCCGAAAGGGCTGGCTTTGCAGCGCACCGAGGCATTGGCTGTGGCGATTGCGCCTCCCATGCTCGTTTTCATGGCCGTGACGCGTCCCGCGGTGCGCTTGCTGAGCCGCTCGGCGGCGGCGGTGCTGCGCGGTTTCGATATCCCCGTGACGGAGCGGGCAGCAGCCGTCCACTCAGCAGAAGAACTGAAGTTGATGGCAACGTCTGCCCGGCGGCTGGGCGTGCTTCCCGCGTTTCAGGAGACATTGGTGCACCGCGCGCTGGAACTGGGTGATGTGCCCGTGCGCGAAATTATGACCCCACGGCAGAAGATCTTCTCTCTCCCTTCGAACTTGTCAGTGGAAGAAGCTTGCGCTCGAGCCTTCGTCCACAACCACTCGCGCATTCCCGTTTACGACGACGCGCGCGGCCCCGAACACATTGTGGGCGCGGTATATACCCGCGACCTGGCGCGGCTGTTCTATTTCGGCAGGTCAACTGCATCGCCTGTTGCCCCGCAGAGCGCTCTGCGTCTTATGCAGATCATGCACGACGTGCTCGTGGTGCCGGAAACGAAGTCGACCCTCGACCTGCTCCGCGATTTTAAGCAGCACAGGCGGCATCTGGCCATCGCGGTAGATGAGTACGGATCGACGGTGGGGCTGGTGACGGCAGAGGACGCGATCGAACAGCTGGCAGGGGAAATGGAAGATGAATTCGACACGCCATCGCATCCGGTGCTGACCAGCGCCGGCGGAACTGTACTGATGGATGGCACCGTGAACCTGCGCGACCTGGAAACGCAGATGCGCTGGAGCCTGCCGCGCGATGGCGGAGTGGAGACCCTCGCAGGATTTGTTCTGGCGCAGCTGGGACACATTCCCGAGCCCGGCGAGTCGGTAGAGTTCGAAGGGCGGCGTCTGACGGTGGTGGAAATGGACGCAAGACGCATCGCGAAGATTCGAGTGGAGGCTCTCGAGCCGGAATTGCCCGCAACGGAATGATCTCCGCGAAATTGCGCGCCGAACCTGCCGTACATCGATTATTAACCTCGGCGCCTCCGCTCCCCGTGCAAAGCCGAGCCGAATCGACGAAAATAGAGTTGGATGAATCGTTCGAGCAAGAGTCGAAATCAACTTGCGCAATCCGATGCCCTTCAATGGTCCGCCGAAGAATTTGAGCGGCTGGTATTTGACCTTAGACCCAGGGTCGCGGTGTTCGATTGCGACGGAACGCTGTGGAGCGGCGACGCAGGCTACGGATTTATGGCCTGGTCGCTGGAGCGGGGGTTGGTATCGCGATCGACCCAGGACTGGATCGACACGCGTTATCGCGCCTATCGCGCGGGCAATGTGAGTGAAGAAGCGATGTGCGGCGAAATGGTGCAGATGTACGCCGGATTGCGCGACGAAGAGTTGCGCGACGCTGCAGCGCGCTATGTGAATAAGTTTGTGCTCAAACGAGTCTTCGCGGAAATGGCCGCGCTCGTGGCTCGGATGCGCAATACCGGGATCGAATTGTGGGCCGTGAGCTCAACCAACCGTTGGGTGATCGCCGAAGGCTTACGTGATTTCGAGATACCAAACGAACGTATTCTGGCGGCCGAGGTGCGCGTGGTGGACGGAATCATCACCAGCGAGCTCGTTGACGTTCCCACGGGTCCCGCGAAGGCGACTGCACTCAAACGCGTGGGATTGACGGCGCCCGATGCGGTTTTCGGCAACTCGATTCATGACCTGGCGATGCTGGAGATGGCGCGTCGCCCGTTTCCGGTGAATCCGTCGCAGGCGCTGCTGGAGGCGGCAGCAAAACGAGGCTGGGGCTACTTCAGGCCAAAAGCCGCCGAAGGCATTGAGGCTGACGTCGCGGGAGAAGCGGGCCTGATTGCCTGAACGATTCGCCCTTTTACCTCGAGTTCAATAGCCGTCCGCGCAGCCCGGCAACCGAGCCTCTATTCCACTGCCTGATATTTCATTCTTTCGTTTACACTCGAAGTTGTGGAAGAGGGGCAGCCAAAATCCAAGACACAGGCTCCCGGACCGGCCTTGCGCTTTGTGGCGGCGGCGCTGATTGTGCGCGACAAAGAAGTGCTGATCGGCCAGAGGCGGCCGGATCAGCCGATGGCGTCGCTTTGGGAGTTTCCCGGCGGAAAGATTGAGCCGGGCGAAAGCCCGCAGCAGGCCTTGGCGCGCGAACTCACCGAGGAGCTTGGCATTCGCGCCGAGGTCGGTCCTGCGGTGACGCGAATCCGCCACCACTATCGCCGCGGCGGAGCGGTCGACCTGCAGTTCTTCACGGTGCGGGAGTTCAGCGGCGAGATAGATAACCAGATCTATCAGCAGGTGCGTTGGGTCAAGCTCGAAGACCTGCCCGGCTACGATTTTCTGGCCGCCGACCGCGGCCTGATCAAGGATCTGGCGGCGGGGAAGTATCTGTAAGGAGGTTTCCCCGTGCCCATGAAGAATCCACCGCATCCCGGCAGCGTTGTTCTCTCGGAGTGCATTGAGCCGCTCGGGCTTACTATCACGCAGGCGGCGCGAGCCCTCGGAGTGACACGCACCACGCTCTCTGAACTGGTGAACGGCAAGCGCGGCATCTCGCCGGAGATGGCGATCCGGCTTTCCCAGGTCTTTGGCGGCAGCGCCGAAAGCTGGATTACGCAGCAGGGCCAGTACGACCTTGCGCAGATTCCCGCGGGCCGCATTCGGCTGAAGCGGCTGGCCGCGGCGTAAGTTTCTAACCGCGTGAATACCTGAGTCCCAACCTAGGCGCAAAAACAAAGACGCGCCGAAATCGGTACAACGTCTTGATCATCTACATGCACCCGGCCGTCCCTTCCTACGACGAGACAGCTTCTCTCATAGAAAAGTTCGTAGCCGAAGATAGAAAACCCTAAGCCGCGAAATGACGGCTAGGCTCTCCATGCCTGCCCCAGCTTGTCGGTCGGTCTCGCTGGACGCGAAGTCCCCTCAATGTCCTGGCATCAAGCCCCACAGCATGGCTCCTGTCATGCCGATGACGATGATGCTGGTGCCCCACGCGATCACGTTCCAGAGGCGCGAGTTCTTGTGTTCGCCCATCAGATCGGAGCGGTTGATGAGCATCAGCATAAGAATGATGACGACCGGCAGCAGCACGCCGTTGAGGACCTGCGAAAAGATGGCGACGTTGATCAGCTGTGCGTCGGGCAGAACCAGAACCGTGATCGCTCCGCCGGCGATCAGCGCCGCATAGAGCCAATAGAAAAACGGCGCTTCCTTGAAGCTTTTGTCGACGCCCGACTCGACGCCCAATCCTTCGCAGACGGTATAGGCCGTGGAGAGCGGCAAGATCGACGCCGCAAACAGCGAGGCATTGAAGAGGCCGAAGGCAAACAGGACGAACGCGTAGTCTCCGGCCAGCGGGCGCATGGCCTCAGCGGCGTCCGCGGCCACCTGGATGGCTCCCATGCCGTGCACGAACAGCGTTGCCGCGCAGGCGACCACGATGAACCAGGCGATGATATCGGTGAAGAAGCATCCCACAATCACGTCGAGGCGCGAGGCCGGATAGTCCTTAACGCCGATTCCCTTCTCCACGATGGACGACTGCAAATAGAACTGCATCCACGGTGCAATGGTGGTGCCGACAACGCCGACGACCATGTAGAGATAGCCCTTGTCGCGCCACACCGATTTTGCCGGCAACTGAACGGTGGCAACCAGCGACTCGTGCCAACTGGGCTGCGCCAAAATGCCGGCAAAGATGTAGGCGATGTAAACCAGCGAGGCAATCAGGAAGATTTTTTCGGTGCTCTTATAATCGCCGCGCAGGACCAGGAACCAGACCAGCACAGCACAGATCGGCACAGAGATGAATTTGGCCACGTGGAAGAGGTGCAGCGAGCCTGCGATGCCGATGAACTCGGTCACAACGTTGGTGTAGTTGACCACGACCAGCAGGAGCATGAGCACGAACGTGATCCGCAGTCCGAATTCTTCGCGGATGAGGTCGCTCAAGCCCTTGCCGGTCACGACCCCCATGCGGGCGCACATTTCCTGCACCACAATCAGCGCGATAGTGATGGGAATCATGGTCCAAAGCAGCGTGTAGCCGTACTGCGCGCCGGCTTGAGAGTAGGTGAGAATACCGCCGGAGTCGTTATCGACATTGGCGGTAATGAATCCGGGGCCGAGGACGGCCAGAAAAAGCAGGATCCGGATTCGCCAGCGCTTCCACATGGGTATGCGAGTTCCTATGGAGGATTCATTGCAGTCCTGAATGTGCGGAAAAAGTTTTCCTCACTGACCATAGCAGGCCAGAGCCATTTGCGAGAACCCCGCGCATGAAAAAATGGCGTCAACGCGTCGCCGGGGAGCATGTTTGGCGAGCGTCGAAAGCGTGAAAATTCTCGGACTGTTTTGTCGCGCCTGTTTGCGGAATTTCCATACGCTTTCACGGCGCCCGTCCGAGTGGGAAGCGTATGCACGCATTCGATGCCAGGATCGCTTTCATGGTGGCGCAGAATTTCCGGCGGGCGTGCGACGGCGACATGAGTTTCCACCGCGGCGCTCGTGAGAACATTTGCAGCATCGGCTGCAGCTCAAGTGTCTTCCCCCGGGAAGTGCTTTCCGGAAAAATACTGAAGTTTTTGCTTGACTATTTTCCGCGAATGGACAATACTGAAGTCGTTGCTTCACCATTTCCCCAGACGGAGGAACTCCATGACCGCAACTGATTCGGAAACCATCCACAGCACATTTGTCATCGAGCGCAACTTTCCCCAGCGCCCATCGCGCGTTTTCTCAGCATTCGCGCAGCCCGCTCTCAAGCGCCGCTGGTATGCAGAAGGCGACCACGAAATCCAGGATTTCCATATGGATTTTCGTTTGGGTGGGAGCGAACAATTCCGCTATCGCTTCAAAGAAGGCCATCCGATTGCGGGATCGGAGATTGCGAACGAAAGCACCTATCAAGACATTTTGGAAGAGAAACGGATCGTGATGACCACCAGGATGTCTCTGAACGGAAAACCTATTGTGGTAATGCTCGCAACCTTCGAATTCGTGCCCGCGGAGCAAGGCACCGATGTGATTCTCACGCATCAGGGCACATACATTGACTGGCCCGACGGCGTGAAGATGATCGAAGCAGGCTGGCGCAGCCTCATCGACCGGCTCGCAAAAGAGCTGGCACAGTAGTTATGAGAGTGTCCGCGCCATGACGCAACATCGCATCGACCAGCGCCGCATCGACTTCGATCGTCTCTTCCATGCGCTCGGGGATCCCACGCGACGCGCGATTCTCGATGCGCTTGTCGAGAGGCCGCAGTCGGTTTCCAGGTTGGCGGAGCCGTTGGGGGTGACCCTGACCGCAGTGATGCAACACCTGCAGATCCTGGAAGACGCCTGCCTTGTGCGCACAGAAAAACTGGGTCGCGTGCGCACTTGCCGGCTTGAGGCTGTGGGTTTTCGCGCTCTTGAGCAATGGACTCGCGATCACCGGACAGGCTGGGAGCGCAAGCTCGACCGGCTGGGCGAGATGCTGGCCGACGAAGACAAATGATAGATCGCAGTGCGAGGGCCGGGTAGCACTCGTCGGCTATGCGACGGCGGCGGCCGGGGCCGCTTCGGCGGACCTTGCTGTCTCAGCTTCAACTATGCTCAGCAGGGACCGTACCACGTCCCCGGCGCTGTAGCTTTCGCGGCCGGGAGCCATAAACTGCGCAATCGTATTCAGATCGTCTCCCACGGTGATAAGCGCCGGTTCAACCATACCTCCCTTGCGCGCTTGGGCAAGGCCAATATTGGCAAGCAGAGCGTTGCACAGGCACTTGCGTCCTTCCGTGTCCTCGATCTTGCCGCCCTTGGCCAGATAAGTTTCCACGGGCTCGGCTGAACAGCGATACGCAATTTTGCCATCGCCCGCTGCGTATGGCTCTCTCAGGTAGCCCAAATCGCAAACCCGCGCCCGTTCCATGTAAACGCTGGGGTTCGACGAGGTGCATTCAAGTTGCGCCACCTTGAAGGGAAAGCCGGTCGGCGAGGCCAGCGGATCGGTAAAGACCTGGCCCGAGCCGGTCACGGCCTGGGCCAGAAGCCTGTTCTTCAGGTCGGGCCTCATGCCGGATTCGCGGCTGAACGCAAACGCAGTTCCCACCTGCACGCCGGTCGCGCCTTGCTCAAGCGCCGCGCGCAGCTTTGCCGGGTGGCCATATCCGCCTGCCAGCCAGAAGGGAACGCCCAGCGTCCGCAGCTCGGCGATGTTCACCTGGTCGCGCTCACCGTACACCGGCTCGCCCGCGGCGTTGAGCTGGAGTTTGCCGCGGGGAGGCGCGTTGTGTCCGCCCGCGGTCGGGCTTTCAATCACCAGTCCGTCGACACGTCCGGTGGCGCGCCGAAGCATGGTGGCAGCAAGCGTGTTCGAAGATACGATGGCGAGAAATCTTGGACGCTGAAGCACGGGCAGAGGACCTTCCGCGTACTCTGCGGGGTCAAGGCGCATCTGCATGTCCTGGTCGGCAATCTGGCCTTGTGCTGCGCCGGTCACCGCCAGGCGGTATTCGGCGGCGTGTTGCGCCACAAAGGCGTCAAGCACGCCGGGAATGTGCAGCGGGATGCCCGCGCCCATCAGCACATAGCCCACCCCGGCCAGCATGGCTCCATAGAGCGAATACAGGTGAGGCATCTGTACCTTCTCAAGATAGTTGATGCCTACCGGATTCTTGTGGCCTTCCTTTGCGAGGAAAACTTCAACGAAGTTGCTCACCATGCACAACTCAACCAGCTTGCGATGACTTTGCCGCTGGTGCAAGGGCAACGACGGATAGGGAGCGTCCTTTGGCTTGCCTTCTGGAACAAAGTATTCACCCCAGATGCGTCTCGCCATCCCCGGAAAAGGAAATGCATCCAGTCCCCTGCGCATGTGCCCATCCTGATCGCCATCGGCGAGCCGACGCACAAAAACAGAGTCGAGTGCGGTGCCCGAGACGACGCCAAGCTGGCCGACCTTTGATACCGCCTGGGCCAGACGCCAATTGGAGACACCTACACCCATCCCGCCCTGAATGATTCTTGGAAACTGGAGCATCCATGAATTGTTTCACAGATTCTGATCTTTTCCCTGTGATCTAGGGCAGGTCAGGTAATAAAGTACCCGGACCGGGGAAAGTACTCCCCGGATTCGCCTGGGGCGAACCGGTTTTAGAGCTTTTCGCGCAGGAAGCTGATGACCTGCTCGGCGCGGACCACGCCCACCATGCGGCCCTGCGAGTCAACAACGGGAAGCGCGTGCAGATTGTACTTATCGAACAACTCGGCCAGCTCGTTCTCCTTCATGTCAGCCGGGCAGGAGAGCACGCGAGGCTCGGTGAGCACATTCAAATGAGTCTCAGGCTGCGCCATCACCAGCCGTGCCAGCGGAACGACGCCGCGCAGGATACGCTTTTCGTCCAGGAGAAAGATTTCAGTCACGCTCTCCGGGTCGCCCTCGAAGCTGCGCAACGCCTGCACCGCCTGCGATACGGTTGCGTCCGCGCCTAAGTAAACGAACCCCGTCGTCATGTAGCCGGCTGCCGAGTGCTCGTCGAACTCGAGCAGCTCTTCCACCTCCTGCCGCTCTTCCGGCTCCATCTCTTCGAGGATGGCGTCGGATTGATCTTCAGGCAGCTCTGAGAGCAGGTCGGCTGCGGCGCCGGGATCCATTTCTTCAACGATGTCGGCGATGCGTTCGTCGTCGAGCGTCTCCAGCAGCGCCTTTTGCAGCTTGGGCTCGACCTCTTCGAGGGTTTCGGCGGCCACTTCTTCGTCGAGTGAGCTGAAGACCGCTTCCCGCTCCGCGGGGGCCAGATCTTCAAGAATATCGGCCAGATCGGAGGGGTGAATATCTGCCAGGCGTTCGTGCTCGATGCGCAGCTTCACGCGCCGCGCCGGATCGGGCTCAATGACGTCGACAAATTGCCACGGAATCGCGCGCGCTGCGAACTTACGAGAGATGGACTCGAGTTTGGCGCGTGGCAATATGCCCTTGAAAACCCGGCGGAGTGCACCGCTCAGGCCTACTTCGACCTCGGCCACACGCAAGTGGTGACTCGGACCGTGGCCGGACCATTCCAGATCGACATCGTTTGCGCGAACCACTTTGCGGCCGTTGATGTCGATGATCTGGCGGTCAACGAGATCCCGCTGCAGGAAGAGGTAGTTCCCTTCGTCCTTGAGGGGAACCAGCGCATCGTTGGAGCGTAGCTCGAGCGTGCCCGCCGGGGTTTCAATCACCTCCTGCGAGGGCACCATGGAGAGGCCGCTTCGGGTTTTCAGCACCAGGCCTGCTACCTTGCCGCCTTCCGGTCCGGTTGCTACCACAACGTCTTTAAGCTTTCCGCGCAGACGACCCTGGGGATCAGTGACCGGCGTTCCCAGCAGCACCGTCAGACTGACCCGGCTCGGGCTGCGCTGGTCATTCCGCGTCTCTAGGTGCGTGTCTGTTCGCTGCTCCATGAGTTGAGTCTAGACCCTTGAAATGGAGTTTACTCCCGTGCGCGCAGTGATCTGTTGCGTGCAGCATTTCAAATCGCTGACAGCTTTCGAACCGTTGGTACCGGCGGGCGCAACGATTCCGTCTTGACACAATCGCGTCCAGACTTGAAACTGCCAGCTAGGCTTAGGAGCCAGCGCGCACCTTGATAACCTGCCCTGGCGGAGGCGGAAAAAGTCCGGTGAGTGGATCCAGTCGAGAACGGCGGAGTTTCCGCCTCAGCTCTACCATGGAAAGTGTCGGCGAGGTGGAAGCGGCCGCCGACCAGTTGGCCACCGAGGCCGGCCTGGACGAGGATCAGCGCTTCCACATTGCGATGGCCGTGCGCGAAGCTGCCATCAATGCCGTGCTCCACGGCAACGAGTACGACCCGTCACGCCACATCGATGTTTCCTTCGAGAACACAGGCAACAATCTGGTTTTTAAGATTGCCGACCAGGGACACGGATTCGATCCCGATCGTTTGCCCGACCCCCTCGCGGCTGAGAACCTTCTTCGCGGCACAGGCCGCGGGATCTTCCTTATCCGTTCGCTGATGGATGAGGTACACTTTCGACAATTGCATCCCGGCACCGAGTTGACGCTGATCAAGCATTTGGCGTCGCCGGGGGCAAAGACTTAGTATCGTGGCGAGACTGCGGGAGAAGCGTAAACCGTCGATCCTCCCGCCGGCGAGCCAGCCGCGAGTTTTCCGCAAAGCGGGCGGCCGCAAAGATGCTATAACCGAAGTACCGACAAGGAGGAATTTCCGTGGCACTTGCAATAGCTTCCCGTGACGTGGATGGTGTTACTGTTTTGGATCTCAGCGGGCGGATCACACTGGGCGAGGGCAGCGTGCAGTTGCGCGACGCCATTCGCGACCTGATCGGCAAAGGACAGCGGCGTATCCTGCTCGATCTGGGCGACGTGAACTATATCGATAGCTCGGGGCTTGGCGAACTCGTTAGCGCGTATACCACAGCCAAGAATCAGGGCGCGAGCCTGAAGCTTCTGAAATTGACCAAGAAGGTCCACGACCTGCTGCAATTGACGAAGCTCTACACCGTCTTCGACATCTACGACGACGAAGCCAGCGCCATCGCATCCTTCAAATAGGCTGATTCCAACCCGTCTTGTTGCACAAAAGGCCATCCGGCGCATGCGGAATGGCCTTTTTGTGTTCATGCCGGCGCAGAGCTTTAGAAGTTCACCTTGGGCACCTGCTGCGCAGCCGCGCTGGCCTCGAAGTACGCATTGTTCTGGTGGTAACCGGCAATCCCCGCCCATATGTTGTTGGGGAACTGGAGCACAAAGGTGTTGTAGTCCTGCAGCGCATCGTTATAACGCTTGCGCGCCACGGCCACGCGATTTTCGCTGCCGGCGAGCTCGTCCTGCAGGCGCATGAACTGGTCGCTCGAGCGCAGTTGCGGATAGTTCTCGGTCAGCAGCAGCAGATGGCCGATGGCCCCGTCCATCTGGTTGTAAGCCGCAATCTTTCCTGCCGGTCCTTGGGCGTTGAGCATTCCCGCGCGCGCATTGGCGATATCGCCGAACACGGTGCTCTCCTCTTTCGTGAACCCCTTCACCGTCTCCACCAGGTTGGGGATCAGGTCGGCGCGCCGCTCCATTTGCACATCCACTTCGGACCACGCGGCTTTCACTGCCTGATCCTTGCCCACCATCTGGTTCCTGGCGCTTACGTAGCTACCGAAGACCATGAAAACCACCAGAAGCAGGACGCCCACCACGGCCAGCGCAATTCCAAGTCCCTTACTCATATCGTTCAATCCCCCTTCGTAAAAACAGCCCTTGGCTTTTAGTTCTTAGCTTCGGATTTTCAGTTGAAGGTTTTTGCTTCATCACTCGATGCGGCGCAAACCAAGCTTACAGCTAAGAGCCAATGGCTAAAAGCTCAAGGTTCACCAACTTCCTCCTGCGCCGCCGCCGCCAAAGCCGCCGCCCATGCCGCCGAATCCACCGAAGCCGGAACCACCGCCACCCCCTCCGCCCCCGAAACCGCCTCCACTAAAGCCGCCTCTTCCGCCTCTGCCCACGATTCCGCCTGTCAAGAGTCCCAAACCCCAGGCGCCAAACAGGCCAAAGCTGCCGAAAACGCGAAGCAGGTAAAGAAGAATGAAGATCGCAAAGATGGCAAACTGCAGAACCCCAACCCACCCGGGGTGGTGAGGCGCCGGTTCGCCGGCTGGAGCCGGTTGACTATCTTGCGCGGCCTGATCCTGGATCGTGATGTGCGCGTCGGCCGCGATCACTTGAGCGATTTCCCCGACAGCGAGCGTCATGGCTCCGTCGTAGTCGCTTGCGCGCAGGTCGGGAATCATCTCCCGGCCGATGTCGCCAACCTTGCCGTCGGGCAGGATACCTTCAAGCCCGTACCCAACCTCGATGCGGTATTTGTGGTCGGCCACCGCCAATAGGACCATGGCGTAGCGGTTCTCGCCTTTGTTGCCCATCTTCCAGTGGTCTTCAAGATTGTTCGCGTAGTCATCAGCGGTGTCGCCGTTCAAATCGTGGACGGTGACCACGGCGACCTGCGCGTGGGCGGCAGAGTGGTCAAGCTGCGAGCAGATCGAATCGAGCCGCGCAATCGCCTCGGGCGAAAGCACATGGGCAAAATCGCTGACGTAATCGGCGGGCTGGGGAAGGCTGGCAACGCTCTGAGCCTGCAAGGTAATGGCAGGAAGCACGAAAAAGGCTGCTGACAGCAGCCGGAAAAGCGCCGAGCGAGCGGGGCGAAAGCCGTTCATCTACTTCAATTGTACGCGGGCCGGGTACCGGCAGTTCCCGCTTCCGCAGGCTCAACTCCCAAGCAAGTGCGGTGCTGCGAGCTCGATGAATTCACGCGGCGAAATCACCTTAGTTCCCTTCCAGAACCGTGGAAAGTGTTTGCGGTTGCCGGTAATGAAGTAGTCCGCCCGGGAGGCGTCAGCACATTCGATGAACTTGTTGTCATCGGGATCGCTCGTGACTTGCAGACGTTGACGGGGTGAAACGGCAAAACTGCGGTTGCCGAGGAGATCGAGCAACTGCAGCCGGGCGCCTTTGCGAATGTGGAGTTCTGGCCGTGCCAGCACCTCCGCATACTCCACGAGAATAGACTGAGAAACGTAGAGGCGGGCCGGTTTTGTGATGGCGATTAGAAATACGGTCCGCTGAAGACTTTCCGGTTTAAGGGCCGCTGAAATCAGCACGTTCGTATCGATGACGAGACGCAATGCCAGCATGAGCGCTATTTCGTTCGCGCTCTGGCCGACTGGATGACCCTGTCGATTTGGCGGGAGGTCAGTTTGCTGGTCCCTTTTCGTTTCGACTCGTCGCCGATGATCCGCAGAATCTCCGGTTCCGGGGCAGCCAGTCGCATGTATTCCCGAAGACTGAGCAAGACGGCGCGCGGTGTTCCGCGCTTTTCAATCACCAGCGAGCTGCGCTCGGTCTGCACCTGGTCCAGAAGCCTCCCAAAATTGGCGCGCGCGCGCAGTGCGGAGACGATCGTGACGTTGGGTGCGATTGTAGGGGACGGCATGAACTCTTCACTCCACTTATTCTAACTGTACAGTTTGTCGCTGGTCACCGTCAATCCGAAACGGGTAAACTGGGAGAGCAATGAACGAAAAACAGCTTCCTTCACCCCCGGTAGCGCGCAAGATCCACACGGAAAACTCGATCCATGGCGTCACGCTCGCGGACGACTACGCATGGCTGCGCGATAAAGAGAATCCCGATGTGACTGCCTACTTAGACGCCGAAAACGCCTATGCCGAAGCGGCGATGGCGCCCCTGGCCGTCCTGCGCGAAGAGCTTTACCAGGAGATGCTGAGCCACATCAAGCAGACTGACGTTTCGGTTCCCTACCGCGATGGCGATTGGTGGTACTACAGCCGCACCGAAGAGGGGCTGCAGTACGGGATCTTTTGCCGCAAACGTGGATCGGCGGACGGGCCGGGTGCGGATGCCGCCGAAGAAGTCCTCCTCGATGGAAATGTACTGGCACAGGGGCACCCTTTTTTCTCGGTTGGCGCCACGGATATCAGCGACGACGGCCGCTGGCTGGCTTACACCACCGACACCACGGGATTCCGGCAATATACGATGCACGTCAAGGATCTGAGCACCGGCGAGACGCTGCCCGGTGAAGTCGAGCGCGTCGGCTCGGTGGTCTGGGCTGCGGACAACCGAAAGTCCCAACAGCAGGTCTCAACGGCTGAGGCTGACCGCACTCTCTTCTACACAGTCGAGGATGAACAGCAGAAGAGACAGTACCAGCTTTGGCGGCACTCGCTGGGCACTCCCCACGCCGGCGACGTGCTTGTCTATCAGGATGACGATGAGCGATTCAACATCGCAGCCGGGCGCACGCGCGATGGCAGATTCTTGGTGCTGGAATCGGCGAGCCACACCACAAGTGAAGCGCGCGTTTTGGCTGCGGACGAGCCGATGGGCAGCTTTGCGGTGATTGCGCCGCGCGAAGATGAACATGAGTATTCGGTCGACCACCGCAACGGGCGATGGTTCATCCGCACCAACGATCGCGGGCGCAATTTCCGGCTGGTGACGGCCCCGGTGGCGACTTCGGGCCGCGAGCATTGGATCGAACTGATTCCGCACCGCGACTCGGTGATGCTCGAAGATGTGGACCTCTTCGCCGGTTTCTTCATTGCCTGCGAGCGCGAGGACGGACTGCCGCGATTGCGGCTGTGGAAGTTTTTGGGGCGCGAAGCCGAAGCTGCGCCGGCGGGCGAGATTGCCTTTCCTGAGCCGGCGTACAGCGCCCATCCACACGTCAATCGCATCTTTCAGACGACTACGTTCCGCTATGCGTACCAGTCGTTGGTGACGCCGAGCTCGGTGTATGAGTACGACGTGACGACCAGTGCATCCACCCTCCTGAAACAGCTCGAGATCCCTGGCGGCTTCGACCGCACTCTCTACGCGAGCGAGCGCATCCATGCAAAGGCTCCTGACGGCGTCGAAGTTCCTGTCTCGATCGTGTATCGCCAGGACAAGTTCGACAAGTTCGCCGAACACGGGCCGGGGAAGAACCCACTTTACGTCTACGGTTACGGCTCGTATGGATACTCGCTTCCGCTCGGCTTCAGTTCCAACCGGCTGAGCCTGCTCGATCGCGGCGTGGTGATGGCCTACGCGCATATCCGTGGTGGTGGCGACCTGGGCAAACCGTGGCACGATGCAGGCAAGATGCGGGTAAAGCGCAACACTTTTACTGATTTCATTGCGTGCGTCCAGACGCTGACCAACGGCGGGTATGGAGATGCGAAGCGCGTGGCGATCGAGGGCGGATCGGCCGGCGGCTTATTGATGGGCGCGGTCGCAAACCTGCGGCCGGATCTGTTTCGCGCTGTGGTGTCGCATGTGCCGTTCGTCGACGTCATGAATACGATGCTCAACGCTTCCCTGCCGCTCACCGTTCCCGAGTATGAGGAGTGGGGCGATCCCAACAAGGAAGAGTATTTCCGCTACATGCTGAGCTACTCGCCATACGACAATCTTAAGGCTGCGAGCTATCCGGCGATGCTGGTGAAGACCAGTTTGCACGATAGCCAGGTAATGTACTGGGAGCCCGCGAAATACGTGGCGAAACTGCGCACACTCAAGACGGATTCCAATCCACTCCTGCTGGTGACCAATATGCAAGCGGGACACGGTGGCGCAAGCGGCCGCTACGACTACCTGAAAGAGATCGCGCTCGATTATGCGTTTCTGCTGAGGGAACTGGGGGTTGTGTAACGCCGTTCCGCAGAATACTTTCAATCCCGCTACCAAGAGTGGCAAGCAACGCCTAAACACATCGTCATCGAGAATACAATTTCTACTCGCCGAAATCGTAAAATTTCGAGGGATGCCGAAGGGGTCTCCCGCGAAGACCGCGACCAAAGGTCACACGCCCTTCAATTCGGCCAGCGTTCTCTCCAGGCTCATTGCGTCTTCCACGTTCATCGACTTCAGCGCGGGATCGATCTGCTTGAGCAAGCCGCAGAGGACTTTCCCCGGGCCCACTTCGACGAAGATTTCCGCGCCGGCTGATTTGAGAGCTCGTATGCAATCGACCCAGCGCACAGCCCCCGTGACCTGGCGGATGAGCGCGTCGCGCGCGGTGTCGGCAGTCGTGACAAGTGTGCCGGTGACGTTGGCAGCAACAGGAATGCGCGGATCGCGCAGCGTGAGGCCCGCCAGCACACGCGCCACCTCATCTTGCGCCGGCTGCATCAGCGCGCAGTGGAACGGAGCGCTGACCGGCAGCATAACGGTGCGGCGCGCGCCTTTGGCTTTGCAGATTGCGGCAGTCTTTTCAACCGCTGCAACCGCGCCCGAAATGACAGTCTGACTGGGCGAGTTGAGATTGGCGGCCTGCACAACGAGGCCGATTTCCCGAGCCGCTTCAGCGCAGGCCTCGGCGACCTGCGCCGGGTCGAGAGCGAGCACTGCAGCCATTGCCCCCTGCCCGGCAGGAACTGCCATTTGCATGGCTGCGCCGCGGGCTTTCACAGCGCGCAGCGCATCGGCGAATGAGAGCGTCCCGGCCGCGACGTGCGCCGACCATTCGCCCAGCGAGTGCCCCGCCGCAAGCGCCGGCACAATACCGTGTTCGGCGAGGACGCGGGCCGCGGCGATGCTCACCGCCATGATGGCCGGTTGCGTGTTTTCGGTCAGGCGCAGCTCTTCTTCGGGGCCTTCGAAACAGAGTTTGGAAATAGAGAATTTGAGCGCCGCATCTGCCTCAGCGAAAGTTTGTGCGGCTAAAGGAAAGCGATCGGCGAGGTCCCGGCCCATTCCGACGGCCTGCGAACCCTGTCCTGGAAAGAGAAACGCGATCTTGTTTGACATTTCGGGATCAATTCTATCGTCCCGATCCTGCTAAGCCTGGACGCCCTCGACGACATTCGCGCGAGGGCGCGCATTATGGGTCTCTTCTCTGCTCTCTGCCTTCTTCAGTTCCATTTCTTTTTGTCTTCGCTGTCTTCGTCAATCATGCGGCCCTGGCCGTCGAACTTGACGGTACGGCCCTGCCGGCGCATGTAGACCTCGAATTTGCGCGCGGCGCGTCGCCGTTTCCAGCGGTAGTAGCGGTTGCGTATTCCGTACAAGTTTTCGCTGAACAGGATCGACATTCCGCGGCGCGGCGCCATGCGCACGAAGCCCAACCCCGCCAAAGCGCCGCCCAGATGCGCAAAAGCGTACATCCGTTCCTGGCCAAAGAGCATGGCGACTGCAACCAGCGCATAGATCACGACGAGGTAGCGTGCCTTGATGCCGATAGGCAAAGGAAAGAGCATGAACTGCGTATCGCCGTAGAGCAATCCGATTGCAGCCAGCAGCCCGAAGATTCCTCCAAAACAGCCGTAGAGCGGAAGTGGAATGCCCAGGAGCGACGGGGCCAATGTGCTGGCAACAAGGTAGAGGACCAGAGCTGCCGCCGCTGTGCCCAGCACAGAGACCACATAGAGACTTATGACCCAATTGGCGTCGTGGAAGCCTTCAAGAAATCCGGCGAGGAACCACAGCGACAACAATTCAAATAGAGTGCCCAGCAGGCCAGGATGGATGAGGCTGTATGTAATCGGTTGCCACAGAGCCCCGTGCAGAAAAGCCGACGGATTGAAGACCAGGGAGCCGGCAAGCTGCGCTGCGGCAGAGGAGAAGGCCAACCCGCCGATCACAAGCGCAAAATACGCAGCGAGATTGACGAGGATCAGACGGCGCGTGGCTCCCCTGAAGTCGGGGAAGGCGAGCATGCTGGAGCCGAATCTTGCCATCGCAAACAACAGGGTAAATGCTCCAGTGGGGCGATGTCATGATGTTTGCGCGATTGCCGGAACCATGTATCCTGCGGTTGCACAAAACCTGCAGCAGCGACTTTTACAAAGTTTGCATTTGCTGACAACGAAGGCATATGGCCGCATTCTTCAAGGCAAGCCAAAGACTGTATCCTTCAAAGTAGATGTGCGCCCTCGACCGGCTTGGGGCTCTTGACCGGAGGGCGGTCCGTCACTAAAACTAGCGGTGGCTGCTGATTGAAATTATCCCGCAATATGATTTGGATTAGAAAGTGAGGATGCGACTATGCCCAGCTGCCCTGAATGCGAAAACGAACTGGACATGGAAGTCGACGAGGTGGAGGAAGGCGATATCGTCATCTGCGAAGAGTGTGGATCTGAATTCGAGGTAGTCGGGGTTGAACCGCTGGAGTTGGCGCGCATTGAAGAGGGTATCGAAGAGGAAGACGATCTCTTCGAAGAAGACGAGGAGGAGTAGCAATGGGCCGGGCGAGGTGGCTGGCTGCAGGAATAATTAGCGTCTTGGCTTTGGTGGCAATTACAGGCAGTTCGCACGATATGCTGCTTGCGCCCGCTGCGCAGGCCCAGAACATCGGAATGCGCACGGTCAGGGGTACCGTTTTGAACGCTACCTCCGAGCCCGTTTCCGGCGCAACCGTTTTTTTGAAGAACACACGGACCAAAACCATCCGCAGCTATGACTCCACATCGGATGGTCATTTCAATTTCGCGCAGGTCGATATGAGCATCGATTTCGATTTGTGGGCCGAAAAAGACGGAAAGAAAAGCGCCGTCAAGACCGTCAGTTCGTGGGACGCCCGCAAGGACTTTATCTCGGATCTGAAGCTTAAGTAAATTGATGCGGACGTTGAACATTCGCTGCAACGCCCACCGCGGGAAAGTTAATAACAGGCTCTAGTCAACAAGGCCGACGAGCTAGCTTTCATCCTCCAAGCTTCTTTTGAACCAACTCGTTCAGGAGCGCGGGATTGGCTTGGCCTTTCGACGCGCGCATCACCTGGCCAACGAAGAATCCCGCAACAGTCTTCTTGCCGGCACGGTATTGCTCCACTTGCTTGGGATTGGCCGCGATCACTTCGTCGATCATCTTTTCAATGGCCGCGGAGTCGGTGATCTGCTGCGGCTTCTCGCGATCGTAAACCGTTCCAAAGTCCTCGCCCTTTTCAAAGCTCTCGTCGAAGAGCTGTTTCATCTGTTTTGAGCTGAGTTTGCCTTCGTCGAGCAGTTCTGCGGCCAGCACAATTCCGGCCATCGTCACGGGAGACTGATCCAGCTCAACACCCAGCGCTTTCAGCCGTCCCCCAACCTCGTTCAATAAGACGTTGGCTACTCGGCGTGGATTTCGCGCGGTTTTTGCGGCGGCTTCAAAGCCATCGGCGAATTCGCGGGAAGCCGTGAGCGTGTGCGCGTCCTTTTCGGTCAACTCATATTCGGCGATCATGCGTTTGCGCCGCGCTTCCGGCAGTTCGGGTAGCTTCGCCTTCATTTCGGCGATGAACTCGGCCGTAATCACCAGGGGCGGCAGATCCGGTTCAGGGAAGTAGCGGTAGTCGTGTGCCTGCTCCTTGGAGCGCATGGGAAAGGTGCGGTCCTGGTCTGCGTTGTAAAGGCGAGTCTCCTGCACCACCTTTCCGCCCGATTCGATCACCTCGACCTGGCGCTCGATCTCGTACTCAAGCGCCGCGCGAATGAACTTGAAGCTGTTAACGTTCTTGACTTCGGCTTTCGTACCGAGTTTTTCCTGGCCTCTCGGGCGAACGCTCACGTTGGCATCGCAGCGCAGCGAACCTTCCTCCATGTTGCAGTCGGAGACGCCGGTGTAGAGCAGGATCTCTTTCAGGCGAGTCAGGTATTCGAAGGCCTCGTCGGGGGTGCGAATGTCGGGATCGCTCACGATTTCGACGAGCGGCGTACCGCAGCGGTTCAGATCGAGATAGGTGCGCGTGGCGGAGTCGGCGAAGCCTTCATGCAGGCTCTTGCCAGCGTCTTCTTCCATGTGCAGCCGCGTGATGCCGATTCGCTTCGTCGGGCCGTTTGCCGTGGGAACTTCGATCCAGCCATGCTCGGCAATCGGCTTGTCGTACTGCGAAATCTGGTAGCCCTTGGGCAGATCGGGATAAAAGTAGTTTTTGCGTGCGAAGATCGACCGCTCGCGCACTTCGCAATGGAGCGCCAGTGCGGCAAGTGTGGCGAATTCCACGGCCTTCGCGTTGAGCACCGGCAGCGCTCCCGGCAGGCCCAGGCAGACCGGACAGACATTTGTGTTGGGGCCGGCTCCAAAGCGGTTGGCGCATCCGCAAAACGCCTTGCTCGCGGTGAGAAGTTGCACATGCACTTCAAGTCCGATGACGGGTTCGTATTTGGTCAGAACATCGGGCGAAATGGCGGTTGCAGACATATTTGAATTCTAGCGCGCAAGGTCTGCGATGCCTTTCGTTGGCCGCATTGGCATATCAAAGGCGCGATTACCTACAATCGGAAGCGCGCAGACTTAAGGCTGTTCGCCGGACTTGTGCGTCAATTTTCCCAAGAGAATGGAGGCGTTCCCATGGATCGAAAGAGCCTTCTAGCTAAGTTGCTGCCGGTTGCGGCGCTGGCCGGTTATTTCGCAGCCACAATGTTATCGGCTCAACAGCCGGCGCCGGCCTCTGGGGCCAATGCGCCCGCCGCGCAGGCAGCAGCTTCGCCGCAAACTTCACCCTCCGGGCAACCTAATAACGCC
This sequence comes from uncultured Acidobacteriaceae bacterium, assembly GCA_963802955.1. Taxonomy (GTDB): domain Bacteria; phylum Acidobacteriota; class Terriglobia; order Terriglobales; family Acidobacteriaceae; genus Telmatobacter. The sequence goes on from CAWDKT010000021.1 coordinate 49,110, forward strand.
TATTGGATCGCGCACGACAAACAATTGCTGGTAGATTTCGGCGATTTGGAGCACTTCAAGGAGGCCGATGTGAAACTGGGTCCGCCCGCTCCTGACGAGGATCGCGTGGTCTTCATGGGCGACAGCATCACAGCAGGATGGAAGCTCGACCAGTCGTTCCCTGGCAAGCCCTACATCAACCGAGGCATCAGCGGCCAGACGACGCCGCAAATGTTGGTGCGCTTTCGCCAGGATGTGATCGATTTGAAGCCGAAGGTTGTGGTGATTTTTGGCGGGACCAACGACATTGCCGGAAACACGGGGCCAATGACGATTGAGGAGACCGAGGGAAACATTGCATCCATGTCCGACCTGGCAAAGGCAAACGGAATCCGAGTCGTGTTGTGCTCGGTGCTTCCGGCGCTCGACTATTGGTGGGCGCCCGGCCACGATCCCGCGCCCAAGATCGCCATTCTGAATGCGTGGATCAGAGGTTTTGCGATCGCCAGGCACTACGTGTACGTCGACTTTTACTCGGCAATGAAGGACGCACAGGGCGGGCTGCCGAAAAACTTGAGCCGGGACGGCGTACACCCGCTCCCCGCCGGATACGCGATCATGGCGCCACTGGCGGATACAGGCATCGAGAAGGCGCTGAAAGGCCATGAGTAGCCGTTTATCTCATCGACCGAATCTGCCACCAAAGCGTCAGGCAGGCAATTGCCAGCACGACCGCGACGACTGAAACAATTGCCAGTCCCAGCCTCGCGCGGCGCAGTGCTCCGAGTGCGCTGGCCAGATCGGGACTGACCTGCTCGGCTTGCGCGTTCGCCTCACCGGCCCGCACCTCTTGCGTCCGCAAATGAAACACGGGCGTGTAGCTTCCGCGCGGAATTTCGAAGATCAGCGGCTCATTTTGGCCTTCTGTAGCAAAGTAGGTGTCCACGCGCTTCCGCAACTCAGTCGCACTGACCCTGACAATGTTGTCCTGGCTGGTATCGTAGGACTCCTTGCGGCCGAAGACGGTATGCCCGATTTCCTGCTCGTGCAGATCGCCGACGTTGTCTTCGATTGATTTTCGCCCAATGTATAGCAGGAACTCTCGCAGCCGCGCAGCGCGCTTCAGATTCGAACTTGCCGCGGCGCCTTCCAACACCCTCAAGCGATCTTCAGGGCTGAATGAATGAGCACCGTTTTGGGGATCTGAGATCATGGCAAATCATGGCACAGCCAAACAGCATCCCACTCGAATCGGCAGCGCCGCAGCCCAGCGCCGGAGATCGTCGCGTCTTTTGTACCACTCCCGTCTGCCAGGCGTCCACATTCCGCGGGGAAATTAACCTGATTTACTCGGAATCGTGCCCCGTTGCGAAACGAGCGCAGTGGCGCATGCAAAACGGTCGGGACGCAACTGGCGGCTGAGCCGGTGACACTCGCGCTCCAGCGAGGCCAAATCGATGTGCAAATGCGGCTGAAGGCAGAAAGCGGAAGAAAAGCAGGCGCCGCGAGGAGGCGGAATTTTGCTGCAATGCGAACAGATTAGCGCGTATTCGTTATGCGTGAATGAACAAGACCAGGAGACAACCAAAACCGTGTGATCGAGGACTTTCAGCATCGTGCTGGCCGGACACGAACAACGATGAATTAAATAACTAAACGGAAAACGACGAACCGCAGCCGCAGGATTTCGTTGAATTCGGATTGATGAAGTTGAAACCTTGACGAATCAGCGTCTCCTCGTAGTCCAGCGTCATCCCCTGGAGATACACGAAGCTTTTGGGATCGATGAAGATACGCACGCCGTCGAAGGTGAAGATGCGGTCGCGCTCGCGGGGGTGGGCTTCGAAGCCGATGGCGTAAGACATTCCAGAGCAGCCGCCGCCCTTCACGCCGAGTCGCAGTCCGCCTTCCTCAGTCGAGATGTTTTCCTTGGCCAGGATGCCGCGGATCCGCTTAACGGCCGCCGGAGTAACCTCCAGATCGTGCACTGGCGCTGGTGATGCGTCGGGCTGCGGCGCCCCAATCTCTTGCGAGGCTTTCGAATCAATTGTGACGAAATTTTCCATAGTCTCTCATCGTCTCCTCGGGAGCGGACCCCGACCCCGGTTGCGCGTGATCAGCATTCTGACGTCAGTGCCGATCTCAAAACAATCTCAAATCCCCGTTTCGGCCGGCGCGGCTACCAAATCGTTCTTTCGCTTCCTTGCGACCCACCGCATGCTCATTTGATTCGGCATGCCCGTCCGCCGATGCTTCTCTTCACGGCTTTGCGCTCCGCGCGCTGCCCATTTTTACGACTTCTTCCGGCGCTCGCCGAGAATGGATGTGCATACCCCTCCAAAAAAGGAGCACGAACAGTCCAATAAACGGGAGCAACAACGCCAGCCAGACATGATCGACCAGATAATTCCAGCCCTTGCCTCCGCCCATGAATCGCAGCCCAAGGATGATCACTGGAATCGCAATCCACCGCGCCAATCGGATTTTGCTCTCGTTGCTCATAACCCGCCAGCGATTCCATACTCAGCGAACATCAGCTTGTTCGGCTGGCCTCTTGTTCCCTGTTCGGCCGGGGCCCAGTAGCTTCGTGACCTGGTTGTCCATGTAGGTAGGCAGTTGTACGGCCGCCGGCACCGCCAATTGACTTGTAACCGTGCTCATCCCAGTCTTCATCTCCCACTACACCGTCGGCGGAATCGGCTTTTGGACGGAGCGAGCCGGGACCGCAACAACCGCCGGTGGCGCTCTCTCGGGTCTTATAGCGTCAAGGCGACCAGTCCCTGGTTTTCGCGCGGCTTTCCAGCGACATGTTCCTGATCCGCCAGATCGTGGATGCTGATGCTCTTCAGGACCCCGGTAATCGTCTCGTTGACCCGTGCCAGCGGTTCTTTGATCGTGCAACTGGGGGTGAGTTCGCAGGACTTTGCGCCCTTGAAGCAGGAGGTGATAAACAACGGCCCGTCGATCGCATGAATCACTTCAAAGGCCGAAATCTGCCGCGCGTCGCGTGCCAGGGCGTAACCGCCGTTCATCCCGGCGTGTGAACGGAGCAAGCCAACCTTCGTGAGCCGCTGCAGAATCTTGGCCAGCAGTTGCGCAGGGATTCCGTAAGCGTCAGCAACATCTTTGGCGCTTAAGGCGGGCGTTTCAGGGTGCTCGGCCAGGTACTTGAGCGCCATCAGCCCGTAATCCGCTTTCTTGGTAAGCTTTAGCATCAAATATACGACTTGAAAGGTCCGTATTTAGTATACGTCCGATCTGAATTGCGTTTCAAGCCGACCATCAGCCAGCCCACGCCCGGGAAACCATAGTACTGTGGGTCGCGGATTCACGAAAAATCCGTTTGCAATCGGCCAAAAGACAGCTACAATCTGGCGGAAAGAGCACATATAGCAATTCCACAACGACCCGATCGCAAAGCCGGCATCCCAATAACCCAGGGACCCAAGGGGGACTGGTCTCAGCAGACGAAGTGGAATTGGACAAACAGATCGTACGATGGCGTCATTACCTCAACCGGAAAGGAACAGCAACTCTGGAATTGCTGTAAATTCACCAGGCCCTGAGAACGATGGCAACCGCCTGCAGACATCCCAAGGTTCGGATCGTTTCCCGGCACGAAGACACGGAGTTTGTCGAGTGCCTGGAGTGTGGCGAAATCTTCGATTCCGAAGAATTTCGCGATATGGAGATTGAAGACACCGCTGGAACGGAAGATCTGCCCGACGACTCCTAGCACCGCCGAGCCGCGATCACTCTTTCGATGCGGCGCCGAGGGCAGCTTGTGTGCCGCTGCGGCGCGATACAGCCCACGCGTAATGCAGTCCCGAGATGACGGTGAGCGCCATGGTGGCGTCGAGCGTGACTTTGCGCGTGACCGCGATCCAGTACCAATCCGGCTTGACCTGGTGCAGCAGAACCGCTGCCACCGCAACAATCTGCGCGAGCGTGTTTGCCTTGCCGAAGATGCTGGGACGAAATTCCCGGCGCCCTACTGCTGCATAAAGAAGCGCCGCCACCACAAGGATCCCGAGATCTCTGCTGAAGACCATTACCGTCACGGCGATCGGCATAAGTCCCTTGTACAGAAGCACAAGAAAGAGCGTACTGAGCAGCAGCTTATCGGCCACAGGATCGAGATATTGGCCGAGCATGGAGCGCTGCTTTAAGAGGCGCGCCAGCAATCCGTCGAACGCGTCGGTTAACCCCGCAGCTACAAACAGCGAAAAGCTGAGAACGTAGTGCCCCTCCAGGATCGCCGTCACAAGGAATGGCGCCAGGCAGATTCGCAGAAGAGTAAGCAGATTTGGTGCGCTGCGAAGGGGGTTCAAACGATGATTCGGCTCTTCATGCATGGCAGATCGTCGGTAGCGAGGCCGTGACGCGATGCACGCGCCGAGACGTGAATCTCACGACAACGATGGTACAGTAAGGTCCCCGTGCGGCGCATCCTATTGGATTTGCGGCTGCGGCGAGATCTGATGGGCTACACTTCGACGGGAAGTTCTGCCGACAGAATATTCATGGGCGTCAGTCCGCGCTGGCGCAGGGCGCGCAGGCTCAGCGCGTCATGACGTTTTGCCAAGCGGCGACCGTTGTGATCCACAACCAGTCGGCAATGGTACCAGGCGGGATCGTCGAGTCCCAGTACCCGGTTGAGAAGGATTTGGCGAGCGGTTGACATGAGTAGATCGGCCCCACGAACGACCTCCGTAATCCGCATTTCTGCATCATCGGCAACGCAGGCGAGCTGGTAGCTGGGCACGCCATCGCGCCGCCAGACCACAAAGTCGCCAAAATCCGCTCCGGCGACGAACCGCTGCGGCCCCAGGTTGCCGTCGACAAACTCGATCACTTCCCCATCCGGAACACGAAAACGCCAGTTGATACTTCCCGGCGTCTCAAGCTCGTTGGCGGTGGGACCGGGAAGCTGCGGCGATCCACCCATGAACTTGCGGCAGGTGCCGGGATAGAGCGGCTCTTCGTCTTCCTTGTCGAATTTTCCGCCGGCGCTTCCCGTCTGCACGCGCTCATGCGGCGCCACCACGGCGTTTGCCAAGTCCTTCCGCGAACAACGGCAGGGGAACAGGCGCCCGCTGCGCTGGAGCCTGCGCCACGCGGCTAGGTAGACGGCCCGGCGCTTGCTCTGCACATACGGAGCGAACGGACCGCCTTTGTCGGGCCCTTCCTGCCAGCGAATCCCCAGCCAGCGCAGATCCTCAAGCGCGGCTTCGGAGTAGTTAGCGCGGCTGCGATCGGGGTCGAGATCTTCCATGCGCATCACCAGCGCGCCGCCGGCTTCGCGCGCGCGCTGGAAAGCCGTCCAGAATGTTCTGGCGTGGCCTACGTGCAAATAGCCCGTAGGCGAGGGCGCCAGGCGTCCGCGATAGCTCGATGCCTGCGATGGAGGAGCGCTCGCCATTCTGAAGTCGAGTGTAGGCGAGCCCGCGTCGCGCAGGATATGGCGGGTTTGGTACAGCAGACCGAAGTCGAAGCGGGACTTTCATATCGTCTTTCAGCGGCTGCCTCGCGAACGCTGAAACCAGTCAGTGGCCTAGCGCTCGGCGGTGTTGTGTTGAGCCGGTGAGCCAGCGGAGTTTTGAAGTTCCTGTGCGGCCCTGAACCAATCCGCTTGGTGATAGCCGTGAACCTGGCCTCGCTCGTTCCAAAAGCGGTACGCGAGTTGGGCAACCTCTTCGTGGGAAATGGATTCCCCGTTTTCCATTGCGTCGTCGACGGTCGTCTCTTCCACCTGCGGCTCCACTAGCGGAACTGGAGCTTCAGACAGACCGGGTTCGGGTTCCGAAACGTCTGCCAACTCGACGGCCTGCGATACCTGTGCGGCCGCTTCTGCCGTTGCGGAGTCGGAATTCGAACCCTCCGAAACCCAGGCGGGAATTGCGGCCGAATCGGACTCGCGAACCAGGAGTTTTAATGGCTCCAGAAGTTTTTCAAGCAGTTCTTTCCTGCTGGTCAGTCGCTCAATCTGAGCTTCGATTTCGGCGATCTCGTTCGTCGCATGCTCAAAAGCAATCTCATAGCAGTTGGTAGACATAGAATCGTTCCTCCGGCAAATCATAGGCTGGATTCACGAACAGCAAAGGATGCTTTGTTTATCAATCGATGAATTCTTCAGGGCTATCAGACGGGAGAGCGGCCGCGCGGACGACCAGCGAGACTGAAGACATGATACATGGGCCTTCTCATGGAAGGTCCCAGGATCGAGAGAAAGCCCGGATTTTCAAGGGCATTTCTCGATGCGATGGACCGTCTTCTTATTGAGCCTCAAAAAAGTGCTCGAAAGAGGAAACGGTCGTTCCTTTCACTATGATCTTGAAGTCCATTACCGGTGAGTTGCGAAAAAAGGGAAGTTGAACCCAAAGCTCAATCACCGGTCATGTGCGGCACGCTGCCCTTTTATCGCGCGCGCTGTGCCGTCGAACGCCGGCCAGCGCAACGCCTTGGACCGTGGCGTATCTTTGGCCCTGGTAATCGCCATCTCGGCAACCTGCTCGACAATCCACTCGAAGTTGCGCTCCCCCACCGAGTTCACATCGGCATCCGGCACCGGATTCATGAAGTCAATCGCGTATGGAATGCCGTTCTCCACCGCGAACTCCACCGTGTTCAGATCGTAACCCAGCGCGCGGCAAAGCTTCAGTGCGTCCTCCTCCATGCGCATGAAAAGCCGCCGCGCCTGAAACGTCGTCGCTCGCGCCGAGCCTTTCTGGTAGCGCTCGGCATGCGGCAGCCGCGGATCATAGAGCATGATCCGCACTTTCTTCTGCGCCACCACGCAGCAGCGGTAGTACTCGGTAAAGTGAATGGCTTTCTGGTACACCATGCACAAGTCGCGCGATCGGTCGTATGCGTGGAAGAACTCGTCTCGCCCGCGCACCTCGTACACATTGCGCCATCCCCCGCTATTGATTGGCTTCAGAAACCCGTGCTCCCCGATCGCCGCAAATACGCCGTCCCAGTCCAGCGGATACTCGAGGTTGCGCATCGATTTTCCGCTGGTCTCGTTGGGATGCTCCTTGTGCGGCAGCAGCGCAGTCGGTGGCACAGCCACGCCCAGTCGCGCAGCCAGCGTGTAATTGAAGAATTTGTCGTCAGCCGAGCTCCAAAAGGGATCGTTGATCACCGTCGTTCCGTTTAGCGCAGCCTGCTTCAGCATTGCGCGGTAAAACGGAATATCGTGCGAGATCCGGTCGACGATCACCGAGTAATCTGGAATCTTTCCCAACTGCACCGCGCCGGTCTGCACAAACTCGGCCCGGATTCCAGCCGGATTGCGAGCATTGACTCTCTCCACAAACGCGCTCGGGAAACTATTCTCGACGCCAAACAGTATGCCGATCTTTTTCATAGCACCGTCGTCACAGCAAAACCAGAGTAGGTGCGTCGCGGAGTCACTGAACTAGAGTCGACGCGACCAACAGGGAGCGGCGGCCTTGAGGAATGCCAAACGGGAAACGGTAACTCTGGTTTTGCTCTAGAGAACAGCTTACAACCGCGAGCACGTAGCCGGGAGCCTCCAGCCATTGGTTGGAAAAGTTATGCTGCCGGCTACCGGCTGCGAGCGACCGGCCCTCCATCGCAGGCACGCCGTGCACCCCTGTGGTCTTGCGCGCATATGACTCAGCCCCGTTCCGCGAGTCTCCTCAACTGGCCCATGTGATTCAGGTCGTGCCCAGCTATCGTTTCTACGATGGTCTGGAACGTCATCGTTCCTCGCTCGGGATGCGTCACCGCCCTGTTTGCAGCCGCCGGCAATGCCGCGCGAATCAGCTGCAGATTCCAGTCCCGAAGCGCGCGAAACGCATCGAGCGCCTGGTCGGCCGGTATGCCCGGATACCTCGCTGCCCATTTGTCCTGGTCGAATGGCTGGATGGTCGGCGAATCCTCGGCCAACGTTTGCCGCAGGCGAAACCCAAAGACCAGCTCGCAATCCGCGAGATGGCATACAATCTCCGCCGCGCTCCATTTCCCAGGCGCTGGCCGCTCCGCGGCCTTGTGCGGTCCCATCGCATCCAGTTGCTCACCGATTTCGCCGACGGTAGCAGTCAGAATGGCTTCTACCGCCCTCCCATCGAGAAACCCGTCGTACGGATTCGCTTTGCTCATCGCCTCATCCCCTCAGAAAAACTCCGCAAGCACGCACGCTTGCTCCCTGTTCCCTCGGTCCCTGTCTCACAGATACTGCTGTGCCATCCGCTGCCACGTCGGCCAGTCGTGCGAGTTGACCGAGTCCCAAATGTGTAGCTGATGTGGAATCTCCTTGGCGCTCAGGATGCGGTCGAAATTCTGGTTTTGCGCGAGGCAGTGGTCGTCCCACCCTGTCGCAAGCACGTAGGTCGCTTTGCAGTAACGATCGAAGAACCCCCGATCGTTGAGTTCCGGCAGGTAGTGCGTCGGCAGGTGCGAACGGCAATCCTGGTCGTAGAACCCATCCAGAAAACCCGATAGATCGAACGTTCCCGACAGCGACAGAAAGCCGCTGAAGACGTCTGGATGCCGCAGCGCGATGTTCACCGCGTGATATCCGCCAAAGCTGATTCCGAGCGCCAGCAGTCGCGGATCCCGGTTCCGGTCCCGGATCATCGGCGCCACTTCCTTGAGCAGGTACTCCTCAAACTGCATGTGCCGTGCGATGCGCTGCCGCGGAGGAATCTGGCTGTTATACCAGCTTTCCTTGTCCACAGAGTCTACGCAGAACAACTGCAATTGACCGGCGCGGACTTTTTCCCCCACTGCAGCGACCATACCGCGGTCCTCAAAGTCATAAAACCGTCCGCCCGAGGTGGGAAACACGAGAACCGGCTGTCCGGCATGGCCGAAGAGAAGCATCTCCATCTCGCGGCCCAGCCGCTCGGAATGCCACTTGTGGTACTCACGGTTCATTCTTCGCGTACCGGATCGTCCCACCATCTTCCAGACATCGGTCGAAACTAGAGGCAGCTTTGTCATCATAAGCGAAACCGTCTTGCCGGCAGAACGGAAGGCACCGCGATTCTTTCACCCCCAAGTCTATTCTGAATGGTCCGTGGAGAATTTGCCTCAAACCCCCACTTTCGGCGATACTTAGATGTTGTGATGTGTGCGGCCGGGCGCATTCGTCTGGCCGTTGTCGTGCCGGGCGGGGTCACTCAAGCCGCCAGGGGGCACATTTCAAAAGAATCGTCGCATAGTTCTGAAAGTTGAAAGGATCTCCTTCACCGTGGTTATGATTCGTTTGGCGCGCGTTGGCGCCCGCAAGCAACCCTATTATCGGATTGTCGTCATCGAAAAGGACCGCGCCCGCAACGGCCGCTCCATCGAAGTTGTTGGCACCTATAATCCACGCACCAGCCCCGCCTCGGTCGATCTCAAGCACGAGCGGATCGCGTATTGGCGCAGCAAAGGTGCCCAGTTCTCTTCTACCCTCGAAAAGCTCGTCACCAAAAACCCGGCGCCGGTTGCGACAGAGCCTGCGGCTCCGATTTCCGATCCGGCCGCGGCTTGAACTTCCGTTGTTCTTCGTGGCACGATGCGGCGAGGGCCATCTCGGTTCAACCCGGCGGTCGCCGAGTATAACCCATTGCTCTGAGAGCGCTTAAGTGATACGATTCCGATCAAACTCAGAGTCACCAAATTACGAACGTCGAAGGTCAGGTGCAAGATCATGACCCAGGTTGATATGGTGCAGGTAGATGAACTGGTCCGCGAAATCGCGCGGGCGCTGGTGGATGAGCCAAACGCCGTCGAAGTCGAATCTGTAGACCGGGACGAGAACACCGTTCTCAAGCTCCGCGTCGCAGGCCCGGACGTGGGCAAGGTCATCGGCAAGCAGGGTCGCACTGCCCGTTCGGTGCGAACCATCCTGAGTGCCGTCAGCATGAAGTTGCACCACCGCTACACGCTCGACATCCTCGAAGAGGGCGACGAAGCCTAGCATGGCGGCCTCTCGTGCGCCCGGCGAAAGTCGTTGGCCGGGATGACCGCACCGCAATCACCTTCAGACTGGGTCTGGTTGGCGCGGATTCGCCGCACGCAGGGACGCAAAGGCGAAGTCTTCGCCGAGCTCCTAACCGATTTCCCTCAAAAGTTCGCCGAGCGCCGTCAGCTGTTGCTGCTGCCCGCGGATTTGCACGCATCTGCCGCAGTTTCCGAATCCGCCTCGGCTGATGCTCGGAGCGTATCTGCGCGCCCGGCCGAACTCACCAACCACTGGCTCCATAAAGGCGGCATCGTCCTGCACTTCTCGGGAATCGACTCCATCTCCGCCGCCGAGGCGCTCAAAGGCCTCATCGTCGCCATCCCGCGCGCGCAAAGAGCCCAGCTTCCCGACGACGAGATGTACATCAACGACCTCATCGGCTGCACTCTCGTCGACGTTGGCCGCGCTGTCCCTAGCATCATCGGCGAAATCGATGATATCGACCGCACCGCCGGCCCTGCGCCGCTGCTTGTCCTGCGCCGCCCGCGCGGAGAAATCCTCATCCCCTTCGCCAAAAGCTATATTCGTCGCGTCGATCTCGCCGCCCGCCGCATCGAAATGGCTCTCCCGGAGGGCCTCATCGACCTCAACCTCGCGGATGAAGCCTGACTCAGCCAATACCGCTAGTTCGCCTGTCCTATGCCGTCTCACTTCCCTTCGATCCGGTCGGCGGCGTCCCGCCACGCTGCATCGATCGTTTCGTTGAGCGGCCGCGACGGAACATTGCGCGCGAAGCCCAACTGCTTTCCCTTCGCAGTGATGATCTCGCAAACCGGCATCTCGCCTTGCTTCCAGTGCTCACGCGCAGTTGGTTCCCGTTCCTTCACCAACCTCTCTGCCTCACTCATCCCATACTCCTCTTGATGGAGATTCAAAACGCGGGTTGCCTCAACCTATCGCGTTGACCGGGGTCCCTGCCGATGGGTCTTAGTCGATGGGGTGGTTGCGCGTTCAGGGCGGGATGAAAACCCACCGTCCCGTTCATTCCATCCCCAGCGGCTTCCATGTCCCATCCTGTTTCATTGCCAGTTGCAACGGCCGCGGCGGACCGTTCGGCGGCACGGTCACCTCAATCCACAGCTCCTCGTTAGCCTTCAGCGGCAGCGGACTCTTTGCCGTATCGGCAATATAGAAGTTCACCGGCGCTTCCAGCCGCATATCTTCGCAGTGCGCCGCCGGCATCGCCGAAACCACTTGCCCCCCGGTGTGAACGTTGGGATCCTGTATGCGAATCGCCTCCAGCTTGTTACCCTCCACCTTCAGATCCGCGCTGAAGTACACGGCCTTAGGCCGCAGAATAAACGGTCCCGGCCGTATGGCTCCATTCACGTCGCGTGGAAACGTCGCCTCCTTCGCCGAAGGCAATGTGCTCTTGCACCCATCCACCGTGAGTTGCAGGCTCAGGTAGCGCCCGCGCATCGGCAGTTGCGGATCGAATGCGGACGAGCGCGTCCATACCCGCGGGCACGTCGATCGCTGGTAAAGGTACTTCGCCGCAATCAGCGAAACCAGCCCCAACTGCACCACCAGCAGCGCCACCGACACCCTGGAGAGCGTGAACCGTCCAATCTTCACAGCGCACCTCCGTTCGGCTCCGGCGCGCCGCCCTTCATAGGCGTCATTCCCTCCAGGATCCGCCGCCTCATCTTCTCCAGCGCCCACCCGCCTGCGAGAAACAGCACGCCCAACCCGATCAACCCCAGCGACCGCCCCAGCTTGCTCATCAAGTCGCTGAAGTAGAACCACGCCACCGTCGCCGCGAATCCCACGATGCCCAAATTCACCAGCGCGCGCGAAACCAGCCGCACCCCCCACCAGCACAGGAACAGGACAAACGCGGCGACCAGTGCATACGCCGCCAGGTTCGGCTCGCTGCGCTCGTAGTTCGTCGTCACTCCCCGGAATGCGTAGCTTTCGCTCCACGAGCGGTAACACCACGGCAGTGCAATGCTGAATCCGATGGCTGCCGCAACGGGAATAAGCCCCTTGTGCCCGTGAAATGCCGCTACGATCAGCGGCAGTGCGGCAATCGCCATCCAGGCCCACACACGCGTGCCGAAGGGAATCAGGCTCTGCTGCGCCGACCATGACTCCCAATTCGCGAGCATCATCGCGATGCCCGCAATGATGCCAATCACGCCCGCGCCGAAAAGAATTCCCTGCACTGCCTTCTGCCGCGAGCCCAGAAAGAAAGTGATGTAGAGGATGGCCCACACAACGCACAGCCGCCCCAAGTAGACGTTTTCGCCTATGTAGCCGTTGGCCCTGAAGCCGATCTCGCAAAAGATCCACGCAGGCGCCAGCAAAAGTGTCAGCGCCTGTTGCGCCTGGTCGCGCAGCAGCATCCAGCCAAAAATCGCGGCCACCGCCCATAGCAGCACCGCCGCCGGCCAGTGCTCCTGGATATTGAAGATCTGCCCAACCAGTGCGATCGCTGCGCCTGCCGCCACGGTCCCCACTGCGTGCAGCGCAGTCGAGAGCCCTCGATAATTCTCCCGTGCCATTCCGCCGCCAACGTGGAAGATAGCGACCATCGTCATGACCAGAGCAAAGCGCGCGCCCGGTCCCATCTCGTCCCAGTGCGACGAAACAAACAGCACCACGCCACACGCCAGCAGAATGGCACCCAGTATGAGCACCGTCACACCCTGCCACCACACCACTCCGGCGGCGTGAGTCTCTGGTGCCCGGGTGCGTTCGTCGGACCTTCCCGGTGTTCCGCCGGCCTGCGCTTCGTGCGCGCGAATGCGAGCAGCCGTCGCAGCGTCCAGTACACCGGCCGTTTGCCAGCGTGTCAGCAGCGTGTCAATGTCATCCATGGCGTTTGGCTCACATCATAGGCCTCACGCCTTCCGCGGTAAAGCCTCGCGCGCGCCATGTCCATTCTCCACCGAGATAAAAAACAGTTCATGGCTCGCGGTTCGCGGCTCGCGGTTCTCTGATTTCTTTCTTCTGTCCTCAAACAGAGCGCCGGAAACCTCAGCCAGCCGAACGGTTGCAACCATTCGAACCAGCCAGGATCTCCGGCGCGGATTTTTCAGACTTCAATCAAGCAGCGGAGACGCGTTCCTCCTCTGCTGTTAGAACTGGTACTTCGCGGCCAATTGCAGTTGGCGCAATGAAGCGGTGCCACCGATGCGGCCGAAGGTGGAAGAGCTGAAACTTAAGGTCGGGTTGTTCCAGTTCGGGTGATTAAGCGAGTTGAATGCCTCGAAGCGGATCGCCAATTTGTGGTTCTCGTTGTAAGGCATCGCGAACTCCTTATGTAGCGAGGCATCCAGGTCGGTGTAGCCCGGTCCGGTGAAGCTGCCGCGTTGCAGGCTTCCGAATGTTCCCGCAGTCGGAGTCGCGTAGGCGGCTTTATTCACCCAGTCGTTCAGGGTTTGGGCGCTGCCTTTCAAGTAGGGGCTTTGCCCAGTCGGGTTGGGCCGATCGAAGTTGCCGAACGGAGACGCAATGCTGGCGTTGTCAACGCCCATCAACGGCGTTGCAACTTGACCGGTCTGATGGGTAAAGATTCCCCCGATCTGCCAGCCGCCAACAAACTCGCCAACGGCCTTGTTGGTCTTCAGCAGCTTACCGGGCCCGAACGGCAACTCGTATTGCGCCGAGGCTACAATGCGATTTTTCACATCGAATGCCGACCGGCCGTACTCGCAGTGGATGCACTCACTGTCCTGCGGATACAGGTTGTCGTTTCCCTGGTTGCGGATACCGCTGGTGTCATCAAGGGACTTACCCCAGGTGTAGGAGCCGATGACGGTAAGGCCCCTGCTAAACCGGCGCGTGGCCTTCACGTCAAACGCGTTGTAGCTGCCAATGCCCTGGTCATGCACATATTGAAGGCCGTACTGTGCGGGGGTGGTACCGCTCGAGTACCCCACATAATAGGGGAGCCGCGACGCGACTGAAGTTGCGGCGCCGGTCCCGAGGTATCCATATGGAGTCGGTTGATTGGCATTCATAAACCCATAAAGATGCCGGCTCAATGCACCCTGGTATCCCACCTCGAACGACCAGTCCTGCCCAACCTGCTGCTGGATATTGAGCAGAAACTGCTGGGTGTAGCTGGTCTTATGGCTCGGCGCGTTCGCGTATTCAACGGTGGTGGGGCCGAGAGTTACGACTGTGCCGCCGCTGGCGCCAGGTGCTGCGTTGGCCCAGGTCAGATTGGAATTGCCGTAAATCTTGCTGGCCGTGTCACTATTGGTGATTGACGCGCGCCCGGCGATGTTACGCGCCAGGTCGAAGTACGCATTGCCGATATCCTGGGTGTAGAAAATGCCGTAGCCGGTGCGAATCACCGTGGTAGGCGCCGGCGACCAGGAGATACCCAAGCGTGGCGCAAGATTCGTGTACTTCGTGTCCATGAGCGGACCGTTGGGCACGATCCCGTTGCTGCATTGCGGCGCTGGACCAACGGTGCTCGTCCAGCGGATGTTCAGGCCGCTATAGACGTTGGCTGCCGTGCAACTACCCTGGCGGAGCAGGTCGGGCCACTGGCTCTGCGGGTACGTTGAACTCGTGTCGCCCCTCTTCGGTAAGTTAGGAACATATGCGTTGAAGTTATTCCCAATCGTATCGTTCCACGGAGGAGTCACTTCGTACCGTACGCCCGCGGAAATGGTGAGATTCGGAAGGGCCTTATAGGTGTCGTCCACATAATACGATTGCATCGTACGCACGAAGTTTGCATCCGCTACAGCCACCGCAACCGTGGAAGACGCGAGATCGCCGAGAAGGAAATCGGCCATCGAATCGCCACCTGATAGGGTGGCGCTTCCGGGAGTTCCCGACTGCAACGCTGTTGAAATCGGCTGGGCAGAGAACTGCCCGCGCGAGAACTGATTGCCAAGCTGGTTAAACGTCTGGCGGCCGTACTCAAATCCAGCCCGGAGGGAATGCTTGCCTTTCACCCATGAGATGTTGTCGACGATCTGCCAGTTCGGATCGGTAACAACATACGGGCCATCTCCGCCGATATCCCCGATTTCCTGCCAGATAGCTGGTGTCGTGCCCGTCGGACCGCTACTGAATGACTGGTCAGGAATGCCCCATGTGGAGGGCAGGCCGCCACTAAGCCCAGGAATGCCGATTGAATCGACCACATCGTTGGTGTACGCCGACAACAGGCCGAGCGAATTGAAGAAATGGTTCCAGCCAAACCGAGCCTCGTTCACAATGCGAGGTGTGATCGTCCACGTGTTCGAACCCATGTACTGGTAGTAGTTGGTTACGATCTTGCTGCCAGCTCCCATGAACCCTGTCGACAGGATGTCTTCATTGCCCGAACTGTAGCGGAAGGCAAACTGCGACTTCTGCGACTGGATGTAATCGCCGCGGACAGTCAGTCCCTGGCGATCTTGTGGAGAATTGGTGCTGTAGGAATAGTTCGCTACTTTTGCTCCATTCGCGTAGAACGGCTGCGTGCTCGTGCCCTCGTATTTCAGTAACGCGAGGGACTGTGGGGCGATTCTGCCGGCAGGAATGGTGTTGTTCGGAAAGGGCGTCTTCCCGAAGCCTTGGGCATTTCCAGTCGCGGGATCGTAGATGGTCACCGGAGTTCCGTTTGCAGTCGTGAAGCCAGCGAAGTTACCGCTGGCTATGGCGGGTGACGGAATGGTTGCGGAACCTTGGCCGATCGTACGAATCTTGCGCCACTCGTCATCCACCATGAAGAAGAACTTATTCCGGCCATCGTATATGTGGGGAATGCGGATGGCGCCGTCAAGTTCGAATCCATAGTCGTTCCACTTGTAGGGAAAGACCTTGACGGGTGTGGCGTTGTATGGGAAGAAATACGGATTTGCATCCGCGATATTGTTGCGCATGAAGTCGTACATGCTGCCGTGGTAGGTGTTGGTGCCGCTCTTCGAGAGCACGTTGACCTGCGTGGCCTCGTGACCGAACTCGGCGGAGTAAACGCCCGTCTGTACCTTGAACTCCTCGATGCCGTCGAGCGAAGGCAGCCCGATATAGGTATTGAAGTCTGGATCGGTATTGTTCACGCCATCGAGCGTGTAGTAATCAAACATGATGCGTTGGCCGCCCACCGAGATCGCCTGGCTGGCGCGGTCGCCGCCCAAACGCGAGCCGGCCTGGCCCGATGAAGAAGAAAGTGTGTTGGCGTTGGACGAAAGCGCAACCAGAGACAGGTAGTTTCTGCCGTTCAGGGGCATCTCGTTGATCGCTGTGTTCTCAACGACAGTTCCGAGCGAAGCGTTTTCCACCTGCAGCAGCTCACCCGTCGCTTGAACCGTGACCGATTGCGTGACGGCTCCGACCGCCATCGTGAAGTCCTGGCGCAACGATTGCTGTACGTCGAGTTCGACGCTTTGGCTCGTCGCAGTCTTGAAGCCCTCGTGCGTCACCTGAACCTTGTAGTTTGCCGGAGGAACGTCGGGGAACGTGTAGTCGCCCGCGCCGGTGGTCACCGTCGAGCGGGACGCTCCCGTACCCAAATTTGTAAGCGTTACATTCGCGCCCGGAATGACTGCGCCCGTGGAATCCGCGACGTGCCCCGAAATGGTTCCGGAGGTCTGCGCGGACAATCTCGCAGAAGTTGAAACTACGAAAAGAAACGCAAGGATGCAGCAGCCAATCCAGGCGCTGTATCTTAGGGAACTGGAATTGAGAAATGGCGCAACGCGTCCATTTCTTTGTGCATCATTGACTCGATCATTCAACATCGTCACTTTATCCTCCATGGATGAGAAAGGCCTCGTTTGAAATGGAATTTCAGAACTACCATTATTTTTTGAATTGGTGGACGGGTATCGCGTGGGATCCGCACCGGCTTCAACGATGGGGTTCGCGAATCCGGTGACTAGGGCAGGTTTATGGCAATCAAGGCTCTCGCCAAGACTTTCGGCGATGAACCCGAGCGAAAGGGTCGCGGGAACAGCGCCACGGTCGGGCTTCGGCCTTTTTGCTGCTGGCGCCATCTTTCCTGAACCTTTCCGTGGCCCTGATCGGTCAAAACCGCACGTAAGCGCTAACTGGCTGAGCGTCAGCACGCACCTAGAACCGATCTTCCGCTAAGTTTCTCGAAGACGGCTAACTGTACAGAATCGATTTATCTTTTGTCAATCGCAAAGAAACGGTTGCTGCGGCCGGACGTGACTGCGGTATCTTGAGTCCGAGTTACCTTAATGGTTGTTCTCTCTCTTTTGCCCGCATCAAAGGCAAAAATATGCCCCAAAATTGCGCTCTTCACGTCCGAAACAGGCTTCAAATCTAGGCTTTGCGAGGTTTTGGGAATTTACTTGCTGCGCTTTGCTCTGTTTCGTAACCTTCTCTGGTTACGTTTGAGCTGAGAACGAAAAATTCTCGGATACGTTTCTTGCCGAAAATGTAGCTATCAGAGCTATATTTCTGCTGAAATCGCAACCCTGCCAAGCGAACTGCTGGCGGCTCCAATGCACCGCTAATGCGAAGACTCGGCTCGATTTCGCACGTTCTCCGGCCCATCCGCAAAAACCCGCTCCCAGCGTGGTACCCCTCGTGATACAAAACTCTCACTGAGCATTTATCCAGCTCCAGGGGACTACGGCCGTGGCCACAGTAATACCGCTGGGAGATGCGTCGCGACGCACGCGCCGGTTTGCGATCGTCACGCTGCTGATCATCATCGCCAACGCTTGGGTCTTCTTCCGCGAGCTCGAAGGCGGCGACGCATTCGTCGCGCGTTGGGCCGTAATTCCCGCGGCCATTGCCAGTGGTCATGCGTGGATCACAATCCTGACCGCGATGTTCATGCATGGAAGCTGGCTCCATATCCTTGGCAATATGGTGTTTCTCTGGGCATTCGGCCCTGAAATTGAAGACGCCATGGGCCGCTTACGCTACCTGGCGTTTTATCTGATCGGAGGGATTGCGGCGATGGTGGCGCAGGTCGCAGGCAGTCCAACGTCCACCATTCCCTGCCTTGGCGCCAGCGGCGCCATCGCTGCAGTGATGGGCGCCTTCATTGTCATCTTCCCCCGCGATCGAATCCGTTCGCTTCTCATCATCGTGATCTATGTAACCGTCACCTATATTCCTGCAGTGCTTCTAATCGGCGTGTGGTTTTTGTTTCAACTGCTGGATGCCGGCGCGGTGGCAAAAGTGCAGACCGGCGGTGTGGCGTATTTGGCGCACGTCGGCGGATTCCTGTTTGGCGCGGTGACTGCGCGCCTCTGGATCCGGCCCCGCCTGTAAGCCATATAAAGGAACGAAACTCGTCCCGCTTGCGGGTGCGGCCGCCACTCTGTCGCAATTGCGCCGCAGGAGATGCACGCGCGGCATGAGTCCCCTTTTTCATCGAGCATTTTGGCCAGAGGATGATACTATTGCGGGCAATCCGCAGAAACTCCAGGAACCGAGGCCCCCAGGCATACTCCTCCTCTTTTTCGGTTTTTTCTGCGATAGGCGCTATGTGGAATACGAAACCGGAGGTTTTGTTATGAGTGCATCGAGACGCGCTGCCTGGGCAGGCGTGGGTGGAGTTTCTGTTCTGGTGGCGGTTACCGCAGTCTGCACCGCAGCGATGGCTCAGGCACCGAGCCAGCCGACCCAGCAGACAGCAGCGCAGGGAACCACGACCGCCGGAGAAAACGGCCGTGGATTTGCCATTGAATCGGAAATGCTGGTCTATAGCGCCATGGATTCCGAAGGCGCGACAATGGCCTGCGGTGTGGCGCGTAACCTGGGTGCCGCCGACGAAAAATGTGCGCCTCGCGGGGCGATGAGCAATGCGCCTGGCGTGGTGATTGTCTCGGGGGATTCCAGCGCTCTGGCCGAGTTCCAGCTATGGCGCTCGGACATTTCAACCATGGACATTCTCACGCGGCGCGCGAATCGCTACTGTCCTCAGCAAAACCAAAGAGGAATATTCTCCTCGATCGAGTCGATCATCTCGGGTTTTCCCGTGGGCCAGGCGATTTCCGTTGCGAAAGCGCTGCTGACGACTACATCGGTAACAACACCGGTGGGCGGGGACATTCTGGATCAGACTTTGATGAATGATATTGCCGGCCACCTGAGAGCGGTGGGCGTGCCCGTCGTCATTCCGGATACCTACATGCCGCATTCCCTGGTCACCGTCAATGAAGCCCGTTCGCCTTTCTTGCAGAAGTTTCTGGCCATGATGACGGCTCGGGGATGCGTGGACGTGAAGGCGCCGGAAGCTGGACCTGGGCCGAATAGACCGCCAACGGCGGAGGGACAAGGTTCGCAAACGACGAATCAGCAGAGTGAAACCGCGGAAGAAGGGGAGAAACGGTCGGTTGCGGAAGCGATCGATGTCTTCCTGCAGTCGCTGACCCAATCCAATGTGCCTGCTGCGCCGCAGCAACCTGGAGGACCGCCGGTTGTGCCACAGGCGCCTACCATTTCTCATTTGAATGCCGTGATGCGAGCCGACGGGCTGGCGCAGGAACTGGGTTACGACGCGTCGAATGCGAATGCCGGGGACAACAGCCCGTGGGATGTGCTTTGGCTCAAGGCGTTGGAATCGGGCGGCGACGTGGTGGCCTCGGATAACATGCTCAAGGGCAGCAAAACCAATTACACGGGCGGGGCTGTGGGAACTTATGCGCTCTTCCACCTAAATGGAGAGTTGGCGTGTTCGGGCGTGTTTTATAACCTGGCAGGTCCCGTGCTGCTCACCGATATTCCGAAGTTCGTCGATGGCTCCCAGACGGCGCCGGCCGGGAAGCTGGTGGGCGGCTGCAATTCGAACCCGAAGTGAGGTTCAATCGGGGCTGCGGGCCTCTATCATCGGATGTATGCGATTCGACATTGTCACCATCTTTCCCGGATTCTTTGACGGAATCTTTGCGCATGGCATTGTCCGCAAAGCCCAAAGCGAAGGATTGGTGACGGTAGAAACTCACGATCTGCGGGCGTACACGCACGACCGGCATCGCACCGTGGACGATCGTCCATTCGGCGGCGGCGAAGGAATGGTGCTGAAAGCCGAACCGCTGGCCGAAGCGTTAGAGGCAATTGGAATCCGGGCGAAGTCGGAGAGGGATGCGGACGCAAGCGGAACCCGCGTGATTCTGCTCTCGGCGCAAGGGCGCATGTTCACTCAAGCTGTGGTGCGGGAACTTGCCGGACTGGACCGCGCAGTGTTGATCTGCGGGCGCTATGAAGGCGTCGATGAGCGGATCAACGAACTCTACTGCGACATGGAGATCTCGATCGGCGATTATGTGCTGAGCGGAGGCGAGCTGGCCGCCGCCGTAGTCATCGATGCGACGATGCGGCTGATTCCCGGCGTGCTCGGCAACCAGGCTTCCGGCGAGTTTGAAAGCTTTGGTGCGGCGGATACTGAAATCGAATTGGACGCGAACGGCGTTCCGCGCTCGCAGCACGGAGCCGGCGGCCTTCTCGACTATCCGCAATTCACCAGACCCGCGGCATTCCGCGGAGTGCAAGTGCCGGAAGTTTTGCTCAATGGCGATCACGCCCAGATCAGACGCTGGCGCAGAGAGCAGCAATTGCGCAAGACGTTCAAAAACCGCCCGGACTTGCTGGACGGCGCCGCCCTGAGCGCGGAAGATCGCAGGTTGATCGAGACCCTGCGACAAACGGAAAAGTGAATCGAGTGGCTGGATTGCCCCCGGGATGCCGTGATGAAAGCGCAGCTTTCCTGTTGGCGAGCCGGAGAAGCTCGTCCACAGATGCTCCCACACAGCATCCCACTGGGCTGTTGAATTAGTGTGCGATGCTGATAGTAAGGTTCATGTCGACGGGAACGGGCTGGTTGTCGATGGTGCCGGCGCGGAAGTGGAACTTGCTTACTGCATCGACGACACGAGCGTCCCAACGTGGGTCGAGTGGCTTAACAACGTGGATGTTTTGCGGCTGGCCGCTTGCGTCCACGGTCAGTGTGAGGCCGACTTGGGCGTCGCCGGGGATGGGGCTGCCGGCAAAGCCTTCAGGAGTTGCAACGTCGACCGTTTGGACAAGTGTGGGAAAGATAACTCCGGTGCTAACGCGGGTGGGGGTTGGGGCAGTGGCGTCGTCCACGGGCGTGCTGGCAAATGCCGCTGCGGGGAGGATCAGCGAGGAGAGCAGAATGCTGGTCGCGAGTATACGGCGCATGTAGTACCTCCAAGGCGACGATAGTCACC
The DNA here is from genome assembly GCA_963802955.1 of uncultured Acidobacteriaceae bacterium. Classification (GTDB taxonomy): domain Bacteria; phylum Acidobacteriota; class Terriglobia; order Terriglobales; family Acidobacteriaceae; genus Telmatobacter. Next base: position 70,188 of record CAWDKT010000021.1, read on the forward strand.
TTCACCATTGTTATCTCGAAATAATACGATTGTCAACATAAAAATTAATCGCATTGAATTATCAGCATTTTAACGGCACCTTCATCATGATTTTTGACCGGATTCTTTCAGATCGTCTCGACTCTTGGACAGTCCGAGAATGGCGCGAGGTCATGAATGACCAACAATTGTTGGCGGCTTCGTGGGCGGTTCGTCAGGAATCGGCTTTTGCGCAGTTCCCTGCTAGAACGTTCTGACAGGCGACGGATGATCCGGGCCGACTCGGCCCGTCGCGATCGCGGCAGCATAGAAGTTCTCGCCACGGACGGGCGAACCGGAAATCCGGCGCAGCATCGCGAGTTGGCCAACGTGTGTGAGTGCGTCAGCCGCGGGGCCTTGGAAAAGGCGTTCCATCGGCGCATGCATCGGGGCCAATGAAGCTAGATATGCATCGAACGCGGCGAGAGCGTCGAAAAAGCGTTTCTGCTCCGCAGGCCAAGCGAGTGGGTGTGAATCCTGCCAGCGCTGACTGCCCTGGGCGATAGAAAGGGCCCAATCGAGCAGATCGCCCATGTGTGCGAGGATCTGAACAGGGCGACGACTGGCGCCGTCGAATTCAGCAAACGACTCGGGCGCGCCCTCCAGTGCCCGTGAAGCCCGATAGGCCAATGTGGCAAGGGTGTGGCGGAGCAGGGCGCGATTGTCGTCCATGAACAAAATATAGCCGATCGCGGCTTTCCAAGTTTTATCCCGAGACAATGAGTCACGGATTATGCGCTAAGTCCGCAGGTTTGATAAACTAAGTGTTCTGAGTTCAATTCCAGGAAGTTACCATGTCAATCCATCCCGTAATGCAGCGCTTGGCCGATAAGCTGAAGCGCACCGATTTGCCGAGTTTCGTGCCCGGCGACCAGATTCGCGTCCAGGTAAAGATCAAGGAAGGCGATAAGGAACGCTTGCAGGCCTTTGAGGGCCTGGTAATCGCCATCAACAAAGGCGCTCAGGCCACCTTTACCGTACGTAAAATGAGCTTTGGGCAAGGCGTTGAGCGAATCTTTCCCTTCAATTCGAAGGTTGTCGACAAAGTTGAACTGGTCCGGAGCTACAAGGTGCGGCGAGCCAAGCTGTTCTATCTGCGCGGACTGCGCGGCAAGGCTGCGCGGCTGAGGGAACTGGACCGCGAGACCGGCAAAGTTCGGGCCTAAGCGCCGCTCTCGTATGAAAGGCACATCCCCGGCTTCGGCCGGGGTTGTTCTTTTCTGCAGCCGCTTCTCCGCGCGGCCGGCAGCAGTCCTTCATTTCGTCAGTCTGTGCCGTCTGGCCATCCACCTGGTGCGTTTCTGGCTTCTGGAGGCTTCCCATGACAATTGCGCCAACCCCGGCGCCGCCCTACTATGCCGTGATTTTTACTTCCGCACGCACCGGAGGCGACAACGGATACGCAAAGATGGCCGAGGCGATGGAAATGCTCGCCGCTGCGCAGCCGGGTTTTCTTGGCATCGAATCGGCGCGCGACAGCTTGGGAATCACAGTTTCCTATTGGGATAGCATGGAGTCGATTGAAGCATGGAAGCAGAATGCACGCCATCTCGTCGCACAGCAACGCGGACGCGATACCTGGTATGAAGCGTTCAAGGTGCGGGTTTGCCGTGTCGAGCGCGACTACGCTTTCCACAAGGATTAAACGGTCGCGGCAAAAACATCTCGCCAGCTAAACGATCCGCAATTCTTATACTGTCTCCATGGCCAAGGCTCCGGTTTGCGGATTTGTCTTTGAAAACGCCGCGCGCAAGCTTGGGGCGCTCCGGGTTGCAGGTCTCGACGAGGTGGGCCGCGGCCCCATGTTCGGGCCGGTGGTGGCCGCAGCCGTCATTTTCCCAGAAGGCTGCCGTTTGCGCGGCCTCACGGACTCTAAACAGCTCAACGAAAAGCAACGTGACTCATTCGACTTGTCGATTCGAGCCGCAGCTACCGCCTGGGCGATTGCAATAGTGGATGTGGAGACGATCGACCGCATCAACATTCGCCGAGCATCTCTTCTGGCAATGCGGATGGCCGTCGAACAACTCGGCCCATCGCCGGATTACCTGTTGATCGATGGCTGCGACACCATCGACTGGCCGTGTCCGCAGCAGTCGGTGATCGGCGGCGATGCGCGCAGTCTCTCAATTGCAGCCGCAAGCGTGCTGGCCAAGGTGCATCGCGACCGAATGCTGATCGAGCTCGACGCGGTCTACCCCGGCTACGGGCTCGCGCGCCATAAGGGTTACTGCTCGCCTGAACATCTGGCGGCGCTGACGCGCTTAGGGCCCACTCCGCTTCACCGCAGGAACTGGGGCCCGGTGGCGCAATTATCCCTGTTTGAGTAGCGCCCCCGGTTGGTCGGCTGGCTATTTCAAAATACCTACCCCGGTCCTCTGTCTCGCCGCACGTTTCCGAACCGGTCGCCGGCTTTCAGTGGAGAAGGCTCTCGGCGCCGGATTGAGGCTCTGCGCGTGTCCAGGACCGTTTACAGAGCTCCCGACGCCGGAGTCGAAGAGCGGGGCAAGGTGATGCGTATGGTTGTGCCGCCTCCGTCGCGAGCGAGAGCGCTCATCTCTCCCTTGTGCAGACGAATCGCCCGCTCAGCGATAGCGAGGCCTACGCCAAATCCGCCGGTCTCAGGGCTGCGCGCAGAATCGACGCGGTAAAAAGGCCTGAAGATAGCGTCGCGCTGATCGGCCGGAATGCCGGGGCCGCGATCGCTTACGTCAATCCTCACCCTGGCAGCTTCGCGCCCATTCACCGTCGAAAGTTGGATATCGACGCCGGAGCCGCTCTCTGTGTAGCGGACGGCGTTTCGCACCACATTCTCCACCGCGCGATAGAGCAGGTCCTCGTTGCCGCGGACCCAGAATTCAGCGTCCGCATTGAAGGCAACGGAACACTCGCGCTGCCGGGCCTCGAATTCCGCATCGGGAATCAAATGCTCGATCATGCGATTCAGCAGGAGGGGTTTAAACTTTTCAATGCGATCGAGCGCCTCCATCGATGAAAGGGTGAGCAGTTGGCCGATGAGCAGGTTGAGTCTTTCCGCCTCGCGCTGGATGCGTTCCAGATGCGTCGCCATTGCCGGCTCCGCGTCTTCACGCGCCAACTCCAGTGCCACGCTAAGCCGCGACAGGGGCGAGCGCAGCTCGTGCGAAACATCGCGCAGCAGCAGCTTTTGCGCGTCCACCAGCGATTCCAACCGTTCCGCCATGTGATTAAAGTCGTGCATCAGCGCGACCAGCTCGTCGCCTGAAGACAGCCGGGACGGCGGTGACGGCACTGCAACTCGAGTGCTGAGCTTTCCCGACGCCATCTCGCGCGCCGCCTTCCTGAGCCGCGCCACCGGCCGCGTGAAGAGCAGGACAAGGGCGAAGGTGGTGAGTCCGCCGACAACGATGGCCACCGGAAGCTGCGGAAATGAAAAGCGCAGCAGGTCCTCATAGAGATTGGGAGTTGGCTGGGTGTGCGCGCGGCTCAGCAGAAAGAGGTACTGATTGCCGGCCGCCGAGTTGACGGGAACCCGCCACACATACGCCTGGCCCAATTGGCCGCCTGAGATGCGCGCCGGATTTGCCGCGCTGCCAGGAGCTGGTTGGAGATCGGCCGGATTGCAGAGATCATTTCCCGCCGCGCCTTTGAGGCCGATCTTCTGATTGATGCCGGCGCCGAAGGCGAGTACAGCTTTGCAACCCCCGGCCTCATACGCTTCGGCCGCTTTACCCGCGTCAGACTGCAAGGTGTTGTTGGCAAGGTCAAATACGGCACCGGGGCTCTCAAAATGACGTCGCACGATCAGAATCGTTGAGATTACGTAAATGAGGCTCTGGGCAATCCAGAAGATGATGAAGATCTTGAAGAAAAGTCCACGCATTGCTCAGTCCCCTGCTCCCGTCCGGTCAAGCTGGATGGCAAGCTGATATCCAACTCCGCGGATGGTTTTCACCTGGTCGGCGGGCGCGCCCGCATCGCTGAGCTTTCTCCGCAAACGGCTCACGTGCATATCTAGGCTGCGATCGAAGGGATCGAATTCGCGCCCCAGCACCGACTGTGAAAGCTCTTCGCGGTTGACGACTTTGCCGGCCGAGCGCATCAGCGCCTCGAGCAATCCAAACTCGATATCGGTGAGGTCGAGACTCCTGTCGGCCCTCAACGCCTTTCGCGCAGCGGCGTCGAGCTCCAGATCGTCGACGCGCAGCGTCTCTGCCTGGCCTTGTGACGGCGACGCGGTGCGGCGAAGTACCGCGCGCATGCGCGCCAAAAGCTCTCGCGGATTAAACGGCTTCGGGACATAATCGTCGGCGCCGATTTCAAGGCCGACGATGCGGTCCACATCTTCTCCGCGTGCCGTGAGAAGCAAAACATTAACGGGAGACTCGGCGCGAATCCGCTTCAGCACTTCGAATCCGTCCATGCCCGGCAGCATGACATCCAGAAGAATGAGAGACCACGGCCGTTGCTGCGCGGCTTTGAGGCCGGTGTCGCCACGGTGCGCTGTCCTGACGCGAAAGCCGTTCTTGCCCAGGTACTCGGTCAGCATGGAACAGAGCTCAACGTCGTCGTCGATGAGAAGAATTTCGTCCACTCGCCAATCCCTGTTTCAAAGCCTACCCTTTTCAAAGTTCATCGGCACATGAGAAATGTAATAAATGGTCACGAACCCTTTACAAATCTTTACACTGCGTTACTCATCGTGACAGCACGCTCCCGCACCCTGGTATCTCCTTAGATCAGTTCATCCTGTTATGGAGGATCCAATGATCAGGCGTATTGCCTCGATTCTGCCTACTTGCGCATTTCTTCTGTTCGCATTCACCATGGGCATTCCAGCAGTGGCGCAGACCGGTGCGGGCGAAGTCCACGGGACCATCACGGATCCCTCGGGCGCGCTCATTGCTTCGGCGACGGTCGCGTTGAGCGGACCTGCAGGCGTTTCAAAATCGGCGACGACCGGCCGGGACGGCGCGTTCCGTCTGACCGGCGTCACAGCGGGCACCTACCGACTCACAGTCACGGCGCCGGGATTCGCCCCATCGACCGTTGAGAATATAGTGATGGCGGCCGGGAAGGCCGTGATGGAAAACGTGATTCTGCAGATTCCCGTGCAAGAGCAGCAAGTGGAAGTGAGCGAGGATACGGTCAGCGTGGACACCACGGCCGAGGACAACGCCAGCTCGATCGTGATCAAGGGCAAAGACCTTAATGCTCTCTCCGACGATCCCGATGAGTTGCAGAGCGAACTCACGGCGCTTGCTGGCCCGGCGGCCGGCCCCAACGGCGCGCAGATCTTTATCGACGGCTTTTCGAACGGGCAGCTCCCGCCTAAGTCATCGATTCGCGAGATCCGCGTCAACCAGAATCCGTTCTCCGCGCAATACGACAAGCTTGGCTACGGCCGTATCGAAATCCTGACCAAGCCCGGAACGGACAAGCTGCACGGCAACATAATGATTTCGGGAAACGACTCGACTTTCAATTCGTTGAACCCGTTTGTGACCCAGGAACCTGCGTATTACACCCTCTTTATGAACGGCAGCGTGGGCGGCTCCATGGGATCGAAGGCTTCGTGGTTTGGCAGCGTATTCCGCCGCGACAATGCGTCGAACTCCATCATCAATGCCGAACTGCTGGACTCGAACAACAATGTGTACAACTACACCAAAGCTGTAGCCAATCCCCAATCCCGGCTCGACGTCAGTCCGCGATTCGATTTTCAACTGGGATCCAAGAACACTCTGACCGTTCGTTATATGCTCGACCGGCAAGTGCAGACCAACAGCGGCGAGTCGCAATTCGCCCTCGAATCGCAGGGCTACAACATGTCGAGTTACCAGAACAGCATTCAGCTCAGCGATTCGCAGGTCATCTCGCAAAGCGTGGTGAATGAAACCCGGTTCCAGTACATCCGCTCCACCAGCAATCAGACGCCGCAAAGCACCGATCCCACCGTCATGGTGCAAGGTGCATTCACGGGCGGCGGAAGCAGCGCCGGAACCGCCCATGACAATCAGAACTTTTTCGAAGTGGATAACTACACAACTGTCGCGAAGGGGCTGCATGGCATCGAATTCGGCGGGCGCTTACGGCTGACTCGCGACGCGAACCAGTCCACCTCGGGATTCAATGGCACCTATATCTACTCTTCGCTCGCCGCGTACGCCGCCCACACGCCCACGGAATACCAGGTAACGGCCGGTAATCCTATTGCCAACATTTCACTTTACGACGCGGGCTTGTTCTACCAGGACGATTTCAAGCTGAATCCCTATTTCACGTTGAGCTACGGTCTCCGCTTCGAAGCGCAAAACTCGATCAGCGACCACAACGACTGGGCGCCGCGGCTGTCGCTGGCGTGGGCGCCGGCGGGCGCCAAGGCCAAGACCGTAATTCGTGCCGGATATGGGTGGTTCTACGACCGCTTTGGCTACTTCAACGTCCTTAATGCCGTCCGCCAGAACGGGGTCACTGAGCAGCAGTACGTCGTACAGAATCCAACCTTCTACCAAAATGCGCCGTCGGCAAACACGCTTTCCTCGCTTAGCGCGGTATCTCCCACGATCGTCCAGATTTCTCCGCAGTTGAAAGCCTCGCTCAACATGCAGGCGGCCGCCGGCTTCGATCACCAGTTCGGAAAGATTGCGACCGCGTCCGTCACTTACGTCAACTCGCGCGGCGTTCACCAGTATCTCAGCGACAATGTAAATGCGTTTCTTCCGGGCACTTACAATATCGCCACCGGCACCGGAGTCCGGCCCAACGGGATCAACGAAAACATCTATCAATATCAATCTGGCGGCATCTACAAGCAGAATCAGTTGATGGTGAACTACAGCGTACAGTCGAAGCGGGTTTCCCTTTTCGGTTTCTACGTGCTCACTTTTGCCAACTCCGATACCTCCGGCGCCAATTACTTCCCCTCGAATCAGTTCGACCCGTCGGCCGACTACGGGCGAGCGACCTTCGCGGTACGCAACCGCTTCATGTTCGGCGGAACCCTCCAAGGACCTTGGGGCATTACAGTCAATCCGATGCTCGATGCTACTTCAGGACAGCCGTTCAACATTACAGTCGGCCAGGACTTGAACGGAGACAATGAGTTCAACGATCGGCCTGGATTTGCCACTTCCGCCAGCACCGACGTGATGCAAACATCCTATGGAACATTCGACCTGAACCCGGCAGCCAACGCGGCGCGCGTTCCCTACAACTACGGCACAGGCCCTACCGAGCTGGGACTGAACATGAGAATGAGCAAGGCGTTCGGTATCGGTCCGAAGGTAACGGGCCGAGGCCCAGGCGGCTTCGGCGGCGGAATGGGCGGACCCGGGTTCGGTGGAGGAGGAGGTAGAGGTGGACCTCCAGGAGGCGGACTCGGCCCGGGCGGTCTCAGCGGCAACGGGGGAGGAATGCCTCGCATGAACCAGGCGATCGCGCGGCGTTACTCTCTTACCTTCACGGCAAATGCGCGGAATGTGCTGAATTCAGTAAACCTGGCTCCCCCGGTGGCTGTCCTCGAGTCACCCTTATTTGGCAAGTCCACCACACTGGCGGGAGGACCGTGGTCTTCGCCCGCTGCAAATCGCAGCATCGATCTGCAAGTGATGTTCAACTTCTGATCGACTGCGAAAGCCAATCGAGATGGCGGGCAGCCCTGACTGCAATGAGTCGCTCAAATGCCCATCCGCTCATCTCCGCTCACCAAGGATGCGCGTGCCATGCCGGCCGCGCATCTTGTTTTTTCAGTTAATCGGAATGAATTTCCCTGCTCCAGCGTCCCCGTTCAGCGGCACTCCCCGCGCGTCTTAAGCTCCGCAACAAGAGTTTCGAAGAACTTGTTCACGAGCGCCATGCTGCGCCGGAGTTCCGGCTCGCGGAACTCCTCCGGCGCCCGCCCCAGGGGTTCGCGCAGCTCTTCGCGCGCATCGTGCGGCTTTACTCCCAATTCAATCGCTTGCGCCATGGTTAGCTATCCTCTCCGGCCCGCGGCGGCGGGCGTCTGAATCTGCACCATGCCATTGCCGGGTGGATGATAGTCGTTGCGCGCCCACTTGCGTTCCACCTCCACACCCCTCGTTTTACGATGTCCCCTCCGAGCCCTCGAAACGCACTCGTCGAAATCGCGGCGCATGTCAGTCGCTCAGCGACAATCCAGACCTTCGTCCCTGCGCGGAGTTGGATCACTCGCGCAAGCTCTCCACGAAAGAGCGCAGCAGAACCAGATCCGCGCCATTCTCCACACTGACGTCGCCGCGCCGGAATGCTCGATGTCTCATAAATTCAGTTCTTGAAGAGCTTGGCCGGCTCCCGCCAAATTTTCCAACCTCATCTCGGCGTACTTGCGCGAAAGGACTACTCCGGGCGCTCCGGCACGGAAAGCGGCAAGCACAGCAGCTTTCACGTCTGCTGGTCGAGTTCGCTTCTCATTGATTGCTGTCGGAATGTCAATGTCGATTCCGGGATAGATTGGAATTGCGCCCTTGACATCGGCAATTGCGCGCGCCGTTTCGCTCCCGACATAGTTCGCAGAGAGGCCAGCGGTCGGCAATTCCTTCAGACCCGGCTCACCCTGAAGGTGAAGAAACTTGTATTCCATATCCAGCACTTCGTCCAAATCAAAATCGCTGAAAATGGTTGACTGCATGTTTTTGATGTATTGCACCATCCGTGGACCGGCACAGTTGTTATAGGGTGACGGCTTGATGAAATCTGAGAAGGGCGCCAACCGCGCGTAGTTCTGATCGGCTCGGTAGAACGGGCTCATGGCAACGAGATGCATGATATGCCAGCCGACCTGAGCATTGGGATTTACCTCTTTGGCGGTTCCGTAGATGAGGCCGTAAACCTCCTCCTGGCTGTGAAACCAGAAATTGTGCCAGGCAGCGATCTCGGGATATTCAACCAGTAACCGCCAGAACGTAACAAAGCTGCCGTCTTGTTGGCGCGACTCGCTGGTGGGGTTGTGGACCCAACGGTCGACGGCCAGGTAACCCCCGCGTGCGCGCTCGATATTGATGCCCTGCTCCTTTCCTTTTCGCAGGCAGTGCACGCAGAAGCAGCAGATCGGACGATGTGAGGCTGAGCTGAAATCGGCGTGCAGCGCAGTGTCGAGCGGGCCTTGTCGTTCCGATTCCCACATCACGCCATCAAGATCGTTGTTGGAAAACCAATCCTGGACCATTGACGTCAGGAAAGTTCGCGCATACGGGTTGTTAAAGCATGTGCTGCTGCCGACCCTCCCGTATACATCGACCTCGGCAATCTTCTCAAAGTTGGGCATAAAATCAGGGTTGTAGGCCTCTTCGAAGAGACAGTAGACCTTCATTCCCAGCTTTCTGGCCCTGGGTGTTACGTCGCCAAGAATGTCGAAATCGCCGAGCTCCGGAGCGCGAATGTTCTGAATGACCGAATCTTTGTAGTATTCGGCGTGAACTTTCGTGTAGCTTCCGCCGTGGATTTCGTCGTACGCTTGCACACCGTGATCGGGTAACGGCTGTCCGGGAATCTGGCGGCCGGCAAGGCCTCGCCCATAGGTGAAGACTGTCGGCATGAGCACGTTCACCTTTGCCTTCTCTTGAAGAGTTGCCAGGCACTGATCAACGCCCTCATCTACGAATGAGCGCGCGCCGATTTGAATGGCGATGAATGGCTCTCCAGGTTTACTATTCTCCCGCGCTGACGATTGCGCCGATGTTGCCGGCTGTGCCGCCCGAAGAGATTGCGCACCGGTTCGATTACTCAAGATGAGCGCTGAAGCGATGCTGGCGCGTTTGAGGAATGCGCGCCTTGAAGAGTCCGCGAAGGGCTTATCCATTTGCCTGTTCTCCCATTCCAGATAAAATCCAGCGGTTCTATGCACCCAATTCGCGCAGAGCATCAGAAACTGCGGCCAGGTTTTCGAGGCGCATTTCCGAATACTTTCGCGACAGGACGACGCCGGGAGCGCCAGCATGAAACGCCGCCAATACCGCGGCTTTCACGTCGGAAGGTTGAGTCTGCTTGTCATCCATCGGAGTGGGCAGGTCGATGTCGATTCCGGGATAAATGGGCACCGCACCATTCACATCCGCGATAGCGCGAGCAGTTTCGCGGCCAACGTATTTCGCGGTTAAGCCGGTGTGCGGCAACTGGGCGAGGTTTTCCACCTCTCCTTGGTAGCCCAAGATCCGGTAAAGCATGGGCAGAACTTCCTCGGGCGTAAAGTCACGGAAGATAGTGGACTGAACGTTTCTGACATATTGAGCAAAGCGCGGACCGCCGGAATTGTTGTACGGCGAGGGCTTCAAAAAGTCGGCCGCTTGGGCGAGCCGCGCGTAATTCTGGTCTGCACGGTAAAACGGACTCAACGTTACAAGGTGCATAATGTGCCAGCCCACACGGGCCCTGGGCTTGATTTCCTTAACAGTGCCATACAGCAGTCCGTACAGCTCTTCCTGACTGTGGAACCAGAGCTTGTGCCAGGCAACTATCTCGGGGTACTCGACCATCAGGCGCCAGAATGTAACAAAGCTGCCGTCCTGTTCACGCGGCTCACTGGTTGGATTGTTGGCCCAGCGGTCCAGGGCCATGTAACCCTCGCGTGCGCGTTGCACATTGATGCCCTGCTCGTGCCCCTTTTGCTGGCAATACGAGCAAAAGCAACAGATTGCCCGATGAGAAGCTGTGCTGAAATCCGCGCGCAGCGCAGTGTCGAGCGGGCCTTGGCGTTCCGATTCCCACATCATGCCGTCGAGATCGTTCGACGTGAACCAGTCCTGGACGAGTGACACAAGGAAGCTGCGTAGTCCGGGGTTATTATGGCAACTGTTTCTTCCGATCTTTCCGTAGAGGTCAACCTCGGCGATCTTTTCGAAGTTGGGAATGAATGCGGGGTTATAGTCTTCGGCGAATAAAGCATAGGTCTCAATGCCGCGGGACTTTGCTTTGGGAATCACATCGGCGAAGCAATCGAAATTACCGAGTTCAGGCGCGCGAAGCCCGTCAAAGATAGGCGAGTCCTTATAGAACTCCGGATGAACGGCGGTGTAACTTCCGCCGTGGATTTCGTCGTAGGACTGCGCTCCGTGATCAGGCAGCGGCCGGCCATGCACCTGGCGCCCGTCCAACTCCCAGCCGTAAGAGTAAGCGACGGGCATGATTACATTCACGCCGCCTTTTTGCTGCAAAGTATCAAGGCACTTGTCCACGCCTTCGTCAACAAACGACTGCGCACTAATTTGTATGGCAATGAAACGCTTACCGGGCGCGCCGGTTTGTGCTGCCGGTTGCGCGGCCTGAACAAGCGCGGGGTATTCGGGCGCGGCAAGGATTCGCCGCTCTGCCAGTGCTACCGCCATCGCGCTCAAGCTCGCAGTCTTAAGGAAGTTTCTACGGGAATTCTCCTTGCCAATGCCCTTTACTTCGTCCATTTTCTTCATCCCCCATTGCGCTCAAGGTCGATGCGCTTCTCATGCGTGTTCAAAGACGATCGAGTCGCGCATTTCGAATCTTTGCAATGCAAGAGCCGAGTCGACTCGCCCGGTAGACTTTATGGTATTGAGTATTGTATTCAGTTCTGCGGGCAACTTGACACCGAATAATCTAAGCGCAGGGTGGTTTGGCAATGAGATTCTGGACTTGCCCAGCGACCTTAAGTTGTCCAGATGACTGAAGCGCCTCTTTCACGCAGCGCCTGGCGGATAGCCCATGTAAATGCCGTCAGTGCTTCGACATCGTCAAGTTCAAGTTCCATCCCGCGGTATCCGAAAAGAAAAACCAATTCCCGGCCCAGGCGACATAGCCTTGCACTTTGCCATACCCGGCAACTCTAACAGGATCGAAGAGGCCGACTCGGTGTTTGGTAGTTGCCAGACAGCGAGTCGATTTTTTCGAACAAAGGGGATAAACCCCGTCGTATCGAGACAAGTTGACATCCAAGGCTCTGCAACTGCACCATGGACCCGCATTCAATCTATGTTGCGCGCGTTTTGCTTCACCAAACAAAGTCAATGTCGTGCTCCTTGGCCGTCAATGCGATATGAAAGGCATTGCGCGGCGGCAGGTCAATTTCTGTCTGAAACCTGGCCAAAAGGGAGTATAGGTTTCAGTATGGCTACCATTTGTACTCTCCAAGCCAAGGGCGTCACAAAACCCACGGCAGCAGCGGCACGATTCTTAACAATTTTGCTCGTGAGCCCTTTCCTCGCGTCCACGTTGAGCTATGCGGCGGATTATCCCCAGGCTTCGATTACGAACGGCCAGGTCACCGCAAAAATGTATCTGCCCGACGCGAAGAACGGCTACTATCGTTCGACACGATTTGATTGGTCCGGCGCTGTCTACAGCCTGGAATATAAAGGCCACGACTACTATGGACCATGGTTCGACAGCGTCGACCCGAAGGTTATCAACTGGGTCTATCGCGACGGACAAATTGTCGATGGACCCTGCGGCGCGCTCGAGGGCCCCGTCGACGAGTTCCAAACCCCGCTCGGGTGGGACGAGGCAAAACCCGGCGGGACCTTCATCAAGATCGGTGTGGGCGTGCTGCGAAAGACTGGAGAGAAATACAACCGGTACTTTCCGTACGACGTTGTGAATCCGGGAAAGTGGACGGTGAAAAAGCACAACGATTCCGTTGAATTCACTCAAGTGCTGTCTGATCCTGAGTTGGGTTACAGCTACATCTATCGCAAGGTCGTGCGTCTGGCGAAGGGCAAACCCGAGATGGTGATCGAACGCAGCCTGAAAAACACCGGCCGGCTCGAAATCAAAAGCGAGGTTTACGACCACAACTTCCTGGTGCTCGACAAACAACCACCAGGCCCCGACTTCACCATCAAGTTTCCGTTTCAGATTCAGACGCCCCGGCCCCCTAATGAGGCGCTCCTCAAAGTGGTAGACAATCGGATCGTTTACCAGAAGCAGCTCTCTGGAAAAGATGAGGCTGTGGTCTTCATCCAGGGATTCAGTGACGACGCGAAGGATTCTAAGTTCGTGATCGAAAATAGTAAGGTGGGCGCTGGGATGAAGATGTCCGTAGACCGTCCGCTCCTAAGAGAGATGCTGTGGTCCATTCGCACCGTATTGGCAATCGAGGCTTACAACGCAATCGACATCCAACCTGGCGCGGAGTTTACCTGGAGCAGCACGTACGACTACTACACGCTGCCCACCGATAAGTAAATGATTGCCTTGCCGTCGAAAAACCGATGTTGATTTTTCGATAGCAATGAATCATTTATTTGCGGCAGAAGCATTTCCCTCGCAAGGGCTGCCGCTGCATAGCGCGCTAGCGATGCCCTTCCCTTCGCTGATCGTGTAAATTCGGTCTACCGCAGGCAGCCCCAATTTCTCTAGGGCTCCGCTTGGCCAGTGGATCTCGACCTGATCCACCTTGCTCGTGTCACCCAAACCGAAATGGACGCGCATATCGTTCGAGGAAAGATAACTTCCGCCGCTGAGGACGTCTTCACGCTGACGAATGCCACCTGCATTCAGATACACTGTCGATCCCACGGCATCGCGCGGGCTCTTGGATCCACCGATGAGCTTCATCTCGACCCAATGGTGGTGATCTGGATTCACATTCCGCAGAAGCACCGGGACCCCGTCCATATTGTTGATGACGACATCGATCTTCCCGTCATTGAAGAGATCGCCGAACGCAGCTCCTCGGCCGACGCTCACGACGGCCAGTCCCGTCCCTTCTACCGCTGGAACCAGAGCGAACTTTCCGTTCTTGAGGTTATGGTAGAGGAGCGGACGCTCGGCGTAGCTTGTTCCCCACTCCGGATGCTGATCTACCTGCGGATAGACGTGCCCATTTATGATAAGCAGATCTTTCCAGCCGTCGTTGTCGTAATCCAGAAAGCCGTCACCAAAGCTAACGAACGGAAGCGAAGACACCGCGATGCCGGCCTGATAACTTACGTCGGTAAACAGCCCCGTACCGTCGTTCTGAAAAAGCACGTTGTAGTCGTCAGCAAAGTCGGTATTCACGATGTCAAGATGCCCGTTGTTCAGGTAATCTCCGGCCGCGATGCCCATATTGGCAACTTCGCGTCCGTCCGCATTCAGCGCGTATCCGCTTAGATAGCTGTCGTCCTCGAAGGTACCGTTGCCCTTGTTCATATAGAGGTAATTGGGCGTGGAGTCGTTGGCCACCAGAAGGTCGGGCTTGCCGTCGTTGTTCACATCGGCAAAGAGAGCACCAAGCGCATAGTATCCCTTGGGATCATTTACGCCGAGCTTCTCGCTTACATCGGTAAAGGATCCGTCGCCATTGTTATGAAATAGGTGATTGTGTTCTCCCGGCATGCCACGAGGCCCGCACATCACTTGCACTCCCCGGTACAGGCAGTTGGCGTAGCCCATCACCTTCGATCCGGGGAGTGGAGGATTTGCGAGGTCAAGTTTAATATAGCCGCCGACAAAAAGATCTAGCTTCCCGTCGCCGTCATAGTCCCCGAACGTAGCGCCCGTCGACCAGGTGCCAACGGTAACGCCGGCCTGCTCGGCGACGTCGGTGAAAGTACCGTCGTGATTGTTGCGGTAAAGGCGGTTCTTGCCATAGTTCGTCACATAAATGTCGGGCCAGCCGTCATTGTTGTAGTCGCCAACCGCACAACCATAGCCCCAACGGTCGTTGGTTACGCCGGCCGATTGCGCCACTTCAGTAAAGGTGCCGTTATGATTGTTGTGAAAAAGAGCCGCGTGCGGAGCAGAGGCTTTTCCGTCAAGGGCGTCGTACGTCGAACCGTTCACCAGATAGATGTCGAGCCATCCGTCGTTGTCGTAGTCCAACAGGCACACGCCTGGACCCTTGGCCTCAAGAATGAGTCGCTTAGCGAGGGTGCCGGCCTTGTGATGCCAAATGGTCAGGCCTGCCTGCCTGGCAACATCCTGGAAGACAATGGGACCGGTCTTCACAAAGCCGCCCGCCGTGATAGGCCGATGCTGGCTGTCGAAGACCGCCTTCTGCGGGCCCCCATTAGCCATCCCGCTGCCGCTAACTTGTCCATGTGAACCGCTTTGACCAATTGCGGCACTCACTGGCTCCAACGCGAAGTACGGTGCCAGAATCCGACCTGCAAACAGGGCGCAAACAACTGTAAAGGCAAGGAGGAACGGGAACCAAACTTTCCTAAAGTGTTTCCCGATTTGGTTGCGAAGCGCAGCAAAGCGCAACCGGCGATTCTGCAGGCGATCGATTCGCAACGCCCTCCACCTCTTCCGGGATGATATAGTATGCTGGCGTTCTTCGGTCTCTGCTCTCGCTCGAAGCTCTTCCCTGGAAATCCTCACTTACGAGCCAGGCAACCCAACTCCAGCTTCGCTCTTCAATTCCCGTTTCAATCGCATCGCGATACCCCGAGTCCTTACCCGCGGAGTTGACGCGTGTTGGCTTCGATGAGGGATTCGATCTTGGCAAGCGACCGTCTAAGCTTGACAACGATATTTCGCAGGTGTTATTCCTTTCCACCATGCAATATGCATTGCGTTTTATGCATTGCATTTCTTCCTCGATTTTTATCGGATCCAAGCAATTTGTGAGATGTTCCCGGGTGCCGTTTCTGTCGGCCACCGGCTTTTGTCTAGGATCGTTCGCGGGGATCGGCGAAAGGGATCACATACCAATGGCATCTTTCAGGCGCGTGTACGTTATCGTGCTGCTCTTGCTTTTGGCAGGGGGTTCGGTAAAAGCCATTGCCCAGTCGCCAACGCAGTTACCTCCCGGCCCGGGACAATATGTGCTCCAGCAAATGTGCACCGTATGCCATGGACTGAATGTGGTTACGGGGCAGCGGATGAGCGCACAGCAATGGGCCGACGAAGTGCAGGATATGATCTCGCGTGGCGCGAGAGGCAGCGACCAGGATGTCAAAGAGCTCGTCTCCTACCTCGCGGCAAACTTCGGACCGCGCAGCGCTACGGGAGGGCAGCCTCGTCCAGCGCCGGCATCCGTTGCGTCTCAAGGCGCAGAGCCGACGCCTCCCTTGGTTCCAGCCGCCGTCCAGAATGCATGGCCCGATCAGACAGCTGGAGTCACTCCGCAGCGTCTGGTCCACGCAGAGAGCGAGCCGCAGAACTGGCTCATGTTTGCGGGGTCGTATAGCAGCCAGCATTACAGCCTTCTGAACCAGATCACGTCCGACAACGCGCATGACCTCGAGTTGAAGTGGGTGTTTCAGGCGCGCTGGCTCGACCCCTATGAAACCACTCCATTGGTTGTGAACGGCGTGCTCTACACCATGCAGGGCGACGACGTGGTCGCGTTGGATGCGACTACGGGACGCTTGTTCTGGATGTATCGCTATACGCCTGACCCGGAGTCCCGTTTGTGCTGCGGACGCATCAGCCGTGGTCTGGCAATTCTTGGCAACACCCTTTATATGGCTGCGGTAGACGCCCATCTGATCGCGATCGACGCAAAGACCGGAACTCCATTGTGGAACGTCAAAGTGGCGAACACCGAGGCTGGGTACACCATGACCATCGCGCCTTTAGTCGTCCGCGACAAGGTGATTGTGGGTGTTGCCGGCGGCGAGTACGGTATCCGCGGCTTTATTGCGGCCTATGACGCGCACTACGGAAAACTCGTATGGCGCTTTTACACCACCGCTGGGCCTGGCGATCCCGGCCGCGATACATGGGGCGGCGACTCGTGGACGCATGGCGGCGGATCCGTTTGGCTGACAGGCTCTTATGATCCAGAAAGCAATCTCCTTATCTGGGGAATCGGCAATGCCGGCCCTGACTACAACGGTGACGTCCGGCCCGGCGACGATTTGTACACCAGCTCCATGGTGGCTCTGGACGCGGACACGGGACAGTTGAAGTGGCATTATCAGGCGAATCCGCACAACGAATTTGACTGGGACGCAGTGCAGACCCCTGTACTGGCCACCATTCGTTGGAAAGGCCAGCCGCGCAAGGTAATCCTGTGGGCCGACCGCAACGGCTTTTATTATGTGCTTGACCGCAACACCGGAGAGTTCTTACTCGGCAAAGCGTTCGTAAAGCAGACTTGGAACATCGGTTTCGACGAGCACGGCCGTCCCATCATGAGTCCCTCGGCCAAGTCGAGCACGCAGGGCACCCTGATCTTTCCTGATAACCAGGGCGGCACAAATTGGTTTCCTCCTTCCTACGACCCCGCGACGAATCTATTTTATGTGAATGCTCGCGAAGGCTTTTCGACTGTCTTCGTGAAAGGCGATCAGGAATATGAGGCAGGAAGCCGCTACGACGGCCGCGGACGCCTTGTCCGAGGAACAAGGCCCGCCATATTGGTTGGAGAGGACGATGAGAAGCACACCGCGGTGCGAGCTCTGGATCCTGCGACCGGAGATCTCCGCTGGCAGTACAAGCTGAACTGGGGAAACAGCCTGCACACATTCGAGGGATGGCAGACCCAGGCAGGTGCATCCGGCATCCTGACCACGGCGGGCAACATTCTTGTGACAGGAGGCCGCGAGGGAAACTTTGTTGTCCTCAACGCAAAGACCGGCGCGCTACTTTGGAAGTCCGAACTGGGTGGTCCAATGCTCATGGCGCCGATTACTTATGCCGTCGGCGGCAAACAGTATGTCGCGATCAATGCCGGAAACTGTCTTTTTGTTTTTGGATTGCGCTGAAAACGAGACTGGGGCACAACTGAATGTTGAGGAAGAAATCAATACGGAGACGAAGGGTCGCGCAGTCACTCCTGCTGGCGCTGGTCCCGGCCGCAGTTGCTGTAACGCTGGCGCAAACGCAATCGAGCGAGCCGACGGAGTCCACTTCTTCAAACCTGCCTAAGATCGCGGGTGACCCCGTCACCGGCAAAGCGATCTTTGACGGCGCTGGGAATTGCCTATCCTGTCACCGTGTAGGCGCCACGGGTTCGGTCCTCGGTCCAAATCTCAGCAACATCGGCGCGCAGCTTTCGCCTGACGAATTGAAGCAGAAGTTGTTGAATCCGTCGCCGACGGTCGATCCAAAGAACCTTCTCTATGAGATCGTCACCGTTGATGGGAAAACCGTGAAAGGAAAGCTGCTGAATCAGGGGCCCTTTAGCCTGCAAATGCTGGCTTCTAATGGCCAGCTGGTTGCATTTCCGCGTTCGCGAATCCGCGTGGGGCATTTTATTGACCCGCCCCAGATGCCTTCTTACCAGGGCAAGCTGGCGAGCGCCCAGGTCGACAATCTTGTCGCGTACCTCGCTTCATTGCGGGCGCCGGGGAATGAATAGCCGAAGATCTCGACTTCTCAACCCGGATCCTATCGAAATGAGCCTTTTCCCGGTAAAACGAAGCTGAACTGCGGCACGATGAGCTCACCGCCTTGGTCCTCTTCTGTAATCTGCGCGTTCATGGCCACGCCAATCGCAAAATCGCCATTAGAATAAGTGGTACAACTGACCTCGACTGGCATTGTATTGTTTAGGAATCGATTTACTGGAGATCATCATGCTCAAAACATCCTGGCAATTCGCGTTTGTCTTGCTGACGGCTTATGTAGCAGCGGCACAAACTCCACATTCTCCCATCAATGAACGAATTGCGCATACCGATCCCGCGAGATATCGCCACATGCCGTCGGTTCACAACGGCGCTGGGCCGATGGACTACATGCAGCTCTTTGGTCCGAATGATCCGCAGTCAGCGAAGTTTGAACTCGGGACCAATCTCTACTTCCTTCACCGTGGAATCCTCCCTCCTGGTGGCGGCATTGGAGCCCACTTTCATAATCAGTGCGAAGAGATGTTTATCATCCTGGACGGCGAGGCCCAATTCACAATTGATGGCCGCACGTCCGTTCTGAAGGGCCCGGCGGGTGCTCCGGCCCGCATCGGTCACTCGCATGCGATCTACAATGCATCAGATAAGACGATCCAATGGATGAACATCAATGTCGGTCTGGAGAAAGACTACTATGATGCGTTTAACCTCAACGATTCTCGTGTTGGCGCTCCGGTGGATGCCGTCCCAACCTTCATTTCAATGCATCTCGACCGCGCGCTCTTAAGGCCAGTTACGAACTTTAAAGGCGGAACGGGGACCGTTCAATATCGTCGCGCTCTGGGCCCATCAGTCTTCTACTCGCCATGGTCGTATGTGGATCATCTTCTTCTGCCTCCGGGCACGTCAATCGGTCCTGATACCCAGCCGGATATGAGTGAAGTCTATTTCGTTCTCGATGGAGATGGAACGGTCACCCTGGGATCAGAGACAGCGCAAATCCACAAAGGTGATGCCGTACCTGTAGCTCTCGCCGAGAGCCATGAATTCAAGAACACCACAGAGGCTCCGCTCGAATTCATGGTGTTCGGAATCGCTCGGGACCTGGCCGCCAAAAAAGCATACATGCTTTCGCCGGAAGGCACATTCGGAGTTGCCAGAGAACGGCGATAGGGGTACTCAAACAGGAAATCAACTACCGGCCAAATTCGAGGAAAACAAAGTGCCCGAGGCGATTGATACGCATGCTCATTTAGGAGAGTGCTGCGTATTTGGACTACACATCCCGGCGGAAGAAATACTGCAACAACAGGACGAATGTGGCGTAGACGCCATGATCGGTCGTACAGCACATGGAGCATAGTGTTCCCCAATACGTTCGAGACTCAGCGCCGGTGCCTTTGACAAATCGCGTAAACTGGCGAAAAAGCACATTCCCTGCATATGCCGGCATTTTCCTTTGGGTGGGCTTTTACCTGAAGCTCGCCGAACCAACGATCCAATATGCGCCTGTGGCAGAGTACCTGTTCGCGCTTTTCGTGGCAGGACTCTTGTGCTTTGGCCTTTACTACTATGTCCCGGCAATTCTGGGTATGCAAACTGGCCAACCCTTGTACGTTGTCGGAACCTCGACCTTTGGAACGGCGGGCGGGTATTTGGTTCCCGGCCTGTTGATGGGGTTCTTACAAATTGGTTGGGTCGCGGTAGTTGGATCTGTGGCCGCATCATTCATCATGAACGGTCTACATCGATCTTCGAAGAGTCTGTTCTCGGTCTTCGTTATCGCCTGGATCTACGGGCTTGGTTGGTTCGCTATCAAGGGAATTCACCATGTCGGCCGGATCGCCAAGATCATAAACTGGGTTCCATTGTTCATGATCTTGATCGTCTTTTGGGCAAATAAGAGCGGAATTCCCGATTATCGTCCAGCTCATCCCGACTCGATTTTGGGATGTTTGAATGCGATTTCAGTTGTGATCGGCTTCTTTGCTACTGCAGGAGCGGCGGGAGCTGATTTTGGGATGAACAACGGCAGTCGAAGAGATGTGGTTCTAGGGGGATTGTGTGGCATCGTGGGAGGTGCTCTGATCGCAGGCGGATTGCCGGTCCTTTCGGTAGCTGGCTATTTGGGGCGAGGCGCTGGAGCGCCAAGCTACGATTATTCGGCAAGTATCGCAAGCGTGGGAAGGCTGAGCCCCGTCATGTTCTTCCTTTTTGCCGCGGCATCCATGGTTCCTACGTGCTTCTCGTCATTTATCGGCGCAAATAGCTTTCGGACCATACTTCCTTTTATTCCAAGGAATCTTTCCGCATTTTTGGTTTTGACGGCCAGCGTGCTTCTGGCAGTCACCGGCGTGGCAAGCAATCTTGTGGGATTCTTCGGATTTGTCGCAGCTTCATTTGGCCCAATTTGCGGCGCGATGGTGGCAGACTATCTCCTCGCCGGAAGACGTTGGTCGGGGCCAAGGGTTGGGGTCAACTGGGCCGGATGCGTTGCATGGTTAGTCGGCTTCTTAGTCGGTATTCCGGAATTCATCCCGAGGCTGCCCGCAGCATGGGTCAAGGCTGACAATCCCTCGGGATTGTATTCTTTTGCCGTGGGTTTTCTTGTCTATTTTGCACTAGCGGTTGCAGGCTTACGCCCGCCCCTGATCGAGATGCCGGTCGATTTGGATCGGTCTTCATTCGCAAAAGGAATCGTGAATCTCTGACTGCAGCCTCTTTGCTCGTGGTGCTTGAACGAGCTCAATCTGGCACGAACCATGTGCATTTTTTCGGGGCTTAAACACCCAGCGTTGGTGGCGGCATTGAGTTGGAAGATGGCGTTTGGATAGAAGTACGGTTTGACGGTTTTGGACGTCCGTTGCGAAATCCCATCCGGGTTAAATCGTTGGCGGAGAATAAACCGGTCGAGCTCTGAAGCAATGCCATGATTGCTGAATTGATGCTGCATTGTTATTTCGAAATCCAGGTGTCAGCTTTCGCGACGTAGTATTGAACCGTAGCGGGGTAATCGTTTCAAAATGGAGCAGTTTCGCGATCAAGCTAGGTATACGAACTTATGAGCAGATGCCAAGCTATTGATTTTCCTGACGCACAGCAAACTCGAATCAGCAATCTGGCGCCTGTAACTTTCTCGATCCTGATCTTTGTCGCTGCGAGTTTCTTTGTGCAAAGAGCACCTTCCCAATCGAGTGTCGAGTTGGGGCGATCAGTATTTCAGCGCAATTGCGGAACGTGTCACGGTGGAGATGGATTAGGTGGCGAGATGGGACCAAACCTCGCCCCCCGGCAAGAGAGGTTGAGGGATGATCAGCTCTCTGCACTTCTTCATGACGGGATTCTGAATCGTGGAATGCCGGCATTCCCCAACCTCCAAGGGGCCGACAAGGAAGCATTGATGGCCTTCATCCGGACGATCCGAATGGATCAACGCCCTGAGCCCGTGTCTCGAACGGTCGAGATGCTGAACGGCCAAAAGATGACAGGTTTGGTCATGAATGAAAGTCCGTCAGACATGCAGCTCAGAAGCCCGGATGGTTCGTTGCATCTGCTGCGGCCGGACGGAACAAAATTCAGGGAGGTAACCTCACAGGAGGACTGGACTACATACAATGGCGCAACTACAGGCAATCGTTATAGCCCTCTCCGTCAGATTACGAAAGAGAACGTTTCCAAGCTCGCGCCAAAATGGATTTTCCCAATGGAAGGCATCACCCCCCACAATGAAACAACACCAGTAGTGATACACGGAGTCATGTATGTCACTAGCGGAAACGAGTGCTGGGCGCTGGATGCGGGGTCAGGGCGAGAAATCTGGCATTTTCAGAGGCCGCGCACTACCGGGCTTGTTGGGAACGCGGCCCAGGGCATGAACCGGGGTGTCGCATGGTTGGGAGATCGCGTCTTCATGGTGACTGACAATGCGCATCTGCTCGCCCTCAATCGCTTCACCGGCGATGTTCTTTGGGAAACTGCAATGGCGGACTGGCATCAGAATTACAACGCCACTTCCGCTCCGCTCATTGCTGACAACTTGGTCATCTCCGGCAGCTCCGGTGGCGAGCAGGGTGTGCGCGGTTTTCTCGCTGCCTATGACCCCTCCAGCGGCAAAGAAGTGTGGCGATTCTGGACTGTGCCCGAGCCGGGGGAACCCGGTTCCGAAACATGGTCAGGAAAATCGATCGAGCATCCCAGCGCAGTGGCATGGATGACCGGTTCATACGATCCGGAACTCGACACGCTGTACTGGGCCAGCGGGAACCCGGGACCCGATTTCAATGGCGACGATCGGAAGGGGGACAATCTCTATTCCGATTGCATTCTCGCCTTGGATCCAAAAACCGGCAAACTCAAGTGGTATTACCAGACCACGCCCCACGACGTTCACGACTGGGACGCCTCTGAGCCGCTGGTCGCGGTAGACAAAGAGTGGCATGGAATCCCGCGCAAGCTTCTGCTGCAGGCAAACCGTAACGGATTCTTCTATGTCTTCGATCGCCAGACCGGTCAGCTTCTGCTCGCGAAGCCTTTCGTCGAGAACATCAATTGGGCAAAGGAGGTCGATCAGAAGGGGCGGCCAGTCGAGTTACCTCCGCCGGCGGGCGCGGCGGGAAGAGTCTGCCCCTCGGTCACCGGCGGCACAAATTGGTTCTCAGCCGCTTTTGATCGCGTAACGGGTTATTACCTTGTACAGACTTTTGAAGAATGCAGCCTCTACCTGCCGCGGCCAGGCGATGAGTGGCAGGCCGGACGCGGCTATTCAGGCGGCGCAGCGCGAAACGTGCCGAAGGAGACGCCGCATCAGTTCCTGCGCGCAATTGACGTGAACACCGGAAGAATCGCCTGGGAGTACCCTGAAATCGGACCTGCGAATTCGTGGGGAGGTGTCCTCGCATTTGCCTCGGGGATCCTGATATTTGGCGCCGATGACGGCGTGATCACAGCGCTGGATTCCTCGAATGGAAAACTCCTTTGGCAATTTCAGACGAACGTGCAAATCAAGGCGTCGCCGATGACCTATGTTTTCGATGGCAAGCAATATGTTGCCATCGACGTAGGACAGACGATCATCGCGTTCGGATTATATGAGTGACTTCAGGACGAGGAAATGGCAATCGACCGGTCGTTCAAAATGCCAAAGGCGAAACCCAATAGGCCACGCATCATGCCAGAACCAGATTTCACCTTTTGGGGGAGTCCTGATTTGTAGGAGACGCTAAAGAATCCGCGAGTCGCGGAGAGCCCCTGTAGCTCTGCAGCGCCATATCGATGGCCCAGGGGAAAACGTGTTGGAACATTCGATCGTTTGTTGTCAGCGGCATCCACTTCGATCGCGCGAAAGGGTCACTGCCGTTGCCAAGCGTAGCGAGTTTCGACGCGTTGCGCGGAATGATCGAGAATCTGTCTTTCAGAACTCGCTTCAGAAGCCGCTCGTAGACCTCGATTGCGAACTGGCCAACTTTGCGGAATGCGAATGCCAGAGCGTCCGCAAGGCTACTGGTTACCGTGCGAATCCGCACTCCGTGTGAACGCAGAAACCGCCGGCATGACTTTCGCGACTCGTATGTCAGGAAGTCGCCACGTTGCCAAAAGATGACTGAAACCGCCTTCTTCGTCATGCCGAAGGCATCACGCGGCACTCCGGCCTCTTCGAGAATTCGCCGGCAGATCGGCCGATCATAGGAGTTCGACAATCTCCATGGATCCATCTCGCGCGACTGGCTGATCTTGACAATGTCCGTGCTCTGCGTGGCAGCAAAGAAGGGCAACGGAACATGAAAGAAACCCTTCGACAGCCGGTACTCCGATAGACCCGAACCGGAACAGTCGCCGCGCGCAAGCACATTGGCGCCTTCCCACATTTCGGTCCCCCACACTTTGTCGCCGTGAAATCCCGTCAACAGCACTCGGTTCGAGAGATATTCGTCGACTCCTCTGAAAAAAACATCGCCACCCGATGCTTGGGCCGCGAGAAATGGAACCTCGGGCAGTCGATGTGCACGCCATCCGTCGCGGTCGATCAATCGCAGAATGATGCTTAACGCGTCTGCGACGCGGATTCCGCTGTCGTTATCCCCTCCGCGTGCGGTCGTGAACGAGAAGACGTCTTTCAATCCATGGGGCAAAGCGAGCGCAGTGGTGGTGGCCGAGTCATATCCCGACGACATCGAGCCGATCAGAGAAAGCCGTTGCCTGCGGCCAATGGCCACCATATTCTCCGCGATCAGTCTGAGTGATTCATCAATAAATTGCCGGTACTTTGCGAAATCACTGAAGTCTCGGCGCGGGATTCTCTTTTTTGTCACACTCAGCTTTTTTCCGTCCCACGTGAGATTGTCGAAATACGTAAGCCGAACACTACCGGAAGAAGTTTTCAATGACGGCTTGTAGTGTTCAATGCCACGCAATACGGAATCGAGGTCCACGATGTGTGTTGTGTAATGCAAATCTACCTGCCCGCCGGAAAACCAAAGCAGGCAAACCAGAGAATTGGAAATCAGCGTACAATCCTGTAATTCGAGGCTGTGAAGACGATCCACCGTAGTGCCGGAAGACACAAAAGTGATCGACTCCGGCCGCATGCGACCGCCTGAGCCAAAGACCAAATCCAAGTCGTCGAAATTCCCGCCTGCGAAAGCTCCTGCCCACACTGCTTCGCAAAACCAGTCTGAAGTCACCTCCACGCCTGCGCCATGGAGAACCTCGATGGTTGGGTCGGATTCTCGGCATATCGCAAGCCAGGAAAGACTAGGCCATTGGCTGATGACTTGGAAGGCAAACTGTGACATTCATTGGGCCTCTCTCGATGGTATCGCAGCAGCTCTGTAGGGAGTTGCGACTCCGGTCCTGGATGCATTGCACGGTTGTCGTCCGCAAACAATCAGACCCGAAGCTGGGGGGGCGGCTCGTCCGAGTGCATTTTCATGGAAGTCCGCCCAAGACAGGCTTTGACGTGACTCGCTCCGCTTCCCAATGCAGTGACGATGCAACCTGGGAGGAGGTGCCGATCACGATGCCCACGATCACGCCGAGGTGCCGGGGAACATCGCGTACATCTCCGCCGGAATCTACGCCGTCTCGCGAACGCAAATTATTAGGCTTCCGCTCACTCCGTTGCACTCTCTTTCGACGAGGAAAGTCTCGTCACGATCATCGATCTACCGGGCCCAAAATAGGTGCTTCAAAAGAGAGGCCGATTGATATCGGAGCGACACCTCGCCTTTGACGCGTACCGTATTGGTTACCCGTTTTCGAAAACCAGGACGTAGTCCCCAGGGCCGAATTGCAGTCAGTTTAACGTCGAGTCCGCTGTCATCTTCCGTTCTAGAATCGGCGGATTGCGGCTGATACGATTCCTCTTCCGAAGCAATGGCTTAATACTGCGGCACGAGGCATCCTGGGAAAAACCGCCGGAATACCCAGCTCATCGGGAAGATTGTCAGCAATAAGAAGCTTTTCCACCAGGATCCCGCCGACAGGAGAGGCCAGCCTGATTGAGATGCGGCGACCATCAGAACGGCCACATCGAAAGGAGTGGCAAGTGGGGGATTGTTCGCTTTTGGGTGGATGGACCTGGCGAGTACGATAGGAGCCATTCGCGAGCAAGAATTTGTTCCGTCTCTTGAGTTGGGTCCTTGACGGCATCGGAGCGAAAAAAGCGTGCCCGTGAAATCATCGCTGCGAGCGGTGCTGACATGGATGAGTTCTTTAACAAACGGTTAAGCAGGAAAACTCGGAAGTCGGTACATCCTGCAACCCATCTCTCCGGGTCAGACCGAGAAAACAATGGTCGGGGAGAGAGGATTTGAACCTCCGACCCCCTGGTCCCGAACCAGGTGCTCTACCAGGCTGAGCCACTCCCCGACATGGTGGTTAATCCCTACCGTTCTTCATTTTACAGACATGCCTCCGGCGGCGCAAACGAGCCAGAAGGCGCAAAAGAGCCCTAATCGGAAGCAGTCGGGAATCTGTGTGCGACATTTCCCTGCGGGATCTGCGCCACCTCCCATGCGACCTTTTAACAGAAACTGGGGCCCAGGGCGACAAAAGGCCGTTGTGAAATGGATTGAGGATGGATCTGCTATGAGGGTGCGCAGCCATGAATGGGGCAGAATAGCGGGGCAGAATCCGAATCGGACACTGCCCCTTTTGCCTTCAGCGCAGAGAATCGGACCTCGGCTACGAAAGCGTTGAACTGACGTTGCTGAATACGGTGTTTACAGTCGATGCAATCGATTTAATTCCTGTGATGAGGGAAAGGGCGATCAAAGAGACGAGCAACGCATATTCAACCAAATCCTGGCCCTGTTCGCTGCTTGTCAGACTCTGAAGCTTCACGTAAAGAGTAAGCATCATGTTGCGCATTTTCTTGTCGGACCTCCGTCTGGTGATGATGTTCAAATCTAGGGTACGGAATCAGAACCAACAATGCCCTTTTCGCAGCACCGAGACTTGCCCGATAAGTGCTTCGCATCGACGAACCGGTAATCGATGGATGGTTACTGGCTGGAGCGTGGAAGGAGCAAAGAGAAGGCGGGCCAAAGACTTACAGCGATGGAACGCCGCCGACTCTGCAAACGGCGTCAATCGCTATGCGCATCGGCAAAACTGTCTCGGAAACCGGCCCCGCAACGGCAGCTGCGAGTGCAGGTTCAGCCTTACCCACGCTCGCTACAGAATGTAACGCGACAGATCCTGGTCCTTCACGATCGACGCAACCATCTGCTTCACGTATTCGTCATCGATAAGAAACACCTTCTCAGGACCCGACGCAGTCATGCGTTCCAGGTAAGGAAGCGGCGTAGTCGCCTCGCTCTTGATGGCCTCAGATAGCGCGGCTGTTGCTCCCGCTCCGGGCGCTTGGCGGACCACATCCGGCGCCAGAAAGCTCACATCCTCGAGCACTCGCTCCATGATGGTGTGCAGGCGGCGCGCTCCGATGTTCTCCGTTGTCTCGTTCACCCTGAAGGCAAACTCGGCCATCTCGCGCAGGGCCTCGGGAGCAAATTCCAAGCGCACACCCTCCGTCTCAAGCAGCGCCGCGTATTGCTTGGTGAGCGAGGCTTTCGGTTCAGTGAGAATACGCAGAAAATCGTCAACTGTCAGCGACTGCAGCTCAACGCGGATGGGGAATCGCCCCTGCAATTCGGGAATCAGGTCGCTCGGTTTCGACACGTGAAAAGCGCCCGCGGCGATAAACAGAATATGGTCGGTGCGCACCATGCCGTAGCGCGTATTCACAGTGGTGCCTTCCACAATCGGCAAAATGTCGCGCTGCACGCCTTCGCGGCTTACGTCGGGTCCATGTCCGCTCTCGCGCCCCGCGATTTTGTCGATCTCATCCAGAAAAACAATCCCGTTGGACTCTACGCGCTCCACCGCCGCGCGGTTCACCGCGTCCATATCGATCAGCCGGCCCTCTTCTTCCTGTACCAGGTAGTCGAAGGCGTCGGTCACCTTCATCTTCCGCTTCTTGGTGCCGCCCCCGAAGATGTTGGGCAGCATATCCTTGAGATTCATCTCAATATCTTCGAGGTTCTGGTTGCTGATAATGCCGAGCTGCGGTGTCGAACGCTCGCGCACATCGAGCTCGACGATCCGCTCGTCCAGCTTCCCTTCGCGGAATTGCTGTCTGAGCTTTTCGCGCGATCTCTGATGGCTATCGTTCGCCGGCAGCGCCAACTGGGCTTCCTGCCCGTGCGGTGCGCTGGGCGGGGGAGGCAGCAGCACGTCGAGCAGGCGCTCCTCGGCGTTCATCTCGGCGCGGTCTTCCACTTCCTCCAGGCGTTCTTCGCGCACCATATCGATCGCGATCTCAACCAGGTCGCGAATCATCGATTCCACGTCGCGTCCCACATAGCCCACTTCGGTGAACTTCGAAGCTTCCACTTTGAGGAATGGCGAGTTCGTCAACTTGGCCAGCCGCCGCGCGATCTCTGTTTTGCCCACGCCCGTCGGCCCAATCATGATGATGTTCTTGGGCATGATGTCGTCGGCCATGTCCGGCGGCAGCTTGAGCCGGCGCTGCCGGTTGCGCAGCGCAATCGCCACGGCGCGTTTAGCCGCTCGTTGCCCGACGACGTGCTTGTCGAGCTCGGTGACAATCTCACGCGGAGTCAATTCATCAAGCGAAAGATCCTGTTCTTCAGCGGATGCGGGAAGATAGATTGCCATGAAACCTGTTGATTGCTCCTCAATGTCTTACGCGTACCGGGGCCGATGCACTCAGTAATCCTAAGCCTTCAACTCCTCGAACGTAACTTTGTCATTCGTATAGATGCAGATTTCGCCCGCGATCTTCATCGCCTTCTCCGCAATCTCACGCGCGCCTAAATCCGTGTTCTCCATCAGCGCGCGAGCTGCTGCTGTCGCATAGCTGCCTCCGCTTCCAATCGCGGCCAGCGGCTCGTCGGGATCGATCACGTCACCCGATCCAGAAATGAGAAACGTCTGGCCCTTATCCGCAACCAGCAGCAATGCTTCAAGATTCCGCAGCATTTTGTCGGTGCGCCAGTCCTTGGCCAGTTCCACCGCGGCGCGGTTCAGGTTGCCGGCGTACTGTTCGAGCTTGGTTTCAAACCTCGCAAACAAATTGAAGGCATCCGCTGTCGAGCCGGCGAATCCGGCCAGGATTTTGTCCTGGTAAAGCCGCCGAATCTTCTTGGCCGAATGTTTCAGCACATGGTCTCCGAGGGTCACCTGCCCATCGGCGGCCATCACTACCTGGTCATTTCGCCGCACACAAATCACGGTCGTGGAGCGAATGCGGGAATTGTCGTTCACTCTGGTCCTCTTGCTCAAAAAACGCGCCATCCATCCTTGAGTATAGGGCATTTGCGCCTGCTTCGAGTCGATCCGGTCGATGCCGCCGGCCGCTCTCAGTCTTTGGTCACTCCCCGCGCCGCGGTGCATATTCACCTGCGGTATCCTTGAGTTGAGGCTCAAGTTCGCAATTCCACCTCCGAATGACCTTCCCGAACAAAAACGACTGGGAGATTGCCGCTAGTCTCGCCGTTGCTTTGTTGGCCGCGGGCGCAGCCGCGTGGCTTGTGCTGCGCAAACGCCCGACTCCGGAGGAGATGGAGCGCTCACGACGCGAGTTGCTGGTGCAATCGGGGCGCATCGTTGACGGCATGCTTCTGGATGCCTACGAGGTGGACGCCGCCGACGGACGCGCCCTGACCATGCTCCTGTTCAGCTACCGCATTGGCGGGGTCGATTACGAATGCTCGCAGGACGTCACTCCGTTGCTGGGCGGCTTCGAGGTGTCGAAGGTGCGGGCCGGATTCCCCTGTTCGGTTCGTTATCAGCCCGGAAATCCGCAGAACAGCATCGTCATGGCGGAAGGTTGGACCGGATTGCGCGAAAGCCTTCCCCAATTTCACTCTTTCGAGGACCCCGAACCCCTCGATACCAGCCATCTGCAGTCCGGCGGGACGTAGGTTCCCAGTTGGCGCCCGATACCCATCCCCGGTTACACTAGGCCTATGCATGTCCACGCGGCTCCCGCCGGCAAGGACGCCAAACGGACCAAGCTTGTGCTGCGCTTTTCGCTGGCAGCCACCTTGGCCTACGTGGTGGTTACCTTCGTCGCCGGCCTGCATGCCCACTCGCTGGCGCTGCTTTCGGAATCCGGGCACAACGTCTCCGATTTCCTGGCTCTTCTGCTCAGTTTTGCCGCAGTCTACTTCCAGTCGCGCCCGGCAGACCATGCACGTACCTTTGGCTACCAGCGTGCCGGCGTGCTTGCCGCGTTCATCAACGCGGCCACTCTCATCGCGATCTCACTCTTGATCGCCGTTGAAGCCGTGCACAGGCTGAATTCTCCGGTCGCGGTAGAACCGCGCATGATGATGATCGTTGCCGCTGCAGGCGTTGCCATGAACGGCGTGATCGCCGCGTTGCTCTGGGGCGTGGCCCGCGATGTAAACATGCGTAGCGCGTTCATCCACATGGCAGGCGACACCCTGTCAACCGCCGCGGTCATTGCCGGCGGCCTCGGCATCCTGCTCACCGGCAAGAACTGGATCGACCCCGTCCTTTCCCTCCTCATCGCTGCGCTCATCTTCTGGTCCAGTATCGGCATCGTCCGCGAAACTCTAAACATCCTGCTTGAGGGCGCGCCTCGTGGCGTCTCGCTCCCGGAGATCCGCTCAGTGATGGAACACATCGATGGAGTCGTCAACGTTCACGATTTGCACGTCTGGAGCCTCGGTTCGCAATCGCGCGCCATGGCATGCCACGTCACCATCGCCGACATTCCACCGTCTGAAAGCGCATGCATCCTGGTCAACATCAATTCCCTGCTCCGCAATCGATTCCAGATCAGCCATTCGACCATCCAGTTCGAGCACATTGGCTGCGAAGCTCTCGACGGCTGCGTCGCACCTCCCATCGAAATCCCCAGCGGACACGCGCATCCCCACCACCACGCTCATTGAGCGCGTTGCCCGTACCTCTCCGACTTCCTATGCGCCGCCGGCGTTGCGCGATCTGCGAAAATCATTTGTACGGTGATTTCCTTGCAGTTTCATGGAGGTCCCAGTTTTGATTTTTCGCCGCCTTTTTCCTGCCGCTTGTGGCCTTGTTCTCATTTTCTTTGCGCCGGTTGCAGCGCTGCGGGCACAGCAAGCGTCCGTATCCGTTTCTGCCGCGCAGCTTGAGCAACTTGCAGGCCACTACAGCGATCCATCGGAACCCGGCGGCGGTTTCGATTTCTACGTGAACGACGGCCAGTTGACAATCGAATCCACGCGATTGGTTCCCACGGCCCTCAACCCCGTTACAACCACCGTCTTCGGAGTAGCCGGCTCAAATTACACCCTCACTTTCATCCTCTCCGCATCGGGCCAGGGCGCCTCGGTTACGTTGTCCGATCAACCCGGCACCGTGTACGAGCGAACCGGCGATCCCGTCCGCCATGTCTTTCACGACTACGTTCGCAGCGATGTGATGATTCCCATGCGCGACGGCGTCAAACTCCATGCCGTCATCCTCAAGCCCGCTGACATCGCCACGCCGTTGCCCATTCTTCTGGAACGCACCCCCTACGGAGTGGATGGCACTACGCGCACATCGTTTTTTGCCGAGCGCCCTGAACTGGCGCGCGCCGGCTATATCTTTGTCGCCGAGGATATTCGCGGGCGCTACAGAAGCGAAGGCAAATTCATCATGATGCGTCCCCTCGCCGATCATCACGATACTCAAGCAGCCGACGAGAGCACCGACGCCTTCGACACGGTGGCCTGGCTCGTCAACAATGTCCCCGGCAACAACGGCCGCGTTGGCGTGGTCGGCACCAGCTATCCCGGCTTTCTTGCCATGATGGCGGGCATCGATCCCAATCCAGCCGTTAAAGCGATCTCGCCGCAGGCACCCATGATCGACGTCTGGCTTGGTGACGATTTCTTTCACAACGGTGCCTTCCGTCAAAGCTACGGCTACGACTACGTCCTGGGTTTGGAGTCGAACAAGAGACAAACCCAGGTGAGCTACGGCAGCGATTCCGATGGAGTGGCCGTCGATGGCTTCGACTATTTTCTCGGGCGCGGCAGCTTTGCTCAGGATGTGAAGAGATCGGGCTCGCGCCTGCTGCCCACATGGAACCTCTTCCTTAATCACCCTGCTTACGATTCCGTCTGGTCCTCACGCGCCGTCGAAACCGTGCTGGACAAGGTCACCGTTCCCACCCTCACCGTCGGCGGCTACTACGACCAGGAAGATATGTTTGGCCCTCAGGAGGAATACGCGAAACTCGAACCGCACGATGCCGATCATGAAGACTTCCTCGTCCTCGGCCCCTGGCGGCACGGCTATTGGTCTTCATCCTCGCGCCACCTCGGCAACCTGGATTACGGCGAGCCTATCGGCACCGAGTTCCGCACCGGGATCGAAGCGAAGTTTTTCGCGCACTATCTCAAGGGCGAGCCCGGCTTCGACCTCACCGACACCGCGAGCTTTCAAACCGGCTCCAACACCTGGAAGTACTACGCGCACTTTCCGCCCGTCGCATCCCGCCCTACAAGCCTCTTCCTCGGCGGCGCCGGTCTCCTCAATTGGCAGTCTTCCACCGTCCAGTCCACGACTTCCTATGTCAGCAATCCCGCCGATCCCGTTCCCTACAGGCACAGACCTATCCAGCCGACCTATAGCATGGGCTCGCAATGGTACAACTGGCTCACCGAGGATCAGCGCTTTGTTACGGGCCGCAAAGATGTGGCCGTGTGGAAGCTGCCCGTCCTCACCCGCGATCTCACGCTCACGGGTGAAGTCGTCGCCGACATCTTCGCCTCCACGAGCGGCTCCGACAACGACCTTGTCGTCAAGCTCATTGACGAATACCCCGACGATGACCCCGATCAAAAGATGCGCGGCTACCAGTTGTTGACGAATGCCGAAATCTTCCGCGGCCGTTATCTGTCGGGCTTCGATCATCCGGCCGCGCTCGCGCCCCGCTCCATTCACGAGTACAAATTCTCGCTTCACGACGTGGATCACGTCTTCAAGGCTGGACACACCGTGATGGTCGAGATCCAGAGCACGTGGTTCCCGCTCTACGACCGTAATCCGCAGACCTTCGTGCCTAATATCATGAAGGCAAAACCCGCCGACTATAGGCTCGCGACCATTACCATCTATTCGGAACCCGGCCACGACTCCGCACTCGAAGTACCGGTGATGCCCTCGCGGTGAGTTGGAGACCAAACGCGGCGCAAAGCGGGCCGCAACACTGCCGCTTTTGGCAGCTTGCGGCCCCCGCCACCTATAATCGAGTTAGCAACGGTACCGGCCCCTGAACTTCCCTTTAAAGCGAGGAATAAATTGGCCCGCGAGCTTTATACGGCGCGTCTTGCGCACAAAGAATGTATCTCAGAAGTTGCCCAGTGCTATCACTTCCTGTTTCATGTCGAGGGCGTGGAGAATTTTCCCTACGAGCCGGGCCAATTCGTTTCTGCCGTGGCAAAAGACCAGAACGGCAAGCAGCAGACGCGCGCTTATTCCATCGCTTCTGCCTCCGTGGCCAATCGCTTCGAGCTCTGCGTCAATCGCGTAGAGAACGGCTTCTTCTCCAATCACCTGGCCGACCTGCCCGATCTGCCGGTAGGCGCCACCATCCAGATGCATGGCCCGCACGGCCACTTCGTCCTGCAGAATCCCATCACCGATTCGATCCTTGTCGCCACCGGTACGGGTGTTGCGCCCATGCGCGCGTATCTGCAGTGGCTTTTCCCGGAAGGCGGCCCCGATCGCAGCCAGGGCAAAGATATCTGGCTGGTTTACGGAACGCGCCATGAAACCGACATCTATTACCAGAATGAGTTCGAGACCCTCGACCGCCGCGTGCCCAACTTCCACTACTTACCGACGCTCAGCCGCGCTCTCGACACCTGGACCGGCCTGCGCGGACATGTCCAGGTACACGTTTCCAAAATCATCGAAGATCGTGCCGCGCGCCTCGGCCTGACCCTGCCAGCGCTTCCCGCCGACCCCGCCATCCCGTCTGCCGACCTGCACTTCGACATCTATTGCTACATCTGCGGCCTCAACTTCATGGTCTCCGGCGTGCGCGATCTTCTGACCGGCTTCGGCTGGCACAAAAAGCAGATCGTCTTCGAGCGTTACGACTAGAGCAGGCGGAGTGAAGGCCCCCTCTCCGATTGCGGCATTGCCGGCTCCCTTGGCAGCCAACCCGCTGCGGCACCACCCCTTGCGAAATCAAATACCCCCTTTCGCCAGTCAGTTACCTTGGTTACGGTTCAGCCCGTCGCAGCAGCGGTAAGATGATGCTCAAGCAATCATGAACCGCAGATCGATCGCGAATATCTTCGGATGGTTAGGGATCGTCTGCTCCCTTGCGTACTGGGGGTGGGCGTGGATTTTTGTGCACTTGCCGTTCCATCAACGCGGGGCATGGATGCGTTTCGATCTTGGTGTGAGTAATCTTTGGCCGGCACTCTGGCTGGCCGGATTCCTGCTTTCGTTCGTTGCGGCGGCCATCGGATCGAAGCGATGGATCCTTGCCGCGGCCGTGCCTGCAATATCCTGCGCCGTAGCTGTAATCCATCTCTCCAGCATCCATCCGTAAACGCCTCGCGTTACGGCCTCATGCCAGTGCTCCCGCGCGCCTTCGTGGTAAACCGGCTAAACACGAATTCCCTCATCAGGTTCGCGCCGGCGTCGCCCGCAATATCGGCGAGTCCATTGGTGAAGGTCAGCAGCGCGCCGCGATTCTCCGGCGGGTAATAGAGATTCGAGATCGCTCCCGCCGTAAACGTTCCCAGAAAGTAGGAGTAATTCGGTTCCCGGCGTCCGCTGTCACCCCTCGTCATGAGTGCGGATGTGATTGCGTAAAGTGCTCTCGATCCGAAACCTCCGCTTCCTTTGAAAAAGTAGCGCGGATCCTGATGAAAGAGCGACGGGTACACGGCGTTGGCAAACAATCTTGACGTAAACGAATTTGCGTACGCCGCTCCATATCGCTTCGCGTAACCCTCCACGCCGCCGCCGTAAGCCGGAAACACGTTCTCCACCTGCTCGAACCCGGCCACAGCGGCAGGCCCTAAAAACTCCACCGGATCGGTGATGGAGCGAAACGCCAGTTGGAACTTTTGTTTCGTTTCCATGGGCGGAGCGTTCCAGTCAAAGCTCGTATAGAAGTTCGGAAAAACACCGAGGACGCGCTGCTGCTCGGCAATGTGCACCTGCTCTTCCGACAATACGGCCGAGTTCCCCACCACCTGCACCATCTCCGATGTGGCCAGCGGCAGAACAACATGCGGAACAATGTGGAAGTCTCCCTCGTGAAGCTGGATCTCGGGCGAGGTGTATGTTCCCCATCCCTTGCCGCTCACCGTCAGCTTGAAGTTGCCTGCGGGCAAGCCTGTAAAGGTAAACTCGCCATTGCTCCCCGATTGCTGGCTGCGGCTCTGAACTCCGCTCAACTCCTTCATCACAACGTGCGCACCCTGAACTTCAGAGCCGTTGGTATCGAGAACGGTCCCGGATACGGTAGCCGAGTCCGGCGCATCAGCGTCGGCGCCGGCTGGCGGGGCAGCGGATGATCGCGAGCCTGGCGCATCGGGGAGCCCCCGATTGTTTGATCCGCCTGCCGCCTGTTGCGCCATTAGAGCGAGCGGGCCGCATAGAATTGCTGCAATGGCAAACTTACGCAGCCGGCGTGGGAACTCAGCGCTGTGCAGACCTGCGATAGGAAAGCCCTCCGGTCGATGTTTTCCCCAGCCATGAATTTTTCTCAATTTGACCATGGTTCGAAGCACGACATCGAAATGAATCGCGGAGTCTCATTGCAACGCCGCTTGCGACTCAACACTGGGGCGCAAATCCTCACGCCCGGCCCCGGTGTGTTTTCCTCCGGCTCTCGATGGACGCGCCGGGCGCCTCATCGTTAATCGCAGGCGAATGAAGTTTTCGTCATGTCTTCGCGATCCGGCGCTGTTCGAATCCGCCGGCGCGCTCGGATTTCGCCAATCGCAATTGAATGTGCATTGTGCCCGAAGCGAGGGTTGCGCGAAAGAACGCCCCAGCGAAAGGACGTTACAGATTGAACAGCTCTTTCAGCCGCTTCGTCTGCGCCCGGCTCACCGGAATCTCGGTCTGATGCTTATCGTTCATGCGCAGTTGGTAGCTCGATTTAAACCACGGCATCACTTCGCGGATCTGATCGATGTTCACCACGAATCCTCGATGCGCGCGCCAAAACCTTGCCCGATCGAGCAGCTCCAGAAGCTCCTCGAGTGTTCTGCACTTCGATTGCCCCTCGAATGCCCGCGTCACCACGCGAATCACGCCCTCGTCGATCGCTGCAAAACAAATCTCCGCCTGATCCACAAGCAGCAGCCGGCTCTGTGCCTGCACAATCAGTTTCGCCGGAGGACGTCCGTGTTCCGAGCCCTGAGGGCGGTTGAGCAGCCGCAGCAAGCGGTCGAGCTGGGACTCAATCTCGGCGTCTGGCCCGCCTGAAGCCGACGCATCGATTGCGCCAATGCGAGCCCTTACGCGTTCCACCGCCTCCAGCACCCGTGCGCGATCGAAAGGCTTGAGCAGATAGTCGGCGGCATTCACGTCGAATGCGCGCACCGCATACTGGTCGTAAGCCGTCGCAAACACAAACTGCGGCAGATGAGTCGCGTTCTTCTCTGCGTCCTCGGTCTTTGCCCGTCTGCGTTCCATCAATCGTTCGATCACGGCGAAGCCGTCTTGCCCCGGCATCTGCACATCCAGAAAAACCAGGTCGGGATGGTGCTCTTCAATCAGGTCCACAGCCTCAATCCCATTTGCGCCCTGCGCCACCACGTCCACGCCGCCCACTGAGTCGAGCAAATATTTCAACTCGTCGCGAGCCAGTTGTTCGTCGTCGATAATGAGTGCGGAGAGAGACATTTGGTCCGAAGCTTCGATTGTAGGAAGCCGAGCGCGCGGGGTCAATGTAGTGGAGCGAAGCGAGCTGAGTTAGGAGGCCGGAAAGTCAATCTCCCTCGAGACGGGGTGCCCCGTCCTCGCCGCGTCTTTGTTTTTGCGGCTTGGGCGGGGAAATCTATCCGCTAGTCGCTCATCACCCGCAGCCGCGCCGGGGTTCGATCCGTGGCTAGTTCATGTCCGCAGCGCGTGCAGAACTGATCGGTAGCGCGGACGGTGCGGAAACAATTACCGCAGTTGGCAGCAAGCTGGTAGTTACACTGCGGACAAAAGTGAAAATCGCTTTGCACGTGTGTCCCGCAGGCCGGGCAGCGCGAAACCTGCGGCTGCCGCAGAAGGAAGTAAAGTACGGCGCCGATCCCGCCCGGAATCACGAAGCAGATCAGCATCCAGAACCGCGTGTTCATTGCGCGGCGCGGCGCATCCTTGCTCACGTACCCCACCATCAGGAAGTACAGTGCGGCAAGCACGCCCCAAGAGAGATTGAAATAAATACGCAGGCCCAGCGCCGATGGCGCATGATGCCGCTGCCCAGGCGCGATCACCCAGAAATAGTACTCAACCAGCACGAACGCGATGCAGGCGACAATAATCGACCAGACCGGAATGATCCGTTCATCGTCGTCAACGCGGATAGACTGTAGGTCAGGCATCAAACTTCCCTCCCCAGGAGGGGGCTTTCAACGGTCAGTATCCAATCTTAGCCCTTATTTGATGGACGGCACAGGCTACCCGGAAGTTGCTTTCTCTCGGGTTACTGCCGTAATTTCACAGGATTTGGCGGGACACTAAGACCGGGTCCGCGACCAGCCGGCAATCAGCACCGCGGCCAGGACGGCCGGGCACAGAATGCAAGCCCACAAACTGAGTTGGGTGGCCACGTCGCTCAGGCGCTCGCCGCCGATCAAGTCGTCGGTCACGCGCCAGATAAACGGCCCCAGGGCAATCAACATCACCAAAATCGACGCCAGAGCCAGCGACCGGCTACGCTTGCGGCCGGCTCTCTGGTCCTCCATGACGCCGAACGACGCCATCACCACCCGACGCGTCCTCTCGGCAACAGCGCGCTCGCGTCCCGCCTGCCTTCCTGCCAGCGCGCCCAACAGGTCCGAATTGGCGTTGTCCCCGTTTGTCCTCGCCTTGGCGACGGACTCTCCGGCCGGATTGCCCACCCATTCCGCTGTTCTCACACCGCCTCCTGGAAGCGCGTGCTCGCGTAGCCTAGCTTGGGCTTGATCATTGCCAAACCGCGATAGAGCCTCGACTTTACGGTGGAGAGTGGCGCCCGCGTGACCTTTGCGATCTCCTCGAGCGAAAGCTCCTCATGGAATCGCAGCACCAGCACCTCGCGATGCAGCGTGTCCAACTCAAGCAGAGCTGCGGCAATCCTCTCCCGGTCCTCAAGATTTGCGACGCAATCGAACGGGGTTGGGTCGTCTGCGATCACTTCAACGCTCATCGGCCGATCATCGTCGCCGGCTCCCTCAATCAGCTCGTCCAGGCTGTTCATGGTGCGCCTGCGCCGCTGGTCGATCACCAGGTTCCTCGCGATTGTGAACAGCCACGTCTCGAATCGCGCCCGTCCGTCGAACTGGTTACCACGCACCAGCACGCGCATCCAAACCTCTTGAAACAGGTCCTCAGCCGTCTCCCGATTTCCCGTGAGAAACAGCAAATAACGCAGCAGCCGGTGCTGATAGCGAACGATCAATTCTTCGAGCAGCCCAGCCTTCCGGCGCTTTAGGCCCTCGGCAACGGCCAGGCTTTCCTGCCGCGCCTGATCGTCGACCGTTACCGCAGAAGCCTTGGGGAAGATGGTCCTGACAGAGGCGAGTGTCATCTTGGTCAATTAGACGATAGGAGCGAGGGCGAAGACTAGAAAAATCTGCCTGACGACCAGCAATTTCCGCGTGGCGCTCCCCTCATCCAACTCCTCCTGCAGTCTTCCAACCCGACACAGATCGCAAAAGTTGCCGTCCTTAAAAATAACCGAACCAGAAATCCGGTTTTTCTCCGCTGGGTCGAGAGACTAACTAGCCCAAAATCAACAGCTGTCTGCCAATCCTCCCTTGCGGCGGCCCGCCTTGAGCGCATCCTCTATGGCCTTCGCTGCCCGCCGCTCGCGCGCTTCAGGCGTCTCATAATAAAAGATGCCCAGCAGGTGATTCCGCCGTTGCGCCGGCGTCAGCGCGTCCCATCCTCTTCTGGCTTGAGGGTGCCTCTGAAACGCCGCCCGCAGCACCGGCGGCGGATCCTCTTCGCCTTCCATCGCCTGCATCAGCCGCTCGGCCATCCGCCTTGCCCGCTTCATCCTGGATTCTTCGCTCTTCGGCTCGTCGGCCCACTTGCCAATCTCGCGGCGCATCGAGTCGCTGAGCTCGTTGAACCATCGGCGCAGCCGCCGGTCGGCATTGAGTTCGTGCTCCAGTTCTTTTGGCAGCAGAATCTCGCGTTCTTCCAGGTCCGGCTCCAGCCAGATTCGCACCTTCTCACCTGCCCGTGCTTTGGCCCCCGCCTGCATCTTCTTGTTCACCAGCAGAATCTGCCCCTTGCCGCGCGGATCGGGGAACAGTGATGTCCTGAACTCGAAACCCTCAATTTCTCCGCGTACGCGGCGCCCTTTGCGCAGAGGCCACACCTTGGCCATCTCGAACGGCACCCGCGCAATCACCCAGCGGAGCTCGGTTCCATCCGGCACCAGCAATGCAGTAAACGATTTGCGTGCGGAATTCGACCGTTTCGACATCGGATCAAGACCCATGATACCCGCGGAGCGCAGGCCACGTGAGGCCAACCTCTTTGCATCCAATGGCACAGGAGTTGAAACGATGCCTCGTACCCGAATCTCGCCGACATGGTTCGTCGCCGCTACAGCGGCGTTTTGCACCCTTGGAATAACCCTCTTGATTTCCGGCTGCCAAGCAAATGTTAATCACGACGCAGCCTTCACAACCGCGCTCGACACTTACTACAGCAATCGTCCGGATTGCCTGTTTGCGAATCCGATTAAGTTCCCTGAATCTACAAGTGCCAGGAACAACGAAGAGATGCAGGAATTCCAGGCGCTAGTCGCTGCCGGGCTTCTGGAGCCCGCCGGAGTTCGAAAAGTGCACGCGCGCCGTGGTGAACGCGAGGACGAATACAAGCTCACCGATATCGGGCGTCTCGACTGGACAGCCGACCAGGCGCGTATCGGATACGGCAACTTTTGCATCGGTCACCCGCAGGTGAACGCCATCGAGAGCTTCTCGAGGGTGTCTGGATCGAGCCCGATAAAGTACGACGTGAGCTACAGCGACAAAGTGACTCTGCCTGCATGGGCCGCCACTCCGCAAGTCAAGCAGGCGTTCCCCGCAGTCACAAAGGACTCCAGCGGGCAAACGGCAAAAGCAACGCTCGTCAAGAGCAACAATCGCTGGAAGGTGATGAACGTAACACCGCCCGCGTCCACACCCATGGGATGACGCAACGCCGAGCTCGCCGCCCCGGCGCGGACCGAGGGCGCGATCTCAGATTGCCTCCCGCGCGCCATGAAAGAGCGCTTTGAGAGCACGCATGATCCAGCGCATAAGCAGCAGCGCGATCACCGCCAGCACACAGGCGATGGCAGCTGCAATGTAAGGCTTCCATGTCGCCATCCACGTCAACAGCACGGCCAGCACGTCTTCGCCCATGCTCAAAGTGATGTTTGAAAAGGGCTCGGGCGAAGGCGTGACCGCGGCGCGCACAGCCGTCTTGCCACCGTGCGCAATCAGCGCAATCAATCCGCCTGCCAATGTGGCCGCAAGCTGCTCGCCCGGTGAAAGCGACGCAGTGGCCTGATACGCGAGAAGCGCGGCAATAGGAACGCGGATGAACGTGTGCAGAGCATTCCAGATCAGGTCGAAGGCAGGAATTTTGTCGGCGAAAAACTCGACGGCGAACAGTGCCGTGCTGACAATAATGATCGGCCAGCCAGTGAGAAGGTGCAGCGTGGCAGGCAGCGTGAGCCACCCGAAGCGCCCCATCAGTCCCAGCGTCGCCACCGTCGCGTAGACGTTCAGCCCGGCCGCAAAACTTACCGCAATCAGCAGCGCTACGAGCTCGTTCGCTGGGAGACTCACCGAGCCAGTATAGAGGCCAAAGGTCGGCCGTCACGCGAACCAGTGTTCGGCCAGAACCCGCAATATCGATCCTCGCGCAGAAATCGCTTCTCCCGTGAAATAAGAAAGCCTCAGTCCGGGTCCGTCGCCTGCGCGCGGCATCAAAATGGCAGGGAGCAACCGAGATGGCAAACCGCAAACGAAAACTGAGAGATGAGACGGGTTCCGGTTCGGCCGGCCAGTCAGGCGATATTCAGCAGATCCATGATGCGCCTTTCGCGGATTCTGAGAGCGCACAGGAACTGCTGGAAGAGGGTAATGCGACCGAAGCCGCCGCCGTTGAAGGCGTGGAGAGTGCCCCGGATCCCGATGTCGCCGAAGTCAGGACACGACAGGTTCCCGAAGACGACGTCCCAGAGGAGTATCTAGATAACGAACCCTAGCAGACGCGGGAAAACCCGCGGCGGAGGCAGGCGGGGTTTTACAGGTTGCGGAAAAAGTCCTTTAATTGTCACTTTTTCTCCACATTGATTTGCGTTAGTTAAGAGATATGCGTGGAGACGACGAAAAGCAGACGGCGATGTACAGCTATGTGACGTTGGCACAGCGGATTCCAGCCGATCATCCGGCGAGACAGATTCGCGCGCTGGTAGACCGTGCGCTGGCGCGGATGGACGCAGATTTGGAGCGGCTATATTCGGCCACCGGTCGTCCCTCGATTGCCCCGGAGCGCTTGCTGCGGGCGCAGCTGCTGATGATTTTGTACTCGATCCGCTCGGAGCGGCAGCTGATGGAGCAGTTGAACTATAACCTTCTGTTTCGCTGGTTTGTGGGTCTGGAGATGGACGATCCGGTGTGGGACGTGACGGTGTTCACCAAGAACCGCGAGCGGTTGATCGCCGGTGCGGTGAGCCAGCTGTTACTGGAGTCGGTGCTGGTGGAAGCGCGCGAACACGCTCTGCTGAGCGAAGAGCATTTCACCGTGGATGGAACGATGATTCAGGCATGGGCCTCGACCCGCAGCTTTAAGGACAAGCCTGATCCGCCGGCTCCGGGGGCAGGCTCGGGCTGGGGTGGCGAGGTACTGCTGCGCGACCGTGTGGAGTCGACCACCGATCCGGAAGCGCGTCTGTGCAAGAAGTCGAACACGGAAAAGGCCATTGCCAGCTATCAAGGACACGCCCTGATGGAGAACCGCAACGGTCTGGTGGTGGCAGCCAAGGCCAGCCAGGCGGCCACGGTGACGGAGCGCGAGACAGCGGTGGAGTTATTAGATGGGGTGCTGGGACCTAAGGATCAACGCGGAGAGCGCAAGATCACGTTGGGAGCTGACACGCAGTACCAGGAAGACAGATTCGTGCAGGCGCTCAGGGATCGCGGGGTGGCGCCGCATGTCAGCGAATATGCGCCGGGCAACCGCGGCAAGAACGCGCTGACCGACAACGAACGGAGCGATGAACGGTGCGCTATTAGCCAGCAAAGACGCAAGCTGATCGAGCGAGTCTTTGGCTGGAGCAAGTTGGATCGGCCGATGCGCCAGGTCAAGTTGCGTGGTCTGAAGCGAGTGGACTGGTTCTATCGGCTGACCATCACGGCTTATAACCTGGTGCGCATGCGGAGACTCATTCCGATTCAAGCGATGGCCAGCTAGGGCTGAGGTGTCTCCGCATGCCGAAAAAACGGCCTGCGGAGGCAAAACGACAACCGAAATGGAACTGCGGAACAGACTCAAAGCGCGAAAAAGTGCGACCGAAAGCAAAATGATCCGGGAAACAAGGGTTTTTCCGCAGCCTGTTGAACCCCCGCACAAGACTCTCAGAATTAGCGAGGCCTTCAGGCCGCGAGGCAAATGCCTCTTCCAGCAACTGATTCAAAATCATGAAGATCCAGAAGTACCTGATCGACGCTTGCATAAAGATATATCTTACGATATAGTGTGAGATATATTTTGGACAGGAGGTCCAAACCAATGTTTGCACAAGAAGTTTTTGAACATGCAGGCCACGGCGGTTGCGGTGGCAGGCGATTCGCATGGATTCGCGGAGGCGGCTTTGAAATGCCGGGGGGCTTCGGCGGCCCGAGGGCAGGATTCGGGCGCGGCTTCGGCCACGGCCGAGAGCGCCTTTTCGACGCAGGCGACATTAAGCTGGTGATCCTGAAGCTGCTCTCTGAACAACCGAGCTACGGCTATCAGCTCATTAAAACTATGGAAGAGCGGCTGGGCGGAGGCTACACACCAAGTGCAGGCATCGTCTATCCCACGCTGACCATGCTCGAAGAGGAAGGCCTCGCCACATCGGCTAGCGCCGACGGCAAGAAAGTCTACAGCGTCACGCCCGAAGGTCTCGAATACCTCAAGGCCAACGCAGCACGCGTCGATCAGCTCTTTGAGCGGCTCGAAGAAACCGGTCGCGGATTCCGCCGCGGGCGTTCGCCCGAGATCATGAAAGCCTTCATGGATCTGCGCGGTGCAGTCATATCGAAGGTGTGGCGGAAGAACGCAACACCCGAGCAGATCAAGAAAATCGCCGAAGCAATTCACGCGGCAGCGGAAGCGATCGACAAGCTGTAAACCGACCAGGTATAAAAAGTTCGGTCAGGGGCCAGGAGTGAGCTACCTTCACGGAATTCCGGCCCGGCCGTACGCGCTTCAGTGAATCGTCCACCCGTCATCGTCGACGCGTACGCGGTAGACGCTGGTGCGCGCGGTG
The DNA here is from genome assembly GCA_963802955.1 of uncultured Acidobacteriaceae bacterium. Taxonomy (GTDB): domain Bacteria; phylum Acidobacteriota; class Terriglobia; order Terriglobales; family Acidobacteriaceae; genus Telmatobacter. Next base: position 113,625 of record CAWDKT010000021.1, read on the forward strand.
ATGAAGAGCGTCTTCAGATCCGGCCCTCCGAACTCGAGGTTGGCCGCCAGCTCCGGCAGCGAAATGGTCCTGATCAGATTGCCTTCGGGCGAATACACGACGACCGGCCCGGTTGCAATGTACACGGTGCCATCGGCCGCCACACGCAGGCCATCCGGTGCGCCGTCGAGCCCGGAAAGAAACACGCGCTCGTTCGAAGCGTTTCCTTCGGCATCGAGATCGAAGGCCACCACCTTGCGATCGGTCGTGTCGTCCACGTAGAGTGTCTTTCCATCGGGCGTGAGGGCCACGCCGTTGGGCCGCGTCATCTTTGTCACCAGCGTCACCTTGCCATCCGGCGAGACATGATAGACCCCATTGAAATCCAGTTCGCGCTGGTCGAGAACCGCAGCCGATGCCGGATCGGAGAAGTACACCTGCCCATCCCTGCGCACTACCACGTCGTTGGGCGCGTTGAAGCGCTTGCCCTCGTACTGGCCTGCCACCACGGTAACCGTGCCATCCTGATCTGTGCGCACCACGCGATGGCCGTCGCGTTCCGCAGTGTACAAGCGGCCTTGCGCGTCCATCGAATTGCCGTTGCCGGCGTTGGTGAATCGCCGGTACACGGTGGCCTGGTTGGGCTCGGCCATCTTCATCGTCCTCGAGTTGTAGATGTCGCTAAAGAGCAGGTACCCGCCGTCTTTTGTGACCCACACGGGTCCCTCGGTGTACGCGAAGTTGCCGCCGAAGCGTTCCACTCCTGTGCCGGGATCGGGCGCGGTGGTATTCGGCGCTTCCACTTCAATCAGCAGCCGCCAACGCCAGCTTTCGCCGGGTGCGAGCTTCACCGTTCCCACGCCCGTGTTCAGCGAGTTCTGCACTCCGAACCATGGCTCAGGACACAAGTAGCCTTGCGCAGCGCCGCCATACACGTTAAAGCGAATCAGCGGCTCTGGCAGCATGGTACTCGTGGTCTGGGTCACGCGCACCGTCAAGCCTGAGGGATCGATGAGCCGCGCGAACGGCTGGCTGCGATAGCCGGCCAGCGGCAGCGCCACATGCGCATCGAAGCTGCCCAGCGCCTGCGGCTCGTAGAACGAGCGCGGCGTGCTTTCGCCGCTCAGCAGTCCGGCCGGGTTGCGCAGCATCTGCACTGTGTTCTGCGTTTCAAACTTCACTTCGCGTGGGTCGCTGCCCTTCACCAGCGGCAAATTGAAGCCGAGGTGGTTGCCGATCGAGAACGGCATTGCATTCGCGTTGCCCGCATCCGACCTGACGACATAATCCACCGTCAACTGGCCATTCGCCAGCTCATACGTGGCATCCAGATGGAACGCAAACGGATAGTACTTCCTCGTCGCATCGGAGTCGCGCAATTCGATTGTTATGCGCGCCCCGTGCGCATCGGCGCTGCGCGCAATCTCCGTCCAGGGCAGATCCTTGGCGAACCCGTGGCACGGCATTGGAAAGCTCTTCCCGGCCACCCTATAGGAGCCCATGCCGCAGCTTTCTTTGGGAATCGTCCCCACCGGATACTGCGCACCCACCGCCGGCCACAGCAGCGGCCCCCGACCATGAAATGTGCCGGGCGGCGACGCGTAGTTGCGCGCGTTATAGAGCAATTCAATCGACCGGCCATCGCGCGTGACCTTGAAGCTTGCAAGCTCGCCGCCCTCGCTGGGCGCGACCGCAGCCCCAGCGCCGGCGACATTGTCGTGCAGCACCACCACGCGCGGCGAGCCCGGCCCCATTGCGTCTTCGTCCGTGACGGAATAGCGAGCTTGCGCCGGCGCCGCCTGCGATCCGCCCACGATCAAAACCAGAACTGCGATTCCCCAGCGTGTTGCCTTCCCTGTCCTCGACATTCCCTGGTCTTCCCCCGATCCGGCCTCGACACCCATTCTCCCGCCAATCGACGCTCCCAGCTAGCATCGCCGAGACCGCGAACAATGAGATGTGATCGATGAACAACGGATTGCGACTTGCCGACTGTCCCGCCCGATCCGATGCACCCGGCGAATGCTGAGTGACCGAGGTCACAATCCCGTCCCAAGAGTGCCGATATAGTCGCAATTATTGTGCAAATTCTCGACGCACTCCTCGAGCAAAACCCAGCGACGACGCCCACGCCAATCGCGCCCCCTCGGCAGGAGACGGCAGTGGAAGAGACAATCCGCGATCTCTACGTTCAATCGCTCAGGGCCAAGCTGGAGCTGAGCCGCATCGTCAGCGCCAGGCTGATGCGCGATCTTGAATCCCCGAGGCTCACGGATCGGCAAAAGCAGGAGAGCTTCTGCCGCTGGTTCGATGCGACCCGCGACGGCGATATTTTGGAGTTCGTCTTCGAGCTCCTCAGGCGTCGCGAACGCGAAGCCCGCATATCGCAATCTCCCAGGAAGGCACCGCATCGCATCAGGCGGCACGCGGAGCCTGTGCGCGCCGCGCGCTTCGCGAGAGCGGGAAACTGAAGCCGTTCTCCTTTGCTGTCTCCCGCGCCGGGGTGCCCAAACCTCGCCGCGTCCTTGTTCTTGCGGCGAGGGTAGGTAGGTGATCCCGGGGTCCCAGAATCGGGAGCGGGGCACCCATTCCTGGGGACGAGTTTGTGTTGGGACATTGGCCACCCGCTTCCGTCGACTGTGGAACTGTGAAACTGTGGAACTGTGAAACTGTGGAACTGTGGACCGCGCCGAATCAACGACTTAGAGCGGGAATCTCACAGTTCCACAGTTTCACAGCCGATTTAAAAAAAGGCGGAGGCGGCTCTGGCGGGGTTTGCTGTGCCATTTGCCGCAGAGTTTTGGCGGCGAAACGTGAGACGGAAGTCATGGTGTAGGTGGGTACGGCTGCGGTGATGTTTTTCATTAGTCCTGCGCTCATCTTGATTGTGCGGGAAACGGCGAGATAACCTGCAACGCTAAGTGGCCCAGATGGAGCGAGTCACGGGAAATGGGGCTTGACGCCACGATTTCCCGGTTCGTTTGGCGCACCCCTGTCCTTGTGATTCAGGCTTTCGTGGTTCCCGGGTCCCAGAATCGGGACCCGGGGCACCCATTTTTGGGGGCGAGTTAGCGTGTCGGGACGTGGGGCCACGCGCCAATTTTTGGGATGAGAACTCATGGACGAACGCTCCGCCCTGGATCGGGTATATATACCCGATCCAGGGCGGAGCGAATGAAGGAACATTAGCAACTCCTTTATTGTCAGCATTAGCGAGCTTCGGCTGCCTATTCCTTGCCCGCTCAGCGTTGTTGTATTTGGTATATATACCAAATACAACAAGCGGTCAAAGGAGAAGATCATAGATTTAAACCACTGACGCTAAATAGATTGCCCTCTTTTGATACCTCAGAAATTATCATATCACTAGGTATATATACCTAGTGATAAAATGGGTGGAAGTGCTGAATGTGGAAGGAAACGGCAGTGCTAAAGGTATATATACCTTTAGCACTGCCGTCAACATGCCTGGCCAAAGTCGCTTACAGATCGCTAAATCCGATATCGTCGAGGCCTTCGAGAAAACTGGCAAGCGCGTCTTTTGGCCAAGCGAGATTTCGCAGATATTGGAAGAGAATCGATCCTTTTGGAGATTGGCCCAAAATACTACAACGGCCAAATTCCTGGACTTCCTTCTAGATAAGACGGATCTCCATCTCGAATATTTAGAGCCGGTAAATCATCCGAGTGCCTCGGGCATATCCCGCTACGTGTGGAAACAGGCATCAGCATACGAAATTGCAGTTTCAATGAAGCATGATGCTTACCTATGCCAGGCAACTGCGATGTTCCTGCACGGGCTTACGGAGCAAATACCGTCAAGAATATATGTCAACAGCGAACAAAGCCCCAAGCCAGGCTCCGGGCACCTCACTCAGGAAGGCATCAATCGGGCCTTTGCGGGGAAACAGCGCGAATCTCAGTTCATCTTCAAATTCGGCGATTCGGAAGCATTGCTGCTTTGGGGAAAGAACACCGGGCAGTTGGGGGTTGTCGATTTGCAATACTCCGGGTCGTCGCTGAGAGTGACGGGGCTGGAAAGAACTCTCATCGATATCGCCGTCCGACCATCATATGCCGGAGGAGTTTTCCAGGTACTGGAGGCATATCGCGCAGCGAAAGATCGTGTGTCTGTTGGCACGTTGATAGCAACGCTCAAGAAGATCGATTATGTTTACCCGTACCATCAAGCAATAGGTTTCTACATGCAAAAGGCGGGATATTCAAGGAACGGATGCAGCAGACTAAAGAGCATTGGCCTCAAATACGACTTCTATCTCGCGTACGGCCTGAAGGACAAGGAATACGATCCGAATTGGCGGCTATTCTTCCCAAAGAGCCTTCATTGATTCCGCTCGGCTCGTGACGAAATCAAAGTAATAGTCGAAATCCGCCACATCCCCACTTGACGATGCTCTCACGCTGTCCCAATCAGGTCGATGAAACTCCCTCTCATCCTTGATTCGACTCAAAAATTCGAGGGGAACTTCTTTCGCCGCAAAGATCTGTCGGGTTAGTTCGAGGTTTACCGAGGTGCTGAAATCCATGCCTGAAGTCACGGCGATAAGGTGAATATCATAGAAATCGCGTGCCCTTGCAGTCGGGTGCCGTCTTAGAGGGTAGTCGGGCATCTGCTGGCAAATTGCGCGAAGCTTCTCGATCGCAATCATTTCCGGGCTGTAGACGTAGATCGTGTAGTCGTCGAGTTCCAGTTCCACCTTGCCGGCCACATATTCATATTTGCTTAGGTCAATCGTGAATACACGTTGTTGTGCCGAGCCAATTACGAGAGAGTCGCGACGTAAAGCGTCTAGATCGCCCTTTGATTCGTCGTACCTGCTCCTTTCGGTGACTTTGAACGAAGCCATATAGCCTCCCCATCGGGGATCCTGTCCTTCGCGCGGCGTGCTTGGCTTCGGTTCGAACCTGAAATCGAACACAACAAAGCCCGCGGACGAGAATCGATCCTCAAGTGCCTTCCGCAACCGCTCGCGGATTTCATCAAGGTCTTCGAAGTCGCCCTCGATAGAGAAGTCGAGATCGAGCGACGTTCTCTTGCTCAAATGGTAGGCAAGCGAGAGTGCATTGCCCCCCTTTAGCACTACCTTTTCAAAAAGCAAATCATCCGAAAATACCGCTGTGATGGCGAGGCGGCGGATTTCGCCAAGATCGGTTGGAGGTCTTCTGGGCATTTACACCCATCTTCGCATGGCCCCAAGGCATCACTCTCCGATTGTGTTCAAATAGTAAGGATGGGCACTCCCCGGAGATCGACGCTGAGGGGTCGCTGGAAGGCGGCGACGCGCAAGATGCGCGAGTATTCCATGGTGGTGCGCGCGCTGGCCTCCACGTCGCATCCCGTGCTGGTGCAGATTATCCCCACGCGCTTCTGCAATCTGAGCTGTGCTTACTGCAACGAGTATGACAAGGTGAGCGAGCCCGTCCCGCTTGAAGAAATGTACCGGCGCATTGACGCGCTGGGACGGCTGGGCACGGCCATGATCGGCATCTCGGGCGGCGAGCCGTTGACGCATCCGCAACTGGACGACATCATTCGCCGCATGAGGCAGACCGGCGCGATTGCGGGGATGATTACCAACGGCTTCCTGCTCAGTCCCGAGCGCATTGACCGGCTGAACCGCGCGGGCTTGGACCACATGCAGATCTCGATCGACAACCTGGAACCGGACGACGTGTCGAAGAAATCCCTGAAGACGCTCGACAAGCGCCTGGAGATGCTGGCCCAGTTCGCCGAGTTCCACGTAAACATTAACTCGGTGGTGGGCGGAGGCATTCGCAATCCCAACGACGCGCTGGTGATCGGCAAGCGCGCGCTGGCGCTGGGGTTTGAGTCGACCATCGGGATTATTCACGACGGCGACGGGCAACGGAAGCCGCTCAAAGAGGACGAGGCGCGCGTGTACCAGGCGATGACGAATCGCAGGAAGACGAACTACGCGCAGTTCGACAAATTTCAGGAAGCGATTGTGGAGGGGCGGCCCAACAACTGGCGCTGCCGCGCGGGCTCGCGCTATTTATATGTGTGCGAGGATGGCCTCGTGCACTACTGCTCGCAGCAGCGCGGGTATCCGGGCGTGCCGGTGGCGGAGTATTCGCGCGACGACGTGAAGCGCGAGTTTGTGACGGCCAAAAGCTGCGCCCCGCATTGCACCATCGGCTGCGTACACCGCATCAGCTACATTGACCACTGGCGCGCTCCGCAAACACGCATGGTGGCGCCGGGCGGCCAGGAACTGGTGAAGATAGAGGGAGTCGAGAGTAGCCAGTAGAGAGTAGAAAGACGGGGGTCAGCCGGTAGCTCGTTGCAGAAGAATGCTCGCTACTGGCTTTTCTGTTTTCGGTCTCAACTGCGATTTCCGGGGTTTAGAGTTTTTCGCTACTGGCTACAGGCTATTCCCTGCTCCCCGTTTACGGCGAAGGTTGGGCGCCCGGCTATTTGCCGCGGGTTTCGGCGAGCGCCTGATCGATGATCTGGTAAAGCTTGCTGCGGTCGACAATCTCGATGAAGGGCGGCGCATTTTTGCCGTCAGTCACGACCCAAATGGTGGGCGTGTGCTCGATGCCGATGCGCTGGCCGAGCGCGTAGTCGGCTTTCACCTCCGCGGCCAGCTTGCCCATGGGATCGATGGCGAAGGGCAGCGCTACGCCGTGAGCCTGCGCGAATTTCCCGGTCCACTGCGTAAGCTGGGCCGGAGTTTCAATCGAGGGCTGGTTGGCGAAGATGTAGTTTCGGTAGTCGTCGCCGAGGGCCTTGCTCCTGGTGTCGAAGTAGCGAGCGTTGACGGCAGCCTGGAAGCTCCAGTTGTGGAAGGGCAGCGGGAAGTCGTGGCGGATCCACGGAATGTGGTATTGCTCGGCTGCCTGCTTCAGCACCGGGTTAGCTGCGGCGCAGTCGGGGCACTCCATGTCTTCAAATTCCACGATGGCGACTTTTGCGCCCGGCGGCGGCTTGAGTGCCGAGGGATCATGCACCGGAGTCGTCTCTGGCGCGCCGAACTGGGCGTGCGCGACGACGGAGAAGAAGAACGCGGCCGAGGCTAAAAGCGCGGCGAGTGCGATGGCCAGCGAAAGGCGGGCGCGCGGCGAGCGCGGGCAGTTTCGGCGAGCTTGGCGCAAGCGGGCGCGGTTTGGGCGCGAGGGGAAGTTCAAGGCAAGGATCGATTGCATGGGTGTTGGACGTCTCCCTAACTCTATTGTAACGAACGAGGAACAGAGATCAGCCTGCTCATCAAGCACAAATCGCTCGGTGAGAGCCCCGCAGGGATTCCGGGGTTAGGGTCGGGAAGCTGGCGCGTACGCGCTGGATCGAGGCTGGGTACGCGCGATCAGGACCTGGCGGATGGGTCATTGTCGCGATCGCGGCGGCGAGCGGCCATCCACCGGCGCCATCTGTAGTCGGCATAGAGCGACGCAGCGATCAGTACGACGACGACAATGGCGACGAGGAGTTTCATCGAAAAGAGTAGTCAGAGGTGCGGCGGAGCCTTCGCGCGTGATGTGGCCCAGCCGCGCCGGCAATCCTTGGCCATGATCCGGCCGTTATCCAGAATGGTACTGGCGGCGAGTCAAATTGCCCTCTCCATATGCTACGCTTCGACCATCTGTGGCCAATTTTGAAAAAGCGCCGGCAGAGGTGCAGGAGATCCTTTCCAGGCCGATTCGGCAACTTGGTTTGAAACTGGAAGGCTCTCCCCTCGAACGCTTCGTCTTTCAACTCTACAAAGAGCTGGACGCCAAGGGGCTCCATCGATTCCGCCCCAGATGCTACCTGACCGACGAGTGGGGATGCCCGAACATGGAACCCGTCATCGGGATCCCGTTTTATCTCGCTGATCCGAAATTGCAGCGTCTGGAATCGGAGATGAACGATATTGAAGACGCGCGTCAGGTCATGATGTACATGCGGCACGAGGCCGGCCACGCCTTCAATTACGCTTACGTCCTTTACAAAACGCAGGAATGGCGTGAGCGCTTCGGGCCGTTTCGGCGGGCATACCGTGATAACTACAAGCCGGTTCCGTTCTCACGCCAGTTCGTGCGCCACCTGGAGGGCTGGTACGCGCAAAAGCATCCCGACGAAGATTTCGCCGAGACGTTCGCGGTATGGCTGACCCCACGCTCCAACTGGAGGAACCGGTACAGGGGCTGGAGCGCGATGAAGAAGCTGCTCTACATGGATCGGATTGGCCGCAAACTCGGCAACGCCGATCCCGTGGTGGCGCGCGGCGATACCGATATTACCGTCGACGAAATGGATGTGACGGTCGGCGAGTTCTACCGGCAGGCGCTCGATCAGCAGCTCAGTCCCGGCGAGCTCCCTCTCGAAACCGACCTGCGCGATATCTTCAACACATCCAAACGGCGCCGGAAAAACGTTCGCCCGGCCGTCGAACTTCTACGCGAAAACCGCAAGGTCCTTGTCGACAAGGTCAATTACTGGACGGGCGTTCAACGTCCGCTGGTAAAGAAGCTGGTAGAAACCATTGAAGCAAAAGTGAGCGCCCTTGGCTTGCGTGCAGACATAGAATGCGAACGCGAATACCTGACCGAGGTGTCTGTATACGCCACAGCGCTGGCGATGAACTACATCAACCGGGGCAAGTTCATTCTGCCCTGATCGGTGTCGCACCGAAGAAATCGAAGAGGTACCATGGCAAACCTCAAAGTTACGATCTTGCACGATGTCTGGGAAGAGGGACCGCCTGAACCAGAGCCGGAGCCGGTCAAGGCTCCCCGGGGCAAGACCGGCAAACGCCGGAAGAAGAAGGACCCGCTACACGATCGCGAAGAGATCTTCGAGGCATTAACCAAGCTCGGCCACGAACCGTCTTATCACGTCCTCGACGGGCGGAATCAACCGCTTTTTGCTCTGGCAAAGTGCGGGGCCGATCTCGTGTTCAACCTCACGGAGTCTTACCTAGGCGACGACAAGATGGACAAGAATATCGCCGCCTATCTGGAACTGCTGCACTTTCCCTATACCGGCGGCGGACCCGAGGCTCTCTATCTCGCGCAGGACAAATCGATCGCAAAAAAGATCTTCGACTTTCACAAGATCAAGACTCCGGACTTCGCGACCTCCTATAAGGGCCGCACCGACCACGCCCACGATATCGAGTTTCCACTCATCGTGAAGCCGGTCTCCGAAGACGGCTCCATCGGCATCGATAGCGGCGCAGTCGTGGACAGCGTGAAGGAGCTGATGGAGCGCATTCACTACATCCACGAGGAATTCGACAGCCCTGCGCTCATTGAGGAATACATTGAGGGCCGCGAAATTTACGCCGCCATCCTCGGCAACGATAACGCCGAGGTGCTTCCGCTCATCGAGCTCGATCTCTCCAAACTTCCCAAGGGAACCCCGCGGATCGCCGGCCAGGACGTGAAGTTCGATCAGGATACCGAGGCCTACAAAGTGACAAAATCTGCGCCGGCCGAGGACCTCGACGAGGAGACGACGAAAAAACTGGAAGACACCGCGCTCGCCGCCTATCGCGCCCTCAAGCTGCGCGACTACGGGCGCATCGATATGCGCCTGAACAAGAAAGGCCAGGTGTACGTGATCGAGGCCAACCCGAATCCATGGCTCGCGAGCGCCGCTGAATTCACCATGGCCGCAAAAAAAGCCGGCTACTCCTACGCTGACATGATCGACAAAATCGTAGAATTGGCCCGCGCCCGATCGGTGTAGCTGAACGTGATTCGCGGACAAAGCACGCGATTGACCGCGATGCCGAACCATTCGATACAACTCCCCTTTAATTGTGGGGAGCCGGATACTTCGGCATTTATGCTTTACCCTCAAATCTGCGGTCTATTCCAGCACTGGGGAGCCGGGATTGCGGATCGTTCTCTCGAACATTGGAACTTTTGGGGATATCAATCCACTGATTGCCGTTGCCTTGGAACTGAAGCGGCGCGGCCACGTGCCCGTGATGGCGTTGCCCGATGTCTACCGGTCGAAAATCGAACCACTGGGCCTGGAGTTCCACTCGCTGCGGCCCGACATTGACCCCGGTAACACCAAGCTCGTGGAGATGATCTACGACGTAAAAAAGGGCACGGAGACAGGGCTGCGCGAGTTCCTGTTTCCCGTTCTGCGGCAGACGTACGACGATCTGCTGGACGCGGCCACCAAGCCCACGCGCGCCGACTTGCTGCTGCTTGGCGAGTTGAACTATGCCGGGCCGATCGTGGCCGAAGTCACAGGCATTCCGTGGGCGAGTTATGTGTTGGCGCCGTTCTCATTTTTCTCGGCGTACGATCCACCCGTACTGCCGCCGTATCCCAGGCTGGCGCGCGCAGACAAGGCTCCGGGGATGGGCCGTGCCATGCGGCGGTTGGGGCGCTTTGTCACGCGCAAGTGGCCTGAGCCGATTTACGAACTTCGGCGCGAGCTCGGCCTGCCGAAGGGCAAAAATCCGATCTTTGACGCCAAGCACTCGCCAAACCTGGTGCTGGCGCTCTTCTCTCATGAATTGGGCACGGAACAAAAAGACTGGCCTGAGAACACGCTCATCGCGGGCTTCTGCTTTTACGATGCGGATGCAGGCAACACGGCGTTGCCTGCAGAGCTTGAGAAATTCCTCGATGCGGGCGAGCCGCCGGTGGTGTTTACGCTGGGTTCGGCGGCAGTGCTGGCAGCGGGAGATTTTTATGAGCAGTCGGCGCGAGCTGCCATCCGGCTGGGCGTGCGCGCGGTGCTGCTGATCGGCAACGATCCGCGCAACCGGCCGCAGACGACTCTGCCCAAATCGATTTGCGTGGCGGAGTACGCGCCTTATTCGGGATTGTTTCCACGTGTGGCGTTGGTGGTGCACCAGGGCGGCGTTGGGACGACCGCGCAATGCCTGCGCGCGGGGCGGCCCATGCTGATCATGCCCTACTCGCACGACCAGCCGGACAATGCGCGGCGCATGCGGCGTATGGGCGTGGCGCGTGTGATCCAGCGCGCACATTACGTGCCGTGGCGCGTGGCGCGCAAAGTGCGAGCGATGCTGGCGGAGCCGGAGTTTGAAGTGCGAGCCCGCGAAGCCGCCAACGAAGTAGCGCGCGAGAACGGCGTCAAGACAGCATGCGACGCGCTGGAAGCGCTCAACGAAAGACAAGGATCGGGGCTCAGGGATGCGGGTCCGACTCAGCAGCAGAAATTATAGATTTCCCACCTTAGGCGGAAAAACAAGGGCGCGCCGAAGGTGGGCACCCGGCACACTACGCAACCGTCACCGCTGCCACCTCGTAATCATCGAGCGACGGCACCGTGAAGCGCAGCACGCCGGCCTCGAGATGGAATGGCACGCTGCGTTCGCTCCGGAGCAGCTCGACCGATTTCACGCGCACTCCGGCCGGCAGTTTCATGCTCACCGCTTGCGGCCCGAGCGGCTCGACGGATTGCAGCCATCCGTGAAATGCGTTGGCATTTGAGTAATTGAGCAAGTGAACGGCGTAGCCCGGGCCGGTCTCCCACGCGAACATCTCAATAAACCCGGGGCCATCGACAGCCACCACGCGCTCGTCCCGCGTAATCCAGCGAATGGTGTTATCGAGCAGGCGCAGCATATCGCCGTCGCCAGTGATCCAGTAGGTGCGCTCCACATCACCCGAGATCCACGCCAGGCGGCTCGGTCCCTGCTCGCGCAGCACAACGGCCGGCTCGTCGGTGTGCGAAACCGGCGGATAGGCGAGCTCGGGCGGATAGCGCACAAATCCGGGGACAACGGTAAGCAATGGATCGGCGACCGGCTTCAACGGCAAGCGATTCTGCGCACCCGGAAACCAATTGGTGTTGGTGAAGCCTTCAAGAATGGGATGCGGATGCGCCGCCTGCGGATCCTGAATGCGTGCGTAGTAGCCGTTCCCATTTGTGCCTACCGGGTCGCCGGCCTTGGAGACGCCGAAGAGACTCGCCAGGCCGAAATCGGATCGCGGATTCAGATTCTCGTCGTACAGGCTGGTTTCAAAGCTCGCCATCAGCGAGCCGCCGGCGCGCACGTAATCCTGGAGCTGCTCGCACTGCCGGTCGCTGAGCATCGCCACGTTGGGCAGCAGCAGCGCACGATACTTTTTCAGGTGCTCTGAGTCGAGCCGATCCTCGTGGACGTAGTCCCAGGCAAAGCGGCCGCGCAGAAGCGCATCGTACGTACCCTCCGTGGTTTCGTTCATGTAGGTACGGCTTCGCTCCGACGACGGTCCCGGATAAAGCAGTTGCGTACTCTGCCCGATGACGACGCCGATATTGGCGATGGAGCGCCGCGTGCTGAGGTGCGCATCGTGGCGCGCGGTCCACAGAAAATAGTCCTCGCTCACTTTTTGCCAGCGGCGATCCTCGCCGAAGCCCGTCTCCGCGCCGACGAAATGAGAATACGGGCGCATGCCGCTGGCGAGGGATTCGTTGAGCCACATGCATATTTCGTCGGGACCCTTCGAGGCATTGCGCCAGCCCGGAGTTGTGGTTACGTATGCGCCGGTCACGTTCGCGGCAATCTTGCCGTCGAGTACTGCATTGCACACGCGCCCCTGCGAACTGCATCCCCAAACTGAAGGATTAAAGTATGTTCGCCCCTGGTTATCGGCCTGGAACCAGGAGATGATTTTGCCGAGTTGATCGAGGTTCGGTCCGCCGCGCACATTGCCGCCGGAGTTGGCGAAGAAAAAGCTCTCGGGCTTCTTTTCCTTGGCGATGGCATCGTAGCGCTTCCACAAGGTCAGCACGCGCTCGGTAAAGACGCGCCAGTAGGCCGGCGTTCCGCTCGTGGGCAGCTTCGAGCAGATGGCGCAATAACAATCGGGCAATTGTCCCAGCGGCGGCCAGCCATTGGTGTAAAAACAATCGATATCGTACCGCGAGTTGATCTCGCGCATGATGGCGGGCACGTAATCGTCCATGTAGGTGGAGAACATGCAGGTCTTGAACAGCCGCGGATCTTCGGTGCTGAGCAGCGGCGAGCCGTCCTTGTGGCGCATCGCCCACTCCGGATGCGCCGCGAGCGCATCGGGCCAGTTCAGGTCGGGACTCATGCGCGCCACCACCCGCATGCCGCGCTTTTTTGCAGCGGCGGTGCACTCGCCAAAGAAATCGCGATCATTCAGGAATTTTCCGTGCTTGTGAAAAGGCACCTTCGACGGATAGAAAGCAAGAATGCCCGTGACACTGACGTACACAACGTCGACCTTGGATGCGTGCCAGTAATCGGCCCACTCCTCCACGTTCATCACAGCCGGATCGTGCTCGGTCATGTTGGTCTGGCCCACGCGGTGCACGCGTTGCTGCCATGGTTCGGCAGCAACATCGGCCTGAGGCAGGCGAGCGGGCAGTGCAGCGAGTTGATTCGCCGCTACTGCAGGCGTCGGCGTCGCTTCGTGTTCAGCAGGTTGCTGTGCCCGATCGAGAACCGAGGCAAGAGGAAGGGCAACTGCGCCTGTGGTGAGGCCCGTTTTCAGAAAATTGCGTCGCGTGAGCATGAGATCTCCGACTTGAATGCCGGAATAAGTGTAAACGGCTAACCCGCAAACCGGCCACCAAGCGCAGCGGCGCGCACGAACCACGCGACATTAGGCCGCGGTTTTTCCTGCGCGCATGTTGGATCGCGAGTTGGTCGCTATTGCGGCGCCGGTAAATTTGCAGAGACTTCAGGTGGAGGCACGGCCGCGAGAGATTCGGTTTCAGGCGGAAGCGCGCTGGGAAGCGGACGTTCGAGCGCGAGAGCCAGAACCTCGTCCATGGTGTCGACGAAGTGAAGCTTCATCGCGTTCTTGATGTTGTCCGGCAGCTCGGAGAGATCTTTCTCGTTGGCGCGGGGCAGGATGGTCTCGAAGATTCCGGCGCGCAGGGCCGCAAGCAATTTCTCTTTGAGGCCGCCGATGGCAAGCACTTTGCCGCGCAGCGTGATCTCGCCGGTCATGGCGACATCGCGGCGCACGGGAATTTTGGCGAGCGCGCTGGCCAGCGCCGTGGCCATGGTGATGCCCGCCGAGGGGCCGTCCTTGGGAATAGCGCCTTCCGGCACGTGCAGGTGCAGATCGACGTTGCGGTAGAACTCGCGCGTGAGGCCCAGCGCCTGCGCTTTACTGCGAATATAAGCCAGTGCGGCCTGCGCGGATTCCTGCATCACGTCGCCGAGCTGGCCGGTGATGGTGAGTTTGCCCTTGCCGTCGAGAACCTGAACTTCGGTGGTGAGGATGCTGCCGCCCACTTCAGTCCACGCAAGCCCTGTAACCAGGCCGACTTCGCTCTTCTCATGCGCTTCGGAGTCGCGGAACCTGGCCACACCAAGAAATTCTGCGATGTTCTGCGCGGAAACCTCTTCCTTGTGCTTCGTTCCGGCCTTCACCACTTTGCGCGCAACCTTGCGACACACGTTGCCAATCTCGCGCTCGAGGTTGCGGACGCCCGCCTCGCGCGTGTAACAGCGGATGATCTCGAGAATCGCATCGTCTTTGAAGACGATGTTCTTGTCGCTCAGGCCGGTCTGCTCGCGCTGCTTCTTCACGAGGTACTGCTTGGCGATCTCGAGTTTTTCCTGCTCGGTGTAACCCTGCAGCCGGAGAACCTCCATGCGGTCCTGCAGCGCGGGCGGAATGGTGTGCATCACATTGGCCGTGGCGACAAAGAGCACCTGCGACAGATCGTAGTCGACGTCGAGATAGTGATCCTGGAAGGTGACGTTCTGCTCAGGATCGAGCACTTCGAGTAATGCGGAGGCCGGATCGCCGCGAAAGTCGGATGAAATCTTGTCGACTTCGTCGAGCAGAAACACCGGGTTCTTGGTGCCCGCGCGCTTCATGTGCTGAATGATCTGGCCGGGCATGGCGCCGATGTAGGTGCGGCGATGGCCGCGGATTTCCGCTTCGTCGCGCACGCCGCCGAGCGAGAGGCGCACAAACTTGCGGCCCGTGGCCTTGGCGATTGACATACCGAGCGAGGTTTTGCCGACGCCGGGAGGGCCGACGAAGCACAAGATCGAACCTTTGGGATTTTTCACCAACTGGCGGACGGCAAGAAATTCGAGGATGCGATCCTTGATTTTTTCCAAACCGTAGTGGTCGCTGTTGAGCACCTTTTCCGCGTAGTCGATGGAGCGGGTTTCTTTGGAGCGCTTTTTCCACGGCACAGCCAGCAGCCAGTCAATGTAATTGCGGCTGACAGTGGACTCGGCCGACATGGGCGGCATGGCCTCAAGCTTCTTAAGCTCCTGCACGCACTTTTCGAGAACATCCTTGGGCATGCCGGCGGATTCAATCTTCTTGCGCAGCTCGTCGTACTCGCTCTTTTCGCCGCGGCCCAGCTCTTTCTGGATGGCCTTGATCTTCTCGTTGAGGTAATACTCTTTTTGCGCGCGCTCCATTTGCCGCTTCACGCGCGACTGGATATTGCGATCCAGATCGAGCTTTTCAATCTCGACGTCGAGCATGTCTGCCAGGCGAGCCAGGCGCGTTGCCGGATCGAAGATGCCCAGCAGTTCCTGCTTTTCCTCGATGCCCACCTGCAGGTTGGCAGCAATCGTGTCGGAAAGCTTGGCTGCCTCATCCATTCGCACCGTGGCAATAATGGTCTCGTAGTTGAGCGACTGCTGCAGCTTGACGTAGTTCTCAAACAGCGTGGTGACTCGCTGCATCAGTTGCTCGGCCGCCGGGGTCATCTCGAACTCGCGCTTGCCGGTACGCACAGTGGCCACGAAGAAGCCGTCGCGGTCCGTGACGTCAATGGATTTGGCGCGCTCAACGCCCTCGACGAGCACCTTGATGTTGCCGTCGGGCATTTTCACGCTCTGCACAATATTGCAGATCGCGCCAACCTGGTAAATATCCTTGGCCTTCGGTTCGTCGATGGAGGCATCGTGCTGGGTGGCGAGAAAGATTTTGCGGTCGCCATTGAGCGCTTCTTCGAGAGCGCGAACACTGGATTCGCGGCCCACCACGAACGGAGTCATCATGTAGGGAAAGATGACCATGTCGCGAATGGGCATCATGGGCAGCTTACGCGGCTCGTTTTTTTCGCGGCTTACGGTCATTGCAACCCCTTTAGCAGTCAATGACCCCTTGCGGCCCGATTGGCGAGCCGAACCAGGAGTCATGTAGGGATTGTACAGCGAAACGGGCGGCCGGGCGAATGGGTAAGGTAGCTCGTTCGGCACATGACGAAAGTTATGTGTTGATTGAATTCGGAAGTTGCGAATGGGATGTGGTGCTGTTTGAAACAGCGACGAGCGCATGAAACGATTCCGGGCTGTGGCGGAGAGATACTTTTGATTTAGTTTTTAGTCGGTGTTCTCTCCGCTTTGTCGACAACCAAGAAGGCTACATTCTCTTTGCGGCTTTCGATTCTCAGTCCCAGCTGATCTTGCAGGACGCGCTGCCAGGACGTGAACCCATCCGTACCCAGCTCAGGGCGCATGTCCACACTGAAGTCAAAGATGCCCAGGAGCCCGGTTTTGTCCAGCACCGGAATCTGCGGGCCACCGGCGATGACCGGTTCGCTTGGGCTGCTTGCAGCCGGCATCGTGAACATGACGGCCAGAAAGTCCGCGAACTTGCGCATGTCTCCGTGAAAATGAGATCCAGCGTGTGCTGCGGAGGTTTCTCCGTCGTTGATCGGCTGGATTTTCGGGCCCGATTTGCCGACCATCAGGTCGTATACACGCATCTCTCGCATTTCACTGTGCTCGGCCAGATTGAACCGCTCGGCAAGAAGGCTTCGCAGCATCAGGGACATTTGCTCTCTGGTGGCAGCCACTGCTGTTCTTGCTTCGATGTCGTATTCGCTTTGGTCAAGCCAAGCCGGCCCGAGAATTTGATCGAGCTGCAGATGGTATGCCTCGGCGATCAGGCGCTTGAGAGTGACATTTCTGGCGGTGAACCCGGTGGGGGTGTGTGAGATTTGATTGTTGTAGTCCAGTCCGACCTGGCGTTGGCTCGGCTTTACTGAGGCAACTTCAAATGCCGGCGCCAACGCAGCGGAATGGCAGAAGGCCGCGAAACTCCAAAGAGCGATGGACGAGAAGAGGAGCAGCGTCCGCATGGCGTCCAGCATATAACGCGGCATTTGAGCCTGCAAACTGCGACACAATCTTACATTCCTACAAACGCAGCGGGGCTTTCAGGCATGGTTCCTGAGCCTGGCTCGCGATCGAGATTCAATAGATGAGTTTCAGCGAGAACTGAATCTGTCGGGAATTGCCTGCGGTCTTGCTGATTTCGCCGAAGCCGGATCCCGCAATGGTATTTGCAGGCAGGCCCATGGTGACGATATTGAAGATGTTGAAAAATTCTGCGCGGAATTGCAGATCGACAAGCTCCGCTCCGCTCTTGCGCGTGCCGAACGGCGTGTCTTTGATCATGGCGAGGTCGAAGTTGTAAAACGCCGGCCCGCGAAATGTGTTTCGCCCCAGCGTGCCGAAGCGCCCCTGGTTCGGCCCGGTGCCTCCGCCGACGTGAATGGGAACAGCAAAATAATCCGCCGCGTTGTTCGCGCCCTGACCGAAATAATCTGCGCGCACTTTGCGGCTGGTGGAAAAATGCGGCGTCGCAATCTGGTCAGGCCGATCCACGCCGCCGGAACCTGCGCCCGTCTGCTGAATTCCGGAGTAGACCGTGAACGGCGATCCTGAATTAAGCGACAAGATACCCAGAGACTCCCATCCGGCTGTCGCCTTTCGGCCCGCAAAATGCAAAAAGCCGATGCGATCGAGGTGCAGGTCCTGTGCCGCGCTCAGACTGAACGCGGTAGTTACGTCAAAGGACGACGGACCTTTTTCGGGATGGTAGTCAAACGGATTCTGCGGAGAAGTCGGAGCTACTGCGCCTGTCGATCCCGTCCCACCGCCGACTCCACTGGCATCGTCGATCGACTTGCTCCACGTGAATCCGGACTGGATGCCGGGCCCTCCGTGCGGCACGGTTCCCGAGAGCGAGGCTTGCAATGCGTGATAGGTGGAGTGGGCAATTGCGACGATGACGTTCTCAAAGCCGAAGCCGCCTGTGACAGCGCCGGCGCTGTTGAAAGTGGAATAGCGCGCGAAGGCCGAGCTGGCGCCGGGATACGCGTTGGGAAATGCGACGGCAGGAAGCCTTTCGCTCGCCGTGCCTACATAGTTCAAGTCGGCGGTCAGACTGCCGATTGGGCGTTCCACGCCTGCCGTCCACGTGTAGAGCGTGGCATTGCCGAACGACGGATCGACCCCACTGAGCGTTAGATCGCTCACATGCCCGCCGGGAGTGAGGGCGGCCAGATCCTGTTCGTAGCGGTTCACATCCATCACCGTGTTGGCAGGGACCTTTTTGGGATCGAGGGAGGGAAATATGTTTGCGCCCGCCGGCGTGTAGACGGGCGGCAGCTGCGAAGGAACGATTTGGAACCCATATTGAATCGGCGCACCGGCAGCGGCCACCAGCCGTGGAAAGACTGCAAACGGAGTTGAGCCGGTGAGGAAATTGTCCTGCCAGAGATTCGGCGGAATGGTCATCACTCCGGCTCCGGCGCGCGCCAGCAGCTTGGGGGTCACCTGCCACGAGATCTGCACACGCGGCTGCCATGCCTTCCAATTGGTCATGTAACCCGGCTGCGGGTTGATGACGTACTGCTGTGCGCCGTTTGTGGTCACGACCGTGGACGTGCGCCGCGCTCGCTCCGTGAGCGGCGTGTAAAGATCCCAGCGCACTCCGTAGTCGAGGGTCAGCCGGCTGCTCACCTTGAAAGAATCCTGCACAAAGAAGCTGACATTATTGCGATTGATCGCCGCCGGGCCGATGTGTTCCCCACTCGAAAAGTAGGTTGAAGCAATGTCGATTGAATAAGCGAAGGGACTACCGGAAAGAAAAGCCGAGAGTGTATCGGGCAGCGGATCGCCGGGGTGGATGTCGTGCGTTCCGCTCTTCGACGGAATGGCTTCAGTCGCATACGATGTGCCGCCGCCAAAATCGTACTCGCCGTTGGGGCTGATTCCGAAGTATGTGGTGTCGCGGTTGAGCCGCACCTCCGCTCCCGCCTTCCACGCGTGCCTGCCCGCCGTGTACGTCACAAGTTTCGCGGCCGTGGAAGAGGTTTCCGTAAGCCTGCATCACCGTACCCGCGGCGGCGTTGAACGGCTCGAAGAGCCCATCGCCGAACTTGACCGCGGGATCGGCGTAATCGCGGCGTCGGAAATCCGGGAGTAGAGCGCGTGATGCTGAGCAATGACACGAGCGTGAGCCGCGGCGAAACGGCGCGCGTATATGTGCCCACCACATTGCGCTGGCGGTCGATGTAAGTGACACCGAAGGACGGATCGATGGCCGTCTGGTCTGGATTGGTGGTGGGGCCTGTCAGGTTGTCCATCGTGAATCGCGCAAAGAACTGGTCTTTGGCGCTGAATTTGTGATCGATCCGCAGCGAAAACTGGTTGGCATTCGTGATCACATTCGACGGGGTCGCATAGGTGTGTACGCCATATGAGCCTGCCGTGTAGTTGGGCAGCGGATAGCGTTTGAGTATGGCGGCAATCGCCGGGATCGACGGGAACATCGAGCGTATTCGCCGGCGGATAGTCGACGTGTCCAGGCCCGCACGTTCGTCCGAGTGGGCACAGGCATCACCTGCGTGGTTCCCAGGACCTGGCGGAATCCCTGGTACTGCAGTGAAGTAGAAAGTTCGCCTGCGGCCGTCGTAGATGTGCGGCAGAATCACCGGCGCCGCCGTTGGTGAATCCGAACTCGTTGCGGCGAAAGGGCGGAATCCGGCCAGGATAAGCCGGCGTGGCGTGGTCGAAATAGTTGCGCGCGTCGAGAGCCGAGTTGCGGAGAAACTCAAAGAACGAGCCGTGAAAGCCAGCAGCCCCCGAACGGGTAACGATGTTGGTGAAGCCCGAGGCGCCGCGGCCGATCTTCGGCAGGCATCCAGCCGGAGCTGGATTGAATCTCCTTCAACCGCATCCACATTGAAGTTGAGAAAGTCGCTCCGCCCATCTCCGGATCGCTGATGTCGGCGCCGTCCATGGCAAACGTTGCTTCCACTCCGCGCTGGCCGTTGATGGCGAACTGCTGCCGTAAAGTTGGTCGCGCCGTTGGCGTCGGTCATGGTGCCGGCGGCCAGCAGCAGCAACTTGGCTGAAGTCGCGCTTGTTCAGCGGAAGTTCGCTAACAGCAGTGCTTGAAAGATGCTCGCCGCCTGTTGCGCTTGTGTTTTGCTGCGTGTCAACCAGGAGCTCGCCGCTGGTTGCGAGCGTGAGGACCGCGCGAGGCGCGTCGGCTTTCAGTTCGATAGGCGCGGCATACGCCACCGTGCGGCCATGTGTTTCGACCGTGAGCTTGTAGGAACCGGGCGCCAATGGGCCAAGATGGAAGCCGCCATCAGTTCCGGTGACGGCCTCAGCACTCGATCCACCGTCCGAAAGCCGGATGGCGGCCTTCGCGACCGGCGATCCCGCGGCATCGCGCAGATTTCCCTGCCACCACACCGGGGTGGTGGACTGCTGCGACCACAAATACCGGGCGCCCGACAATAAAGCCGCAAAAGCCAGCCCGCAAAGGACGCAAGAAAAATAGATCGAACGTAAGTATCTCAATCGATGGTTTAGTATATAGCGGCCCCGGCGTGAAGGATGTGATTCCCGTTCCTCACAGTCCCGCAGCCTGCATCTCGACCGCATAAAGCGAGTGGTGCGTCAGAATATACAGCGTGTGCCGATCCGCGCCGCCGAAGACAAGATCGATCGGCCGTTCGGGTACGTCGATCCTGCCAATCATCTTTCCCTCGGGCGAGTAAACGAGGATCTGTCCCGCAGCGATATACACACGCCCATGCTCGTCCTGCGCGACGCTTTCGCCGCCGTTCTCCGTAAACAATTCCAGGCCGGTCACCGATCCTGTTGGACTTACGTTGCCCTTGTACGTCCTCTCCTCGTACTCAGCGGTCACATAGACGGGATGCCCAGGCACGGCCTGCTGCAGCCCGAAGGTGCGCAGCAGGTCAGCCATTTTGGTTCCCCATTCCATGTGCCCCTTTACGAAATCGTCGCCCGCCGAAATCAGGGCACTGCCGTCGGGAGACCGATATTGCTGCGGCCTCGCATCCGCAAAGTCGTTCATCGTCCAAACGCCTTTCGGCAAGAACATCGCGGCCGCACCGCTGCCGGCAGCCGGCTGCGGATCGAGCAGCGTGATGGCTTCGGGCGCATCGGGACGGAACGTGTACACCGTGCCCGCGCCGCTTCGCGAAATCACCAGCAAATCGCCGGCTTTGTCGATCGCCAGATTCTCCGGCTCGAGTGGATCGGTGCTTATCACCACGGCTTCACGATTCTGCGCATCCCATTTGTAAATCCGCTGCCAATGCGTATCGACAAAATAGAGAGTTCCCGCCGCATCCACTGCGCCGCCTGATGCAGAGAAAAATCCCGTCGCAAGCTGCTCGACCTGTGCATGCGGAGCCAGCACAGCCGATGCATCGGCGGGCTTCGGCGCAATTCCATCGCCGGGCACATCGAGCGCGGCGAACTCGCGCGCGCGCACCTCGGCATGACGGGTCGAATCGAATACGGAGTTATCAAACGACACTTTGCTGTTGCTGTAGACGTGAATGTTGCGCAATCGAATCCCGCTCGACTCCGAGACGCGCACCGCGTATGGAAACGGCCCGTAGCTGCTGATCACGCGGTAGCTGTGATACTCGGCGATGGTGATGTTCTTTGAGCGGTCGATCTCGAGCGGAAGGGCTTCTGGACTTTCGCCGCGCTCTTCTTCGGTTTGCAGCGCAACGATCTCCCAGTTCTCCACGCGGTCCAGCCGAACCTCGTTGCGCACATGATGCTCGCTGGAGAGTTCGTACACATGCCCCGGCGTGGAGGTGTTCGAGATCATCATTCCGGCTTCGGCAAACGTGCTCGGCGTCCAGATGTCGGCGAACGTCCCGCCGCCTCCGTCGGTGATCCAGAGGCTGGGGTATTGCGCATCCCAGTGGTAGCGCGGGTTGGGATCGGCGGTGTGGTTGCTGTTATACGGCATCATCCGCCTGCCGTCGGGCAAGTTGGTTCCGTGCCCGCCGAGAAAGCGCACATCGTCCATCAGCGAATCGGCTCCGGACCTCCACAACGCAGCCACCGCGCGGTCGTTGATGCCGCCGGTGGACAGCCCGATGCCCGTCACGATGTTGTGCCCGCCCTTCGGCGCTTCAAGCAGCGCGCGCGGCGCGCCCACGCCCTGAAAGCCCGGGCTTTCGTCCTTGAGGTCGAATTGCGTCATGCTGGGATGCAGACCGATGAGCACCGTGTCGGGCCGCAGATGAATCGTATCGGTCACGAGATAGCGGCCCGTGGGGATATAGAGCGTGGGATGCTCGTCAATGGCCTTCTGGATCGCGGCCGTGTCATCGGTGACGCCATCACCCTTGACGCCGAGCGATTGCACGTTCACCCAGGTCGCAGCAGGCGGCAGCGCGGGAATCGCATCTTTCCCGGTTGGCGGCAACTGGGCAACTGCGTGGGCATCGAACCTGGTCTCAATGCTTCCCCAGTCGGCAGCGCCATTGAGCGTGAGCCCATGCGTGAACGAATGGACCACATAGTTCTCGCCGGGCTCGTCGAAGGCTCGACCGCTCTCGCGCATCTGTGCGAACACTTTTACATGGCTGCAGGCAATGTCTTCGAGGTTGATCTCGGTGCGCGCGTTGTTCTCCATGCCGAAGACGACCGCCGGCCCGCCAATGTCTTCGAACCGCGAATGCTCGACCCATAGCTCCTCGGAATACCCGGGATCGACAGAGATCGCCTGCGGCACATTCCGAAAACTGTCATGGATCAGCGTCAACCCCGCTTCGTGCTCCTTGATCGCCGCCTGGCTCTGCCCGTCGAAGCTGGAATCGATGAGCGTGAACTGCCAGCCGGGCGACGGCCTGATCGTGATGATGCCGTATTGCCCGCCGTGGAAGTGCAGGTCTTCCGCCTCGTTGCCGATATCTTTGAGTGCCGCCAGCCCCGAGCCGATCGAGAAATCCATGTGCGCGAGATAGCTGTGCTGCGCCACGTGAAAGCGGATGGCCACTGCGGCCGGGTTGCCTTTGCCGATCTCAAAATCCACGTTGCTCATGGCCGAGTAAAACGTGCCTGGATTGGCGTCAGCGACTGAAGCATTGGGAGGCACTGTGCCTTCGATCGGCTGCGCCGGCCGACCGGTGGCGAAGTCCATGCGCGGGCCGGATTCTGAACCTGGCCGCGGCCTTCCGCCGGCAAACAGAAACATGTATCCCAGATCCTGCTGGTAGCCAGGCGTATTATCGCCGAGCACAAACACCGGCCGCGTAGCCCCGTACCCGATGATGCGCACCGCGGGCCACACGTAGATCGTGTGCGAAATGCGATAGCGTCCGGGCGGAACGAAGAGAATGCCCTCACCCTGCTCTGCGGCGCGATCGATGGCCGCCTGGATCGCAGCCGTGTCGTCGGCAACGCCGTCGCCATGCACGGGAAAGTTATCGGGCGTGAGATAAACGGCCTTGGGGTCGTCGAGGCGCAGCGGGTAATACGATGCCGCGCACATGGGCAGCACAGCCAGGGAAAGAAATAATCCTAAAATCGCGCTTTTCCTCATAGTTCCCCCTTCGCTCGTTGCAAGAGCGCCCTATCCCGGTGTGGCCGCGTTCAGATGGTGTGAATGCGACGCAGGATGGCCCTCAGAATTGGGCCAGAGGCGGCCACAATCCGTCAAGCGTAGAGCGCTGACGCAATCCGGTTGTCGTGGAGAGTGCGGCAGGTGACAGTCGTTCAGCGCAAAAGAAGGCCCACGTGAGGCTATCGAGAAAAAGACACCCCGGAAAGAACGAAGCCCCCACAGGGATTGTGAGGGCTCGAATCCGGATTGATGAGTGCTCGCCGCTATCCGGCTTTTTCCAGCAGGCAGAGCGATAGATCGCGCCGCTCGACCATATCCTTGGTAATTTCCAGGTCGCGCACGCGCTTGTTCGAGGGCAGGTGGTACATCAGGTCGAGCATCAGCTCTTCCAGGATCATGCGCAGGCCGCGCGCGCCAACCTTGCGAGCCATGGCTTCGCGGGCGATGGCGCAGGCTGCCTCCTGCGTAAAGTGCAGGCGCACATTCTCGTACTCGAAGAGACGCTGGTACTGCTTGATGATGGCGTTGCGCGGTTTGGTCAGAATTTCGATCAGTGCGGCTTCGTCAAGCTCGTCGAGAACGCCCATCACAGGCAAGCGGCCAACGAACTCGGGAATCAGGCCGTATTTGATCAGGTCCTGCGGCTCGGTTTTGCGCAGTAATTCGGTGTCGCGATGCGAGCGCGTTGTGGCCTGATCCGCTTCGGACTCCGCAGAGCGGAAGCCTAAAGCTTTCTTGCCGATGCGCCGGCCCACGACTCGCTCCAGTCCCACAAAGGCCCCGCCGCAGATGAAAAGGATATTCGTGGTATCGACAGCAGTGAACTCCTGGTGCGGATGCTTGCGGCCGCCCTGCGGCGGAACGTTGGCCACCGTGCCTTCCAGAATCTTGAGCAGGGCCTGCTGCACGCCCTCGCCGCTCACGTCGCGCGTGATGGAGGGGTTCTCGTCCTTGCGCCCGATCTTGTCGATCTCATCGATGTAGATGATGCCTTGCTGGGCGCGGTTCACGTCGCCGTCGGCCGCCTGCAAAAGCTTGAGGATGATGTTCTCGACGTCCTCGCCCACGTAGCCGGCCTCGGTGAGGGTGGTGGCGTCGACTATGGCAAACGGCACGTCGAGCATCTTGGCCAGCGTCTGCGCGAGCAGCGTTTTGCCGGAGCCGGTGGGGCCGATGAGCAGGATGTTGGACTTGGTGAGCTCGACTTCGCTGTTGCGCGCGCGATTCATCTGCACGCGCTTGTAGTGGTTGTAAACCGCGACGGCCAGCTTCTTCTTGGTCTGATCCTGGCCGATAACGAAATCGTCGAGGAAGCTCTTGACCTCAGTCGGCTTGGGAAGATGCCCGGCTGTAGTGGCGGGCGTTTCGCCGCTGCGATCGTCATCAAGGATGGAATTGCAAACAGCAACGCACTCGTCGCAGATATAGGCGCGAGGGTAATCACTCGGGGAAGAGATCAACTTGGCGACCGCGTCCTGCGACTTATGGCAAAACGAGCAGCGCAACGCCTCTTCGGGTCCCGTACGCGTCTTCATACTGAGCTCCCTTAAATGAGTGTAGTCCAAATCCTGTAAAGCGGCTACGTTACGGTCAAACCCGGGTCCGGTCGATGATTTCGTCCAGAATCCCGTATTCCTTGGCCTGTTCGGCGTTCATGATGAAATCGCGCTCTACGTCGCGCTCGATCCGTTCCAGGGGCTGTCCCGTGTGGCGGGCCATCAGGTTGTTGGTGATTTCACGAATTCGCAGGATTTCACGGGCATGAATATCGATGTCGGTGGCCTGGCCGCTTAAGCCGCCCATGGACGGCTGATGAATCAAAATACGTGAGTTGGGCAGGGCGAAGCGCTTTCCCTTGGTCCCGGCCAATAGCAAAAACGCCCCCATACTTGCCGCCTGGCCGATGCAATACGTGACCACGCTGTTCTTGATGAACTGCATGGTGTCGTAAATGGCCAAGCCGGCCGTAATGGAGCCGCCCGGAGAATTGATGTAAAGCGAAACGTCCTTTTCAGGATCCTCGCCCTGCAGAAAAAGCATCTGGGCGACGATGAGATTGGCCACCTGGTCGTCAATCGGAGTACC
Organism: uncultured Acidobacteriaceae bacterium; assembly: GCA_963802955.1. Lineage (GTDB taxonomy): Bacteria > Acidobacteriota > Terriglobia > Terriglobales > Acidobacteriaceae > Telmatobacter. The sequence goes on from CAWDKT010000021.1 coordinate 139,287, forward strand.
AAGAAAGATAATGTTGTCACGAAGCAGGCGGGAATAAATGTCGTAGGCGCGCTCGCCCCGGCTCGTCTGCTCAACCACCATCGGAACTAATGCCATTCGTCCTTCAGCTCCTAGCTGCTAGCTCTTAGCTGCTCGTCTTTCGTGTTGGTATTGGCTGCTTTCTTTCGAATCTCCGCACGGGACCCGCGCGGCTCGCGGCCGTCTATCCGGGCATCCGCTCGTACAAAACCGAAGCAGTCTTCTCTCGTCTCAGTTGTTCCCGAATCCTACCGAGTCCGCCGTCTTTGGTCAATCGCACCTTAAGGGCATCCAAAGGCTCGCGCGACTGGATTGCGGCGATCTGCAATTCCTGGTCCAGTTCCTCATCGCTGACAGTAATGTTTTCTTCGCGGGCGATGCGATCGAGCAGGACGTTGGCTTTCACCTCGGCCACGGCGCGGTCGCGCTGCGCTGCACGGAGCCGGGTGAGGTCGAGCTTGCGCATCTGTTCGGGCTGCATTCCCTGCGCCGCAAGAGCGCGCAGGCCGCGCTCCAGCCGCGTGTCAACCTGCTCCTGAACCAGCGACTCCGGAACCGGGAAGGTGAAGCGATCGACCAGCGCCGCGAAGAGCTTGTCTTTGGTCTCGCTCTCCACGCTGCGCTGCTTGCGGTTCGCCATGTATTCGCGAACGCTTTTCTCCAGGTCGGCATAACTTTCGTAATGCCCGAGTTCCTTTGCGAAATCGTCGTTCAATTCGGGCAGGATGCGCTTTTTAATTCCCTTTACTTCCACGTCGTAGCTGACGGTTTTGCCGGCCAGTTGGGTTTGTGGATAGTCGATCGGATAAATGACCTCGACCTTCAATTCCTGGCCGGGCTTGGCCCCGCGCAGGGAGCTGTTGAAGGCTTCCACCGTATCTTTGCCCCCGATTTCAACCAGCGTGTCTTCGCCCGCAATCGGTTGAGCTTCCGCGGCTTTCGGCTCGTCGGCGCCTTCCCCGGCCGCTGCGGCCGGATCATTCAATACCTCGCCCTTGTAACTGATTTGCGCATAGTCTCCGTCGGCCAGCGCCCGGTCTTCTTCTACCGGCTCCATCACGGCGCGCGATTCGCGCAGGTGTTCGATCTCGTGCTGGAACTCTTCTTCTGTTATTTCCGCGGACGGCTTCGGCACCGTCACTTCCTTGTAGCCGTCGATGGAGAACGCGGGAAGATATTCGAAGACTGCCTTGGCGTGAAGCGGCGCACCCTCTTCGAGGGTAAGTTCGAGCACCTGCGGCTGGCCGACAGGGCGAACGCTGAGTTCATTGATTGCGCGGTTGAAGCGCTGCGGAAGCAGCGTGTCCATCACTTCCTTGCGAATCTCGGTCGCGAACCGGCGGCGCACGATATTCTCCGGCACCTTTCCGGGACGGAAGCCGGGGATCTTTGCGTACTTGCGATATTTGCCGGCAACGTCGCGCCAGGCCTTGGCCACCTCGTCGGCGGGAACATCGATGACGAGTTCACGAGTGCAGTCGGGATTAAGAACCGGGCCGTGTGTGTGTTCGTGGGTTTCTTCGGCGGCTGCGTGTTCTTGCGGAGTGTCTGCCGAGTCGGTCTTGTTTTCGAGGGTGCTGCTGAAACTCAACGTTGATCCTTCCGGGCGCACGCGCCAATCCGACTGCGGCCACGCGCTCCTCTTCCACCTAATCGAGCGCCGTCTGGCCGGGGAATACCTCGTCTTATGGTACGGGGGTTTGCGGGTGGGGGTCAAACCGTGAAAAACAGGAAAACAGGGACCGAGAGAGCAAGCGAACGCGAGAACAATTCCGCCTCATTGCGGTTGTCAGTGCTCAGCAGCCTCGGGTTCGCGCACGTACGGGAGAAAGCGGGGATGCGCCGCGCCGCACTGGGCGTAGTATTCCCGGGCCTCGGCCAGGCTAAGCTGGCCGTTGACAGTCAGGCGCACATCCTGCGCGTCTTTGTCCTCCTGGCCATCGTCCTCCCACCAGCACACAGGACATAAGACCATGGCTGCGGGCGCATCCAGAGTTCTGTATCCGCAGCACGGACACCTGTAGCGGACGTTCATGGTTTCCCCTAAGGGAAATTGACGCGAAAACGAGGCGTGAGATTACGCTCTCATTCTCCATTTGGTCCGGCGATTTGGCCACGCTCGTGGTTCCCTGGGAATCTCACTGGCACATTCTGCCGGAAATCCATCCGAAGGCAGGGTTTGCGTTGCGTAGGATGGATCCAACGAAAACTTCAACTCATTCACTCCACCCGCCTGATCGATTCAAAACGCCGTTACCTGTACTTGCCGCGAAAATCTCCCCGTGGCATAGAGATACCAAAGGAGCCAAGCCACCGGCGTCCAAAGATACGCGGGCGAGACGATCGTCGCGCCTAGCCCAACTTCCAGCAACGCCGCGCCCGCTATCACAACAAGTGGCCAAACACCCCGCTGCCGGCGGACGGCGCAGAAGACTCCCGCTAGAAGCGCCGGAAGCAGCAGCGACTGATCAGGCAGAAAACCAAATGGGGTGCAAATTGCGCCAACCAGGAGGAGCACAAACCCGTGGTCCATCCAGTCCCACTCGGCACGCTTCCGCCAGAAATACCAAACCGTCCAAACGCATGCTGCAACCTCGGGAACAAACTGGATCCAGACGGCATTGGAATCGATCAAAAGCCGCAATTCTGCGCTCAGTACCGGCACAACTTCGTTCAGCGCGCCGCCTGTTCGCATCATCTGCGAATATTGCTGCCAAGAGCGAGCGTCCAGCGAATAGTCAAATGCACAACTTGCGGCCATTGCGACGCAAAAACCCACCAGAATCCGCAGCCGGCTCTTTGCCATAAGGCACCAGAGAAACAGTGCAATGCCGAATAGCAGAAAGTAATGCGGCTTCAGCGCGCAAAGCAAAAGCGAGGCCCCGGCCCAAAACGGTTGCCGACGGTAGAGGAAGAGAAAAAGGACAACTCCGAGCAGTAGCAGAATTCCGCATTGCCCCGCCATCAGGCACGACAGTGCAGGCGCAAAGCCAAAACCAAAAAAATTAAAGAGGCTGTCGGGGCGTTGATTTAGTCGCCAAATAAGAAAGCTCGCCAGCAAAAGGACTCCAATTAGCACAATCAGCCAGGTAATCAATCCGGTTTTCGGCCGCATATACCCGAATGGCAGCGCCATGAAGAAAGCTACCGGCGGATTCCGCATCATTAGGACATGCTCGCTGGGGTTGCGGCCGGCACCTGTCTCCAGCGCCCTCACAGCCTCGATATCGTAAGGATTCTGCCCGTGCACCAGTTGTTGCCCGGCCGCCCAATAGGAAATGAAGTCGCGCTCTGCCGCGTTGCTGCTATCGATGTTGGCAATGTACACGGCCAGAACAACGCTCGCGCCGGCCATGGCGATCAAGACGGCAAGAAGAACGCGAATCGGCTTCTTCAATTCATGCCTTTTTTGTGCTGTTATATCTCGTTTCATCCGCTTCGGTCCGTGTTGCTGTTCCAGTGTGTCGTCGAGTGCATGGCTTCGCCCCTGGCTGGTCTTCGCGCGCTCAGCCCGCCATTCCGGCGAAGTGCCTCCACCCGCCATAAACACCCGCCGTTTTCGAACCTGCCTAGGAAGCTTATATCGATTGAACAATGAAGTATATACAACCACTGTGGCAAGCAAACTCGCAAATTCCTCTTGCGCACGGGAGTCTTGACTTGGCGGTAATCCTTGGCATGTGGGCGGGCTTCCCCCCATCGCCGAGTGATGCGCTGCGGTCCGCGGTCACGATGCCGCGGGACTGGCCGATTGGCCGTCGATTCGCGCACCGAGTAGAACCGCTCCAAAAGCGCCGCTCATAAGAATGGGTGGTAAGAATAAGTATGCGCATCCTCAGAACCATCGCATTTGTAATTGCGGGTCTGTGGATGTTCTTGATTCTGTCGGCGGCCGACTACTGCTCAACCCATGGCTGCCTAGGCCCGAACGGAAACAACATTGACGGTTTCTTGCCGGCGTTCGCATTAGCTCCAATCGGAGCTCCAGCTCTTATATGGAGTCTTGTAATTCTGCTTCGATGGGCGTGGCGAAAGTTGTCGAACGCGCCTCATCAATCCTGAATGGATGAGAACACCGCAGACCTCGTTCAGGCCCGGCCGGCGAACTCCCTGGTCTCCGTGTAGACCCTAACCTTTTCGCCCTCCTGAACGTAGAGGGGAACCTTGATCTCGAGGCCGGTCTCCAGCCGCGCGAGCTTGGTGACGTCGCCGGACGTGTTGCCGCGCACTCCGGGCTCGGTGTACGCAACTTTGAGCTCAACCTGGGCCGGCAACTCCAACCCGATGGGGTTGCCGTTGAACTTGTGCAACTGGATCAAAGAGCCATCGACGAGAAAGTCTAGTCGCGTCGCCAACCATGCTCGGGGAGAGCGTGTGCGTGTCGAAGCTCTGCTGGTCGAGAAAATACGAGCCGTCCGAATCGCTGTAGAGGTAGGAAGACTCGACAGTCTCCAGGTCCGGCTCCTTGAACTTCTCGCCGGCTTTGAAGGTTTTGTCGAAGACCGCGCGGGTGAGCAGGTTGCGCATCTTGACGCGGACAAGAGTCTGGCCGCCGCGGGCCGTGGGCGTGGAGACTTCGGCTTCAAGGCAGTAATATGGCGTGCCTTCAAACTCAAAAACCATCTTGCGTTTTACATCGATTGCTTCAATCAGTGCAGCCATGCGTTCCTTTAGTGGAAGAGTCGATGCGGCGATGAGCGCGGAGCGCTCTACCAATTCTCTTTCATTATAAGTAGGCGAAGAGTGAAGCAGCGCAAAGTGCGAAGGTGCGAGCTGTCTTTGGTTGGCCGGTGATACAAGCGAAACTACGCCGTCGCACTCCCGCAGCAAGCCTCAAAAAAGGTCCCTCGTCCCTACGGAAGCGGAGCGCACATTGACCCTTTTGCGCGCGGCCACTTTCTGCAAATGTCCCGTGTCGAACTTGGGCGACGCGTGTGCGTTGGCGCATCCCGTCAACCGAAATTAACGTCCGCCCGATTGACACGCCTTTGCTCCAGTTGATATCAACCTAGCAGCCCATTGGACGCCGACTCCCTGGTGAGTCCGTCAAGAAGGAGAATTTCTCACGATGTTTACGCCAAAAGGTAAGTTCAGCTGGTACGAACTGATGACCAGCGACACGAAAGCGGCCGGCAAATTCTACTCTGACGTTGTCGGCTGGACGACCCAGGAAATGCCTGGCACGGACGGACCCTCGTACACCACCTTCAACCTGGGCGAGGTTGGAATGGCCGGCATGTTGAACATCCCCGGACATGTCGCATGGGTCGGCTATATCGCGGTCGATGATGTTGATGCTCATGTCGAAAAGATTGTCGAAGCCGGCGGCAAATTATGGAAGCCCGCCACCGACATTCCCGAGATGCTTCGCTTCGCTGTCATGTCCGATCCGCAAGGCGCTGCCATTGTGGTCTTCACCCCTCACCCGAAGATGCCCTCGCTGCAACGCCCCGCACCACCGACTCCCGGCACCATCGGCTGGCACGAACTCTATACAACTGATGTCGAAGCAGCGTCCGACTTCTACAAAAAGCTGTTTGGCTGGACCAAGGTGAGCGATATGGACATGGGACCGATGGGCGTCTATCGCATCTTCGACGAAGGCGACCACAAGGAAATGGGGGACGGCGGGATGATGACCAAAGCACCCCAAATCCCTGTTTCATGCTGGGGCTTCTACTTCAACGTCGACTCGATAAAGGCTGCCATCAAACGCGTTGAATCCGGCGGCGGAAAGATCATGAACGGCCCCATGCAAGTGCCCGGAGGGGGGTGGATCATCAATGGCCAGGACCCTCAGGGAGCCATGTTCTCTCTCGTCAGCAGCAAGGAATAATCCGCACGTCGACCTTGACTTCGCCATGCGTGGCGAGCTCGCGCGGCAGGCGGCGCATGCTTATGTCCGACTACGAACTCTCATGGAGACCGATGCCCTCATTGAGCGAGCGTAGCGATTTCGGCGAACGGCACCGTGAACGATGTCCCCGGCAGCGAAAAGATCACCCCCGGAGTCAACTGCCCAGCATGAAACTGGTAGTAAACCTGTTTCGTCGGTTCGATCACCCAAATTGCGGCTATTCCCATTTGCTCGTAATCCGCCAGCTTCTCAAGCATCCGCGCCATCGTGTCTTCCGGCGAAAGGATCTCAAATACGGCGAGCGGTGCATGGGTAATGATCTGCTCGCGCGGAGCTTTGCGGCTCAGAAGTGTTACGTCGGGCACGCGGAAGCGGCGATGAGCAACTTGCATGCGCAATTCGGTTCTCGCTTCGATCCCCAACTCTACCTGCCGAATGGTAAAAAACGCCGCTAGAATCGTCTGCCACGTTGCATGATCGTACTCACCCACCGGTCGCTCCTCGATGACGCCATCGACATACTCGCAGTCGGGGTCCGAGGTTGTCCTCAGGTATTCTTCGACCGGGATGAGGGAAGGCTGTGCAGCCATGGCGCGCTACTCCGTGGCTCATATTGTACGCCCGATGCGGATGAATGCCCGCCTTAGCCTTCTTCCGCTTCGCGCAGCTTGGCAATCACGGTGAAGTCTTCGAGCGTGGTCACGTCGCCCTTGACTTCTCCATGCGTGGCGAGATCGCGCAGCAGGCGGCGCATGATTTTGCCGCTGCGCGTTTTGGGCAGAGCCTCAGTGAACCGAATATCGTCGGGCCGCGCCAGTGCGCCGATCTCTTTCGCGACCCACTTGCGCAGCTCGTCTTTCAGTTCATTTGAAGGCGGATTGCCGCTTTCGAGCGTGACGAATGCTGAGATGGCCTGGCCCTTCAGATCGTCGGGGCGGCCCACGACCGCGGCCTCGGCTACTTTGGGATGCGCGACCAGCGCCGACTCCACTTCCATGGTGCCCAGGCGATGGCCACTCACGTTGATCACGTCGTCCACGCGGCCCATCAGCCAGAAGTAGCCATCGGCGTCCTGGCGCGCGCCATCGCCGGTGAAGTAGCAGCCGGGAACATCGCTCCAGTAGGTCTTCGTGAATCGCTCGGGATCGCCGTAGATCGTGCGCGCCATCGAAGGCCACGGTTTGCGGATCACAAGCAGGCCTCCGCTGCCCGCCGGAACCGTATGATATTTTCCTTCGGCGTCCGGGCGCGTAACCACTTCCGGCTGAATGCCAAAGAATGGCCGCGTCGCCGAGCCGGGCTTGGTGGGGACGGCGCCCGGTATCGGGGCGATCATGATGGCGCCCGTCTCCGTCTGCCACCAGGTGTCGACAATGGGGCAGCGGTTGTGGCCGATTTTCTCGCGGTACCACATCCACGCCTCGGGATTGATGGGCTCCCCGACTGTGCCGAGCAGGCGCAGCGAGTCGAGCTTGTATTTATCGACAAATTCCGCGCCCCACTTGATAAACGCGCGGATCGCCGTGGGCGCCGTGTAGAAAACCGTCACGCGATGGTCGTCGACGATCTTCCAGAAGCGCGAAAAGTCGGGGAAGTTCGGCGCGCCTTCGTAGATGAGCACCGTGGCGCCGTTCTGCAGTGGCCCGTACACAATGTAGGAGTGGCCGGTAACCCATCCGATGTCGGCCGTGCACCAGTAAATGTCGTCGTCGCGCAGATCGAAGACGTACTTCGTGGTGAGGTAGGTCTGGACGGCGTAGCCGCCGGTGGTGTGCAGCAGGCCCTTGGGCTTGCCCGTCGATCCCGACGTGTACAAAATGTAGAGCGGATCTTCGCTGTCCATCGGCTCGGCCGGGCACTCGAGCGCGGCCTTCGCCACCAACTCGTGCCACCAGTGATCGCGGCCCGCGACCATATTCACCGGCGATCCCGTGCGCCGGTAGACGACGACATGCTTCACCGTGTGGCAGGCAGGCATGGCTTCGTCTACGGTCGCCTTCAACTTGATCTCATTGCCGCGCCGATAGCTCGCGTCCTGCGTGATGATCGCCACGCATCCCGAGTCGGCCACGCGATCGGCGATAGCGCTGGCGGCGAACCCGCCAAAGATCACCGAGTGCACCGCGCCGATGCGCGCGCAGGCAAGCAGCGCGATGGCCAGTTCGGGCGTCATGCCCATGTAAACGGCCACGCGATCACCCTTCTTGATGCCGAGCGCCTTGAGCGCGTTCGCGAATTTCTGCACCTCCGCCAGCAACTCGGCATAGGTGAGGCGACGAATCTCGCCCGGCTCGCCCTCCCAGATCAGCGCGGTCTTCTGGCCGCGTCCTCCGCCGACGTGCCGGTCAACATGACGATCCAGGCAGTTGTAGCTCAGGTTGATCTGGCCGCCAACGAACCACTTCGCCCAAGGCAGATTCCACTCCAGCACCTTGTCCCATGGCTTGAACCAATGCAGTTCGCGTGCCGCGCCTGCCCAGAACGTTTCGGGATCTTCGATGGACTGCTTGTAGAGCGCTTCGTATTCCGCGAGGCTCTTGATGTGGGCCCTGGCGCTGAACTCTGCCGGCGGCGGAAAGACGCGATTCTCGCGCAGCGTAGAGTCAATATCCCGGTTGGCGGCAGTGGAAGCAGGCACAGATGACATGCAGGATCCTTTAGGGAAGCAGGTTTGGCGGCGACGCGCAACACACAAGAACCGTGGCTGCGCAGGAAGTGCCTCGGCTGTCACTTTAGCGGGCGGGAGGCGTGGTGAGCAAGTGCGGATGAAGCGGACGCGGACCTCAGCGTTCGTACACTTCTCGCCGATGCCCGACCTTTACAACCAGCACGCGTAGAATGTCGTCCTCGATGCGGGCCAGAATGCGGTAATCGCCTACGCGGTATTTCCAGAACTCGCCAAGTTTTGGACCGTGCAAAGCCTCGCCGATCAGGCGAGGATTGTCCAGTTTTGCCAGGCGCAGAAATAGGAAGGCGTAGATTCGCCGCGTCACTTGCCTGTCCATTTTTTCGAGCGCACGCTCGGCATCGGCGTCGAGCTCAATCTTCCAGGTCAACTTGGTTCACCTTGATACCAGCACGTTTCATGGCAACCTCAAGGGGAACGGTATGGCTGCGGCCGGTGCGAAGATTTTCCAAAACCTTTTCGGCGTCGTGGATGTCTTCGAGGTCTTCGAGGTGCTTCAGGATCGCCTCCCGCGCATAATACGTCTTAGTGCGGCCAGTGCGCTTTGCAAGCCGGTCGAGGCGCTTTTCAATCGCCTCAGGAAGCCGAATGGCCAGCATGATGATCCTCCGCTATACATGTATAGCGTAACACAGCTCGCGCCGGGCGACTCACCACCGCAGCAGCGGCAACAAACTCGAATAATCGTCGGTCCACAGCCGCAGGCCGGGCCTGAAAACCGGCGGCTTGGCGCGGGCGGCCACTTCGGGCTCGGCGAAAAACGCCGCATTCTCGCTCAAAAGCACCCAGTAAGCGCTGAACTCCCCGCGATCGTCGTTGGCGCCGCTTGAAACCCGCGCCGCTTTCATACCGGAATTTCGCGCCAGCAAGGCGATGGCTGGTTCCAAGTCAACGTGCTGGTTCGAGATGTGATACGCGATGATGCCGTCCGGCGCCAGGTTGCGGCGATAGAGCGCCAGAGCCTCTGTTGTGAGCAGGTGCAGCGGAATCGCATCGCCGGTAAAGGCATCCACCACCAGCACGTCAAAGTGTTGCGGCGGCTCGCCGGCCAGCGAGGTGCGCGCGTCCCCCTCAACCACATCGATTTGCGCGCCCGATTCGCGCATATAAGTAAAAGAATTGCGCGCGATGGGCGCGACCGCCGGATTGATCTCATAAAAGCGGATGCGATCGCCGGGCTTGCCGTAGGCGGCAATCGTTCCGGCGCCGAGGCCGATGACGCCGATGGAGCGCGGACGGCCCGAGGTTGATCTGGATCCGTTTGGGCCGGGGCAGCAGAAGCGCAGCGCAAGCCCTACGCCGGAATCAGGCGCGTAGTACGTGGTCGGCATTCTTCTTTGTTGATCCGTCCCGAAGATCTGCGTGCCGTGCTCAATGGAGCCGTTGCTGAGCGTACGCACTGTCGCTCCGGGAAAACTGCTGTAGTCCTGCTTCACGCGAAGCGCGCCGTAGAAGTTGCGCACGGCGGCGATCGTATTGCGCTGGTAGGCAATGTGCAGCCACACCACGAGGACCAGCATCATGACGCTGGCCGCTGACCAGAGCAGGCGCTGCCCCCAGTGCACCTTCCAAGTGGCCGCCAGCGCCAGCATCGCGGTGAAGGCGAAGGTGAGCGCGACATCGTAATTGAACGAGAAGACAAGCGGAAACGCAATGCCGACGAGGAACGAGCCAAGCGCTCCGCCCGCGGCGAACAGCAGATAGAAGACGGTGGATTCAGAGGCGCGGCTGGGACGGAGCGCGTAGGCCTCGCTGTGACAGAACAGGCAGGCGACAAAAAGCTCGGCAAGAAAAAAGGCGACGCCGAAGCGGGCAGGAAGGGAAACACCAACGTGCGAGAGCATGTATCCGAGACCGCCCAGCATGACCGCCAGAAAGCGGGTGATGATGCCGCGCGGCAGCAGACGGGGGTACTCGAAGGCGAGGACAATCGTAAGCAGATAGACGCCGAGCGGCAGAATCCAGAGCAGCGGAATGGGCGCGATGTTGGCGGTGATGTAGCTTGTGATGGCGCAAAGCTGCATCGACCCGACCATGGGCAGAAGCAGCCAGAGCACCTTATGGCCCGGCGGCGACGTCGGCTGCGCTCGCTCTTCTTGCGACGCGGTCGAGACCGGCGCGACGGCGGCGCGCGTGCGGCGCGTGAGGAACGCGGCGAGCAGGGCAAAGGCGGCGAATCCGGAGAACCATACGATGCGCTGCGCGTGCAGGGTGAGGTGAGGCTCGACGAGCGTGGGATATGCGGCGAGAGCCAGCAGCGAAGCCAGGTTCGAGAGAGCAAAAAGACGATACGGAATCTCGGTGTGCTCAACCCGCGACCACCACACCTGCAGCAGCGGACTGGTTGCACCAAGGGCGAGAAAGGGCAGGCCGATCCATAAACTGAGAGCCAGGAAAATGGCGGAGAAGGGGTGACTGGGGCCGTTGCTCAAATCGATGCCGCCGAAGGCCCAGAAGCCGGCAAAGCCTAACGCAGCGAGCAGCAAAACCAGGTGGAGCAGCCATTGCGGATGGCGCGCAAGCCAGTGCGCATAAAGGTACGCGCACAATAGCGCGGCTTGAAAGAAGACCAGGCAGGCGATCCAGACGGCGGCCGATCCGCCGAGCAATGGAAGCAATTGCTTGCCCACGATGGGCTCGACAAGAAAAAGCAGAAACGCCGCGAGGAAAACTGCACTACCGAAGAACCATCGCGAATCAGCCACGCTCAAACCTTAGATTCCTGCGATGGATGTGCGCAAGCTGCAAATCGTGATGAGCTTTGCTATCCGGCTTACTGTGTCTTGATGGTTGCACCCGCCGACGCCATCTTGGCTTCCGCTTCGGAGATTACGCGCAGAGCCTCGTCGTAGGCCTCTTCGCTTTCGCCGGCTTCGTGCCACATCTTCACACCGCGATCCAGTTGCTGCTCGGCGCGGTGCACGTCGATCTCTTCGGGCTTGAGGGCGTCCGAGGCGAGGATGGTCACACGATTCGGCAGCACTTCAACGAATCCCCAGCTCACGTTGTAACGCGTCGTGCCTTCCCCGTTGCCCGGGCCGGCTCCTGCCGCGCTCTGGATCGTCACATCGCCGGCGCCCAGCTCGGCCATCAGCGGCGCGTGGCCGTAGAGCACTTCCATGTAGCCGCTCTTCGAGGGCAACTCGACGGTGGAGGCATCGGCCTCGAAGAGGATGCGCTCGGGAGTGACGAGCCGTACGCGCAGTTGATTTGAGTCTTCTGCCATAGCTTTTCTACCTTCAGCCTGTAGCTCGTAGCCTGTAGCCGGTAGCCTGCAGCTCTCAGACTCGGGGTCTCAGCTACTGGCTGCTGGCTACTAGCTGCGAGCTGTTTCTTACACGCTCGCCTTCAACTTCTCCGCGGTCTCCAGCACCTCTTCGATGCCGCCCTTCATATAAAACGCCTGCTCGGGCACGTCATCGTGCTTGCCTTCGATGATTTCTTTAAAGGCGCGCACCGTGTCGGGGATCTTCACATACTTGCCGGGAATGCCGGTAAACGTCTCCGCAACGTGGAAGGGCTGCGAGAGAAACTTCTGCACCTTGCGGGCGCGCGCCACGGTGAGCTTGTCCTCTTCAGAGAGTTCGTCGATACCAAGGATGGCGATGATGTCCTGCAGATCCTTGTAGCGCTGGAGAATTTTCTTCACGCCCTGGGCCACGTCATAATGCTCGTCGCCGACTACACGCGCGGCAAGAATACGCGAGGTGGACGCCAGCGGATCGACGGCCGGGTAGATGCCAAGCTCAGAGAGCGGACGGCTGAGCACCGTGGTCGCGTCGAGATGCGCGAACGTGGTGGCCGGCGCGGGATCGGTTAAGTCGTCGGCGGGAACGTAAACGGCCTGCACCGACGTCACTGATCCCTTGCTCGTGGACGTGATGCGCTCCTGCAGCTCGCCCATCTCTGTGGCGAGGTTCGGCTGGTAGCCCACGGCCGAAGGCATGCGGCCCAGCAACGTGGACACTTCGGAGCCGGCCTGCGTAAAGCGGAAGATGTTATCGATAAACAGCAGCGTGTCAGAGCCTTCCACGTCGCGGAAATATTCCGCCACAGTCAGCCCGGTGAGGGCCACGCGCAAACGCGCGCCCGGCGGCTCCGTCATCTGGCCGTAAACAAGGGCGCATTTCGAATCCTGCCAGGTTCCAGGCTTGATCACGCCGCTCTCGGTCATCTCCAGCCACAGGTCGTTCCCCTCGCGGGTGCGTTCGCCCACCCCGGCGAACACGCTGAAACCGCCGTGGTTCTTGGCCACGTTGTTAATGAGCTCCATAATGACGACCGTCTTGCCGACTCCGGCTCCGCCAAACAGGCCGATCTTGCCGCCCTTAAGAAACGGCTGGATCAGGTCAATGACTTTGATCCCGGTTTCGAACATCTCCTCGTGCGTGGATTGCTCGTCGAAGAGCGGAGCGGGACGGTGAATGGGCATGCGCGTCTTCTCGCCGATGGGACCGAGCTCGTCCACCGGCTCGCCGATCACGTTGATCACGCGGCCCAGCGTCTCTTTGCCCACGGGCACGCGGATGGGCCCGCCCAGATCGATGGCCTGCATGCCGCGCACCATGCCGTCGGTGGCTTCCATGGCGACAGTCCGCACCCGGCCCTCGCCCAGGTGCTGCTGCACTTCGAGGATCACGTTGATGGGCGTGGGAACCTTGAAGCCCTCGTCGGTGACCCGCAGCGCCTGGTAAATGGGCGGCATGGTCGCCTCTTCAAATTGAACGTCCACGGCCGGACCGGAGACCTGAATCACTTTGCCGATATTTTCTGCCATGTTTTGCCTTCTAAGCTCTGAACTTTCCTCTAATTCAATGCCTGGTGCAACTTCACACTCAGCGAACGGCTCGCCGCATTATCCATTAGATGCGTTGTTTCCTGAGGGCCCAGATCTCGAATCTCCGGGGCCTCGATCCGATTCTGTGCGAGCCCGCTGGTCCGCATGGTCTCCCGTTCCGTCTCGACCGAGCCGAGGTACTGCAGCAGCGCAAAGGCTACCTGCTGATCGCGGAACGTGGCCGCCGATTGCCGGGCGTTTTCGACCGTCGCTTGCACATCGTGTACCTTTGCGTCGTAGTCATCGTCGTTGACAGCATCGAAACTCTGCAATCCGTCAATCGCCATCAGTGCCGGCTGCGCTGCGTTACGTTCGCTGGCGGTAAGCCAGGAGAATTCAAATACGAGCCAAGTACCGGCGACAACGAACGCTGCTGCAAAGCCGATTCCGAAGCGAACGAGGAACTTCTTCGAATTGATTGTGCTCCAAGGCGCCATGTGCAATGCTCCAATCGTGCAGAATTGACTTGCTCGATCCTCAACCGTCTTTCCCTCCGCGGATAAGGCTCGCGTCGTTGTCTTGCTACGTTCCGGGGCGAAATGGCCCCAATTCCCAGCGTACGCCCTGCGCTATAGCGCGGCGGCGCCGCTCACAATCTCGATGATCTCTTTGGTAATCGCCGCCTGGCGCACACGGTTCATGTGCAGCGTGAGCGAATCGATCATGTCGGAGGCGTTGTTGGTTGCCGAATCCATCGCCGTCATGCGCGCCGCGTGCTCTGCTGCCACTGACTCCGTCATGGCGTGGTAGAGCACTGAAAAAATATACTGCGGCAGCAGACCGGCGAAGAGCTGCTCGGGCGGCTGCTCGTAGATATAGTCGACGTTGGCGGTGCCAAACTTCTTTGCTTCCTCATCCGCTTCGGTGGTGTCGGCGGGCTCAAGCTCGATGCCCGCGGAAAGCGCTGCCTGGGCCGCGCGCTCTTTTTCTTCGGCGGTTGGCTCCACGGCGCCGGTGATCTGCGGCCGGCCCAGTTCGATGAGCGGCAGGACGCGCTCCACCACAATGCGCTGCGAAATCACCGATTTGAATTCGTTGTAGACAATGTAGGCTGCGTCAATCTCTTCGCGCACGTAGCGCGAGATGATGTTGTGCGCCATCTCCTCGACGCGCGAGGGTTCAAGATTCACCAGCAGCCCAGGATGGTCGCCGGTAACTTCCACCATGCCCCGCCTGGGCGACCGCACATGCCGCGTATTGCCCTGTTCGTCTTTCTGCTCGGTATAAACGGCGACGGGATAGCGGCGTCGCATCTGGTCGCGGCCCTTGCGGCCCACGGCCTCGATATCGATTTCCTTATCGGGGTTGCCGTTGATGAACTGATACGCGGTCTTGAGGATGTTGGCGTTGAAGGCGCCGGCAAATCCCTTGTCGCCGCTGACCACGATGACCAGCACGCGCTTCTCAGGCCGCGTGAGAAAAAGCGCATTGCACAAATTGCCTGTCGTCTCGTCGTAAAGATCGACGCGGCGAACCAGCGACTGCAGGACACTGACGATCATGCGCGCGTAGGGCCGCGCGGCCAGCGCACGCTCCTGCGCGCGGCGCAGCTTGGCCGCCGAGACCATCTTCATGGCCTTGGTAATCTGCCGCGTGTTCTTCACGCTGCGGATACGCCGCCGGAGATCTAAAACGTTTGCCATCTTTTGCCGATCGCTTTCACCATTTTCGTTCTGAGCCAGTCGCCGGTAGCTTGTAGCCGGTAGCTAACCGCGGAAAGCTGCAGGCTACTGGCTAAAAGCTACCGGCTCTTTACACCGCTGCCAGCTCCTGCTTAAAGTTTGCCGAATACTCTTTCAACGCTGCGTGCAGCCGATTGCGCAGATCGTCGTCAAGCGACTTCTTTGCTGTCAAATCCGCCATCAGCGCCTGCTGCGCGGCGGCAAAATATTTGTGCAGCCCGTCCTCGAAGGCGCGGATGTCTTCCACCTTCAGGTCGTCAAGATAGCCCTGCGTGCCGGCGAAGAGCACCACCATCTGCTGCTGCCATGTAAGCGGCTGGAATTGCGGCTGTTTCAGCAGTTCGGTCAGCCGCACGCCGCGCGCCAGCTGCTTCTGCGTCAGCGGATCGAGATCGGAGCCGAACTGCGCAAAGGCCGCGAGTTCGCGATACTGCGCCAGGTCGAGCTTGAGCGTGGAACCCACCTGCTTGACCGCCTTGATGGCCGCCGAGAAACCAACACGCGATACCGAGAGGCCCACGTTCACGGCCGGCCGCACGCCGGAGTTGAACAAATCGGTCTCAAGAAAAATCTGCCCGTCGGTGATGGAGATGACGTTCGTCGGAATGTAGGCCGATACGTCACCGGCCTGCGTTTCGATCACCGGCAAAGCGGTCAGCGATCCGCCGCCCTTTTCCTTGCTCATTTTGGAGGAGCGCTCCAGCAGGCGCGAGTGGAGATAGAAGACGTCGCCGGGATAAGCTTCGCGGCCCGGCGGGCGGCGCAGCAGCAGCGAGATTTCGCGGTAAGCCATGGCGTGCTTGGAGAGATCGTCATACATGACCAGAGCGTGGCGTCCGTTGTCGCGGAAGTACTCGCCCATGGAAGTAGCGGCGTAGGGAGCCAGGTAGAGCATGGGAGCGGGTTCCGAGGCCGATGCCGCCACGATGATGGTGTGCCCCATGGCGCCATGCTCTGTCAGCGTCTGCACCACCTGGGCGATCGACGAGCGCTTCTGGCCGATGGCGCAGTAGATGCAGATCAGGTCGTTCTTGGCGTTGTTGATGATGGTGTCGAGCAGGACGGCGGTTTTGCCGGTCTGGCGGTCGCCGATAATCAGCTCGCGCTGGCCGCGGCCAATGGGGATCATGGCGTCAATCGCTTTGAGGCCTGTCGCCATGGGCTCGCGAACCGGCTGGCGATCGATGATTCCGGGAGCGAGACGCTCCACGGGGAGCGTCGCCGTTGTAGCGATAGGGCCCTTGTCGTCGATCGGCTGGCCCAGCGCGTTCACCACGCGGCCGATCATCTCCGTGCCCACGGGTACAGAGAGGATTTTCCCGGTGCGCTTGACCTCCTGGCCCTCTTTGAGCTCGGTGTAGTCGCCGAGGATGACCGCGCCCACCTGGTCTTCTTCGAGCGAGAGAGCGAGCCCGGCAATATCATGCGGGAAACTGAGCAACTCGCCGGCCATCACCTTGTCGAGACCGTGCAGGCGGGCGATGCCGTCGCCCAGCGACGTGATCGTTCCCACCTCGTCAACCTGCACCTTCGAGTCGTAGTTCGCGATCTGCTCGCGCAGGAGTTCTGTGATTTCGTCTGCTTTAATCTGAGCCATGTACGTTCCTTCAGGGGTCAGGGATCACCCTTCTGTTAATGCCTCTCTGAGTCTTTCCAGCCGGCCCTTCACGCTGCCGTCGTACACCGTCGATCCGATGCGCACCACCGTGCCGCCAAGAATCGCCGGATCGAGCTTGAAACTCGCGTCAATCTTTCCTCCGGCCAGCTTGCCTACCTCGGCCACTAGCGATTGGCGCTCGTTATCGTCCAACTCGCGTGCCGAAACAATCTCCGCCGGCCTAATGCCCCGCTGCTCCTGCAGAATTCTGCGCCACGCCACGGCCACTTCCGCCACGTGCCCGATGCGATTGTTCGAAATGAGCACGGCCAGCAGATTGCGCAGCTCTTTTTGCAAGCCCATCTTCTCGTTCATCTTGTCGAGAATCCCGATCTTCTGCGCTGTGGGGATGGCAGGGTTGACAAAGAACGCGCGCAACTCCGTGCTGGCGTCCCACGTAGCCAAGAAATCGGAGAACTGACGGTCGAGAGCGGCCGCGTCGAGTTTGGCATCGGTCACCACTTGAGCAAAGGCAAGTGCGTAGCGGGCAACAAAGGCCGGCATCTAGTTGTTACCTCCCTTGCCCGGGCCATCGGCCGATACGCCGGCCACGAACTCGCGGATGAGAGCGCGGTCGGTCTCCGGTGTCAGTTTGATTTGCTTCGATGCCTGCTCAATCGCCAGGTCGGCGGCAAAGCTGCGCAGCCCGCGCTTGGCCTGGGCCACTGCCACGCCAATCTCCTGCTCGGCCGCGGCCACGATGCGCGTACTTTCTTCGCCGAGCGCCGCTTTGATGCGCTTTTCGTCTTCGAGAGCTTCCTGCTCCAGCTCGGCGCGAAACTTCTCGATCTCCGCGCCCAGGCCGGCCAGCTTTGCCTCAACCGCGCTCAAGCGCGTCTTCGCATCCGCAGTGGCCTCGCGCGCGATTTCGAGATCGTGGCTTAAATTCCGCGAACGCTTGCGAAGGATCTTCGGCATATACCTGCTCAGCGGAACGGCGATGAGCAGGAAGATTACGGCGAAGTTGATGGCAAGGAAGATGTCAACCGTTGTATCCAGGTCGAGATGTAACAGCCGCGCCAGCGACCGAACGGCGGGTGCGTGCAGGAATTTCGTGTCGTCGTTTTTCTCGGCATCCGGGTTCTGCGCGGAACCGGTCTGGCTTGCCGGCGCGCTTGCAGACGTGGAAGAAGCGGGAACGGCTGCCGGGCTCTGCGCCCTGATCGCAGGCGCCGCCGCGATCACCATGAGCGAGATGGCAGCGAAAAAAGCGAGAATCAAAAGGCCGGCAGAGAGGCGCATCTTCATCAGCAACTGGGTCAACGTGCCCCCCCGGCGGCGACAGGCAGAACGGCGCGAACGGCCTGGCCGGCCAAATCGGCGGAGGAAGCCTGGATCGCGTTCCTTGCAGACGCAATCTCAGCGTCGAGATCGGCCTTCGCCTGGCGGACCTTGTGACTGGCTGCCTGGCGGGATGCCTCGAGCGCGGCATCGCGCTCGGCGTTCCACTGTTTCACGCGCTGCTCACGCAGCTTGTAGGCCTCGGCTCGGGCCTGGCGCAGGCGTTCGGCATATTCGGCGGCTTTGGCTTCAGCATTCGCGACCGCCTTGCGTGCGTCTTCCATGGCGCCTTCAGTCAGCGCGCGGCGCTTGGCAAGAACCGCCGTCAGCGGAACCTGGACGAGAAATTGATAGGCGAACACCAGCACGATAAAGAGCAGCGCCGTAGGGATAGCGTCAATGAGAAGTTGGCCGAGTTGTTGAAGAATCACTTGCATGGCGTGACCGGGCCGCTCCGGCTTTCAAACAAAAACCTTTTCAAGTGGAACACTTTTTTGTATCAAGCGGAGGCCCCTAAGTCAACGCGCAAGGGCCTGGGG
This sequence comes from uncultured Acidobacteriaceae bacterium, assembly GCA_963802955.1. Lineage (GTDB taxonomy): Bacteria > Acidobacteriota > Terriglobia > Terriglobales > Acidobacteriaceae > Telmatobacter. The sequence goes on from CAWDKT010000021.1 coordinate 157,844, forward strand.
CGCGGCATACTGTGATCGCAGTCACGAAACGGGAAAATTAATGCAAAAAAGGACTTGCTTTTGCCTCAATTCGTCCTACACTTAAGCTACCACCTAGACCCGGTCCAGGGTCCAGCGGGCAGCCAGTTCCGGGAACTCCTTCCACTCCCTGAGCTGTCTGCCCGCCTTTAATTTTCAGGCCAAATTTTCGGCGCGTTTCCCAGGTCTACCTTGCCCCCACAACCGCCTTGTCTGCCGTCTGCAATCCCTGCGCCCGCAGCCAGCTTTCCAGCAGCATCGGCCATTGGTCCAGTTGCGGATCGCCCTTGCCCAGTCCGCTGCCATGCGCCCCGTTGGGAAAGACGTGATACTCCGTCGGCACGCCGGCCTTCACCAGCGCCTGAAAGAAGTCCAGGCTCTGCTGGATGGGCACCGTCTGATCGTTAAACGTGTGATAGATGAAAGTCGGCGGCGTGTCTTTGGTGACAAACAGCGTGGGATCGTATTTGGTGCGCAGCGCATCGCACTGGTCCATCACGTTGAAGAGCTTGCAGTAGCTCAAGTGCGAGGTGTCGGTCGAAATCGCGCCAATCCAGGGGTAGCCAAGAACCATGAAGTCCGGGCGGCTGGAAACGCGATCAATCGGATCTTCGGCGTTGGGGTTGCCGGGAACGAATTGCGTTCCGGTAAGCGCCGCCAGATGGCCGCCAGCAGAAAAACCGATCACCACAATGCGGTTGGGATCGATGTGGTAGTCCGCGGCCCGCGCGCGCACAGTCTGGATCGCGCGCCGCCCATCGAGCAGCGGAACCGGCAGGATGTACCCATGCGAGCTGAGCCGGTAGCTCACGATAAAGGCCACAAACCCGTGCGCTGTAAACCAGTCGGCCACCTCGCGGCCCTCCAGGTCACCGGCCAGATGCGCGTACGCGCCGCCGGGAAAGACGACGACCGCTGAGCCGTTTGCCTGGCCGCGCCGCGGCTCAAAAATGGTGATCGCAGGAATGTCGTAACAGGTGTCGCCTTTGGCCTCCGGAGCCGGGCCGGGCCATAAGCGAATGGTCTGGATGCCAAGGAAAGCGTTGTCCGTGCCGGGCGTCGCACAATCGGGCGCCTGGGCGCGAAGCGCCGGAGTGGCAAGCGACACCGCCAGGAGAAATGCAAACAAATGCTTCATGAGGACCTCGACTTTGGTTCGCGAGGATTATACGGCCAGGGGTCAGGGATTAGGGATTAGGGATCAGGGGTCAGGCAGCAGGAAGCAGGGGTCAGAGATCGGAAGATCGCAGCCGGCGATTTTGATCCGGCATCCCCATCGCGGCCGCTTCTCCACGCGCTGTCATCCTGAACGGAGTCCGCCGTGGCCGACGGAGCGAAAAGCCTGCCCGCCGTGGCGTGGATCTGCGGTTGCTCTTCGCGATTCAAAACCGGCGGTACTTCCGACGATACGACGACGGCTTAGATGCTGCGTGATCGGCTACGTGGTGATGCCGGAGCATGTTCACCTGCTGGTTAGCGAGCCGGAGACGGCGCGGCTTGCCACCGCGATACAGGCACTCAAGCAATCGGTCTCGCGCTCCCTGGCTCTGCGCAGCCGCGAACCCTTCTGGCAAGCCCGGTACTATGACTTCAACGTTCGCAGCAGCCGGAAGCGCATCGAAAAGCTGCGCTACATGCACCGCAATCCGGTCGCGCGTGGGTTGGCGGACAAGCCCGAAGATTGGGCGTGGTCCAGCTACACGCACTACCTGACGGGGATGGAGGGTATCATCGAGATCGAGTCGGAGTAGACGGCGGCGAAACGGGAGCGGATGGGACTGCGCGCACAGGTGCGGTTCGGCCCCACTTATCAGTTCCCGCCCTAGCAAGCTAGGACGGGGCACCCGATTTGTAGGGTGGGCCACTCGGCACAGGTGCGGTTCGGTCCCACTTCTCGATTCCCGCCCTAGCAAGCTAGGACGGGGCACCCGATTCGTAGGGTGGGCCACTCGGCACAGGTGCGGTTTGGCCCCACTTATCATTTCCCGCCCTAGCAAGCTAGGACGGGGCACCCGATTTGTAGGGTGGGCCACCCGGCACAGGTACGGTTTGGCCCCACTTCTCATTTCCCGCCCTAGCAAGCTAGGACGGGGCACCCGATTCGTAGGGTGGGCCACCCGGCGCATGACGATCCTCGAAACTGCAACTTCTTATTTCGCCTGCGCCAGCCCCGCAACAACTGTCGCGATTTTATCGAGTATCTGGTTCCAGCCCTCCAATTGACCGCTATCCTTTGCGCTCTCCATGGTTTCGTTTCCAATCAAGGTGAGCTTCGTCTGGCCATCTCCAAAATCCTCAAAGAGGACCACATCGTGCGCATCTTCCATGGCCTCATGTTCTATCCCATATTGCGCAGCCTCAACCTTGTTTCCCTTCGCGTCTGCAAAGTACATCGAGTAAACAATCTTCTCGTGGGGAACAATCTCGAAGTACTCGCCACCGTTCCAGAACTCCTGCCCATCCGGCGATCTCATGCAGCAGAGAAACTTTCCGCCCACGCGAAAATCAATTCTGCAAACAGGCGCGGTGAAACCCTTCGGCCCCCACCACTGCATCACATATTTCGGGTCTGTCCACGCCTTCCAAACCAACTCGCGTGGGGCATCAAAAACTCTTGTCAAAACCAACCGTTCTGCCTCATTTACCGTGTCTTTTGTCATCTCTCACCTCCGCTTTTTTCATTTCGTTCACAACCACATCCAGCTTGTCGAAACTCTCTTCCCAGAATCGGCGATAGTGGTGCGCCCAGTCGCTCACTGTCTTTATCGCTTCCGGCCTCAGCGTACACACACTCTCCCGTCCACGCTTCGTCTTCATCACAATCCGCGCCCGCACCAGGTAGGCAATATGCTTTGAAATCATCTGCTGCGACAGTGCAAAAGGTTCCGTCAGTCCATGCACAGACGCAGGTCCGTGTGAGAGTCGCTCGATCATCGTCCGCCGCGTCGGATCAGATAAAGCCGCAAATGTTGTACCCAATCGATCCACAACCAAATGGTAGTGGATTCTCTGTCAATGTCAAGTGTGAATTTCTGCAATCCGCAGCCCACGCAGGAGCTCGAGCCAGCAGGGTTACGGCGCTGGCATCAGGTCAGGGGAATTGAGTTGCATCTGGAAGGTGTTCTGGATGTATCGCCGGCAATCCGGAAACTGCGTTTCCTAGCTGCGAGCGTCGTTAAGAGCAACCGCAGATCCCTCGGCTACGCTCGGGATGACAACCGCTTTCGCGGTTGTTTGTGGGTCACCGGCGAGTCTTCAGGAACGATTGGGTAAATAGCTGGCTCGCCCCTGCCGGGGGCTGTCGTCCTTCCTTGGCTGCCGTCCCTCGGTCCTTGGCTGCCTGTCGCTTGTTCCTTCGTTCCCTGCTCTTCTGACCCCTGAAACCTGCTTTTTTACAGCCAGAGCGCGGCATGCCCGGCGCACCGCGTCGCATGCGCGCACAGCGTCTCGGCCAGTTCCAGCCCGTAGCGGGCAAAGTAGTACGCGCCGCCGTGCACCCGCTCCTGCATCACTCCGCCGGGATAGATCGCCTGGAAGATGCTCTCGGCGTGGCGCGCCAGCGAACCTTCGCGCTGCAGTTGGAAGTTCGCCGCGAGCGTGCGCAGGCGATTCATCTGGTAGTGCATTTTGCCGGCCGCCGTCTCGGCCGACTGGCCAAGTCCCTTGTCCTGCGAGTGCATCCACTCCACGAGCAGGCTGAGCTCGGCATCGAGCGCGTTGCCCGTCGCCGCCAGTCTCTGCTTGGTTTCAATCGGCATCGCTCGCGCTGCCAGCCGCTGCGCCAGCGAACCGGCGCTCTCCTCGGCAAAGATCTGCTCCAGCGTGAGTTCGTGCTTTTCGAGCAATTTGCCGGTCGCGGGCTCGATGAGCGTGGCTGAAAAGCGCGCGGCCGGAGGCGGTTGATACCCGAGGATGCGCTCGAAGAGAACGGTGGACTGGGCCAGATAGGCAATCTCGGCAGGGCCGGCGATCTGCGCCGACGTCGAGAACAGAAAATCCTGAAAGACGGGCCGCAGCAACGCCGCCGGCGAAATGCGTTCCGGCTCGGCCTCCAGAATTCCCACCAGATCCGCAGTCGAAAGTGTCTGTCCCTCGGCGTGCCACAGGCCGCCCGGCTCCGCGGCCGTGGGCGCAATCCGCTTCAGCGCCACGCGCGCGCCGGTTTTCTCGTCGACCAAAAACAGCAGGCTCGATTCCGGCGCCACGGCCACCTGCGTATGGTACCCGGCTGCTTCGAGAGCCTGGTTGCGCTCCAAGAGTGCAGCGTGGAACTCATCGGCGCGCTCAATCCCCGCACGCAGCGCGGGAGCTCCCAGCCGGTGGAAATCGCGGCTGCTGGCATCCACAATCAGCAACCCCTGAGAAGCAAATACCTTGGAATAGAAATCGGCGAACGCTTGCGCAACGGTCCGGCCCGGCCTGTAGGCCGCAGTCAGAGCCTCAGTGGCATCGGAAGGCCCAAGGGTTTCCGCGGCGCGTTCCGCCAGCGGGATGATGGATTCGTCCAGCACCACTTCACCCACCGGGATCGCGGCCTTGGGAACGGTCTCGTAGACCAGCCTGGCCAACCCCCGTCCGTCAGGGAAAGTCACATCGCGAATTTCCTCGAAATCGTGGTCTTCGCTCGCGAGCCAGAAAATAGCGACGTGGGGTCTGCCGCCAGCCGTGGCATGGCGCGCGCGGGCAATCGCGGTTGCCGCTTTGAACGGCGAGTAGAGAGGGCCGCCGAACAAGCCCACCTGCTGGCCTGTGACCACTGCTCCCGCGCCCATGGCGAGGGCAGCAATTGAATCTTCCGCGGCTGGGGACGGGTTTTGCTCAGCGACGAGGTGAACCAGCTCAGGCCAGTGCGCCGGAAGAGGAGGGCGTGCCAGTTCCGATCCGCCCACAGGCAAAAAACGGCCAAGAGAGCCCTGACAAAAATCGAGGAAGAGGCGGCTCTGACCCGGCTCTACAGTCACGGGATAACATTCTGCGGTCGACAATTCGTTCACGTCCGGTTCGCTTGTCTCGGGAACAATCAACATGTCTTGCTGAATTCAGCTTAGTAAAGGATGCCATGGCGGGCCCAGTCGATGCAGCAATGGCAAAGTTTGACGACTGCAATGCGTATACTCGTGGAGAATCGCGCTCGACGATGACGCGCAAAACTTGAGGAGTGAACATGCCGGGGAAAAAGACGGGAAAGACCACGAAAACGAAGATTTCGCCCAAACGAGCCGCGGGGCAGCACGCCAAGGTACTCAGCTCCGAAGTTGTGTTCGAGTGCAAGGTCTTCCGGGTGGTGCACGACAAGCTGATTGAGCCGGGTGGGCGCCAGAACGAGCGCGACGTCATCCGCCACAACGGAAGCGTGGTCATCCTCGCCATCGACAACGCAAAGAGCAAGAAGGACCCCTGGATCGTGATGGAGCGCCAGTATCGCCATGCGGCCAACCAGTACTTGTGGGAGCTGCCGGCCGGCAAAATTGACGCCGGCGAAGAACCGCTGGCTGCCGCGCAGCGCGAGCTCATCGAGGAGACGGGCTACCGCGCGAAAAAGTGGCGTTCTCTGGTGGAGTACTTCGCGAGTCCGGGTTTCCTGGGCGAAGCGATGAAGGTCTTTGTCGCAGAAGGGCTTGAGCCCGGCGATGCCCAACCCGAAGAAGACGAAGAGATCGAGCTGCGCCTCGTCAAGATGTCCGACGTCCTCAAGATGATCGAGAAAGGCGCGATCCTCGACGGCAAAACCATGATCAGCGTGATGCTCTACGACCGATTGCAGCGCGGCAAACGGAAGAGCTAGTGAAGTGTCCCAGAATTTCTTAGCATAATTTGCAAGGAGCAAACTCAGATCCTTCGCCTCCGTTTGCCGCAAAACGCGGCAAACTTCGCTCCGGATGACAGCTCTAGTTATGGCTTGAACTTCAGGGACGGGACACTAGCCCGCGGCGAAACCCGGAGCTTCCCGGTCTCGGGCGCCTCGCTTACGCGACCCCCTGACTTTGCGATACAATCTGGGATTTGCCTCGGATTGCGATCGATTTCCACAGGATACCGGCCGGAGTTCGTTCCATTTGGTGGTACGTGAAGGTTAGGTCCAACCTTTCGGCAACTCCCGGCGTCTTAACAAATACGGTTTGTAGTTTCCCTCAAAACTCACCGTATCCTCTCAAATACAAAGAAAGGCATCCTGTGGCTCAGTTCAAAGGAAAGGTTAAGTGGTTCAACAACGCCAAGGGCTACGGATTCATCGGACGTGAAGACGGGCCGGATGTATTCGTTCATTACTCAGCAATTCAGTTGGATGGATACAAAACGCTCAAAGAGGGCGATGAAGTCGAGTTCGACATAGTCGAAGGCCAGAAAGGCCCGCAGGCGGATGCCGTAATCCGTATGCGGGATGCTGCCGCCCACAGCGCCGCCTAGGCGCTCGTAGGGCCCGGGCGTCCCCGCAAGACCGCCGCCCGGCGGAGTGGTGAACTGCGCCCAGTAAGCCATTTCCTGTCACATCTCAAATCACACACACTGGGAGCGGCGTGCGCCGTCGCGTCTGCGCACCAGCCATCCTCCACGTGCATGCGCCTCCCGATTCGCCCGGACCGCCGCGGATGATTCATACTGCGGTCGGAGGGCATCAACATGGACAACAAGACCATCGCCCGCCTGCTGGCGGAGACGGCCGACCTGCTCGAGATTGACGGGGCCGACGGCTTTCGCATTCGCAGTTATCGCCGCGCCGCCGAGGCCGCCGAACAAACCACGGTGGACCTGGCCGAGGCCGCCGGCGATGTCACGCGCCTGATGGAGATCGATGGCATTGGCAAAGGCATGGCAGCCCGCCTGCAGGCCATTGCACAGACGGGCACGCTGCCCCAGCGCGATGAGTTGCTGGCCAAATACGGTGCAGGCGTTCTGGAACTGCTGAAGCTGCCCGGCATGGGGCCCAAAACCGTGGCTCTGCTCTGGGATGCAGCTCAGATCGGCGCCATCGACCAGCTTGCGCAGGCCATCGAGGCCGGCCGGCTCAAAGGCCTGCCGCGCATGGGCGACAAGCAGATTGAAAAGCTGCGCAAGGGTATTGAGGACTATCGCCGGAGCGTCGGGCGCTTCCGCATCGATGTCGCCGAGGAAGAAGCGGAGCGCATCAAGACCTATCTGCTCAAGTTCGAGGGCATTGAAAATGTGACTCCCGCCGGTTCCCTTCGCCGCGGGCGCGAAACCGTTGGCGATCTCGATTTGCTGGCCACCGGGCCTGCCTGCGCGCCCCAGCAGACCGCTGCGGCCGTCGAATACGTTGCGGCCTATCCCGGCATTCACGACATGATTGCCAAAGGCGAGAACAAAGTGAGCTTTCACGTCGAGCAGGGCTTGCAGGTGGATGTGCGGCTGCTGCCTTCAGCCAGCTACGGCGCAGCTTTGCAGTACTTTACCGGCTCCAAGGCGCACAACGTCTCGCTGCGGCAACGCGCGCTGAAGATGGGCTACACCCTGAACGAATGGGCGCTGGCCCGGCTTGACGACGGATCGACCGTGGCCGCTGCAACCGAGGAAGAGATATACGCCGCGCTCCAGATGGACTGGATGCCGCCGGAGATGCGCGAGAATCTGGGCGAGATCGATGCCGCCGCCGCGCATCAGCTTCCCCGCGTTGTGGACCTCAGCGACATTCGCGGCGACGTCCACATGCACACCACGGCGAGCGACGGCCGCAACTCGATTCGCGAGATGGCCGAGGCGGCTATCGCATGCGGCTATAAATACATCGCCATCACCGATCACTCGAAGTTTCTCGGCGTGACCAACGGCCTGGACGAAAAGCGGGCCTTCGAGCAGATCGAGCAGGTCCACGAAGTAGATCGCACCATGAACGAATCCGAGGAGGGCCGCATTCGCATCTTCACCGGCATCGAAGTGGACATTTTGGCCGATGGCGAGCTCGCCCTCGCGGACGAAGCCCTGGCGCAGATGGACGTGGTGATCGCCAGCGTGCACTCCCGCTTCGAGCAGAGCCGCGAAGAGATGACGGAGCGCGTGCTGAAGGCGATTGAAAACCCGTACGTGCGGATTCTGGGCCATCCGACAGGACGTTTGCTGCTGCGCCGCGAGCCTTTCGCATTGGATATGGCTGCAGTGCTGCGACGCGCATCGGAACTAGGCGTGGCCATGGAACATAACGCCGCGCCCGAGCGCCTGGATCTGAACGATCGCGACCTTCGCCTGGCCAAAGAGCATGGCTGCAAAATCGTCATATCCTCGGACTCGCACGACAGCCGCAACCTGGGCAAGATGGGGTACGGCGCCAGGCAGTTGCGGCGTGCCTGGCTCACGCCTGAAGACTTGCTGAATACGCGCGACGCAGAGGGCTTTCTGGCCGGGCTGCGCCCGAGGCCGTAGCGCATTGGTGGGATCGCTCCTTCAACGGAAAGATCGCTGAAGAATGAGAATTAATTCCCCGGCCGCAATGCGTGAATCATCTTCAACCAACAGGAGGGAACATGTTCGCCATTACCGGAACGACAGGCAACGTCGGTGGCGAGATTGCGCGCTGCCTTTTGACGGCTCAGCTACCCGTGCGCGCTGTCATGCGCGATGCCCGCAAGGCGCAAGCCTGGACGCAGCGCGGATGCGAAGTCGCAATCGCGGACATTGGCGATGCGGCAGCGCTCGCAACTGCGTTCAAGGGCGCGGAAGGCGTGTTCGTGCTCGTTCCACCCAATTTCGATCCCATGCCCGGTTTTCCAGAGGCGCGAGCAACAGCTGCGACGCTTAAATCGGCCCTCGAAAAAGCGCGGCCGGACAGAATCGTTTACCTCTCGACAATCGGCGCGCAGGCGACGCAAATCAACCTGCTCTCGCAGCACTCCCTCATCGAGCAGGCGCTCAGCGAGCTGCCCTTGCCGATCACTTTCCTGCGGCCGGCCTGGTTCATTGAGAACTCGAGTTGGGATATTGCTCCGGCGCGCGAAAACGGTGTGATTCCGAGCTTTCTGCAGCCACTCGATAAGCCGGTGCCAATGGTGGCGACAGCGGATATTGGGCAAATGGCGGCCGAACTACTGCAAGAGAAGTGGAGCGGCCACAGGGTCGTCGAGTTGGAAGGACCGCGACGCATGACGCCAAATGAGGTTGCCGCAGCCTTCACGGACTTGCTGGGTCGCACGGTAAGAATGGAAGTCGTGGCACGGGAAACGTGGGAGCCTTTATTCCGATCCCAGGGCATGAAGAATCCGTGGCCGCGCATCCAGATGCTCGATGGCTTCAACGAAGGCTGGATTGAGTTTGAAGGCGGACAGACGGGATCCCGCAAGGGAGCCGTTGCGCTCAAGACGGCGCTACAGGCCCTGATCAATCGGCCAGGAAGCGGGTGACGCTCTCAGCAACCGGGGAATAGACACTCAGCCTCCGGCCTCATCCCCCATAGGTCTCCTTTACGAACCTTAAGGAGTTGAGGTGCAAGAAGGGAAACCATGGCTTGCGGAACGCAAATGGCGATAAGATAAGTGCGCAGTGAGGATCGTGGTGCTATGAGCCTGCTCCACCAGAACACCGACGAACAACAAGATGATGCCGCGCTTGGCGAGGAGCTTACCAGGGGCACCAGCCATGTGATCGTGGCCGCAATTGTCGCGACTGTTGTGGTGAGCGCAGCGATCGCCATCTACGTGATTGCGGGGCAGAAGCCGCCCGTTGCCAAGGTCGATGTGATCTCGGTGTTGGCCCACCCGCAACATACTGAAACCTCGGGTGTGGATGCCAATGGCGCACCCATGCCCCAGGAAGACGTCGACCAGGTGATGGTCTTTACCAAGGTGAGAATTCACGATCAAAGCACTTTCCCGCTGTTCCTCACCAACGTGCTCACCAACGTGACGCTGGACGATGGCATCCACTCCAGCTACGCCGCGAACAAAATCGACTACGACCGGATCTTTGTCGCCTACCCTGACCTTCCAGTGCCGCACGACCAGCCCATTTCACCGCTCGACACCACGCTTCAGCCCGGGCAAACCATCGAAGGAACCTTCGTTTCCGCTTTCAAGCTGACCAAGGCTCAATGGGACGCGCGCAAGAAGCTGGACTTCACCTTCAGTTTCCGGTATCAGCCCAACCTTGTGGTCACGCCCCACGTTCCGATTACTGAGCAATAGCGGCCGGAGCGGGCGCGCCCTTGGGTGTGGAGAGATAGCCCGAGATCTCGTTCTTCGATTTGATGCTGTTCACCACGATCTCATAGAGGGCAGGATCCTTGCCGGCGTAAAACTGCAACGGCTCGTTCACATTGCGGTCTTTCTTCTCATACACCTTGTCGTCGGCAAACACGTCAAGAGTGAACCGGTTGCGCTTCTGGTCAGTCTTCTTCAGTTCAAGACTCACCGTGCCCACGGGCTTCTTCTGCCCCTTGGTCAAGCTAAACTCGTAATAATTGCGGTCGCCTTTGTGTTCCAGCAGCACCAGCTCGTCGTGATTGCGCGCAATTACGCTGTCCGTATTCGTCAGGTCGCCGCGCACCTGCTGCAGCTGGCTGATCGTGGTCGCCAGGTCAGTTTGCGTTTTGGTCAGGTCGGTCTTCACGCCGCCCACATCCGACTGTACGTTCGTGACGGCGCTGGAAACCTGGTTCACCTGCTGCGCGGTCTGCTTCTGTTCGCTTTCGAGTTTCTGCGCATCGGCTTGCTCCCGCTGGATGATCGCCTGGGCGCGGTCGTTCAGTTGCTTCTGCGTCAGGCCCACCGACTTGCCCAGTTCTTCAGTTGTCACCTGCAGCCGAGCCTGGGTTTCCCGCAGGTCCGCGGCCAGCTTGGCATTTTGCTGCTGGGAATCGGTCAGCTCGGCTTGCGCGGTGCTGATCTTGCCGCCCAGCATGAAACACCAGACCAGGCTGGCGATGGCAGCCAACAACGCGATGGCGATTGCCGCCAACAAAGCGCCGGAATAAGTTCGGGGG
>CAWDKT010000022.1:0-98382 GCA_963802955.1 uncultured Acidobacteriaceae bacterium
ATAACCGGCCAATAAGCTGGACCACGCGATTGTGGCTGTCGGCAAGAAGTTATATTTTCTTTCAGTTGGATTTTCTTTAGGAGGCGAGCCCCGCTTCCTGCCAGCATCTTGGCGGATCGCAGCAGGAAGCGGAACCCGTGTGAGGTTACGATCCTCTTTGTCCCAGTGTCGGTCGCGCTGGAGCGGCTTGCTGCCGGCTGGGCCGAAGACTCGGACGAAATCATCTTACGCCGATGCCCGGTTTGTGAACAGGATTCGATTGTTGGTCATGGCCGGCGGCGCAAACAGGCGCACGACGAGCATCACGATTGGATCAGGATTCGCCGGGGCCGCTGTGCCGAAGCTGCGGGACGACCTTCACCTTTCTGCCGATATTTTCTCTGCCCTACACGCATTACAGCCTGTTGGCGCGCTGCCAGGCACTGCTGCGGCGCTTTGTGGAGGGCTGTTGCTTGGGAGAAGGCGTTGCCGAAGCTCAAGGACCCTGATCGGTTGCCGGATCCTTCCACTGTCCGCCGCTGGTCAAGCGGCCTGGACTGTTCTCAGCCGGCGCCTTCCTTTCTCAGCCAGACCGTTTCCCGCGTAGCTCATTGGCTGGAACGCGCAGTCATCAGGCCGATGGTGAAACGGGGCCATTGTCGCTGGATCACTCCGGTTCTCAAAAACCTCTGGCCGTTGCGTCTCTGAGAAAAATCCTTTTCACCCACCATCCTTGCCTGGGATTGCCGGCGTCACTGCTCCTACGCTGGGCTCCGGAGGCGAAAAAGCGTTGTGGGCGAAGACGTCGAAACACTCAAGCGGCGAACGCCGCTGCTGGATTATCTGCGGCAGCATAACTGGACTGGTCATCCTGCGGGTCGATCCGAGTTCGTTGGACTCTGTCCGCTGCACGAGGAGAGCCGGCCGTCGTTCTATGTCAACACACGCAAAGATGTCTTCTACTGCCACGGCTGGGGCGCCGGTCAGATGGTCAGATGATCTACACTCAAGACCCCTTGATGCGCCCCGCCCTCCTAAACAACAACCAGACCAATTAACAGAATGAGAACTCTGCACCGCCGCCGCGCCAGTGGCAGCGACGGCGGTAGACTTTAGCCACTTTTTTGAAGTAAGGTCAGACCACTCGTGTTCTGACCTCTCGGGGCTAGTGGTTGTGTCAAGTCGAGCGCATCGGATTGGGGACAGACCTTATCTGGCCTCGCTACCGGTGGGTGGCAATTGAGCAACATGGTTCGACTCCCCATCGTCGCGGGGCTGATGGCGTGTGGGATCGCCGGCGTCGCCCTGGGTTTTGCACGAAACGATACTAACCTCTTAGCGCCGGTTCATCTCGTGCTTTTCGTCGTCATTGCGCTCGTATAGCCGATGCCCAGTTCCCGGATCAGAGCTGCATCATGCACTCCACGCCGCTGGAGATAACGCATCGCATCGGGGCTGTGATCCAGTTGCTGCTGATAGAACGCCGTGGCCTCTTCGAGCACAGCGCTGGAACCAGCTTCTGGAGCGAACCCGGGATCGAGACAAGCCAGGCTCTGGCGGAAGGAGAGTCCGCGCCATAACTGGACGAAGCGAATCAGATCTGCACGGGGTGGGCGTGCGCCGTGGGGCTCACAAGCCGCTGCGCGGCATCGATCACTTCGCGCAGATCGACGATCGTATCGGCGTGCCGCTGCCCGCGCGACAGACGAAGGAATTGCTGGGTGGTACCGCGGCATCGCAGCAATTGTTCGCGGGCGATGGAGGCGTTCTCGCGGATTCTGCCCTCGTCCAATTCCCTTTGCCGGTTGGGCGGCGTCTCGCGGAGAATGCCCTTGATGCACGTGAGAACCGTGCCCAGCGGGGTATTCAACTCATGTGAGAAGCCGGAGGCCAGCATCCCCAGCGAGGCAAGGCGATGCGACTCGGCGAGGTTTGCCTCGGCCGCCCGGCGCTCCGAGATGTCGCGCCACACTTCCACAACATGGGTTGGGTTGCCGCCGGTGGAGTCCGGCAGCGCTTGGAGAGAACTGGCAGGTCGCCTTAGCTGGGCGCCGGCGAGTGTGCCAATTGCATATCGACCTCGCCCGTGCAAAACGTAGCCCTTAGGCTAGGCGGATTTGTTTGGTACAATTTGAACAACGGAGTGGTGACAACTTCGTGGTCCGCATCGGCTTGGATTGTGACAGGGGCTTTTCGTTTTTGCTTACTGTCCATACTGTCCATTTCTCCCGGAATTCGGTTATATCCGGTGGAAAATATGGAAACAAGCGACGGAATGGACAGTAGGAAAAGACAGTAAAATCTGCGATTTGCGCTAAGTGATTGAAATTGCAGAGGGGACGTAGCTCAGTTGGTTAGAGCGCTGCCCTGTCACGGCAGAGGTCGCGGGTTCGAGCCCCGTCGTCCCCGCCATAAATCAAATAGAATCAATGGTTTAAGGCGTTGTCCATATCTCTTACCCCCTCTCCGTGGGTTCGCGTGGGTTCGATTGCACCACCTTCGAATAACAGGGCAGAAAATGCGAGGTCCTGGGCTGCCCGCTTTTCTCCACTGACAGCCTGTTGGTAAATCCTCATTGTGATCGAGGGATTGCGCATGGCGCAGCAATTCCTGGGTGGTTTTGACATTGACCCCAAGAGAGCCGAGCAGCGATGCGAGTGTGTGCCGGAACGTGTGGTAGCCCACCCGCTTCGTTACGCCGATCCGGTCCAGCGCCGGACGAATCTCCCGCTTCAAGATGCTTTCCGGCGAAATGGCTTGTTCGCCATTCTTCAAGATGGACGGGAAGACAAAATCATCCTCTGACCTGTAGAGCGATGCCTCCCGCCACTGCTTCAGTTCATCGACGACGAACACAGGCAAAGGTACGGGCTTGCAGGAAACCTCGGTCTTCGTGTCGCCTTCGACGTTGTGCCAGATGGAGCGTTGGACATCCGCCTGACAGGCCTTGAAGTCGATATCACGCCAGCGCAGGGCGATGATCTCTCCGCGCCGCAAACCAGTGCTGCCGGCAAGCAATACGATCACCCGTGCCCGATGGGTGAGCTCCGGGATGAGAGCCTGGAACTCCTCCGTGGTCAGGATCTCGGGTATGTGCTGACGCTTGGACGACGTGCGTACCGACGAGATCGGATTGCGCGACGACCACTCGTGCCGGATTGCGTGACTGAATAGCGCTGACATCAGATTCCGGATCTTGGTTTTGGTGCCGGGACTGGCAGGCTTTCGCTTCGCAGTTTTGAGCCCTCGAAGCCAAGCTTCGACTTCGACGGCTTTGATGGAAGCGAGGCCGTGCCGGCCCCACTTTGGCAAAACGTGCAGGTCGAGGTAGTTCTTGTACCCCTCCTGCGTGGAATACGCTTTCGATGGCAACTCAACCTGCAGGTAATGTGCAGCGAGTTGTTCGAGGTTCATGGGAGCGGTGTTCGGCTCCCTCGTTAATGTCTACCCTGAGCTGTGCAACGGCCTTTTCGGCGTCTTTCCGCGTTGGGAATTGGGTAACAGGGCCCACAAGCTGTCTCTTGTAATGCGTCTTGTTACCCACTTCCTCGTAATGACGGAACTCCCATACATCGGGAAGACTTTTCCGCTTGCGCAACCTCAGAGAACCGCGCTGGTACCTTTGCGCTTTCATCCGGAGTTTCTCCTTGGAAAGCGCACTGATGGCTGTCGAAGAGTTTACATCCTCGATGTCACAGGTCACCTCGGTGCGAGTCATGGTTTTGGGAGTTGTTAGTTTTGGCCGCCAACCACTCGGACAACTCGCTCGGGAGAAAGCGCCAGAATTTGCGCTTTCCCTCTCCAAGTGGATGGGCCGGCAAGTAGCCTTGCCGGGCCCAACGGGTGATCGTTTTAACATCCAGGCTCAGATACATTGCGGCGGCCCCGGGTGTCATCGGAGTGACGAGCTTGATTTCGCGGTTAGCGGAAGCTGTTTCGCCGGTCATCGCCAGGCTCCTGTCTTATCGAATCGGGACGAACGGGCACCAAATCGCTGCAAGCTAAGAATCTCCCGGGCATAGGAGCGCACCTGGTTGGATGTCAAGTCAAGGTTGCTGGCGAGATCATCGTCGACTAGCAGGGGTGGAAACGCCAAGGGAGCTTTCGCTCTCCGCCTCAGTGCGACTGGATGGACTTTGAGGAGTGCGGCTGCCTGTTCGATCATCCGGATGTCGGATGGTATCACTGACACTGGTTCCTGAAACACATAGGCAAGATCATCACGGCCACAAGGCTGGACGACGTTGACCTGACCCCAAAGTTCGTCCGATTCGGTGTATGAAATCATAACTCACATTTTTCTGCTTTTCTTTCCAAGGAAGAGATCTCTTGGCCTTGGAGCAGCCGTGTCAAGGCCGGAGCGAAGCGGAGCCCGTCAGGGTTGCCTTGATACGGCTGATCCAAGGCCATACTCTTTGCTTCTGAAAGAGAAGCAGCCTTCCACTGCCGCGCGAACTCGTCCGGCGTTCTGTAGGCGAGCGAGCTGTGCGGGCGGCGCGAGTTATATTCCGTCTTCCATGCCGATATCTTCCGCCTGGCGTCGAACAGATTCCAGAACCAGCTCGTGTTCAGGCATTCGTCGCGCAGCTTTCCGTTGAAGCTCTCCATGCCTCCGTTCTGCGTCGGCTTGCCCGGCTGGATGTGCACGAGATCTATCTTCCACTCGATGGCCCACGCCAGGTAATGACGAGAAGTTAGTTCAGGCCCATTATCACTGCGAATCGATTGCGGCTTTCCGTGTGCTGCGATCGCCCGTTCGAGCACGCGAGTAACACGGCGGCTGGGGAAGCTGGTAGAGACCTCCAATGCCAGACACTGCCGGGTGAAACTGTCGATCACGCCCAGGACGCGGAAACGCTGTCCGGCGGCCGTAACATCGCTGGCAAAGTCCAGAGCCCACTCCTGGTTGGGCGCCGTCAACACCGGCCGTGGCTGAAGCGTCCGCCGCAGATGCTTGCGCCGTGTGCGCTTCACGGTGAGTCCCAGCTCGCGATACACGCGCTGCACCTTCTTGTGATTCACGCCCATCTCCTTGTGCAGATACAAATGCAGACGTCGATAGCCAAAGCGCGGATGCTCACGCGCCAGATCCCGCAGCCGTTCCTGAACCAGGCTGTCATCTCTCCGGCTCCGATACCGGCCACTCGATCTCGGCACTGTCATCAGCTCGCAGACGTGGCGCTCGCTGGACTTGAACTCGGCCAGCAAGCGCCGCACTTCCGATCGCCGCTCTACGAGCCCAGGGAGTTTTTTCGGATCACCGATTGCAGCATGTCCTTATCCAGGCTGAAATCGGCAACCAGCTTCTTCAGTCGGGAGTTTTCGTCGCGCAGGTGCTTGACCTCTTCGGCCTCGCTCACTTCCATGCCGCCGTACTTCGCCTTCCAGGCATAGATGGTGTGCTTGCTTACGCCCTGCTCCCGAGCCACGTCTTCGGTCGTGCGGCCCGCTTCAACCTGCTTCAGCGCAGCAATGATCTGCGCCTCCGTGTGCCGGCTCTTGCTCATCCGCCTTTCCCCTTTCCTTCGTCCAAATCGTATTCCAAAATGGACGGATTCTGGGGGTCAGGTCAGGAGGAGCAGATTGTTGACGCCTCCCGTGTTGCGCTGGTGGTTCATCAGATACCTGTACTCACCGCGCTGGACATTTCAGTTCCACCTTTCTAACAGCTGAGTGCTTAAATAGTCGAATTCTCAAAATCTCTTTCGCGTCCGATAATTTTTGTTCGTGTGAATGACCGATGTCATCAGGAACTCCTACCGAATCCAATTTGAAGTTGAGAGTCCACAAATCATTAAGTTCCGGGATAGCGACCAGTACGCCTGTTGATTTGCGATTGAAATCACCGATATTGATGGAAAGAGAATTTCGTCCTGATAGATTTGTGCCATTCTGAGCAAACAAGCAAGCAATATTGCTCTGAATCTTCCCAAGCATCTCCTCTTTCCACTTATCGAGCGGGCCAAAAGTCGGCGACAGCTCGAAATGAACTTTCAACTCGACATGCCTCGCACCGTCAGCAGGATCGAAAAAGTTCTTGTATTGACCAACCTCTAGCCTGTCCAAACTGTTTCTGTCCGCTCCCAAGCTCTCCTTAAGAGCAAACTCATTTCCACAAACCGACCAGAAAAAGGCTTCATTAATCCCAGGAACTATCGCAACAACATTTGCTCCATCAAAAGCTTCAATTGGGGTAGGACTCATACCAAAAATCAACTTCGATGATACTTGAGGAACGGTTCCATAGTCATACCAGTAGTGACGTTCAACAATCTCTTCCATGACACGATCAGTTAGAATGCGAAGATCTGCCTCTGTAGGCCTTCCTTCGCATGACGCGGCTGATGCCACGATTGGGAAGAACGTCAATACCGTAGCGACAAAAACGAATGCTAAATGTTTAAGGCGCTGTGGTGAAGAACAATTGAGGACTGCCACTGCCACCTCCTACAGAATTTCCATTTGGACCGGTGCCGCCCGCAACAGGTGCGGGAACGAGTGTTCCATTGTTCAGTCCGCTCGTAATATATCCTGGTTGTGTTATTGAAGTATCGTAGTAGTACAAAGCATTTGTGTTAGTACCGATGCCGTCAGGTTGCATGGCGGAAGTCGCTGCAGTTACGGCGTTCTGATAGCTCGTGCAATTTGCTGCTCCCAAATTAGTGACTTGGGCGTGTGTTCCCACGCTCTGGAAGAGCGTATTACCATAAGCTTGGAATTGATAATTTCCACCTTTTGTCTGTTGAGTCATCACGCCTTGAACCGAGCTTGGAAACTCAGCCATTCCGGAGATTGCTCTGTTCTCAACAACCGACGCGATGGCCAAGTCACCCGTCGGAGTGCCGTTCCCCTCCGCGTATATCAACTGGGCTAATGTTGCTGTCGTCGGGTCAGATGGAACGGTAGCGCTACACTTTGGGCACAATCCCATCTGATCGATCAGGTTGATCGGATTATTCCCGACGTACACGTACAGGTTATTTCCGCTGCCCAGTCTGCCCAGCGGATCCGGCTCAGCATACCGCCCCAGATCAGGAATGTAGTTTCGGAACCCGTTGTGGTTCCAGCCGCTCTCCACATCGAAATACTGCCCCGGCAAGCGCAGGTTCTGCGTGATCGTCCCGCTGACGGGTGCCTGTCCGAAAGGATCGTAGCTGGCCTGCCATTGAACTGCCTGATTGCTGTCGCTGGCCAGTTGCGGCGTGCCCAGCCTGTCGTCGTGCAGGTAGTAGAGCGTCGAGCCATTGAGCACAGCCACGGGCCTGCCATTGAGATAGATGTAGTCGGCCTGGGCCACGCCGCTTGCATTGGTCTCTTCCAGCAAAAAGTAGAGTGCGCCGCTGGCGTTGTTGAGAGTTTATGGTAGTTCCTCAGTCTTTCGTTGGTACTCGTGATAGCGGCCGTTTTCGAAGTGAAATCTGATTCGTGTGGCAGACGCTCCAACCTGCCCCCCGCTCTGGATATCTCTGTAACCGTTGTGCCTGCTTTCTAGCACCGTCACGCCTAGTCCAGCTGTCTTTAGCACTAACTCGTATTGTCCCCCGACTCGGCGAAAGATCCAAAACCATCCAATGCCTTCGACACTGTGAAAACACATATAGAGAGAACCTTGCGCGACCGGCAACACAATTAGGTCGGCCTCATTGGGCCCGTTCAAGTGAATTTCCGAAGCTCTGAACCAAGAAGCCAGCGATCCTCCTTGTGGGATCGGGTTGTCCTTCATACATGCCACCACATTTTCGTCTTTGGCGAGAACCTGTGCGGCACCGTTGGGTAAAGGTATTTGGTGGGCAATCGGCTCGGAAGGATCGGCGTCGAATACGCTCTGCTCCTGCGCCGCACTTCCCCAACCAACAGAAGCACCTTGCAAAAAAAAGAAACACGATATCAACAGGGCCTTCGCACCCCAACGTTCGGCGATGTTCCATTTTCTGGTCATTGACACTCCGGCAGATATCCGAGGGCGCTCTTAAAGATGTCTATAGCCCGCTGCATACTCATGTGTGGTTGGTTATACGGAGAATCCGGCATGCTAGCCCACTGGAACATATTCCAGAATGCCTGCTGAAGATTGCCCTGCATCGCTGGTTGCACCGCATCGTAGTACTCAAGCATGTTCGCTGCGGTGTCATCTTGGGCGCTGGGAGAGATATCCGATCCACCTCCGAAGAATGCCCACGTGCTTGGCATAAATTGGTATGCGCCAAAGGCGTGAGTGGTCCAGCGACCAGCTTGAACGCCTATATTCGGAAATCCCGACATGCTATTTGGATCAAGGACAATGGGGTTCGTCGGAGTGCCAGTCATCCCCACAAGATTGCTGAATTGTGGCGGGGCCGAAACGACTGTACCGTAGACAAGAAGCCCATAACCATTCGGCCCGCTGGTTCCCTCTCCAGCCTTGATCACCTCCTCCAAGGCGCCTGTGACGCAGAGTCTACTGGGGCACAGCCCCAGCGGATCGATGAGGTCGGTGGGGTTGTCGTAGACATACGCGTACAGGTTGTTGCCGCTGCCCAGCCTTCCCAGCGGATCGGGCTCGATGTAGCGGCCAAGTGTGGGCGCGTAGTCGCGGAACCCGTTGTGGTTCCAGCCGCTCTCGACATCGAAATATTGTCCCGGCAGGCGCAGGTTCTGCGTGATTGTGCCGCTGACGGACGCTTGTCCAAAAGGATCGTAGCTTGCCTGCCATGCAACTGTTTGATTGCTGTCGGTGGCCAGTTGCGGCGTGCCAAGCATGTCGTCATGCAGGTAGTAGAGCGTCGAGCCGTTCAGCACGGCAACGGGACGGCCATCGAGATAGATGTAGTCGGCCTGCGCCACGCCCGAAGCGTTGGTTTCTTCCAGCAGTGCGCCATCCTGACCGTATTGATAGATTTCTCCGTAGGAGCCAGAGACCGTCTTGATCAGGCGCTGTCCGAATCCGTCGTACGTGTAGCTTGCCAGTGCTCCGCTCCCGGTGTTCACTGCGGCGAGTTGGGCATCCTGGTTATAGCTGAGCGACGTGATGGTTTGGCCAGCCGGGGCCTGAATGCCAGGATTCAGGCTGGCGATTCGGCCATCGGCGGTATAGCCAATCGCCTGCGTGACGACGCCTCCCACGCTGGTCGTCGCGAGCAGATCGCTTCCCGTTCCATATCCGTAGCTCGTGGTCGTCGACCCGATATTTTGGCTGCTAACGCCATTTGTAATCGTCTGCACATTGTTCGTAGGGTAGTACGCATAGCTCAGGTTCTGGAGTGTCGAAGTCCCCATGTCGATGATTCCCGTCAAACGGTAGTCCTGATCGAAACCGCGCGCTTCGATAACGCCATTGCCGCCAGTGAGTCCGGTGTACGGTCCAAACGGTTCATAAGTAACGTTGGACACTACCGGTGTGCTCGTTCCGCCGCTGGGTTGTACTGCAACTGCGGTGATCCGGCCCATGGTGTCGCGAGTATAGCTGACCGCGGCGCCCGATGGATACGTGATTGAAGCGATCCGGTTGGCGGCATCGTAGGTATACCCAGTCGTCAGACCCGCCGCGCTTGTGGTGCGCGCGTCCGTCAGCAGGTTGCCCAACTGGTCATAGCTCCGGTAAAGGGTTCCGGCTACGTCGGTCACCGAGGTTAGCCTGCCAACCCCTGCACCATGGTTGCTCTGGTCATACGTGTAGGCAACATTTTCCGCGCTGTCGGCCGGGAACGTCATCGTCACCACCCGGTCCAGGGCATCGTAGGTGTACTGCGTCACTGCCCCGGTGGCAGCAACCCGTTTCGTCCTGTTCCCGGTAGTGTCGTAGTGGTAGACCGCCGTGCCGGTATTCGGGTTGCTTTCCTGAATCACGTCGCCGAATCCATCATAAACATAGGCGGTTGCGACTCCGGCGGGAGAGGCGACGCTTAGCGGGCGGTCATGCGCATCGTAGGTTGTTGTTGTGATGCCGTTGGCCGGGTCCGTGATTTGGTAGAGACGGTTCAGCGCGTCGAACGCGCGCTGCGTCTTGTTGCTAGCCTGGTCGGTTGCCGTGACCATATTGCCCATCGCATCGTAGGTAAAGGACGAGGTCTGGCTCGCCGCGCCAATGTCGTTCGACATTCGCCCGAGGGCGTCAAAGGTATTCGAATGCTGGTTTGTCACGGCACTCGATGCGTTTAGAACATTGGTGGCCGTGCGGTCGCCAAGCGCGTCCAGTGTGTAGGAGATCTCTTGTCCGAAAAGATCTGTGATTGCGGTAAGCCGATGCGCAGCATCGTAGGTATACGAAAGTTTGGAACCGTCCGGCTGTGTGACGCTCGTTAGATTCTCCGCCGCATCGTAGCCATAGGTCGTCGTGCGATTGCCTGCAGAAGTGACCACCGTGCTGGTAAGGAGATGCTGACGCGGATCGTAGGCGAGGTTGGTGGTCACGCTGTTTGGATCGACAATCGTCAGTGGAAGTCCTCCCCCAGTGTGGTTGCTGATGGTGGTCTGTTGATTCAGCGGGTTTGTGATCCCCGTCAATGCTCCGGTCGAATCGTAGGTGTAGGTGGTCTTCTCCGCCACGTCAGTGCGCGGACTCTGTACAGTGGCGAGCAGGGAATTCTGCCACGTATACTGCCATTCGCGCGTAGAACCATTGGTCGAATACGGCGTGGATTGCGTCGTGGTATCAGTCAGCGTTTTGGTCAGCACCTCGCCGCTGCCGTCGTAAGTAAAGGCAGTCGTCAGGCCCGGCGTCGTAATGGTATCCGGCAATTGGACCCACGTCGGGTCGTACGCAATCGTTGTAGTGCGCGCCACGGAACTGCCAACTGCTTCATTGATCGTTGTCGGATCGCCGTGGCTGTCATTGACGTAGGTAGTCTGATTGCTGTTCCAGTCGGTCTCACCGCTTAAGTAGCCATTCGAGTCGAAACTGAACGTCTCGGTCGCCGCGGCGGTGGTGCTGGTTGCGGCACGTGAAATATTCGTAATTTTATAGTCGTTCTGAAGAATAGCCAACGCGTAGGTATCGGTCACTCCAAGCGCATTTGTCACCGTTCGCGTATCGTTAGTGTCGTTATAGGTAACTGTAGTCAGGTTCGCGATGCCTCCTGTTTGACTCGTGAGTCCGCGCCCCTGGTTATCGTACGTCCAGCTTTCGTAGGTTGCGCCATTCTCATCCTGGATGCTGGTCAATGCATAGGGAAGATTCGTGTTCTGGTACAGATAGTGCTGGCTCGTCGCAGGATCGGTCGAGTAGGACACGGAGGCAAGCTGGTCATCGGCGTTGTTGATGCTGTTGTATCCATAGGTAAGAACTGAACCATCCGGGGTCGTAACCGTGGAGACGGTGTCCCCATCGGTATATGTGAAGGTCAGTTGGCGATTGTAAGAGTCGGTGACGGTTGTTAGCTGGTAATTTGAATTGTAGGTCATTGTCTCCGCATACCCGTTGCGCAGCGTGACGCTCTGGAGGGAGCCATAAGTGCCGTCATAGACTTCCGTCGTATCGTTGTGGTCCGTCAGGATCCAGTTCGATCCCGATTGAGTCAGGGTATAATCGACATCGCTATCGGGAGTCCAGGAACCCCCGTTGTTGTAAAAGTTGATCTGCTGTCCGTCCGGGCGTTCCGCGGTAATCACATTGCTGGATATGAACTGCAGGAAGCGGTCGTAATTGGAGCGCCAATTCGTGCCAAGATCATAGGCGTATGTTCCCGCCACTGAAAGGCTATTGTAATAGCGAATATAGCTCAGCTTGTTCTGGCCGGCGGTTTCGTAGTCGGTGACCTCCTCAAATACATTGCCTGAGCAAGCACTAATCGGATCGCCGACTTCTGTCGATCCGGAAAGACTACACGGATCGCCTATGTTTTTCGCCCAACCAATAATCTGAATCGGGCCTCCAATGGTTGGGTAATTGCATCCGTCGCAATCCAGAGCGACATAAGCTATTCCTGATGGAGCATTCTCCGCGACCTGCACAGTGAGCGTCACCTGCGTCGGCGTGAAAGTGCCTGCATCATAGCCATTGTCGTCTAACTCAAAAGTGACGCCCGGGTACAAGAGCGGCTGGGGGAAGCCATTACCATAATAGACACTCTGCGCAACCCCGTCGCCTTCATTCATCGCGCAGCCAGGCTGGTCTCCGCCGGGAAAGCTGCCGGTAATGGTGATTTGAATCGTCTGCCCGGCGTACCAGGTGGTGGGGCTTATGGAAGTGATCGGTCCCGGGTATCCTGGAGGGTTCTGGTATTGGCAGGCGTCGCCATGGCTCTGGCAACAAGAGGCAATGAGAAGTATTGAGACGAGAAAATGTGGCGCGACTCCGCGCCAACGTCGATTAGGCTTTCGCATGGGGGCTTCCTTTCGGATTTCCGAAGTTCGACGGGGTGGCCGATCAGGGAAAAAAGCCGAGAAACATAGATTGAGAAAAGAAGGTGAGCTCTGAGCTCTCCCTAGACTGGGCATCGTATTCCCCCGATACTTGGTGAGCCAGCGCTCAACTGTACGAAGACATTCCGGAAATGTGAAAAGTCGCCTCCAAAGGAGGGTCGCTGAGCCTACCCACACCGGACTTCGATCGGACTTCATCGTCTTCTTCATAAATCTTCCCTGGTGTAAAAATCGATTTCAGGTTCGCCTCCCATCTTGCCTGTTCATTGCGTAACGACACTGGTCCGATTTCCGTCGCTGTCGTACGAATAGGTGACAGTGATTACGCCGCTTGGCGTGGTGTATTGAGCCTGATATAAACGCCCAAGGCTATCGTAGGCGTAGCTCACACTGCCTGACTGAGGCGATGACGTTGAAATCGTATATGCGCCGGTAGCGACTGTGGAGTTCGTGTACCCCGGAGCGATGGCGATGGCCTTTATGGTTTCCGACGAGCTGACCGTGATCAGGGTGTTGTAGACATTGGAGGAAGTTGTAGGCGTCGAACCATCTGTGGTGTAGTAGATCGTCGCTCCGGAAGTGGTATCACTGATCGCCACCGACTGCGCACTCGTGTAAGTCCCGCCTCCCGGTGACAATGTCGGTGTCGCCGCAGCCGCTTGTCCGGACCCTGCATTGAGCGTCATATACATCGAATAGCAGCTCGTAGATGCAGTGGTCGCCCCAAAGGGACTGGGCAAGGCCACGGACGGCTGAGTGTTCGTGGTCCAGGGACTGTAGAGCGATGTTCCAGGACAGACCCCGCCCACGGTTCCTTGCACGATCTGATTACTGCCGTTAATGTATCCAACCCAATATTGGGTATTGGCGCTTATAGTGGGGCAGCCGCTGATGCTGATCGAATTCCAGCCTGCGGACGGTGTGATCGTGCCGGTCGGCGCGTGACAGAGTAATGAGCCTGGACTTCCTGAAGAATCGGCATACACGCCGAGATCGAAGCTTGTTGAAGTCGGTGAACCAACCCAGTAGGAGACGCTGGAAACCGAATAGCCCCCGGCATTCGATCCGGTGACGCACGGAGTTCCCCATCCGAACAGGGCGTTGCCGCTGTCCGTACCCGATTGTGCTGTCTCTCCGCAGGCATTGGAAACCGCCACTGGGTTCAGCGTCATGTACATGCGAATAGCAGGAATTCGTGGCTACGGTGGCCGCACCAAAGGCGTCGGGCAACGCCGCAGACGGCTGAGTGGTCGTAGTCCAGACGCTATTGAGCGATGTACCCCGGACAGGCGCCGGGTGCGGTTCCCTGCTGAATCAGGTTGCTACCAGTGATGTATCCGACCCAATACGTAGTGCCCGCGCTGAGTGTTGGGCAGCTGCTGATGTTGATCGAATTCCAACCCGCCGAAGGCGAAATCGTGCCCGTCGAAGCGTGGCAAAGTAATGAGGCCGGGCTTCCCGAAGAATCGGCATACACGCCGAGATCGAAGCTTGTTGAAGTCGGTGAACCAACCCAGTAGGAAACGCTGGAAACCGTATAGCCCCCGCATTCGATCCGGTGACGCACGGAGTTCCCCATCCGAACAGGGCGTTGCCGCTGTCGGTACCGAGCTGCGACAGGTTTCCACAGTTGCTTGGAGCCGGCGTCGGAAACGGCGGCGCCGGCGAAATCGCGAGGATAGCTACGGCCCACGCCGGCTCCGGCACTGAGTCCTAATGCCGGAGTGGAAATTCCCGGCATCGGCGAAATCGCGAGCATAGCTACGCCCGCGCTGTCTCCGGCTATTGAGTCCGTGAAGCTCGGCGCAGTTGTAGAACTGGCACTGAGGTCGTATTCTGCTGCCCCGCCCGTGGCGGTGCTATCTATCCCTCCAGCTGCGCCAGTCCAAGGTCCCGCACTCGCTCCAGTGGCAGGAGCAGTAAGAACATTCCCGGGAAATGCAAGAGCGTAGAGCAGTTCATTGGATCCCGCGGGAGTCGCGGACGGGAAATTGATTGTCGGGCTAGGAAATGTGTTGATGGCTCCGATGTCGATGTCAAACGCCGATGTTCCGCTGCTTGAAGAAAACTCGTCAGCCCAGGCAACGGCGTCAATGGCGGTGGTCCAATTGATGTAGAGCGTCTGGCTCGCATTGGAAGGCGCATTCAGGAGATAGAAAAAATAAATACTAGCGGTGTTACTGGTATCCGGACTGAGGAATGGAGAATGAGGGGACATCGTATATGTATTCCCGTTCGCATCCCAGACAGTGACATGGCTCACCGGCACTGAGGCACAGCAATCAAACTCTATCCCCACGACGACACCGTGGCCGGGGCCCGGATTGTTCGGAAGTGTGAGAGTAAGCGAGGTAACGTTCGACGCATTCGCTGCTGAGATACCCTGAATATGGCTCCACGTCTGAGCAAATAAAGGCACTGACAGAAATGATGCCAGATAGGTCACCCATCGTATCGCGTTTGTTTTCAGGCTTCTGTCAACATAAACGGTTGAATGCCGAAGCCTTGTCCATTTTCTAGCAAATTCCCTCGTTGCAGCAAGCGATCCCGAGATGAGCGATAGGACTTGCGAGAAGATGAGCTGGGAGCAATAAATAACCTTCAATGCAGTACTCTTCATGGACCTGAGGTTCATCGTTACTCCTCTCACCTTTCATTGCGGCGTCGGCTAAAATGCCGGAGTGGAACGACGTATATCGGCACCGCGCAAGATGCCTTGGAAGGTTTGCGCACAATCTCCCCAAGGGTCAGTTCTATCTCGCGCTACGCCATGTGCAGCGTCTCAGATTTCGAAGTCGGCGCTTCCTACGAGCCTGGCATTCATTCACCAGGAAATAGGTCGACCAAGAATCAAAGAGAACTCTGCTCGCTTTAGGAGAAGCTGTTGTCTTGCTGGTGGGTGTTTTCATTAATATGACAAGCGCCGCGGACAAAGTGCTTGCCAGAAGGACTGGCACTTCTGCACTTTGTACTTGACTGCGACGAAGCCATGCAGAGAGAGAGCTTGCAGAGAGGGGTGAGACGAGAAGCAAGGCAATGATTACCCAACAGTCGTACAGAGTGCGGATTTCCGTGTATCAACAATCTGTGAGATACAGGGCAATCAGCAAACAGGCAAATCTTGGCAGCCTGTCTTTTGATATTTGTGAATTCCAACGAAACAACGGATTTGGAGAGGGAGGCAACAATCTAATTGCAGAAGGTCGCCAACCGAGGAATGCAGTACTTTCGCGTCTAACTAAGGAAGTTCGTCGATCGTGTTTTGAGAAACCTGAAACTGTGAGATGAAAATACCCAGATCCTGCGTCTCTGTCAAGAACAAAAGTGATCCTCAATGCGGTTGAATTGAAGCAATCCAAGTTATTAATTATCTTTTGACAGCACATGACCGCAATCTGTCAGTGATTTGCGGGAATAACACCAAAGTTGTAGAGCGCTTTGCAGTGCATCGAAATCTAGTCACGATGATCACAGGAAGCGTAAAGAAGGGACAAAGTAGTTAGAGACAGTTCGCGCCGTGGAAACGAGCAGCCGAATCATTCCGCGCTCGGCCCCGAAGATCGCCGCCAATATTGATACCTGTACATCAATGACGAACACACTTACGCTTAGCATTGTTGCCTTTGACTCATAGCTGATTTACACTACCTCTCGAAGGACGAAGACACATAGAGGGCAAACATGAATCTGCAGCCGTCAATCGATGCGAACTCTGCGGTCCTCTTATCTGCCCGGGTTGAGTTCAAGGTGAAGCAGTTGTCTTCGTTCAGTCCATCATCTCTGCCCATCCCGAGCGAAGACGTCGGCATTGGCGCTAGCGGCCTATACGGTGGCTATTCCTTTTGGCCCAACGGCTTTACTCTGATGGAGCTGCTGATCGTAATTGCCGTGATCTTAATTCTCATGCTGATGGCGGTACCGACGATCGGGAGCATGAAAAAGCATGCCAATGAGGTCTCGGCAGTAAACTCGGAACAGACCATCGCGGCCGCAGAGATGATGTACTCGACTTCCTATCCCACGAAAGGTTACGCGTGCTCGTTGGCGGCATTGAGCGGCGACCCAGGCTCTGGTGCTCCAACTCCCGAAGCGGCCGAATTGATTCAGGCGGATCTGGCGGCGGGCTATAAGGCGGGTTACATTTTCAATATCACGAACTGCGTTAAGGGCGCTGGATCCGGGTCGGACTACATCAGGGGATATACCGTCACCGCCGTGCCTCAAGCAGTAGGCAAAACAGGCGATCGCGGTTTCTGCATCGACCAGAATGGCGGATCGCCGAAGTACGACCCAAGTGGCGGAACCAATTGTACGCAATTACTGCAGTGAAACCGGAATGTGCTGGAACAATCCACCACCTGACTCAGTCCGGAAGGTTCCTGCGCTTCACTAACAATCTCGCCGGTTCAAATTACCGGGCAGGCCAGGCTGAGTTATCTAAAGAACAAGCGGCAACTCTTTCGAAGCATGTGTTAATTGTTCAAATGAGGATGGGAAGTCAGGCAGAAAGTGGCGACCTTCTTGGGAAAAGAGAAGACTGGCTACGGAGAAGAGCGAGGTCACGAGAAGGTGTGAGTTCCAGACTTCGCAAATTGAATTGGACGGTACCCCGGATCCCGACTCTCATCTGGTCTCGTCAAATTGAACGGCTACAGAGTTCTTGGCGAGCCGCGTCGCTGTACCTAGCTTTACACTAACGGTGAACTGAGAATCCACGAACCAAATTCGCGAAAGAAGCCCGCTCTCGACCGCAAGCGATCCCAAGGCTATGGCCGCGAGCGCGAATCGGCGCGAGTGGTGCTGCTTAGACGGGAGATTGAGCGTCGCGGCTGATCATGACCAATTTCATCGGATTGATACCACTTTGCCCTTGGAGCGATCGACGAAAGCTTCCTGCAAGATGCGAGAAAGGCGATCAGGTACGCGACGATACAACCACATCCCCAGAAGGCTTCGCCGCGCGCGTCGGGCGGGCCAATGTTGTCGCCCGCGTTCGCGGGCATCGGGTGAGGGCGGGCAAACGCGGAGCGGACATGTGAAATGCGGAGCCGATGTTGCTGGCTCCGCGAGAGGTTTCAAGTGGTTGGGGCTATGCCGCTGCTTTCTTCGTCGGTTTCGATGCGGATTTCGGCGCAGGCTTCTTGGCGGCCTTGCCTTTCTCCTTCGCTGCAAACTCCTGTTTGACGGTCGCGGAGATGGCGTCTACGTCCACTTTGTAAAGCTGCGCCGCATCGCGGAGAATCTT
Source organism: uncultured Acidobacteriaceae bacterium (assembly GCA_963802955.1). Taxonomy (GTDB): domain Bacteria; phylum Acidobacteriota; class Terriglobia; order Terriglobales; family Acidobacteriaceae; genus Telmatobacter. Next base: position 17,564 of record CAWDKT010000022.1, read on the forward strand.
GGCAGCATCGGCTTGGTTGTGCATGGACAGGAGAATGACCGTCTCGACCACGATGCGGCCCAGCTTGCTTTCCTCGGCCTTGCGGAGAAACGCGGCCATCAATTTCGCCGGGGCCGCGTCGTCCTTGGGTTTGCCGATGCCGTGCTGCCGGATCAGAACGGACAGGCGCCGCTCGTCCAGCATCGCCGTGAGCCGCTCTGCCAGAAACAGCAGGTCGCGTTTCATCAGCCGAACGGGAACCGCGTCGCCGATGGCTTTGAGCACGCGCAAGTCCGGTGGCCTGGGCGATGCGCCTCCTCGCGGCGGCGCTTTTCCTGCTCGGCCTTGAAAGCGGCGTCGGCGTGCGACTGCTGCTGTTGCTTCTTCGGGTGATGCACCGGGCAATCGGGATTGGCGCATACTCGCTTGGTTTCGCCCTTTTCTGTGCCTTCGGTGACAATGGCTTCGGCAGCGTACTTGCATGTTTTGTATTCCGGCCAGTCGCGCTCATTCTTGCTCTTCGGCTTGTCCTGCCGGATTTCGACGTACTTGTTACGCGGAATGACCGGGCTACCCTCGGCGGGTTTACCGTAGGCCGTGCTGATCTGTACCAGCTTCGGCTTGGCGGCGACGGTCTGCTTCACGTGCGCGTCGATCTTCTTTTGATAGCAATCCGGATCGGTGCATTGCTGGGCGCGCTGCGCCGCCCACTCTGAAAAGAGCAGTTTGTTATGGCCGGTCTGCTTGGGGCAATCGACGCAGGAACCAGCCTCGGGCACAAGCTGCGCATCCTCTTTCGAGAACGGCGCGGCGGCAAGCTCCAGCAGAATGTTGTGCTCAATCCATTGCTGGAGATGGCGGACCGGGAGCAGGATGCGCTTGGGCTTGCTGCCGTTGGTGTAACTCGCTTCCTGATAGCAAGCGGCGAGCGCTTCTTCCTGTTGTTCGGGTTGGAGCTTTGCCAGCAACAGCGCGTGACCAACGCCGATCTCGTCCTTGGCGAAGGCTTCGGTCACTGCGGGTGCAAGGTCCGCCAATTTCGCTCTGGCCGTGATGTACGCAGGATTCTTGCCACACTTGGCGGCAATTTGTTCCGCGCTGTAGTCGAGGCGCATGAGCGCGACGTAGCCGCTGGCCTCATCGATCGGATGCACATGGCGCCGTTGCAGGTTCTCAACGATGCTGGTTTCGAGGGCCTGCGCGTCGGTGAGTTCCACGATGCGCACGGGAACGGAATCGAGTCCGGCCAGTTGCGCCGCGCGGTAGCGCCGCGCCCCGGCTACGATTTCGTAACTGTGGCCTTTGGGCCGAACGAGCAGGGGCGAGAGCACGCCTTGACTGCGAATGGAGTCTGCGAGTTCGTTGAGACTTCCTTCGTCAAACGAGCGCCGGGGATTCGCCGGTGACTCGGTGAGGCTGAGGATCGGTAGGTTGCGATATTCGGATTGCGTTTCGACTGCGGTTGTCATTGTGTAATCTCCTGTCGAGGTTGTCGAGCGTGAAGGCGAGAGCGGGCCTTCGCCGTGCCGCGTGCCCGCTCAGGAAATTGGCGGGCTAGCGGCTGCGGCTGCGCACAAAGGCTTCGTAGATAGCCCTGTGCGCGGAGATTCTTGTCCCACAGCCGCGCAAACTGCTCATGCCGCCGTTTCAGTTCGGCGAGCGTAAACAGCTTTTGCTGGTCGTCGCGGCATTCGGAATACTGCTCGATGCCGAGATAGTCATTGCGCCAGTAGTAGGCGGAGAGCTCGATTCCGCCCGGTTCACGGCGCATCTCGAAGAGCATCTCCGGGTCGCGCATTGCGTCGCCGTTCTGCTTGCCGTAATGCGCGACAGAAATGCTTGGCAGTCCGTTGGGTCCGCTGATGCCGGTGTCCTCGATGTCGAGCGGCATCCACGGGGGATTGTCGATGTGGATGTGGAAGCCGGGTCCGAGCGTCCCGGCCTCCATGAGAATGCGGGAGATGGTCTGCATCAGGCCACCTCCCGAACGGCCTCGTTGTTCTGGCTGGTTTCCTCCGGGCGAATGGCCCGGAGGATGGTGGAGGCGGTGCGCTGGATGACTTCAAGGCTTTCGGCCAGAAGTGCGGCGTTGCCCGCGTACATCTGGATGTAGTCGCTCGAAGCTCGGCCCATCTCCAAGCCGATAGCCTGGCCCACGATGAAGGCCACGGCCTCGGCCTCGGTTTCGCGCACCGTGGCCGTCGTCATGGTGCGGCGCTCGGCCTTGTGCAAAATCTCGTGGCCTAACTCGTGGACCAGCGTGGTGAGGGTTTCGGCCTTCGACTGCCCCGGTAGCAGAGCGATCTTCCCGCCGTAGCTCACGCCAAGAGCGGGCGCGATGCGCTCGTTGTACTCAAGCTCGATACCCTGCCGATTTACGAACTCGATGAGCCGGTCCAGACTGTCGCCGACTTCGCCGGTTACGCGGTGCTCCGGCTCCGGCAGATCGGCCCCTTCGGTTTGGCTAACGTCGAAGACGTAGACGATGCGGAAACCGATCAGCACGGGCTGAGGCTTCATTTCCGGCCCCCGTTCTTTGTCCGCGTCTTTCCGGCTGCGCCGGTATCCCATCAGTGGGGCAAGAATCTGGATGCCCTTCTCGCCCTTTTTTACGAACCGGCCAAGCTCGTTCCATGTGCGGATGCCCGCCACTCTTTGGGCATCGGGCTTTTGTCTCGCTATGGACAAAATGTTCCCGAAAGAATATCTGTGAAACCGCGCCATTGCGGCGAGATACGCCGTCAGTGCTTCGCTCTTACCGGCTTCAAGTTGCCGGATGAGATGGTCCACCGCCTGCTTGATGACGAGTTGCGTGGGGTTTTCGCGCTCGGTGGTGCGTTGCTGATAAGGCGACTGAGAGGCGTGCGCCGCATTTTTTCTGTGCGGCGCGGCTTCACTGCGCATGGTGCTGACGTTGTTGGTGTACGACATGACGATGCTCCTTGAGGGGATTTGCCCGTTTTCGGCCCTGGTGGGCCAAAAAAAGACATTCGTTTCATGGCTGGCGAAAAAGGCGCAGTGAGGCGCTGTCAATCCCCGAAGCCCGCGAGGGGCGCGGAAGCGAGCACGGCGCGCTTGGGTTAGCGCCGCGCGGAGCTGCACAAGCGGGATTGACAGAAGGAGCCGAGCGGAGCCTAGAGTTCGCCCGGAAACGAATGTCGGAGGACAAGATCAGCCGAAGGCTGCACAGAATGGTTTTTGCACTTGGAGTGAATGTAGAAGAGCAGGATATGTTCTATGAAGGCCGGAATAGGTCTATGCGAGCTATAGCAGGAAAGAGCCGGAGATCCTGTAAGTCATCAGATATGGTGTGACAAGCGCACGCGCATGACTCGAACGGATGCACGGCACCTGCTGTGCTCTTCGAACGGTTCCCGCCACGCTGGCACTACCCGATTTCCTGAATCAGTTCTCAGCATCGGATTTCTCGTGTCGATCTGTATCTGACAATAAGCGCGCACGAGTACAGCCGCCAGCGGCGGCTCCTGCGCGGAGATTTGCCGCTAAGAACGCCCCAGCGGGGCAGCGGCAAATCAGGATAATCCTTGTGAAGAGTCGTCCGGGCCGGACAACGGAATGGACATCTCCCTGCGCCAGCCTCCGCCAGCGGCTCCGGCAAAAACGGCTTCGGGAGATTCAGGGTCAGCGCGGCCTGTGGCGCTGACCTCTCTTATCTTTGTCGTGTGTCTCCGCCGCTTTCGACGCCTTGGCCCTGGTATCGTCTGGTTGCGGCAACTCCCATCCCGCCATGCCCTGCAACACGCGGTCGGCGTGCTTGATGGTGTTCACGTGTCCGTAGTGGCTTTCAATCATGTGGACGGAGGTTCCCATCTGCTCGGCGAGGAAATACACGTCCACGCCTTCCTGCAATCGGAGCGTGGCGTACGTGTGCCGGAAGCAATAGGTCGAGCGCGGCACGCCCTGCGTGCCTTCGCGCAGATTCGCTTCGTTCAGAAGGTCGGCAATCAGCGAGCTGTAAAGAGTGATTGCGGGCTTGCCGGTGACGTTGGTAAAGACTCTGTCGTCCGGCTCCGTAGCTTTGGAGATTGCGCGAATGCGTTCCAGATACTCCCCGACGCTCTTAGGAGCCACCAGCTTGCGCGATTTGCCTTTGCCTTGCACAAACAGCACGACGATCTCGCGCCCCTCGCGGTCTTTTGCAGGCATGATGTCCCTCCAGCGGAGATTCTTCATCTCCGCCGGCCTCATGCCTGTATTACAGGCAATCAGGATCATGTTGTAGGTGACGGTGCGATACCAGATGCTCGAAGGCTTATCCGCCTCGCGCAATCCACTTGCGGCCTACGGTGTGGAGCTTGCGGTACTCCTCCAGCGTGAACTCGTCACGCCGCATCGTCTTGAGCTTCGGGCGCTCGTCGAAACGCTGGCTTGCGGGAACATAGCGTTTCTTGATGGCGTAATTCATCACGCGCCAAAGATCGACATCTCGAAGCGGATGGTGGAATCGCTGATGAAAGGAACCACCCGTTCATCGGAAGGCTTGACTTCAATCGGCTTCAATACTCTGATGCCCAAGGTTTGCTGAACCTTGGTGCGGCGCTCGGCTTCATGGTCCGCGAAGGATTGCGCTGCGTCGGCGGTAACTTCCCGAACGCCGTTGCGTCGGAGGCGTCCCGCGCCATTCTCCCGCCGCCATGCCGGATAGCCGCCCCATCGTTCGTCACCGATAAGATGGACCTGCGTTGAACCTGCATACCTGATCTAACGTGCCTTCGATGACGGCGCGAAGTTTCTTGGGCCGCGCGGCGCTGATCTCTCCGCGTTTCGCCCGCGCTTCCTGCGTCAACAGATACTCTCGCGCTACGTCGCGGAAGGGTCGATTGAACACAGGAACATCATGCTTGATGCGAAACCGGATGTCGGCGTCCTGGTCGAATGCTTTTTCCTTCGCCGCGTCTATATCAGTCGTCTTGAGCGAAACCGTCTTGTAGCGGTCGGCCTTTGGCATCTTCATGCGGCAATACCACATCCGGTGCCCCACGTCGCCGCGCCGGAAGAGAATCAGGCCTGGCTTGAGTTCCGATTTTTCGGTGACAAATGCCATGTGTTCGCCTCTGTCCTTTTCGATGCGTCCTGTGCAGATTCCGTGCAGATTTTCCGCATAAGCCATTGATTCTTCGTGGCTGTGCATACTTTGTATAGATAATTATAGAATATGATGTATTTTTATTTCCAGTTATTTATGATATAGTTGTCATCCTGAGCGAAGTTTGCCGTGTTTTGCGGCAAACGGAAGCGAAGGATCTGCGGTTGCTGCTTGCGAATTATGCCTCGAACTTTTGGGACACCATACTAGGTTTCTGACCGCTTAGTTTTGTACCAATGGGGGTGCCCCAGGTCTCGATTTTGAGACCTGGGAACCGCGAAACTGATGGTACGAATTCATGCGGTCATAGAACTAGCGCCGGGAGTTTGGATTCTGCTTCTCCGCGTGGCGATTGCGAAACCATTTCGCAACGCCGAGGCCGAAGAGCATCAGCCCGAAGGGGATGCACATGAGCGCCACGATCAGCGCGAACCATCCGGTATTGGTGCTTGCGCCGGTTTGGGAGTAGCCCCCGAATACAAACTGAAGCAGGACCGCGGCGAGCATTCCTATGCCAACCATCGAGCCGCCCCATTGCAGAAGCTGGCGCGTGCCGTCATGGGGTGGGCTGGTGCGTTTTGCGGCGGAGGTCGGAGGGCGGGATGGCATGGAGAAAAGAAGAGTCTCATCCATCATAAGGGGCGCAAGAGGCGCGGTTGGCAAAGACGGCTGAAGTTCGGATGAGGCGTGCACATCCGCCGCCTAAGTAGAGCTTGGATGCGACGCCCCGTGAAGATCGATTCGCGCTTTGGCGGTTTTTCGGTGTCTCCGCTTTTACCTGGAACCGGGGAACCTCTCGATGTGGAGTTCGCCTTTGCGGCCGAAGTAGATGACCTGCTTGCCGGCAAGGAAGGCCCAGTAGCCGGCGACGCCGGCCGCGGTGGAGCGCTTCACAAACTCGGGGTAACGAACGGTATCGGCCTGCGCGCCGCGAATGGCGGCCACCAGATCGTCGGCCGAGAATTCTTCCGCGACAGGATCGAGTTTGAGAATCATCGATTCAGTGAAGGTTTCGCCGTTGACCGCGTAGCAGGTCTTCCGGCCGGTAATGAAATCGACAAAATACGACTCAATGCCTGCCTCAAGCATCTTGCCGACAACCTGGGGGAAGGTCATTTTGCCTTCTTCGGTTGCCGTGTTCACTTCGTGCAGGATTTCGGTTTTCATGGTTTCTCCTTATTCGGTGGGTAGTTTTTCGAGCCCGTGCGCCTGCACGAGCTTTTGCAAGGTGGCAATGAGGGTTCGGCGCTCCATCCGAGAGAGGGGGTGAAAGAACTCCTCGTCGTTCTGGTCGGCAAGAGCCGCGAGCGTGGGAACGAGACGCCTGCCTGCGGCGGTGAGAGCGATCTCCTGATACCTGCGGTCGCCGCTGCTTTCGCGTCGCGTGACGAGAGTTTTGGCGAGCAGGCGGTCGACGATCTTGGTGATGGCGCCGCGCGTCATGCCGATGCGGGCGGCGATCACGCTGGGCGAGGTCTCGCTTTCGCCGTACATTTCGCGCAGCACCACCCACTCGGCCACAGTGACTCCGCTCAATTCCAGCTTGCGCGCGAAGGCGTGGGAGACTTGGTTCGAAACAATGCGCATCCAGAAGCCGATGTGGCTTTTCAGGAGGCTGACGGTGACCGGCGAGGCTGTTGTCTTGCCCATGAATACAATTTACCAAGAAACAGTTTCTGTGTAAACTATTATTTTAAGTGAGCGCACGGTGGCGAGGAAGGGGGCGCGGGTGAGGCCGGGCTTGACTTGGCTGCGGCTTTGGCCGTAGTTTGGGCTTACACGGGAAAGGAGGATGATCCAGCCTATGAAGATTGATTTACCAAGTAGTACGGTACGTGAGGTGACTGAGGCCTAGGGCATCGCGCCCAAGACTCAGAGTAAGTCCAGGCGGAGGTTTTTCCGTCATGGCTCTGGCATTCGCGGCAGCGCGATGGCCTTAGTCCAATCCCAACAGATCACCGGCAGCGGCCTGGGAACCTTGAGTTCCCGGGCCGTTGTTGTTTTTGGAGCAGGGAACAAGGGACGGAGGGAAAAGAGGGACGATCCCACCCAAGCGGAGCTTGGATGGGGCACCCGGCAGGGAACGCGGGACGAGGGGCCAAGGGAGGATCCCACCCAAGCGGAGCTTGGATGGGGCGCCCGGCCGCATTTGATTTCTTGCGCGAGACGGCGGGACAATGAAAAGCAGACCAAGGACCGGGGGCGTTAATGGAATGACGGAGGAAGAACTAGCACTCTATAGGGAGCAGGAAAGGATCACGCAAGACTTGCGGCCTTTCAGTCAGCCACGTCCGGCTGCCGATCAAGTGACATTCACGAGCGAAGAACTGGAATACGCCGACCAATTGCGCCAACGTTACCAAAAGATTCAGAGGCAATTGGATGAACTGCGGCGCGCGACAAACTAACGCAATTGCTTTTGGAGTTTTCCAATGAAGAGCGTCGTGCTGAGATTCCTGCTTCTCTTCCTCCCCACATGTGCAATAGGGACGGGCGCAGGCTGCATTGGAGCCTACAGCCGAGGATTCTGGAGCGCCACGGGTTGGGTTGTTGCCGGGATATTCGGCCTCGCTGCCCTTCTTCAACTGATTGTCCTTCTTACTGGATTGGCTCGGGTCACCCATGCACAACAAAGGCTTCAGGAATTTGAGGAACGCGACGCAGAGATGTTTGCCCAAGGCAAATCGTTCGAAGAAGTCATGGCCCAATATAAACAGCCTCGTCCGTAACTGGTGGAGTGACCGCCCATTTGCGTGCGGCCCAATTCTGCCCGATTTTGCACAGCAAGTCTGCGCTACACTTCGGTCTTGAGGTAAAGATATGGGCCTGCGAGTGGATGTCTTATTGGGCATGAACACGTTGTCTTTTTTCTCGCAGGGGGAGGGTCGCATCTTGGCGGCGCTCGAACGGCGTTCCCCCTTCGACCGCGGTGGCATGGAGTTGCAATGGGCGCTCTTTGAAAGTGAATGGAAAGAGGTCATGGGATACTTGTGTTCTAGTTTCGCTGAACTCGGAGAACGGGACCAATGGATCTACTGTAGCCTCCAAATGAGCAAGCTACGCGAAATGATCGAAGCGAACGAGCGCAGGTATGAGTGCTACCGCTCAATCGTGGCGCGACACGCCGCCTGACCGCCAGTTTTGTGCTAATTTGTGCTACGGGTCTGCCTATTGTGCGCTTTCTGCGCATTTGAGAACCAGTAACTTACAGATTCTATTGAGGGCGTTGCCGTCCAATCCCAACAGATCACCGGCAGCGGCCTGGGAACCTTGAGTTCTCAGGCCGTTGTTGTTTTAAGACAGGGAACAAGGGACACCCCTCCCACCCAAGCCGAGCTATTCCGGCTCGCTCACCTGCCCCTCGCACCCGCTACGCCCTCTTTCAGTCAAGGCAGGTGGCCCTCCCTAATGGTCCAGCGCAGGAACTTCGGGTTGTGGGTGCCCCGTCCTAGCTCGCTAGGGCGGGATGGTCTTTGCCCGCTCGCTCACTTGCCCCTCGCACCCGCTCCCCCTCTTTCAGTCAAGCCCCTCTTCTCGTGACTCGCTCCATCCAAGCCACTTAATTTTGCAGGATATTTCGCCCTTTCCCGCACAATCAAGATGAGCGCAGAAAACAATGAAGAACATGACCGTAACTGTCCCCACCGAAACGTATGACCGGGCCCGCATCTGGGCCGCAAAGCACATGACCTCCGTCTCGTGCATCGTCGGCAAAATGCTGCGCCAAATGGCGGAGCAAACTCCCGTCGGCACCCCTCCCGCTCTTTTTTAATCCGGCTGTGAAACTGTGGACCCCAGCCACATCAACAACTTGCGGCCACAGTTTCACAGTCTCACAGTTCCACAGCTTCTTGGGCCCGCGTCACCCGCCGACAAACCACCCTCACAAGTTACGGCGTGCCCCCGACTCGGATGGGGCTCCGCGCCAGGCTTCCAAACAAGGCCGGAAGAATTAATTTTGAACGTGGGCAGGCGCGTGCGCGGGTCCATCGAAAATGGAATCTGGAGGGTGTTCAGTGTCCAACGAAACAATCCGTCTCGTTCAATTCGTCGATAGTGACGGCAATCGGTGCGTGGGCGTGTCTTCGGGTGGCGCGTCGCAAATACCGCTCGTGAAGGGATTCCAACGGGTTTATGACCTGGCGTGCGAAGCCATACGGAGAGGCATCGGCCTCGGACGTCTGGTGCACGAAAATCTCTCCAGCGAAACCGTTGACCTGGGCGAAGTCATCGAGTCACGCCGTATCCTTTCTCCGATCGATCACCCGGACCCAGCCCGCTGCCTGGTCTCGCTCACGGGATTGACGCATATCGGCAGCGCGCAATCGCGAGATGAGATGCATGGGGGCGCCGCCGGACCTGTGACCGATACGATGCGTATGTTTCAAATTGGAATGACTTCGGGAAAGCCCGCGCCTGGCGAAACCGGAGCTCAGCCCGAGTGGGCATATAAGGGGGATGGCCGATGCATCGTGCCGCCGGAGGGCGCGATTGTTCAGCCCGCCTTTGCCGATGATGGAGGAGAAGAAGCGGAGATTGCCGGTCTCTACATCGTCGATGGCGAAGGCAATCCGTGGCGCGTCGGCTATAGCATTGGCAATGAGTTTTCCGATCACGTACTCGAAAAGAAGAACTATCTTTATCTGGCCCACTCCAAACTGCGGCAGTGTTCGATTGGCCCCGAGCTGTTCGTGGGTGAACTGCCGGCGTCCGTTCACGGAACCGTTCGGATCGCGCGTCGGAAAGAGATCGTTTGGAGCAGTGCATTCGAGAGCGGTGAAGCACGAATGTGTCATTCAATCGCCAACCTGGAACATCACCACTTCAAATATGGGCTCTTCCGGCGTCCGTGGGACCTTCACGTCCATTTCTTCGGAGCCAACCAGGTGAGCTTCCGCGATGGGCTCAGAACGCAGACGGGCGACTCCTTCGAAATCGATGTCCCCGTCTTTGGCAAGCCGCTTCGCAATTCGCTCGTCGTGGAACCGAGCGATCATCCAGTTCAAGTGAAGGCATTATGAGCACGATCCGTTGGAGCTTTTTCCGCATGGATCGAACCGGCTCCAAAAGGTGATTTCATGAGGTCGGCGCGTTCAGTGCCATTGAGCCCCACCCAAAAGGAGCTTGGATGGGGCACCTGGCGGGGGCACTCGCGGTACCGCGAAGATGCCGTAAAATCGCTCGTAGCATGAAGTGTCCATATTGTGGATTTGCGCAGGACCGGGTGGTGGACTCGCGCGAGAGCAAAGAGGCCGACTCGATTCGCCGGCGGCGGGAGTGCGAGAAGTGCAACCGGCGCTTCACCACCTACGAGCGCATCGACGAGATTCCCTACATGGTGGTGAAGAAAGACGGGCGGCGCGAGCGCTTCGACCGGCAAAAAGTGCTGAACGGCTTGCTGCGCGCGTGCGAAAAGCGGCCCGTGTCGTCGCTGCAATTGGAGCAGATTGTGGATGCGACAGAGAGCTTCCTCATCGACGCGCCGGAGCGGGAGCGCACTACGGCGGAGGTGGGCGAGCTCATCATGCAGGAGCTGAAGAAGCTGGACACGGTGGCGTACATCCGGTTTGCCAGCGTGTACAGGGACTTCAAGGATGTGCGTGAGTTCAAGGAAGAGCTGGAAGGCCTGTTGGATTCGCACCGCGGGAAAAACCGGGGACCAAGGGACTAGGTTTCTAACCGCTTAGTTTTGTGCCAATAGGGTGCCCCAGGTCTCGATTTTGAGACATGGGAACCGCGAAACTGATGGTACGAATTCATGCGGTCAGATACCTGGGGACGCTGTGACTAAGGGACTTGAATCTATGGTTGAACAAAAGACGCATAAGGTGACGCTGATTCCCGGCGACGGCATCGGGCCGGAGGTGACCCAGGCGGTGGTGCGCATTCTCGAAGCCACCGGCGTGAAGTTTGAGTGGGAGCGCTATGCCGCAGGGGCCGAGGCCTTCGAGATTCATGGCGAGTACATCCCGGCGGCGCTCTATGCGTCGATTGAGCGCAATCGCGTAGCGCTGAAGGGGCCGGTGACGACGCCGATCGGCGGGGGATTCAAGAGCATCAACGTGACGCTGCGCAAGAAGTTCGATCTGTTTGCCAATCTGCGGCCGATTCGCAATTTGCCCGGGCTGGATACGAAATATCCCGGGGTCGACCTCGTGATTGTCCGCGAGAACACCGAAGGCGAGTACGTGGGGCTGGAGCACGAGGTGGTTCCGGGCGTGGTGGAAAGCATCAAGGTCATTACCGAGAAGGGCTCGACGCGCATTGCACGGTTTGCGTTTGAATACGCGCGCAAGCACGGGCGCAAGAAGGTGCACTCGATTCACAAGGCGAACATCATGAAGCTCTCTGACGGGCTTTTTCTGCGCTGCGCGCGGCAGGTGGCGGAGGAGTTTCCCGATATTAGCTATGGCGAGCATCTGATCGACAACACGTGCATGCAGCTGGTGATGAATCCATTTCAATACGACACGCTCCTGCTCGAGAATCTCTACGGCGATATCGTGAGCGACTTGTGCGCCGGGTTGGTGGGCGGATTTGGGCTGGCTCCGGGAGCGAACCTGGGCGCGGAGTGCGCGATCTTTGAAGCGGTGCACGGCTCGGCGCCGGACATTGCAGGAAAGGATGTGGCGAATCCGACGGCACTGCTGCAGTCGGCGATCCTGATGCTGCGGCATCTGGACGAAGAGCCCGCTGCGAACAAGGCCCAGAAGGCGTTGGAGACGGTGTATGCGGAGGGGAAGACGCTGACGCGCGACGTAGGCGGGACGGCGGGGACGACACACTTTACTCGAAGCTGTTCTAAAGGCGATGGGGTAGCGCCGGATCGCGGCGGTCAAACACATCCTTTAGTACACTGGATGAGTACACGGCCATGAAAAACAAATACCCTGTCGGCATCCTGGGCGCGACCGGAATGGTGGGCCAGCGCTACATTCAACTGCTCGAAGACCATCCCTGGTTCGAAGTCACATGGCTTGCGGCCAGTGACCGATCCAGTGGAAAGACCTATCGCGAAGCCGCGAAGTGGCGGTTGGATACGCCGCTGCCGGAGCGGATTGCGAAGATGACGGTGTCGGCGGCGGAGCCCGACGGCGCGCCGAAGATTATTTTTGCCAGCGTGGATGCCGCGATTGCGCGCGAGATGGAGCCGAAGTTTGCCGCGGCGGGCTGCGCGGTAATCTCGAACTCCAGCGCGTTCCGCATGGCGCCGAATGTGCCGCTGGTGCTGCCTGAGGTGAACGCCGATCATCTGCAGATGATTGAGGAACAGCCCTGGCGCAAGGATTCAGGTGGGTACATCGTGACCAACTCGAATTGCTCGGCGATGGGGCTGGTGCTGGCGTTGAAGCCAATCGAGGAGCGGTTTGGGATTGAGCAGATTTTTGTGACGACGATGCAGGCGGTGAGCGGTGCCGGATACCCGGGCGTGGCGTCGATGGACATTCTGGACAACGTGATTCCGTATATCGGCAGCGAAGAAGAGAAGATGGAGACGGAGACGCTGAAGCTGCTGGGCACGCTCGAAGGCCGGAACGTGACTCCGCTGGCGGCAAAGATGACGGCGCACTGCAATCGCGTTCCCGTGGTTGACGGGCACACGGAGTGCGTGTCGATCAAGCTGGGGAAAAAGTTGGGACGCGAAGTGCGTCGCGAAGACATTCTGGCGGCTTGGGCAGAGTTCAAGCCGCTGGCCGGGCTGGGACTGCCATTTGCTCCGGACCAACCGATTGCATGGCGCGAAGAGAACGACCGGCCGCAGCCGAGGCTCGATCGTGGCCGCGGCAAGGGAATGACAGTAAGCGTGGGACGGCTGCGCCCCTGCAATGTGCTGGATTGGAAGTTTGTGCTGCTGTCGCATAATACGGTGCGCGGCGCGGCCGGGGCGACGATCTTGAATGCAGAGATGCTGGTGAGCCTGGGAAAGCTGGAGACGGTTGCGGTTGAAGCGGCGCGTGGGTAGCAGATTGAGGCCCACCCTGGGCGCAAGAACAAAAACGCGCCGAGGGCGTGGCACCCGCATAGCTCGGACGGGGCACCCGTAACGCCGCGTTTTTTGGGAAGATTTGCATGAACCTGGTAGTGATGAAGTTTGGCGGCACGTCGGTGGAGGATTCGGCGGCCATTGGGCGTACCGCGGCCATTGTGGCGGGGCGCGTGGCGATGGGCAAGAGTCCCGTGGTTGTGGTGAGCGCCATGGCCAAGGTGACTGACCAACTGCTGCGCGCGGCGGCTGCGGCATCCAGAGGCGACCGCACGGGCGCGCTGGCCATCAGTTCGCGGCTTCGGTCGCGGCACCGGGACACGGCTGCGGAACTGGTGAAAGGTACGGACGGCCCGGCGCTGTGCCAGATTATTCATGACAAGTTTGACGCGCTGGACGAGATCCTGCGCGGACTCTCGGCGATCCGCGAGCTGACGCCGCGCATCTCCGACCTGATTGTGAGTCACGGCGAGCGCATCTCAAGCCGCATTGTGGCTGCGGCCTTTAGAGAGCGTGGCATGGACGCGGCGCATGTGGATGCGCGCGAGATCATCATCACGGATTCGGAATTCCAGAAGGCTGCTCCGCTGGACGACGTCATCGAACGAAAGGCGTCGGAGAAGCTGTTGCCGCTGCTGAGCCGGGGCAAGGTGCCGGTGATGGGCGGATTCATCGCGTCGAACGAGGCGGGATTGACGACGACCCTGGGCCGCGGGGGATCGGATTACACGGGCGCATTGGTGGGCGGCGCGGTAAACGCGGAGACGATCGAGATCTGGACGGATGTGGACGGAATCATGACCGCCGATCCGCGTGTTTGCCCCGACGCGCTGCGCGTGAAGGTGATCAGTTTTGATGAGGCGGCGGAACTCGCGTATTTCGGCGCCAAAGTGCTGCACCCGGCCACGATTCTGCCGGCGGTGAGGAAGAACATTCCGGTGCTGGTGTTGAACAGCCGCAATGCCGGGAGTGAAGGCACGCGGATTGTTTCGGTGTCGCCGCACTGCAAGAGCCCGTTCAAATCGATTGCGGTGAAGAAAAAGCTGACTATCATCGACATTGTGGCCAGCCGTATGCTGATGTCGCATGGCTACATGAGCAAGATGTTCGCGATCTTCGACAAGCACAAATGCCCGGTGGACATGGTTTCAACCAGCGAGGTGAGCGTTTCCTTGACCGTGGATTCGAATGCGAGCCTGCCGGAACTTTCCGCCGACCTGAGCACGCTGGCGGACGTAACCTACGAGGGTAAGAAGGCGCTGGTGTGCATGGTGGGCGAAGATATTCGCGGGCAGAACGGGATTGCGGCACAGGTGTTCGCGGCGATCAAGCACATCAATGTGCGCATGATTTCGCAGGGCGCGAGCGAGATCAACATGAGCTTCATGATCGACGAGGACGATGCGGACGAAGCGGTGCGGAGCCTGCATGCGGCTTTCTTCTACGACCCTGACCCGGAAGTGTTCGATGTGGAAGCGAGGAAGGCAGTGGTAGTGAACGAGGCGAAGTGACCGAGGTTGAAGAGTGAAAGATGTGAAGATAGTGAAAAGTGAAACAGGATTCATTCGGTGACTAAATAGCTCTTTTCACTCCATTCACTTCCTTCACTCCGTTCACTTCCGTCACCCCCTTCACTTGTTCACTTTCACCGTTGCACTGTTCCGAAGGAACTTATGCTGATTCTGGTTTTGGGCAAGGGAAAGACCGGGAGCCTGGTGGCGGAGGTGGCGCGGGAGCGCGGCCACGGCGTGCGCGCGCTCGACATCTACGAGAACGAGCATGCCTCGTCACTCACGGCCGCGAGCATGGCCGGCATCGATGTGGTGGTGGATTTTACGGCGCCTGAGGCGGCGGTAGAAAACATGCGCGCCGTGCTGGCGGTTGGCGGGCGCATCGTGGTGGGTACGACGGGATGGTACGCGAAGCTGAACGAGATGAAGGCACTGGCCGCTCAACGCGGCGGCGGACTGCTCTACGGGACGAATTTTTCGATGGGCGTGCAGAAACTGTTCGGGCTGACGGCGGAGCTGGCGAAGCTCGATGGATACAAGTTCTCGATTGAAGAAACGCACCACGTGACCAAGCTCGATGCGCCTTCAGGAACTGCGCTGACGTTGAAAGAAATTATTCTCGCGGTGCGTCCGGGGATTGAAGTTCCGATTGAATCGCATCGCTTGGGCGACGCCAAAGGCGAGCATGTTGTGCATGCGGTGAGCGATCACGACGCGCTGGAGCTGCGGCACGATGCGCACTCACGGCGCGGCTTTGCGCTGGGCGCGGTATGCGGCGCGGAGTGGCTGGCCGGAAAACAGGGTGCGTGGGAGTTCAGAGAGATCTTCGATCAGCTGTAGCCGGGACAGGCGTTTGTGCCGCAATCGCTTCCGACGGTTTCGTGATACAGCTTCTCTCCATGTATGCGGGGCCTTCCATCTCTAGTGCGCTGGATGAACAGCTTGGTTCGAAGATGGTTCCCGCCAAAAGCCCGAATCGGGTTCTTGCCGCCGAGCATAGCGAGCGGCCGTCGCCGAATTGAGAACCGGAAGAGCAACCGCAGATCCTTCGCATCAGTCCCGCTGGTGCGAGACTGAGCTCAGGATGACAACGGCCGTTATTATTGGCCGCTCTTGCGCGGCTTGATCAGCTCGTCGAGGTAGTCGGGTTTGGAGTCGTCGCGGACGAGATGCGGATAGCGTTCGCCGCCATGATACGGAATCGTCGCCGTGCGGTAGTAATCGTCGTCCACGACAAGCAGCGTGATGGGCGCGGAGCTGTCTTTTGACGCCTTGATGGCATCTTCGAGCAGGTCGTGGGTGTAAACGCGGCCGTCGACCCCGACCACTTTCATGCCCGATGAAATGCCGGCGTTGAATGCGGGTCCGCCGACCACAGAATCGTTGACTGCGCCATCGTCGCCAAGTTCGAGGCCAATGGAAAAGAGATCGCGCATCGCGATGTGCGGCCCCGGCAGACCGATGGGCTTGTCGTTCAACTCGACCTTCCAGCCGGCGTTTTCGATTCCGGCCTCGGGCATTTCGGGCGAGGTGGAGTTGAGATGCTGGTGGAAAAACGCGGCCCAATCGTATGGCGCCACCTGATTGAGGGCGCTGACGACATCGTCAGATGTATAGGTCTTGAGTTGCGGGCCGTTATTGGGTCCGCCGTGGAAGAGGTGGCAAAAATCGTCAATGGATTTCTGGCCGTTGGTGACCTGGTGAATGATGGTGGCGACCTCAAGCCACATCAGGTCGCCTTCGTCGTAGTAATCGGTGCCGCGTCGCCAACTGGTCCAGCCGCGACCGCTGTAACCAAGTCCCGGAAGTGCGACGGCGGTGTCGAGCAACGAGCGCCAGGTGCGGCCGGGGCGGCCTGGACCAAGCGTGGCGGCAATGTCGGCCAGATACTCGCGATACTGCTCGGGCGTGATCAAACCGCTGCGCGCGGCGAGCATCGGTCCAAGGTAATCGGTTAGGCCCTCGTAAACCCACAGAAGGTCGTCCTGCATGGGCTTTTCAAAATCGGGCGTGGCCAGATCGGCGGGACGGCGGAACTTTCCATTCCAGGAGTGGACAAACTCGTGGGGCAGGACCCGGGCCACCAGCATGCCGGCCTCGGGACCGAGGAGCGCGCGTTCCGGCAGGCGGCTGTCGTTCGATTCGTGGTGCTCCAGGCCGAAGTGAGCCACGTGATCGCTGAGTGTGAGCAGGAAGTGGTAATCGCGATAATGACGCGTGCCGAAGAGCTTGCCCGACTCGGCCACCACGTTGGTCATTTCCTTCTGCATGTCCGGGCTCATGGCGAGCGCGGCTTCGCTGTCGGCGACGATATCGATTTCATGGTGAATGGGCTCCCCGGGCGGAGTGATGTCGATAACGCGGTAATACTGGCCGGCGATGACGGGCGAGTCGACCAGGAGCTCAAGCGAGATGGGCTTGAAAGAAACCTGATTGCCGGATTCGCTTGCGACGGGCAAGGCGGTGCCGTACTTCCAGCCATCGGGGAGAATGAGTATTGCGTCGTAGGTGAGCTGCGCAGAGGGCGTGCCGGCTGGGTAAAGAATGGCTTCGTTCCACTCGAGGACCATGAGCTTATCGGTGGCAGAGTCGCCATCAGGCTCAATGATGTCGTAAGAAGCATCGAGACTGGTGGCGCCGGCGGGGATGTCGAGGTGGAAGGTAAAAGCGTCGAGCAGGTCGCGCTGCCAGGAAATGTTTTTGCCGCCTGCCGCGAATTTGAGGCCGGTAAGATCGACGATAGGACCGTCCGGCATATGGTCGCCGGGAATCCACTTGGGATAGTAGAGAGTGAGCGGGCCAGGCTCGACAGGGATCACTAGATGCGCATGAAGCAGTTTCTGCGGAGATTGCGCGGCGTCGACGGTGAGAGAGATGGGCTGGCCGGATTGCGCGAAGATTGCAGGCGTAGCGAGCAGGCCAAAGACAGCGAGTGGCGCAAGGGAACGAAGACGCGATGAAAGCATGCAGGTGCTCCTTACCGATTCGAAGAGGCGCGGTGGGATCTCAAATGGGCATCATAACAGCCGGGTTAAAACGCGGGCGGTGATGAGGAACCGGCGCGAAGAGTCCGAGGATCATTGACATTGTTTTCGTGCAAGCTGATTCAAGCACCGGTTGGGATGAGTCTTCCACCGATGGACCGTCCAGGGCCGGTATAAACTTGAGCCATTATGGAAACAAAAGGCTGTGGTACCGCAATTGTGACGCCGTTCAAGGCGGATGGATCTATCGATGAACAGGCGCTATGGTCGCTGGTGAATTGGCAGATCGAGTCGGGAATCGACTTCATTGTGGCGTGTGGGTCGACCGGCGAAGCGGCGACGCTGGATGAAGATGAGTGGCTGCGCTCGGTGCGGCTGGTGATTGACGCGACGGCGGGCCGCGTGCCGGTTTGGGCTGGCTGCACGCACAACTCGACGCGCACTCTGGTACGCCATGCAGGACTCGTGAAACGCGTGCCGGGCCTCGCTTGTGTGTTGTCGGCGAACCCGTATTACAACAAGCCGACGCAGGAAGGGCAGTACCAGCATTTTCTGGCGCTGGCGCGCGCCGTCGAACCAATGCCGGTTTGCGTCTACAACGTGCCGGGACGTACGGCAGCGAATCTGGAGCCGGAAACCGCGGCGCGGCTGGCAGCGGCAGCTGGCAACATCGAAGCGATTAAAGAGGCGAGCGGAAAGGTGTCGCAGTTTGCCGAACTGGCGCACATTATGCCGCGCGGATTCAAGATCTTCTCGGGAGACGATGGGTTGGCGCTGGCCGCAATTGCAGTGGGAGCGCACGGGCTGATCAGCGTGGCGTCAAACGAGGCGCCGGCTGAGGTAACGCAGATGATTCACGCTGCGCTCGACAACAACTGGGCCGCGGCGCGTGATTGGGAGCGGCGATATTCGCGGCTTTTCGAGGCGAACTTCTGGGAGTCGAATCCGAGCCCGGTGAAGACAGTGCTGAGCCTGATGGGCCGGTGCGGGGATACGGTTCGATTGCCGCTGGTACCTCCGCTGGCGGGAACGCGCGCGCGCCTGGAGCGGCTGGCCGGCGAGATGGGATTGCTGAAACACGTACCAATTCCGGCAGGGGTACGGTCGGAAGTGTACTGAAAGCTTCGTGAATGGCGCGGCGGTTCCCGCTCTGGCTGTGGCGAGTGAGAGTCGGGCAAACTTAGACGGAAAATTGTAAAGAAGGATTACGCGAAGGGATTCGGGCGAGACGTTACGCCAGTAACGTCTGCGAAAGAACTATATTCTCTGATTCTTTCGCAACTTATCTGAGTCTTTCAGGGTTCACACTCATCGATGGCAGCAATAACTTCAAAAGTTACACGCTGCCGTTGTATTTCAAATTTTTAGGCGAATGCTCCGTGCGCGGGCGCGCCCTGGTACGCTTCATCTTTCCCCCGCTTAGGCTGTCGAGAAGCATTGCAGGCTCACTTTCGAGATGTGAACCCTGCAATCGCTTTCTGCCTGGGCGGCGATTCGGTTACAGGAACGGGAAGTTGAGTATCGGGCACGTGCTTGGAACGCTACGCAGACTCGCAGAAGGTGAGCAAACTATATGTCCCCCAAGACATCGGAGAAACTTCTCAGAATAGGGCTGCTTCCTTTGACCGCTGCTCTGTTGGCGGCGACGGGCTGCGGCAGTTCAGTGATCAGCACCGCAACACAATCCAGTGCGGGAGGTCCCGTGTTCCTGGTTGGAACCGACGCGCCCGCGCCATTGCCGTCAGTAGTTGGCGTGAAGATTCAGCTCGAAAGTATCGTGCTGACCAACGGATCGACAAAGTCGAACAACCTGCTTGTGAACCCCGCCATCGTGGACTTTGCCCGCTACAACGGCTTGCAGGGCTTTGTGGATATGAACGATGTTCAGCCCGGAACCTATACCGGCGTAACCATCGCGCTGGGAACATCGAATGAAATCGACTATCTGAGCGCGGGCACGCCGCCAACCCTCTCCAGCCTGACGGGATCGTCGGTGACTCTGACGACTTCGAGTGTGAACATTACGCTGAACAACCCCCTCACGGTCAGCGCGACAGGTGGGGTGCCGGTGGGCCTGCGCATGGACCTGGATCTGGGGCAGTCGCTCCAGACCAGCAGCGGCAACATTACGGGCACGATCGATCCCACGTTTGACGTCAAGACGGTGGCCCGCACCGACAATGGCGCTCACATCGACGAGTACGTCGGATCGGTGACTACCCCTCCTTCCAGCGCGACAGCGACTTCGTTTGTGATCACGGGTCCGCACGGCGAAGCGTTCACCATAAACGTCTCGAGTTCGACGGAGTGGGATGGCGGCGCGTCGCTGAGCCAGTTGATCAGTGACGGCTCCAACGCCATCGTGGCAGTGTCCGGCCAGTTCGATCCCTCCGACCAGACGCTGGATGCAGACGAAGTGGCGATTGTCTCCGACACAGGTTTCTACGCAGGCGGCCTCGTGACCTACGTGACGCCTACCACGGGTGCGGCGACAGACATGCAGTTCTACGTTCGCCACGTATTGCCATCCGGGCTCACTGCGGTTCCGTTGGGCGGAATTGCCGACGTAAGCATTACCGGAAATGAAAAGTACAGCATCTACTGGATGCATAATGCATTCACCAACCTGCTCTTTAACGACACCTCGTTGACGCCTGGGCAGGAAATTTCTTTGGGCGGGCCCGATCCGACTGCGAGTCCCATTGGTGTAAAGCGGATTCACTTGCGGAACTGGGGCTATAACGGCACCGTGGTTAAAGGCAGCGAGAACTCGGGACAAGGCACCTTCCAAATGAACGTGACGGGCTTTGCAGGGCAGGTGATTCCGTCGCCCATCACTGTCTACCTGGGGACGGGATGCGATTTCCGCTACGGGTTCGGCGCCTTCAGCGACGTGATCGATAATGCCTCGCTTCGCGTGGTGGGTGTCCTTCTTAAATACAACGGGCAGACGGTGCTGGTGGCTCGTCATATTGACGGGCTCAACCACACCGACATGAGCGTAGCTGCCTGGCAGTAAGGCAGAAATGGAAAGTCAACCGCGCCGGGGCTGGCCGAACGCCAGCTCCGGCATTTTTTATGTCCGTGTTTGCGTGCAGGAGGAGCGCGCGGCTCAGAACAAGTCGGCGATAGGCGGAAACGTAAGTAGCAGGCCGAGGAACAGCAGAATAAGCGCAGCCGCACTGACATGGGCGGCGTCGATGTCGCGCCGGCGCCATGCGCGATGAAGAACGAACCACACCAAGAGCCACGCGACGATGGCGCAGGTGGTGACGCCAGAGAGCGGGCCGGTGGGTTTGTAGAAGACGAAAAGTTTCTTGAAGAATGACGATTGATCGCCGAGGATGGCGAACACAGAGACGAGAAACGAACCGATGCCTGCGGCGAGGATCGCGGCTGCGCCGCCGCCATTGGGGAAAGCGGGCGGGGTGGCAGATAAAGCGGGACTTTGCGGGTTCATTTTTCGCCTCCCTGCACAAGATGGATCGTTGACCCGCCCTGGACGGGCGCATTCTTGTTGATCTCCGCGCCGAAGAAGCCGGCGATGCCGGCCGCCAGAAGCGAGACCCAAACGAAGGTGAGAACAGCGGAGCGGAGCGCAGGTTGATTGCGAAGATTGCGGCCGTAGTTGCGGAAGACTACAGCAGCCATGGTGATGGCGATGGGCGCGAGCCAGGCAACGTGCTCCTTCCACTCCATGCCGATGGAATGCCAGGCGATGGTGGATGGATTCGACATAAGCAGGCGCTGCGGAAATGCGGCGAGATTCAGGGTTCCCGGCGGCGGCGTGGCGCGATACCAGGGATAGACGATGTAAGCGCCAGTGAGCACTGCGAGCCACGCGAGCGCGGCCATCACGGTAAGGTAGATGCCGAGGAATCGTTCGTCACCCTCGTCGATCGCGGAGCCGCGCGGCGAGCAGTAGCGGCGGTAAAGCTCGACGAGCGCTCCCGAGCAGGCCATGAGATAAAGTCCGCCGAAGCCCATTCCATGAATGAGTGTGAGGAGACTGCGGGTGGTGTATTCCATTCGAGCCATCCTTTCCGCCAGCGAGCCTTGATGTTTCGTACTACTTCGGCCTTGCCGTTTTGCGTTTGATGGAGAATGCTATCAGGTATTCGTTTGCTGTTTACCCCCGAAAAGGCGTCTGTCAAGCGAAAGATCCCCTGCGCCGAGCAGCAGAACCGCAAGCAGCCCAAGCGCCATGCAGAAATCGGTGCGGGCCTCGTGCATGGCGGGCCAGAATCCCGACTTCAGCAAGAGAGGAAATTTGGTGGTACCGATCGCAACCGCGATGTCGATAAGGAGAGGGACCGCGGCGAAGGTCGTCAGAAAACCCAAGATCAGCAGAGCGCCGCAAACGGATTCCACGAATCCCACAAATGGGCCAGTAAACTTTGGGGCCGGAATGCCGATTGTGGCAAACCGCCCCGCACCGAGAGCCGCAGGGAAGAGAAACTTTTGGATTCCTTCGGAGAGAAATACCCAGCCGACCAGAAGTCGGAGAAGCAGGAGTCCCCAGGCCGCTCGCATGTCACCGGTCGATTTCATGAATTCTATCCTTCCGATCCGGGCCGAACCGCGCACCTCACCGTCAGAAACCGTTCTTCCCTGGCGGCGTGGGGAAAAAGGCATTGGACGAAGAATTTGATTTGTCATCGGGCGCAGCGCTTTTATCGTCTTTGCCCCAGGTCCAGTACATGCCGACGTACGCGTAGTTTTCGGTTTGTCCGGCAACGGAGTGGCCATAACAGAACAGAAACTGCTCATTGGGATTGTGCTTGAAGTGGTAGTAACCACCCAGGTCGATCATGGTGGAGGCTTCGGTCTGAGCCGCTGCAAATCCTTCCCGGCCGTGTGAAAAGACCTCGCCGCCGAACTCAAGACGGTCGCCCGGGAAAGTGTATTTGAGCAGGAAACCGCCGTAGGGAAAATCGCGGTACCCGGTTTGAGAGACCACGGTTTCGCCCGCGCCACCGTCGAGCAGCCAGGGGCCGATGTTCTTCTGCAGCCACACTGGAAGCTTGTACCAGACCTGGCCTACACCGAGACCCTTATCGTAATTCCCGGTCGGCATTTCGAACATGGTGAAGGTGCCAATCTGCGGGATGTATTTCGATTCTTTAATGTAGGCGATCTTCGCGCCCAGTTCCATATCTGTCAAACCAAACGCGCTGGGGCCGGCGCCGCCAGGCAGGTAGACGGGATTGTTTGACGGTGCAATGACGCCCCAGGGCAGGATGGCGTGAAGCTGAACGCGCGGAATGGCGCCCCAGTTGAATTCGAATGCGGGACCGATAGAATCCATTTCTGCGGGAGTGCCGTCGGCGCTGCCGAAGATGTAGAACTCGTAGTGCTTGTAATCGACGGGAACGGGATCGTCGGTTTGATAAGGTGGTCCCTGCGCGAAAAGGCGCGGAACGGTAAGGGTGCAGACAAGAAGGAACGCCATTCTTACGATGCTGGCGAAGGCTTTCATTCGAGAATCCTAGCCGGCGAAATGACGGGGCGCCGAGGAATGAGTCATCTGCTGCGCACTATATATCGAAGTTCGATAGGTTTCAAGCGAAAATCGTGTGAACCGGGGTATAGTGATGGCTGTGAAGGATCATAGGCGCGAACTTTTTTACGGGCTGATTCGCATTCATGTGCTGGCGCATGCGCTCCACGAGCCGATCTTCGGGCTGGGGATGAAGGAGGAGCTCGCGCATCACGGGTACAGCATCGGCCCCGGCACGCTGTATCCGCTGCTGCACGGGATGGAGCGGACGGGTCTGTTGAAATGCGTCTCTGATCACAAGGATGGAAGCAGGCGGCGAGTTTATAGGATCACCGCCGCGGGGAGAACAGCGCTGGAGAAGGCCAGAGAGAAAGTGGATGAGCTGCACCACGAACTGCACGAAAAGAAGCCACGGAGGCTGGGGAGTTAAGTTTCTTGCCGTGCGATTTCTGACCTGTCGATTGCCGAGCCCAGAATCGGACCCGGGCACCCAGTTTGATTCAGATGCAAGCGGTCAGCGACCTAGTGATGATGTCCGCCGCCAGAGTGGCTCGAGCTGTGTCCGCCGCCGAAGCTGTGGGTCGAATGACCACCGCCAAAGCTGTGAGAAGAGTGTCCCCCGCCGAAGCCGCCGAAACTTTTAGGCGCGTGTCCACCCCCAAAGGAAAACTTCGGCGCGCGGCTCGATCCGAATCCTTTCGGCTCGGAGTTGTGACCGAAGAGGTGGAAGCCGCCGGTGTGCTGGTTCTCGGCAAACGAGTTGCCACGGCTGGTGAAGCCGCGCGACGAGTATGGCTGCGAGTAAGATTGCGGCGCGCGATACCCGCGGGACGGATCGTTGTAGGCGTAATTCGGACGCGTTGCGTAGGACTGCCCAGGGTAAGTGCGGGTGGATCGGTTCGCGTATCCGTTACCGTAGGCGAATCCGGGATTGGCGTAAGTCTGCGGGCGGCTTGAATAGCTTTGTGCGCGGTTTGGATAAGTCTGGGGACGATAGGAATAAGCGGTCTGCGGCGCGGCTCGGCTGTAGGCCTCGCGCGCGGGAATTTCAGGATGCGTGTAGCCGTTGCCGTATGCCTGGTTGCCGCGATTCAAGCCGCGAGAGTTGTAAGGCGCTACGTTGGAGCGGCCGAAATCGCGATTGTTCGACCAGCCGCCTCGTTGATTATTGAAGGAGCGCTGATCAAGCGCGCGTCCCGGGCCATACCCGCGCTGGTAGCCGTAGCCGCCATGCCCGCCGTAGAAGGCGCGAGGGCCGCCGTGTGGCAGACCCCAATCGGCCACGGTGTAGCTGTTCGTGTAATAGTCCGAGTGATTGAAGAGGACCGAATTGGCGAGCCAGTCGAGACCCCAACTCACCCAGCCAAACGGGAAGTGGCCGAATGCGCCGAGCGCGTAGTTGAGGGCATACTGAACCGGAGTCGAACCGAAGAATGATCCCAGCGCGCCGATCAGCGAGAAGCCGGGATACGGCGAGATGGATTGGCCGTAGACATCCCAGGGATTGTACGTGGGAACGTAGACCTGTTCGGGATTGGGCGGCGCCACCTGAATGTAACCCTGGTCGTTGGTCACGTCTTCCTGCGGAGTGGGTGCGAGATTGCCGGCCTGCTCGGCGCGCTGGCGCAGCACCTGCACCGTCTGCATCACGTCGCCGGGCTGGTTGTAGTAGGCGTTGCCGAGCGCGGTGGTCCAGTCGAGATTGTGGTTCAGCATGTCGAGCACGTCAGGGAAGGCGGTGAGCCCTTTGATACTCGGATCCCAGCTTGTTTGCTCGTTAGCGCTCGCGGCGATCTGGCCGGCAGAGCCGTAACCCTGCGACTGCATTTGATGGACCCACTGATCGGCGACTGCGACCTGCGCCGGATAAGTTGACGCCGCAAGGATCTGCGCAATGAGCGTATCGGGATAGAGCGCGATGGGTGCGAGAAGCTGCTCGAGCTGATCGGCGCTGAGCGCCTGCGCGGGTGCAGAGGACTGCGGCTCAAGATCCTGCTCCTGGGGATACGGCGAGCCGGCATTGGGCTGCGGTTCAGAGTACGGCTGCTGCGCGTAAGGCTGTTGCGGAGCGGAGTATTGGGGTTGTGCGTAGCCGTTCTGTGGCTGTTGGTATTGTGGTTGCGCATATTGCGGCTGCTGGTACTGCGGCTGGCCATAACCGTACTGCGGCGCGGGTTGAGCGTACGGGCTGCCGTAACCGCCATAGGGCGAGGAAGGATAAGCCTGTTGCGCACTGAGATGAGTGGGAGCGATGGCGAGCGCGAGCGCCGCGGCGACCACAGCTAAGCTGACCGGCAGGGCGCGCGTTGCAGGCCTCGTGACCGATAACGGGATCTGGAGCGGAGTCATTCGCAGAGGGGAGAAGCGCATCACGCAGGATACTCGGAAACTCGTTCGGGTTTCCATATCCCTCACTTTCCTAGAGCGGCCCATTCCGGAGCAGTTTACCGGCTTCCGGCAGGGCAGGAGCCTTTCAGGGGCCCGGCAGCCCAGGGGAGGGCTTAAGCATATGACCCTGGGCAGGGGGATTAGTTGTGTGCCGGAGTCATTGTTTGACGAAAATATCGGTCTCGGGTTGGCACAGCTTGGCGTTGCCCACACTAAAAAGCTAAGTGACTCAATTCCAAATCATTGGCCACGATCGCAGCAACAAAGCAGTTATCCCCCGCACCGGCAAGCTCAAATCCTGGCGAGGGAACAACCAACCCTGCTCATCCGTCGCCGTCGGACCTCCTCTGGAAAACTTCAGATGGAACGCCAATCTTTGAGCGCTTTGCTCTTGACAGCGACGGGATTCCAATGCGTTCCTGAAGGCAGCGAGGAGGAGGAGGCCTATGAACAGATGTATGCGAGCGACTGTCACACTGGTTTTGGCCCTGGGCCCGCTGGTGTGTTACGGCGACTCGAGCTATCAGGAGACCACGCAGATGACCGGCGGCCAACTGGTGGATTCGTTGAAGAGCATTCCTTTTATGGGGAAGCAAATGAAGAGCCTGACCGATCCGATGACCACCACGACAATGGTGCACGGGAACCAGAAGGCCGTTGTGACAAAGGAATCGACCGAGATTTACGACCTCGACAAACAGGAGATCATCCACATCAATACGGTGAAAAAACAGTACAGCGTGGATACTTTTGCCGACATGCGCAAGTTGATGGCCCAGATGCCGGACAAGATAAAGCAAGCGCAGGCACAGGTCGCGGCAGCGCAGGCCCAGCAGCCACAGGCGCCGGCCAGCAATCTGCAGTTCAGCTTTTCCGTGTCGGTGAAAGACACGGGTGTGCAGCAGGTAGTGAACGGCCTGAATGCAAAGCAGCAGATTATGACGCTGGCGACGACCGTGACCGATCCCAGCCAGCCGGGCACGAGCGCAACCTACACAGTCACCACGGAAATCTGGACCACGCCGGATTTACCCGAAGAGATGAAAGACGCGCAGGATTTCGATGTTCGCTTCGGGCAGGCGCTCATGTCCGGGGTGGACATGTCCGCATACGCGAACATGCTTGGCAACTCGCTGAACTCGTCGAGCGCGGCGATGACGCAAATGTTTTCCAGCCAGCCGGGCGCGGCCGGGGCATATGCGCAGATGGGGAAGGAAATGGCGAAGATCCAGGGGACGCCCATATTGGAGAAGACGAGCATGGGCGGCTCGGGCACAGGCGCAGCAGCGCCACAGGAGAGCAGCACAGCAAGCAGCCAACCTGCGCCCCGGAGCGGGAACAGCGTACCCAGCCTGTCGGCATCGGGCATAGGAGGGGCGCTGGTGGGAAGTATCTTCGGCAAGAAGAAGTCAAAGCCCGAGAACCCGCCTCCGGCAGCGACGAGCGCGCCGCAGACTCCCGGAGAAGTGACGCTGATGGAAATGACCACGCAGAAATCGAACTTTTCGCACGATCCCGTTCCGGCGTCGGCCTTTGAGATTCCGTCGGGGTTCAAGCAGGTGCCATCGGCGCTGGCGCAGTCGCTGGCCCGTCAGTGATACAAACAAAACCTGGCACAGGCTCAAGCCCAGGCTCGGCGTCGAGAAGCTCGACGCGATTCATCGAGCAGCGATGGGGGTCGTGGAGAAATCACGGCTCAGGCCGAGATTCGTCGCTGCTTCGTCCAACTTTGTCTGAGTAAAGAAGAACTGATGCGCAGGGTTGGAGTTTGGGTAGAAGCGGATCACGATCTCAGGTTTTTCGACAGCGTCGCTGACGCCGTCGTGGAATGGATATCCAAGATCCTGCAACAGGTGAAGCGAGCCCTCGTCGCCTGTGGGATTGCCTGTGTCTCCGACGATCGCGAACGCGCTCTTGCGCGTGCGCTTGGAATAGACAGAGACGAAGTCACCGACCTTGACGCCACGGCGGCGCGCCACGTTGCCGCGAACGACATAATTGATCTTGCGGGCATCAATGTACCGCCGTGGCTCCCTTTCATCGGGATTCTGAAGATCGGCGAAAGCGGTCTGCGAAATGTAATAGCCCGGGAAGGGATCATTTGGGCCTTGCAGAATCGGACGATTGCGGTCGTCGATCAAGTAGCCGACGATGGGCTTGTCAGCACGATTGAGGTAGTGCGCATCGAGGAGCGTATCGAGGGCCGCCTTACCCGGCGGGCCGTAGGCGTTCGGAGCTCCGTCGACATCGACATCCATTCGGCGCGTCAGGATCTGGAAGCTTGCATGCCGCTTCACGGTCTGTGCATGCGAGGCGACTGCGACGCTTGAAACCAAAACCCAAGCGATGGCCATGAGGGGGCGTGCGCATCGCGATTCTGCAACTGAGTCATCTCCCATTGCGAATGATCGGACTAAAAGCTAGCCGGCGAGGGTCTTCTTCACTAAATCGCTGACGGCGCGGCCGTCGGCGCGAACGCCTGCGGCTTGCAATTTGGCTTGCACGGCTTTCATGGCCGGCCCCATGTCTTTCTGCGTGGGCTGGCGGCCAAGCGTTGCGGTCAGTTCGGCGAGAGCTTCTGTCACGAGTGCAGCGAGTCCGGCTTCGTCGAGCGCTTTGGGCAGGAACTCCTCGATCACAACGATCTCGGCTTGCTCCTTGGCGACCAGGTCGGGGCGGTTGCCCTTGGCAAACTGGTCGATGGAATCGCGGCGCTGCTTGATCATCGACGCCAGTGTCTGCTCGCCCTCGGCCTGCGTAATTGTGGCGCGCTTTTCAATCGCTTTGTTCTTGAGCGCGTTCTTGATGAGACGCAGCGTGCCGGTGCGTTCGGCGTCGTGGGCCTTCATGGCGGTGACAATGTGCTGGCTAATGAGCGCTTCGAGCGCGCCTGCTTCTGACATTAATTTCTTAGCTCCTGTCGTCGATTGTACCGGCTGATACACATGCGATGCACGAGCAGAGCGAACGATGCAGAACGCGAAGACTTCGTTTTTACTGCGCAAAATCGAATGCGAGTGCGAATCAGAACTTTCGTTCGAGAGCCGCATTTATAAAGGTGGACGTGAAATAGAGGGGTGGACAGACATGAGGCACTGGAGGACAAGCATCGCGACCGTCGTTGTAATTGCCGGCTTGGGGTTTGTTGGAATGCCGGCGTTTGGCGCGGACATTCCTAATCCGACACAGCCGGCGGGTTATCCCGATCCGGGCACGCTGAATTACGTTGAAGGATCGGCGAGCGTTGACGGCCGCGTGCTAAACAACAGGAGCGTGGGGAGTATCGAGCTGAAAGCCGGGCAGGAACTGACCACAGGCGCAGGGAAGGCGGAGATTTTGCTCACGCCCGGCATCTTTCTGCGCGTGGACGACCACAGCACTGTAAAGATGATCTCGCCGGAGCTGGAGCAAACGCAGGTGGAGCTGGAAAGCGGCCGCGTCGGCGTGGAAGTGGACCAGATTTTTCCGCAGAACATGATTCAGATCGTGGATAACGGCGTGACAACGCAACTGATGAAGACGGGCTACTACGAATTCAGCAGCCAGCCGCCGCAAGCGAAGGTATTTGACGGCGAAGCTCAAGTGGAGGTGAGGCAAGGGCAGTGGGAGAAGGTGAAAGGCCATCACGAGATCGCATTGCAAACGGAACAGCATGAGAAGACATTCGATTTCAACTCACATCCCACCAACGATGCACTTTACAACTGGAGCAAACTGCGGTCGCAATATTTAGCTGAAGCCAACAACCAGATCGCAGGCGAATACGCGTACGAGCCAGGCTTCAATCCGGGATGGTACTGGGATCCGTACATGTGGGATTACACCTACCTGGGCTGGGATCCGTTCTTCAGCCCGTTCGGATGGGGCTTCTATCCGTGGGGCGGACTCTATGGAGGATATGGCTTCTACGGGCGCGGATTCTATGGCGGACGAGGTTTCCACGGTGGACATGCATACGTGGGCGGTCGCGGTTTCGCCGGCGGTGGGTTCCACGGTGGCGGAGGCCGGGCGCTTGCGGGAGGTGGCTTCCACGGCGGAATGGCCGGTGGATTCCATGGCGGCGGAGGATTTGGCGGCGGGCGTCGCTAAGATCACCTGAACACCTCCAGGGGTGCGCCTGAAAATCGCTGCCAGAGTGGCCGGATCGGGAAGGGATCCGGCCATTTTTGTGTCTGATAACGCGAGATTTGCACAGATTTTCACGCTGACAAGAGCAGATTTTTGGAAACAATTATCACAAAAACCACAAAATTGTGTATTCTGTGACCATTGCATGGAGCAGCACGTTGGACGCGTTCTGTGCCGGGAGATACCTATGATTCGCAAAACACGGCTTTTCACGCCGGGACCGACGCCGCTGCTTCCGGCGGCACAGTTTGCCATGGCAGCGGCCGACATCCATCACCGCACGGCAGAGTTTCGCGCGCTTTTCCTGAAGGTGCTGGCCCAGCTGAAGGTATTTGTGGGCACCAAGAACGACGTGCTGCTGCTGGCTTGCTCGGGGACGGGCGCGATGGAGGCGTCGGTCTCGAATCTGACGTCGCCGGGCGACAAGGTGCTGGTGCTCACGGCAGGCAAGTTCGGCGAGCGGTGGACCGGGCTTGTGAAGGCGTTCGGCTGCGTGCCGGATGTGGTGACTGCTCCATATGGGCAGACGTTTGATTTGGCGCAAGTGAAGGCGGGGCTGAAGCCGGAGCACAAAGTGGTGTACATGCAGGCGACGGAGACCTCGACCGCGGTGCGGCACGACGTGGAGGCGATTGCCAGGCTGATCAAGGAAGCAGGCAGCCAGGCGTTGCTCGTGGTCGATGGAATCACCGGGCTGGGCACGACGCACTTCGATGTGGATGGATGGGGAATCGATGTGCTGATTGGCGGCTCGCAGAAGGCGGTGATGATTCCGCCCGGGCTTGCGTATCTGAGTGTGAGTGAGAAGGCATGGGCAGCGATGGAGATTTCCAAGAATCCGCGCTACTACTTTGACCTGCGCAAGGAGCGCAAGAACGCGGTGAAGGGCGAGAGCGCCTACACTCCGGCGGTGGCGCTGGTGGCGGGACTGGGCGCGGCACTCGATTACATTGCCGGGCAGGCGGGCGGCGATCTGGAAAAGGGCCGCGAGGCGCTGATCGACAATGCGCAGGTGAACGCGGCGGCAACGCGCGCGGGGCTGGTGTCTCTCGGCTTCACTCTGTTTGCGCCCACGGCTCCGGCAGCGGCGGCCACGGCGGTTGCAGTGCCTGAAGGGATGGACTCGGGCGCGGTGGTGAAGGCGCTGAAGGCGAAGTTTGCGCTAGTGGCGGCGAACGGGCAGGGCGAGATGCAGGGCAAGATCTTCCGCGTGGCGCACCTGGGATTCTTCGACTACCTGGACACCGTTGCGTTGCTGGGAGCGATGGAACACATTGCCAAAGACACCCTGGGGCTGCCGGTGAAGTGGGGGCAGGCGGTAGCGGCGGCGCAGGAAGTGTATGCGAAGGCAGCGGCGAAGAGCTAGTAGCCCGTAGCCGCGATGGCGCAAGATCAGGAGCTACAGGCTACAAGCTACCGGCTACAGGCTGTATTGGCGAGAGACTTATGCCCGAACTGACATTTGGAGAGAAACTGCTGATTGCGCGCAAGCAGCTCGATCTCTATCAATACGAGATGGCGGAGCGGTTGGGGGTGCATCCCAACTCGCTGACCAAGTACGAGCGCGGCGAGGGCAAGCCGCATGCGGCGGTGGTGCGCATGTTCGAGCTGCTGTGCGAGCAGCAGGGCATTCGTTTCGACGAGTACGAAAGCGGGGAAACCCACAAGGGAGCAGCGATGAAGATCGTATTGGCGGAGAAAGTGTCACCGGCAACGCTGGCAGTGTTTGCGGCTGAGCCCGGTTGGGATGTGAAGACGCACGATCAGCTGCCGGAGGGATTGGCAGCGGCGCTGAGCGATGCCGATGCGCTGGTGGTGCGCAGTGCGGTGCAGGTGGACGATGCGCTGCTGGAGCACGCTCCCAAGCTGCGCGTGATTGGGCGTGCGGGCGTGGGCGTGGACAACATCGACGCGGAGTCGGCGACGCGGCGCGGCATTGTGGTGATGAACACGCCGGGCGCGAACGCGGTGGCCGTGGCGGAGCTGACCCTGGGCCTGATGATCGCGCTGGCGCGCAAGGTGCCCGCGGCGAATGCCACGATGCATGCGGGCAAATGGGAGAAGAAGAATCTGCAGGGAACCGAGCTGCGCGGAAAGACGCTGGGCATTCTGGGGCTGGGTCGGGTTGGCCTGGAAGTGGCGCGGCGGGCGCGGGGATTTGGGATGGAGCTGATTGGCTCGGACCCATTTGTGTCGGCTGCGGTGGTGCGCGAAAACGGGATCGCGCTGGTTCCCGTGGAGGAGCTGTTTGCCAAGGCTGATTACCTGACGCTGCACGTCGGCCTGACACCGCAGACGCACGGGATCATTAACGCCAGGACGCTGGCGACGATGAAGAAAGGTGTGCGGATTATCAATTGCGCGCGCGGCGAACTGGTGGATGAGGCGGCGCTGGCAGCGGCATTGAAGAGCGGGCAGGCGGCCGGAGCGGCGTTGGATGTTTTTTCATTAGAGCCGCCGAAGGATTCTCCTTATGTGGGATTGGACAACGCCATACTGACGCCGCACATCGCCGGTTCGACGGCGGAGGCGCAAGAAGCTGTGGGCGTGCAGATTGCGCAGCAGGTGCGCGAGTACCTGAAGCTGGGAGTGGTGCAGAATGCCGTGAATGTGCCGTCGTTGAGCCACGAGGAGTATCTGAAGCTGGCGCCGTACATCGAGCTGGCAGGGCGGCTGGGCTCATTCCTGGCGCAGGTGGGCAAAGGTGGTTTCGAATCGATCCATATTGTCTATGGCGGCGCGCTGGCCGAGGGCAAGACAGAGCTGATTCGCAATGCGGCGATTGCCGGACTGCTGCAGGGTTCGGAGAATGTGAATCGGATCAACGCCGCGGCGGTGGCCCATGAGCGCGGCATCCGCGTGCACGAGGAGAAAGAAGAGAGCCATCGCGGCGGTGGCGCTGCCGTTCTAACGGTGATATTGCACTCGGCGCAAGGCGAGAGCCGGGCGAGCGCTACAGTTATTCACGGAGAGCAGCCGCGGCTGCTGGCATTCGACGGCATCGACGTGGAGGCGCCGCTCGAGGGCGCGCTGGTAGTGTGCCGCAACCTCGACGTGCCGGGCGTGATCGGGCGGATCGGAACGATCCTCGGCGAGCAGGGCGTGAACATCGCCAATTTTGCCCTAGGCCGCGAGCGGCTGGGCGGCGCGGCTGCCGGAAAGCCGGTGAAGGCGCTGGCGGTGGTGCAGGTAGACGAGCCCGTGTCGGCCCAAGTGCTCGAAGCACTCAAAAAGATAGAGGCGCTGCTTGAGGCGAAAGCTGTAAGTTTGCCGGACGGAAAGTGAAGAGACAGCTGTTAGCCTCTAGCTTCTAGCCGCCAGCTTCTAGCGCCCTGTCCCTGAAGTTCAAGCCATAACTAGAGCTGTCATCCTGAGCGAAGTTTGCCGCGTTTTGCGGCAAACGGAGTCGAAGGATCTGCGGTTGCTCCTTGCGAATGATGCTACGAACCTCTGGGACGCCACACTAGCTTGTCACGCTTGCGCAAACAGGAGCCACACGCTATTTTGTCGGGTCGGTGACGCGGCCGAGGAAGAGAATCGCACCTGTTTTTGTGTCGCGGATCATGAAGAGGAAGGGATGATCGGCGCGGAAGACGATGGGTGGAGGCGCGGGGAAGGGAACGCGCATGGCAGTTGCCCGCATGATGATCGACGTGGCGGCCGCGGCCTCAGTGCCTTGTTCGTTTACGTCGATGTATGCCTTATGAATGGCGGCCGAGATGGTGAAGTCGGGCTTGCCAGTCATGCCCGAGAAATTTGCCGAGCCGCCGAAGGCTTGCGGCATGCCCATTGCAGAAAGAGCATTGCTCAGCTCGAATTGCTTCGTCATGGTGAAACGCGGGAACGTGAGGATGATTTTGTCTTCGGGCTCGAGCTTTTCAAGCCAGCCATTAACATTCGACGCGGTGAAGGATTGCTCGAGAGCGGGTAGGCCGTCGATGGCTTTGGGCAGCAGAACGTCCATCGAGAGGTCGCCGCCTTCGTAGGGGAGTTCGAGCGCCTGGAACGTACCGCCATCGAAGTAGCGGAAGCTTCCCGTGCGATGCATCAGTGGCGCCATGACGAATTGCGACGCAGATGTGTGGAACTCTTCAGTCTGCGTTGAGACTTTTTCAAAAGTGTTGAGCCAATCGCCTTTGAAGTAGATGGCATTGGTAAGGACGAGGCGGGTTGCGGGCGTAAGCACGCCGGGCGCGATCAGATTCTGGATTTTGTTGTTGGTTTGCTGCTCGACCCATTTATTGATGGTGTCGCGCACGCCTTCAGGCGAGGCTCTGAAGTTGACGCGATGAAAGCCGGCGGCATAGTCGGACTGCACGATTTTGAGGTAATCCGGAAGGAAACCGGCGTTCTCTTGTGCCCAGAGGGCGTCGGCGACACGCAGTTGATAGCCTTTGTGTGCGGCGTTCATTCCGGCAAGCAATTCGCCCATGGCGGCATCGAGTTGAGCTTGCGGCAAAGTGAAGTGGAACACATGCTGCATCTCGGCGGCTGTTTGTCCGCGTGCGCCGGCGTAGGCCATGGCGAAGGCAGTGGAGATGCTTTCCGGCGAGAAAAAGAGATTGCCGGGCTGCGAGCGGAGATGCGCGTAAAGATCGACGGCGAAGGCGTTGCTGCCTTTGACGGCTTCAACTTCGGTGGCTGAAGGCGGACTGGACTTTTGCTGAGCTGCAGGATGCGGAGCGGCAACCGCCGGAGCGGCCACGAGACCAAGGATTGCGACATGCAACATATTCATACCGACCCTCCAGGCTAATGCAGAGCCGGGCAAAAGGTCCGGCAACCCTGGAACGCAGCGAGAAGACTTTCTTGCACCGGAAAGCGAGACATCGCCGAGCCGCTTCTGGACCCTATCCCATCAGGCCCTTATGACCCAGCCATCCACGAAGGTAAGATGCCTGGCCAACATGATAGGTCTCGTGGATGGCGAGGAAGCTCACGACGCCGCTGATTTTGCCATCGGCGCTGGGCGGACCCTGCGTAGAGGGCTGCGCAAGCAGGTCGGCGGAAACCATGTCGAGCGTGTTGGCCAGAACGCCCGAGACTTCGCGCCAGCCGTCGAGCAGAGTATCGCTCGATGGGTAGGCGGTTGCATCATCGCATTTGGCTCCGCGCACAAACAGATCGAGCCAGGGCTGCGACCATTCCGCGCCAATGCGGCGGAGCAGCTGCTTGCGCGTCCAGGTCACATGACCGACGATCCATGAAATGTGATTGCATTTGTCGTCGGGGCGGCGCAGCCATTCTGCCGGCGAAAGGTCGCCGACCATCTTGGCAAGGAAATCGGAGTTAAAGCGGTAGTTTTCGGCGGCAGTAGCGATGACGGCGGGGACGGGCAAGGAAATGATCCTTTCGTTGTGGCAATTGCGTGATGTTGAATCCAACATATATAAACTAGCAGCAACAGAGTCAAGCGATACTGCAGCCCGCGATGTATAGGCGTGCCTTTTGAATTTAGAAAGGGCCAAGGCTGGAACCGGCGGGGCAGGGGGCGCGTATTCGCTTCAGAGGTGACGATGCGGTTGGTGTATCACTACCTGTTTACAGTCGTGTGGATCGCCTTTCTCGTCTACTGGCAGATCATGGCCATCAGGGTAAAGGCGACTCAGCGGCTGGAGCCCATCGCCTCGCGCGTGCTGCGCGTGGTGATGTTCGGTGCGGGCCTGGTTTTGATAAGCTTTCCGCTCCCGGCCGCGTGGCTCAACTTACGCTTGTGGCCGCAGGGCCGGGTTACGTTTTGGCTGGGCTTCGCCATCACCCTCGCCGGACTGCTGTTCTGCGTCTGGGCGCGGGTGCGCCTGGGGCGTAACTGGAGCCGTTCGGTGACGATCAAGAAAGATCACGAACTCATTGTCACCGGCCCCTACGCGCTGGTGCGCCACCCCATTTACACCGGCCTCCTGACCGGCCTCATCGGCACGGTTCTGGCCGTTGCCGAATTGCGCGCCGTGCTGGGGCTCGCAATGATCGCCATCTCGCTCTGGCTCAAGCTGCGTCTCGAAGAGAAGTGGATGCGTGCGCAGTTTGGGGCGAAGTACGAAGCATATGCGAGGCGCGTGGCGGCGCTGGTGCCGTATCTGCTGTGAGGTCTCGCGCGATTGTGCAATAACAAAAAGGCACCCCCAAGCGGGGCGCCTTTTTTCTTGAATGGGTGGAGATTTACGCGCGGCTCAGGTAGGCGCCTTCGCTGGTGTCGACTTTGATCTTCTCGCCGGCGTTGATGAAGGGCGGAACTTGGACGATGAGACCAGTTTCGGTCTTGGCGGGCTTGGTCACGCTGGAGGCGGTCGCCGATTTAAGGCCGGGCTCGGTTTCCACGACCTCGAGATCGACCGTTTGCGGCAACTCGATGCCGACGGGCTGGCCGTCATGATAGCTAACGTGGATTTGCAGATTGGGCGTCAGGTATTCGACTGCATCGCCCAGCGTCCCGCTTTTGAGGATGGTCTGCTCGAAGTCCTGGGGATTCATGAAGTAGTAATCGTCGCCGTCGGCGTAAAGGAATTCCATGAGGATTTCGTCGACCACTACCTTCTCAATGGCGTCGGCGGAGCGGAAGCGGTGCTCGAACATGGCGCCGGATTTGAGATTGCGCAATTTGGCCTGAATGAAGGCGCGAAGATTGCCGGGAGTGCGGTGCTCGACCTTGAAGACCGTGTGGAGTTGGTCGTTGTGCTTGATGATCATGCCCGGACGGAGTTGGGTGGCGGGAATCGCCATAAGATTCTGAAGCTCCTTGCTGATGGTTGCGCGCAACGCGCAAAGAAATGATGCCGTTTGGCCTGTCTCTATTCTAGCCCAGCGCAGGTGGCGGGCAGACCGATAAATCGATCTACCGGGTGTAGCGAGATTTCTGATTGAACGAAGGGTCACGCAACACTGGTAACTTTGGGGATGCTGCAGACATGAGCCGCGCGAGAGCAAGGGTCGCAGAGAGATAAAATGCAGTTATGTCGGCGAATGGCTGGATGGTTTCTGATTCGCCGGTTCTGCAGCCTACAACCGATAGGGAATTGCGCAGCTCCATGAAGGCGCTCATAGAATGGCGCAGGGGAGAAAGCGCGAAGGTATGGCCAATCAAGTTTCAATCTGTGTGATCGGATCGGGTTACGTCGGGCTGGTGGCGGCAGCCTGTTTTGCCGACATGGGGCACAGGGTCGTCTGCGTGGACAACGACGAAGCGCGGGTAAAGCTGCTGTGCGAGGGGGGCGTGCCCATCTTTGAAGAGCACCTGCCCGAGCTATTGGCCAAACATCGCGGCCGCGGCGTAACCTTTACCACCAATCTGGGCGACGCTGTGGAGAAGAGCGAGTCGGTATTCATTGCCGTGGGCACTCCGCAGGGCGACAGCGGAGCCGCAGACCTGTCGTATGTCGAAGCAGTGGTGGCCGAGATCGCGCGCATGATCAAGAACTACACGGTGATCGTGGAGAAGAGCACGGTTCCGGTGTACACCAACGACTGGATCCGGCGCGTGCTCCATCGGCATGGAGTGGAAGCAGATCGCTTCGACGTAGTTTCAAACCCCGAGTTCCTGCGCGAAGGGACGGCGGTTGCCGATTTTCTGCATCCCGATCGCATCGTGGTGGGCGCGAGCAACGAGCGATCCGCGGCGCTGCTGCGACGGATCTACGAACCGCTGACTGGAGGCTGCTATTACTCGCAGCCAAGTGCTGTGCCGGGGTCATGCAGCGCTGCGCAGCCCGCGAAACTGGTGGTAACTTCAACGCAGAGCGCGGAAATTATCAAGCACGCGTCGAACGCATTCCTGGCGATGAAGATTTCGTTCATCAACGCAGTGGCCAACCTGGCCGAGGCCGTAGACGCGGACATTGAAGACATTGCAAAAGGGATCGGTTTGGACAGCCGCATCGGTCCGAAGTTTCTGCGGGCGGGCTTGGGGTACGGTGGTTCTTGTTTTCCCAAAGACGTGGCGGCATTCCATTGGGTGGCGCAGGAACGCGGCGTCAATTTTCAACTGCTTGAAGAAGTGCGCAAGATCAACGACACGCAAAGAGAGATTTTCTTTAACAAAGTGCGCGCGGCGCTGTGGACGCTGCGCGGAAAACGCCTGGCCGCACTGGGCCTGGCGTTCAAGGGAGAGACAGACGACATCCGCGAATCACCGAGCGTCGAGATAATCAAGAAGTTGCTGCATTCGGGCGCGATGGTGACCGTTTACGATCCAGCAGCCATGGAGCGTGCGAAAGAGATTCTTCCGCCTGCCGCAAACATGAAGTATGCCGGCGATCTCTACCAGGCAGCGCAGGATGCCGATGCCGTGTTGATTCTGACGGATTGGAACGAGTTTGCCACAATGGATCTGGCGCGATTGAACCGGGCGCTGCGTTTCCCCATCGTCATCGACGGACGAAACCTGTACAAGCCGCAGGAAATGCAGAAACATGGGTTCACGTATGTCAGCGTAGGGAGGCAGGCGAGCTACCAGGCGCAGGAAGGCAAGCCGCGCAAGACGCCAATGTAAGCGGCATTCGAATCATTGAACCGGGACCTTTGGAGCCCGCGAATCGTGTTGGAAAACTTCGGCAGGTATCCCATCCTCACCGGGCGGAGTATTGCATTCTGAATATGAGAGTTCTTGTCACTGGAGCCGCAGGATTTCTTGGCTCTCACCTCTGCGATCGCCTGCTTGGTGAGAATCACACCGTCATTGGCGTCGATAATTTCTCAACCAGCGGGTCGGAGAACATCGCTCACCTCACCGGTCACCTGCATTTCCGGTTCGAGGAGCGCGACATCTGCACGGCCTTCGATCCAGGGCCGGTGGATTACGTTTTTAACATGGCATCTCCGGCCAGCCCGCCGGAGTATCTTCGCCTGGGGATCGAAACGCTGCGCGTGGGCTCGGTGGGGGTTGAAAACACACTGCAGATTGCGGCTCGCTACGGCGCAGGCTACCTTCACGCATCGACTTCGGAGTGCTACGGCGATCCGCTCGAGCATCCGCAAACGGAGAGCTATTGGGGCAATGTAAATCCGGTGGGCCCGCGGTCGGTGTATGACGAGGCCAAGCGATTCGGCGAAGCTATGGTGATGGCATATCACCGTTCGCGCGGGGTCAATACTCATTTGGTGCGGATCTTCAATACGTATGGCCCCCGCCTGCACCCTGGCGACGGCCGGGTGATCTCGAACTTCATGATGCAGGCTCTGCGCGGCGAGCCGCTAACGATTTATGGCGATGGCAGCCAGACGCGCAGCTTTTGTTACGTGGACGACCTGATCGAGGGGATTATCCGGCTTTCACGCAGCGAAGAACATCTCCCCGTAAACCTGGGGAATCCTGAGGAGCTCACGATTCTGGAGTGCGCGCAAGCCGTGTTGAACACGACAGGCTCAAAGAGCGAGCTGTCTTTCGTCAGCCTGCCGGTAGACGATCCCACACGCCGCCGCCCCGACATTACAAAAGCGCGCTCCCTGCTGGACTGGGAGCCGCGGGTGGGGCTTGGGGAAGGATTGAGGAAGTCGCTCGAATTCTTCAGGAGCAAAGCAACACCGAGCGCAGTCGCGACAGATTCGCGTTAGTGCGTTTTCACGGCTACGGTGATGGTGGAATTCTTTCCCTTCCCACCCTGGGCTCAAAAAATGCGCGGAGGGTGGGGCACCGGTCGGTGAACAAACATCATCGGTGAAAGTGCGCGAGGTTTCTGACCGCTTAGTTTTGTACCAATGGGGTGCCCCAGGTCTCGATTTTGAGACCTGGGAACCGCGAAACTGATGGTACGAATTCATGCGGTCAGAGACCTAGCGCGGCGGCTCATAGGGCTCGGCGCGAAGGAGATTGCCGAGAATATTTCGCTCCTCCGGAGAAAAGTTGTTCTGATAGCGCGCGGAGTTGAGCACGGTCGAGCGTTGGTCGAGAGGCACGGAACGCAGATCCTGAAAGGCGCGCTTGACTATTTCCTGACGATCGGGCGGAAGGGTGACGAGCTGGCGCCCGGCGTCGCGAAACTGCATCTGCTCCTGCGGCGACATGCGTTCAACCATCTCGGCGCGCGCCAGGCGGCGCTCGCGTTGAGCTTCGGGCATCTGGTCGAGATCGTGCAATTGCTGGACCAACCGTTGCTGCGATGCGGGAGGCAAGCGATTGAAACTGGGATCGTTGTGAAGGAGCCGCTCCTGATCCTGCAGCGGAAGGCCCTGGTGCTGATTGAGCCAGGCGCCTAAATGCCCGGGACGCGAGGCGCCGGGATAGGTGTATTCAGGACGTGCGGCGTTGGGAGCGTTGGGATAGGCCGGACGCATGTATGCCGGGGCCTGTGACCCTGGACGCGCTCCATTCGCGGGCATGTTACGCTG
Organism: uncultured Acidobacteriaceae bacterium; assembly: GCA_963802955.1. GTDB lineage: Bacteria > Acidobacteriota > Terriglobia > Terriglobales > Acidobacteriaceae > Telmatobacter. The sequence goes on from CAWDKT010000022.1 coordinate 57,465, forward strand.
TGCGCCGTAGTATTGCGGGTTTTGCTGCGGCATGCGCCGCTGCGCCGGGTACTGCCTCTGCTGGTTCTGGTATTGGCGTTGATTGCGGTATTGCCTCTGCTGATTCTGATACTGACGCTGGTTCTGGCGCTGATTCTGCTGCCTGGGATTTTGGCGCTGAACGAAGCTCATTCTGGGTTGGGGAGAGAAGCGCTCCGCTTGGCGGCGCTGTCCAAAGGCCGCAAATGGAGCGAGACAGACAAACAGGACTGCCGTGGCGATCACCGCCGGACGCATTCTTTCCGCGTTTGTAGTCCAGTTCACGTAGCTTTCTCCCGGCGACCGGCCGAAATGTCCAATCCTCGGTCCCTCGATCAGACCCTAATCCCCGCTTTCATTGCTGCCGGAGAGAGCTTCCATCTGATCCAGCACTTGCGCATTGTTCTCGAGTATTTGGAGGTCGTGGACCACGGCCGCGCCCGAATTCGCTGATTGAGCGGGCGGCTGCACCCAGTCGGTCACGCCGAGATAAGCTCCGCCGCCGACGAGGAGGGCGACGGTGAGCGCCATCGCAGCCAGCGGGCGCACATGCAATCCGGGACCGTAGACAACTCTTGCACGCAGACGCGCTACGGCGCCGGCAAACCAGCCGGCGGGCGCAGCATCGCGCTCCTCGCGCATGCGTGCGCCAAGCCGGGTAAGAAAATAGGGGCTCGGTTCGGGCGCTTCCCACGCATCGAGCAGGCTCATGGTCGCCTTGAGCTGTTCCAGCTCGCCCTGGCAATCCTCGCACTCCGCAACATGTTTCTCAACCTTGGCAGAAACCGGGCGCGAATCGAGCAACAACGTAGCCAGCTCATCATCCATTCGCCCGCAATTTGCATTTATCGGCTTCATGGTCTGTTACCCCGCAATCTGCCGGTCCATCCTCATTGACATCCCGGCTTATTTCAACTTCTTCGATCAAACAAAGTTCTTCAGTTTTTCCCGCAGCGTTTCGTAGGCGCGAAAGAGGAGCGATTTGGTTGCCGATTCGCTCAACTTGAGCACCTCCCCGATTTGCCGATAATCCATTCCCTGGTACTTGTGCATCAGCACTGCCATCCGCTGCCGTTCCGGCAATGCCATCACGTGACGGCGAATTGCGGCCATGCGTTCATCGCGCAGCAAGTGCTGCTCGACGTTAGGCTCGTCGTCGGCCAGGTCAGGAGTGGTGCCGGTCTCCTCATCCGGCTGGTCCAGGTACACCGTTTGCGCGGCCCGCTCGTGCCGGGTATCGCGCGCGTGATTTACCGCCAGGTTGGTGGCAATCCGGTAGAGCCAGGTGGTAAATCTGGCTTCTGCCCGGTAGCTGCTCCTGGCACGATAGACGCGGAGGAAGACCTCCTGCGCCAACTCCTCGGCAACCGCGTAGTTCCCCACCATCCGGTAGAGAAAGTGAATCATGGGCCGGTGATACTTTCCGCCAGGTAGTTAAAACCTGCTTCGTCACCCTGGGCCACGCGCAGCATAATGGCTGCGTCGCTTTTCGGATCCAATTCCGCCCCTTGACCCAAACCGGCGGCGCGGGCCGCATCTGGCTGAAGAGCCGAACCCCCGCCCATCCCCGGACCGTTGAGGACCATGGTCGCCATATCTTCTGGAACACCGTCTGCGGCGGAAGGTTGCGGCTCGTAAGCGGTTTCTTCCTCGGAATTTCCGGGTTCTTCGCCCTTTGAAGCCGGGGAATCGGCCCTGGCCAAGGCGGCATCTTGTTTTGGACGGCCGGAAGCCCCAAATGAGCGGCCGGATCCACCCAACCCCAAAACAGGGCGAAACGCCGCATCCCCTTCGGACGGGAACTCGTTTTCCTGGCGTGTTGAGCGCGTTCTCCGGAACATGACCGGTTCTAGCTGGACGCAAACGGCGCTGGTGCAAACTCACACGACCCAACATGACCGGAATTGGCCGTAAAGCCCTGCTGGTGTTACTCTATCCTACGAGAAGCGCTTTGCGGTGCTTTTCAGTCCTTGAGGGCGTTTCGGGCGTAACCAGTGGGCCGAAGACGCACAAAAGGCAACCGGTTGCAGGTCATCGGGCTCGAGGCTTTTTCGGGCAGGCGTGACGGCTGCAGCTCCCTCCCAAGCCTGTTTTCGGGCGCTTAACTCAGCGGTAGAGTGCCATCTTCACACGGTGGAAGTCGCAGGTTCGAATCCTGCAGCGCCCACCAGAACCGACAACTTACAAGCGGTGTCTCCGAATCCGGGTCCAATCCGGGTCCACTGGATCCTGAGTCGGCTCCGTCTCTGGTAGCCGTCACCGCGGCGCCTTCCGACTCGACGCCACGCTTTCTTGCCTTCCCGATTTTCATCCGCTCAACTTTAATGCGGGTGCGCGCAGAAAACGCGGTCGCCCGCAGTTCAAAAGCGTCCAATCGGACTCTTCCACCGGCCGCTCTCATCGCTTTCCATTTGGTCCACCGCCACCGGTGGCCCGCTGGGCCGTGCCATCGTGGTCATCATTGGCGCGATCGCAGAGCTGGAACGGAATTTGATCGTCGAACGAGTCAAGTCCGGCATGAGACGAGCACGCCGCGAAGGCCGTCTTCGCTTTGTCTTGCTCTTTGCCATGGGTTCGGCCTCCATTTGCCGTGGCAAAAAGCATGATCCTGATCGCCAGTTCGGCCTATCGCCCCCCAGCGGCGATTATCGGTAGGAATCCCTCCAAAGGAAGGTTATCGATTCGGCGCAACTGCTGGTTTAGTGCAGGTCAGTCTCAAATCGCAATCCGAGCGCAGGATAAAAAGCCTTGGCTTGGATCATCCAGCTTCCAATCGACTCCGGACTCTCGTTCAATGTTCAAGCCCGCCTTGTGGACTCGGTCGGGACGTGCCACGTCGCCTTGAAGCAAGGGCGGAGAGCCGGATGTTGTACTGGCCTGCGCAGGCGATGTGCCAACCATTGAAATCTGCGCCACGTCATGGCTCCTGCAGCAGCATGTGCCTGGCATCAAAGTGCGCGTTGTCAACGTAGTTGGCCGAGCTGCTCTCCGCGCCACTGCCCGGTGACGGTCCTATTGGCGAAGCGTGGGTACTCAGCGACCGCGACGACCATCAAAGCCTGGTCGCCAACGGGCCGCTGAAAGGGAGCACTCTCAGGGAAGTCATAGAACAGTTCTCTTATGCCGTAGGCAAAGGAGACGTATGGCTCTTGCCTGCCGAGGCCGGGGTGTGTGCGTTCAAGCCCAGCCAGGAAGTAACCCTACTGGAGATTGCAATCCATGGATCGCAGGAATTGGGGATCGTGCGGAATTGAAGATAGTGCGGCGGTGCAAGCGCGGAAGCTCGAGTTGACTTCGCGAACCCCTGAGGTGGGATTGAATGAAAAAGCTCATTGTGTTCGATCTGGACGGGACACTGGCGCCGAGTAAGTCGTCCCTGGCTCCCCAGACGGCGGAGTTACTGCATGACCTCTTATGCGTCGTCAAAGTGGCAGTAATCTCTGGAGGCGCCTGGACCCAGTTTGAAAAGCAGCTTCTCACCGATCTTCCCAAAGGCAAGTCTCCTCGCGAATTTGTCCCTTCTTCCGACGTGTGGGACAAAATTCTTCCAATTCAAAGGGAAGTGGACCGAACTTTATTCAGAGGATCTGACGGCGGACCAAAGAAAGAAGATGATCGACTCTCTGAACAAAGCTGCGGGTGAATCGGGCTTCCATGCAGAGAGGGTTTTGGGAAAGGTCATTGAGGACCGTGGAAGCCAGGTCACATTTTCCGCATTGGGTCAGCAAGCTCCCTTGGCGGAAAAGGAAAAATGGGATCCCGATTTCGTCAAGCGGAAAAAGATCGCAGCGATCCTGAAAACCCTTATCCCGGAGTTCTCCGGAAGAAGACGGAGATTCAGTCTCACGGGGTATGTGGCACCGATATGCGGGTCGGAATTTCTGATTAAGATGCACGCCGACGGATTGGTAATAAAAAGTCGCTCAGCGTCCTGCAATTTGATGCCGAGTTGGGTCGAGAAAACGGACGCTGAGGCATTTGTCTGTATCTATCAAGCGATTTCAACGTGAGCACGGCTCCAATAACGATTCCTGAAGGTTCCAGGGGATACCCACTTGGGTCCAGTGGTTCTTCTTAAGTTCTTTTGTTTCAGTGTAGTGAGTTCTTCACACGGTGGTGGTCGCAGGTTCGATTCCTGCAGCGCCACCAGCATTGCATGCTGCAGCCTCTCGCTTGTCGCTCGCATGGTGATGGTTACGCCCTTCAGGTTCTTCGTTCGCCTCCCGGCGCCTTGGCCCGCGGCCGATACGTCACGGCACCCAATGAATTTCTGAACCCGGCCGGTTTCATCCCCTCGTGGCTCAGATCTTACCCCGGGGCGCCAACGTTAACAGAAGCCGTTTTCACACTCCATTCATCTGTCCGATACTCGGGGGTCAGTTAAAGTGATGATGCCCCTCATGCGTCCAGCCATTCAGCTCGCGTTTCTACTTTGCTGTTCCCTATGGAGCACAGCAACCGCTGTGGCGCAGATGCCTTTCTACACCGACAATGCGGACGTGACCGACCAGGGAACACTGCATTTCGAGTTCTTCAACGAATTCGACGGCCTCCAATCCGCTCAGTACCCCGACCTCCGCCAGAACACCTTCAACTACAAGGTCAACTACGGTCTGCCGTACGGCCTCGAACTCGACATCGACGCGCCTTATCTCTCCATTTACCGCGCGCCGGGAGCGCAGACTTCCGACGGGCCCGGCGATACCGACATGGGCATCAAGTGGAACTTCCGCAAGTCCATCCGCCCGTTAAGCGTTCCGGCTCTTTCCGCGAGCCTCTACATTGAATTTCCCACCGGAGATGCGAGCCAGGAACTCGGTTCCGGCCTGACCGACTACTGGCTCAACTCCATCGCGCAGGAACCGCTCACTGACAAGACCAGGCTCAACGCCAATTTCGGATTCTTGTTCGCCGGCAATACCAGCACCGGCGTTCTCGGCACTCAGAATACCCGCGGTCATGTTTACACTGGAGGCTTCTCCCTGCTGCACGACTTTAACCCGCGCCTGACCCTGGGCGCTGAAGCTTACGGCGCATTCGCTGACAATCACAGCCTGGGCAAAGACCAGTTTCAAGGTCTTGCTGGAGGCTGGTACCAGCTCAACAGCCGTACAGCCGTTACCTTCGCTCTCCTGGGTGGCAGCCACATTGCCAGCCCAACGATCGGCGGACAGGTCGGCTTCGAAATCGACTTCCCGCTTCGCCACGCTTTCCCCGCAAAGCAACTTGCATCAACATCCCCACACTGGAGAACGCCATGAGTTGCAACCCGGAAGTGCTGAAGAGTGTTCCTCTCTTTTCTCTGCTCGACGACGACGAAACCGCGGTCCTTGCCGGACAGGTGGACGTGAAAACCTTCGCCGCACGCGAGCGTATCTACAAAGCCGGAGAGCCGGGCCGCATGCTTACGTGCTGATCTCGGGCAGGGTGCGGGTTACAACCGTTGACGAGGACCAGCAGGAGGTCGTATTCGATGAACCGGGCAAAGGCGACTTCTTCGGCTTTGCCTCCATGCTGGAGGAAACGCCGCGCCAAACCAGCGCCGTCGCCCTGGAAGACTGCGATTGCATCGAGGTATCTCGAAGCGATATCGCCGTTCTGCATCGAGCGAAAGCCGCACGCCGGCATGGATCTGCTGACAACTCTTGGCCATCAGTTGCATGCCGCGCAAAAACTGGTGCGGTTGCGCGCCACCCGCAATGCCAACGAGATCATCGAAAAGCAGGAGACCTTTGGCGAGCATGTCGCCGATGCAGTGGCCGGATTTGGCGGATCGTGGACGTTCATCATTGCGTTCGCCATCGTTCTCACCATTTACACAACCATCAACGTTTTGCTTGGCGGAAAGGCCTGGGATCCCTATCCGTTTATTCTGCTCAATCTGTTTCTCTCGATGCTCGCCGCCATCCAGGCGCCGGTGATCATGATGAGCCAGAACCGGCAGGATACCAAGGACCGGGTGCGCAGCGAACTGGACTTCGACGTAAATCGCCGCTCCGAAACTGAGATCCAGGGCCTGGCGCGAAAACTCAACCTGCTCGATGAGAAGCTAGGAGATATCTACCAGTTCGTCAAAGACGCGAGGGTTCCGAGTCTGGAGTAGGGGAAAGTTGAGAACGTCATTGGCTCAAGCTGCGCCGATCCAGGGGGCAATCAAGTCGAAGCGCAGGTGGATCATTGCGCCCCATTCGATCCTGGGGCCGGGAAGATCTGATCGTTGCCGCAGCCGTTCGAGAGATTCCAATTGACATAGACAGGATTGGCGATGAGCCACAGCTTGCCGTCGGGGCCCGTGATTTGAGCGCGAAACCAATGACGGAGACCGTCGCTGGTCCAGGGAAGAGGAATCGTCTGCTGGGTCTGGCCAACATCGCTATTGGTTGGAGGGGTTACTTCATGCCCGTCCACAATCCAGTGCAGCGTTCCGGCGAATGCATTGGTCACGTGGGCTTCGAAATTCACAGGATCGCCTTGCGCAACCTGTAGAAGGTCGCCGCCATGGACGGTTTGCAAGGCAGTTTGAGCGGTCACATCGAGACTGCGATCGCGAGTACCTTCAACATCGATGAAGACATGACCGGCGCGAATGCCGTCGAGGATCGCAGGTGTCGACAACTCCGTGGCGTAAACGACGGTGGTCGGGCTGCCAATGGAGCCGGGCCGATCGAGGGACATCATCGGGCGATGGTTGTCGCTGCCTCCGATTCCGGTTAGCCGGCACCCTCGATTGAGCTCCTGATTCCAGAAGGGAAGTTCGGAGATCCCACGCATCTCGTCGCCCGCATTCACAGCTTCGACGCCGGTGAGCAGATGCATGTCGACGGGCATTGAGGGCATCCATCCGCAGCCCATGCAGATTTCGCCGGTGGGCGAGTCGGGGTGATTGATGGACGTAATCGCGCCCACGCTATTGGCGGCGCGCAGCAGGGCATTCATGTCGGGAACGGTTTTGCCGTCGAGGCGGAAGTCGACGAAATCGGTGCTGCCGAGAAAGTTGATATGGCCCTGGAAGGTTGTAATTTCGCGGCCGGGAATGAGCAGCAGCTTGTCGAAGTATGGTTGCAACTCGCGCAGGTCGTCGTATTGGGAGCCGGCATTGTGGTCGGTAATGGCGATGAAGTCGAGTCCGCGGCGCGCGGCGGCATCGACGGTGAAATAAACGGGGCAGGGAACCATCTTGCCTGTTTGGCTGGCGCACTGGCCATCGCTGTGTGCGGTGTGCATATGCAAGTCGCCGCGAAACCATGCGGGGCCCACGCGCAAGGGCTCGCGAAGAACGGCGGGCAGATCGGCGACCGCGCCGGTACGCGAAAGGTCGACGTGAATGGTGTAATGCGATTCAACATCGGCAAGGATGTTGGGCACGCCGATCAGAACATTCCACTCGCCTTGGGGAATGGCGCCGGGCAGGCAGGACGGTGTCGCATCCATGAGCCCGACGGTGAGCGTGGATTTGTTGCCGCCGCTCCAGCAGCGTAGGCCCGCCGGATCGAGCAGACCAAGATCGAGAGCGGTGTGCTGGTCTCTGGCCGTGTAGTCAAATGTGACGGTGACGCGCTCAGTTCCGGCGGGCACCGAAAACGGGACCTTGACGTAGCTGTGATTCTGGTTCCCGCGGACAATGCCTTCAAGAACCAGCCCGGCGTCAGGAGGTTGCGCTGCAGGTAAGGCATTCTGGCCGGCTGCTCGTGCGATCAAGAAAACCGGCAGCAGGAACGCGAAGGATGCAAGGCGAGCACCCTGGCGGCAATGGAACGCTGGAGAGTATTTCTTCGTGAACATGTGTTGCGGCTCACGGACGGAGCAGGTGTCATTATAGCCAGCCTGCGGGAGCCACATTGCAGGCAACGGCATGCTCACATCCTGCCCGGTAGCCTATGATGGCCATGCCAGTCTTTTCAGATATATTTTCCAAGGAGCGCAAATAAGGCGCTTCGCGGGTCCGAATGGGTCGGGCTGAAAAGACCTCGCTGAAACGGTTCGGCGGCAAATGGAACGCCAGAAGGCAAAGGTGACGATCGTGAAACGAGTGGCTGGGATTTTCGCAGTTGCAGCAATGGCGATGGCCTTTTCGGCTATTGCAAAGGGAGAAGTGAAGATGGAGATTTGGGGTAAGACCGCGGATGGAGTTGCCGTCCCAATCTACACGCTGACCAGCGGGCAGATCGTGGTTAAAGTGACGGCGTATGGAGCGCACCTGGTGAGCGTCGAAGCGCCGGACCGCTCGGGCAAAATGGCGGATGTAATCCTGGGATACGATTCCCTGCAGGGCTATCTGAAAGACAATAAAACTTATCTGGGCTCCATCGTCGGCCGCTACGGCAATCGCATCGCCAACGGCAAATTCACTATCGATGGAAAGACCTACCAGATACCAACCAATGACGGCCCCAACGCGCTGCACGGCGGACCCACGGGATTCAATCAAAAGGTCTGGAAGTCGCACGAGGTGCCCGACGGCGTCGAGTTCACGCTGGTGAGTCCGGACGGCGACATGGGTTTCCCGGGTACTCTGACGGCCCACGTGCGCTATACCCTCAAGGGCGACACGTTGCGTCTCGATTACTCCGCCACCACCGACAAGCCCACCGTGCTCAACCTGACGAATCACTCCTACTTCAACCTGCACGGCAACGGCAAAGGCACCATTCTGGATCAGAAGATCGAGATCGATGCCGACCGGTACACGCCGGTGAATTCAACGCTGATCCCGACCGGCGAGCTGGCACCCGTGGCCGGAACTCCATTCGATTTCCGCAAGCCCGAAGTGATTGGTGCCCGCATCAACGACAATAACGAGCAATTGAAGATTGCCGGCGGCTACGATCACAACTGGGTGCTCAACGGGAAGATGGGGACCATGCACCTGGCGGCGATTGTCACCGATCCCGAGAGCGGCCGCAAGCTCACGGTGGAGACGACGCAGCCCGGCGTGCAGTTCTATTCCGGCAACTTCCTCGACGGCACATTCACCGGCATTGACGGAGTGAAGTATACAAAGCACAAGGGGTTGTGCCTTGAGACGCAGCACTTCCCGGATTCGCCGAATCATCCCAGCTTCCCGAGCACGCTTCTGCGTCCGGGCGAGACGATGCACTCGACGACAACGTTCACATTCGGTGTGGTCAAGTAGGTTTCGGACCCTGGGTTTCTGACCGCTTGGTTTTGTACCAATGGGGGTGCCCCAGGTCTCGATTTTGAGACCTGGGAACCGCGAAACTGATGGTACGAATTCATGCGGTCAGAGACCTTGCTGTCCCATCCTTCGCGCGTTTTTCGGCGAGGGATGGGCGCGCGCTAATTTCGCGAACGTACGAGGCAGAAACCCCGTCCAAGAGCTGAATGGCACGATCTTGTCCAGCAATTGCCTATGACCGCCGATTCATCTCTTTGCGCCGCGAGATCATCTCGCATGGGCATTCAGCTCGCCCAGCACGCGCTTCAGGTCGTCGAGTTTTTGCCCGGCGTCGGCCAGCTTGCCTTCCGAAGTCAGACGCTGATAGTCGGCGAAGTCCTGGCTGGCCTGGGTAATGAGCGCGTTGAGGTTGGCTGATGGCTGTGCGGCGGCGGCGGACGTAGACGTTGCCGCTGGCTGTGACGCAGAGGCGGCGGTTGCGGTAAGCGAAGGCGCTTCAGAGCCGAAGAGCGAGCTGAGAGCCGTGCCAAAGTCGGGGCCGTAGGCCAGCCGGTCCTGCAGCGCAAGCACGACGAGGCGCATCTCCGGCATGGGGCTGTGCTGCGCTTGAAGGTAGATCGGCTCGGCATACAAAAGCGCTTTTCCGCAGGGAATGACGAGCAGACTCCCGCGAATGACGTGCGAGCCCTGCTGATTCCACAGGGTAAGCTGGCCTGAGAGCTGTGCGTTCTGGTCGATGCGCGCCTCAACCTGCTGCGGTCCGTCAACCAGGCGGGATTTCGGGAAGTCGAAGACAACCGCGCTGCCATAGTGCACTCCGTCGCTGCGCCCGGCAATCCATCCGATCAAGTTATTGCGGTTGATGGGCGTGAACGGCAGAATCTCAACGAACTCCAGGCCGCTGGATTCGCCGGGCAACGTCATGAGCACAAAGTTCGGGCTCATGGGTTGCGCGGATTGGTCTCCGTCGCTCGATCCGGTTTCAGTGGCCACACTCCACTGGTCTTCGCGGTTGTAGAAGACTTCAGGATTCGTCATGTGGTAGAGACCGTAAACCTGTGCCTGCAGGCTAAGTAACAACTCGGGGTAGCGCACGTGCGCGCGCAGCCAGGCCGGCATTGCCGACTCGTTTTTGAAAAGCTCGGGAAAGATTCCGCGCCACGCGGCCAGGACGGGATCCTGGTTGTCGAAGATATAAAACGTGACCGTGCCATCGTAAGCGTCGACGACCGCCTTCACGCTGTTGCGAATGTAATTGACGGGCTGGTTCTCAAGGTTGGACTGTGCCGAGTAAGGGTAGCTCGAGGAGGTGGTGAAGGCATCGACGATCCAGAAAAGGCGGCCGTTGTCTCCGACGACGACGTAAGGGTCCTGATCGAAGGTGAGGAAAGGCGCCAGCGCGGCAACGCGCGCGAGCACGTTGCGCCTCATCAGCAACCGGCTCTGGTCGGTGATGTCGTCGCTGAAGGGGACTTTGGTGATGTCGCCGCGATCGAACGCAATCAGAGTGCGGCGCAGGAAACCGCCCATGACGATGCCGCCTGTGCCCGTGTACGAAGTGAGATTGTTGCTCTGGCCCTGGGGATAATTGAATTCCTGCTGGTGGGTTTTCACGTAAACGTCGTTATTGGTGAGCTCGCCGAAGTAAATCTCCGGGCGCGTTACTTCCAGGCCGGGCACAGTGCTTTGCACCGGCATGTTGCTCAGATAAAAATTGGGCAGGCCCTCCGGCGTAAAACCGTTCACGGGATTCATGGTGATGCCGTAGCCATGCGTGTAAATGAGCTTGTCGTTGATCCAGTTGTGGCTGCTCTCGGGCAGCAGATCGACGTTCAGCTCGCGGACTGAAAGCATCACCTCGCGCAGTGAGCCGTTGATTTGATAGCGGTCAATGTCGATGCCGGGAAAATCGTAGTAGGTGCGTATCGCCTGCACCTGGCGGAGAGTGTCGTGGAGCGCATGCACGTCCCACAGGCGAATGTTGTCGAGCGTCGCCTGGTTGTGCTCCGGGTCGGCCGCGGCAACGGTGATATCCGCGGGAAACTCGCGCTGGTCGAAGCGGTCGAGGCCGTAGGCGCTGCGGGTGAAGGCGATGTTGTCGGTGATGTAGGGCCGCTCGCGGTCAAGCTGGTTAGGCTTGACGATGAAGTTGCTCACATACCATCCGGCAATTGCGACCACGACAAAACAGGCGGCCGCGGGAGCGACGGAGACGATCAGCCAGCGGGCGCGGGGCTGCGCTACGGCTCCGGCAAAGACGATCACCGCGCCGATTGCGAGCGCGCACGCTGATGAACAACATGCCGACAATGTTGACGTGGGCGTCGGTATACGTCACGCCGGTGAAGATGGTGTTCTGCCCAAAGATGAGCCCGAATCGGCCGACATATTCACGAATGGCAAGCGCGAGCAGAAGAAATCCGGCAGCAATGGAAACTCCGCGCCAAGGCATCGAAGCCGCAGCCTGAAAGCGGCCTTCCAGCGCTCGCCCACCGCCAGCCGCAACTAAAAAGAACACGGAAAGAACGGCCACCAGCACGGCAAGCGTTACCAACCATCCGGCGATGAGCTGCCATGCGGGCAGCGTAAAGAGGTAGAAGTCGAGAGGACGCCCGAAGATGGGATCGGTGAGGACCGGGGCTGCCTTCGGCGCGTGCCAGTAAAGGGCCAGGGTTGGCCACTGCGATTGCATGGCAAAGCCGGTGACGAGGGCGATGATCAGAGCACCAACTGTGGCGACAATGTGCAAGGCTTTTGATACGGGAAGAGTGATCGGTTTGCCTGCGAAAAAGATCGTATGAGTGTCGGGCAAGTCGGCTGCGTGGCTATGGCGGAGGGCGAGGAACGCCCCGAAGAGGATCAGAAAGGTGAGCACACCGAAGGCAGCGAAGGTTCCCCACTCGAGGTTGAAGGTCTTCCAGAAGACACTGGCGAAGCCGAGAGAACTGAACCAGAGCAGATCAACCCAATAGGAGATGACGGTGCGGCCGCCGATGAAGATGAGGATGATGACGGCAAAAAAGAGATAAACGAGAAGTTTCAGGCTGCGGGGCCTGGAGGACATGGGCCAATCGATGGTTTCGGGCATTTCCTGCTCCACTCACGTGTTTCATGCACGTTGAGTTACGCAAGAATTGTACAGCGCGAGAATGGCGCAACTGCGCCGCTAGATCAGTTCTGAGCGGCCGGTGAGGCTCAGCTCCTTGACGATTTTGCCCACGTCCTGCGAGTGATCGCGGTGGGCAATGAGAAGCGCATCCTCGGTGTCGACGACGACCAGATTCTCCACTCCGACCAGCGCGACAAACTTCTTGGGACTGAAGATGTAGTTGTCGGTAGCTTCAATGGAGATGTGCCCGCCGGTATCGGCGACGTTGCCTTCGGGGTCGCCGCGCAGGCGGGTCTCAACCTGGTACTCGTAGAGCGAAGCCCAGGAGCCGAGATCGTTCCAACTGAACTCGGCGGGAATGCAATACAGATTCGACAGGTGCTCTCCCTTGGCCGAGCGGGGTTCGAGGACTGCATAGTCGACGGAGATGTTTTCGCACTTGGGATAAGCGGTGCGGAAGGCCTCGTCGAATTGCGGCGTGCCCCAGGCGGCAGCGATGGCCTCGAGCAGCGGAGCAGTCTCAGGCACGTGTTCGCGTACGGCGTTCGCCAGGGTGCGAGCCGTCCAAAGGAACATGCCGGAGTTCCAGTAGTAGTTTCCTGCGGCAACGAATTCCTCAGCCCGATTCTGATTGGGTTTCTCGATGAAACGCCGCACGTGGAGTGCCGAATCGTTTTTCGCCAGGTCGCCGGTCTCGATGTAGCCATACCCGGTTTCCGCGCGGGACGGCTCGATTCCGAGGACCACCATGTTTTCGCCGGCCGCAGCCACCTTGATGCCCTTTTGCAAGGCCTTGAGGAAACGCGGCTCGTCGGCGATCACGTGATCGGACGGAAAGATGCCAAGCACGGCGCTGGGGTTCTCACGCTCGATAAGGAACGCAGCCAGTCCGCAGGCGGGTGCGGTATTGCGGGCCACTGGCTCCTGTACGATTTGCGCCGAGGGCAGGCCCGGCAACTGGTCGGCAATCTCGTGGGCCAGGTACTCGTTGGTGACGATCCAGGTCTTTTCAAGCCCAGCCAGGGGTTTGAGCCGCTCAACGGTTTGCTGGATCATGGAGCGCTCGCCGTCAAGCGCCAGGACTTGCTTGGCTCGGGCGCGCCGGGAACGGGGCCAGAAGCGAGTGCCGCTGCCCCCGGCAAGGATCACTGGACGGAAATCAATAGCGTTCAACATTGAAGAAACATCCTAGCCGACAGAGATAACGTTTGCACAGGGCTGAGCGAATATATTTGCGGGCGAGCGCTCGGGTCGATCAGGAGTGCCCAGACCGCATTGTGGTAGGCGAAGCGGGCTTTTCAGCGTTCAAGCTCGTTGAGCCGGGGAAGATGGCACGGTCACGATTCCTTTTCCGGGTCGGCGGCTGCTGAAAATGGGAGCCTTGCGGGTTACCAATGTTTAGATGCCGGATCAGGCACTTTCCGTTGGGGGCGTGAGAATGAGATAAGCTAACGGCAATGCAAAGCCTGCGTCAGGGATCGATCCCTCTATTTCGAGTCTCGGGAATTCAAGTTTTTCTGCACTGGTCCTGGTTCCTGGTTGCGGTTATCGAAATCGGGAGCCGGGGAGGTAGATACAGTTCGCTGGCGTGGAATGTGCTGGAATACCTGGCGCTGTTTGCCATTGTGCTGATGCACGAGTTCGGGCATGCGCTGGCGTGCCGGCAGGTTGGGGGCACAGCCGACACCATCATGCTTTGGCCGCTGGGCGGAGTCGCCTACGTGAGCCCGCCGTCGCGGCCGGGCGCCATGCTTTGGAGCCTTGCCGCCGGTCCGCTGGTGAATGTCGCGCTCCTGCCGGTTCTCTACGGTATGGTTCTGGCCAGCGGGTCTTTGGGATGGGCGCTCACGATGCCCGATGCCTATCAACTCCTGAAGATGGTTTTCGACATCAATGTCGTCCTGCTCGCTTTTAACATTTTGCCTATTTATCCGTTGGATGGAGGCCAGATTCTTCGCTCCCTGCTCTGGTATGTGATGGGACGCGCGCGAAGCCTGGTGGTGGCCACAGTGGTTGGCATTGTGGGCGCAGTTGGATTTATTGGTCTTGCCCTGTGGCTGCGCTCTCTCTGGTTACTGTTGATTGCCGGATACATGCTGCTGAACTGCTATTCGGGACTGAAAGCCGCACTCGCACTGATCCGCAGTGAAAAGCTCCCGCGCCGCGAAGGGTTTGTTTGCCCGAGTTGCGGAGTCGCCCCTGCCGTGGGGACTCACTGGAAGTGCCCACGTTGCAGCCAGACCTTCGACACATTCGAAACCGGGGCGGTTTGCCCGCTTTGCAAATCTCAGTTCTCCACAACCATGTGCCAGGAGTGCCAGCAACTTCGCCCGATTAACGAGTGGGTTGCAAAATATTACGCGACTCGCGGTGCCGTCGGCGATACATCGCTGGCAAAGTAGCGAAAGGGCGCTCCTCAGCGGCCTAAACGCCCGCTGATTTGACTTCGTTAGAGCGATTCCAGGATTGCTGTACCCAAGGCTCATCCTTCATTTTGTCTTCCTGAGCGAGGGAGCGCTTTGCCGTCGTGAAGCGACGCAAAGCGGGAGGGAGTCGAAGGGTCTGCGGTTGCCTCTTCGCTGCTTGGTGGGTACACCATTTGTGAAATTGCTTTATTGGCACGGCTGAAGTGCTTGCGAAATGAATCGGTGTTTTGAAAGGGCACGAGTTCACTCGGGCCGCAAACGGCCTCAAATCGGCTTGGCTTCAGCCTCTGAGGAGCGATTTTCCTTGATTGCAGTTCCAGTGCGGAACTGTTTCCACTCGTTGCGAACTCGTACCCTTTTTGAAAGATCGAGTCTTCTGGCCGCTCTCAGCGCAGGCCAGTCAAAAACTCGCCCATACGCCGCGTGCCCTCGTCGATATTCTGTTTGGTCACTGGATACGAGATGCGGATATGTTCTCCTGTGCCGAATGCCTCGCCGGGCACGGTAACGACGTGCGCCTCGTGAAGCAGGCGGGTAGCCAGCTCGGTTGCCGTCCTGATTCCGCCCTTACCGAGGTAAGCCGAGATGTTGGGGTAGACGTAAAACGCGCCTTCCGGTTTGGTGCAGGTGACGCCGGGGATCTTTTTCAGTGCAGCCAGCATGTAGTCTCGTAGATCGATAAACTCCGCGCGGAACTCGGCAACGCACTCCTGCGAGCCGGCCAGCGCGGCGACGGCGGCCTTCTGCACGAAACTCGTAGCGTTCGAGGTGGATTGCGACTGCAGCTTGCTCAAATTCGCCGCGACGGGCTTTGCGGCCAGCGCATAGCCGGCACGCCAGCCGGTCATCGCGTAAGTTTTGGACAGCGACCCGAGAATGACGATATGCTCTTTGGCCCAGGTGAATGAGCCGCCTGAAACAGGTTTGCCGGCGTAGTTCAGATAGACATAGCACTCGTCCAAAAGCAGGAAAATGCCGCGCTCGTGAGCGACGCGGACGATGCGCTCAAGATCTTCAGCCGAGACCACCGAGCCGGCCGGGTTCGACGGCGAATTGAGGATGATGGCCTTGGTGCGCGGCGTGATGGCGCGCTCAATGGCGTCGGCGGTGATGCGAAAGCTTTCCGCTTCACTGGTTTCGAGAAACACCACCTTGCCCCCCGCGTACTGGATGATGTCTTTAAAGCTGACCCAGTAGGGAACGGGCAGAATCACCTCGTCGCCGTGGTCGACAAGGACCTGGATGGCGTTGAACAGCGCCAGCTTGCCGCCGGTCGTGAAGACAGCTTCGTCAACCGAGTATTCCGAGCCGAAGTCGCAGGCATGCCGTTCGACGATGGCCTTGCGCACGTCGGGAATACCCGGCACGACGGTGTAGCGGGTGAAGTTTGCCTCGATGGCGGAGATGGCGGCGTCCTTGATGTGGCGCGGCGTGGCAAAGTGAGGCTCGCCGGCGCCGAAATCCACCAGGTTGGCGCCTTGGGCGCGCAGTTTCGCCGCTTCGGCGGCAACGGCCATGGTCGCGGAGACTTCAATGCGGCCAATGCGATCAGCAAAGACTTTTTGAGGAGCTATAACGGTCATGTCTCTTCCAGTTTGCCAGATTTCCCGATGACTTCAAAATGCGGAACCGAGAAAGCGAGAAATCAGTTGCCGTTGGGAATGCGGGCGCGAAGGCGTTCGAGTACGTTGGGTGGGACAAGGCCGCTGATGTCGCCGCCGAAGCTGAAGACTTCCTTGACCATGCGCGAGCTGACGAACGAATAGCGCCCGGCCGGCTGCAGAAAGACGGTCTCGATCTCCGGGGCGAGACGGCGATTCATCAGCGCCATTTGGAACTCGTGCTCGTAGTCGGAGATGGCGCGGATGCCGCGCAGGACCGCCGATGCGCCCTGGCGGCGTGCGAAATCGACCATGAGGCCGTCAAAGGTCGCCACCGAGACGTTGCCGATTCCGGCGGTGGCTTCTTTCAGCATTTCCACACGTTCTTCGACGGTGAAGAGAGGGTTCTTTACCGGGTTGACGAGGATTGCGATGGTGAGGTGGTCGAAGAGTTTCGCGCCCCGCTGAATGAGGTCCAAGTGACCGTTCGTTGGCGGGTCGAAGGTGCCGGGATAGAGTGCTTTCACAGGCATGGGGCACAGGTGACGCTAGAGGAATTCTAGCAGCGGCGCACCGGGCCGAGGCCAACTTAGTGTACGGGGGTAGTGTTTCAGTTTGAGGAGTCGGCGCAGTCCGTCGCACGATTAAGCAGGAACGTACGTCAACCTGATCACGTCCTCGGCAATTAGATCGTCGGCCACCAGGCGGAGCGGCGGGCGGGGGCCGGTGAAGAATGGCCTGCCATGACCGAGCACGATGGGATGGAGGTAGATTCGATACTCGTCAATAAGACCAAGCTCGGTCAGGCTTCCCGCCAAGACTGGTCCGGCAACTTCAATCTCCCCGACTGGCTGAATCTTCAGCCCGCGTATCGCCGCCTCCATGTCGCCCTCGACGAGTGTGGCGTTGGGGCCGACCGATTTCAAGGAGCGCGACACAACCCACTTCGGCTGGGCCCGCCATACCGCAGCGTAGTCGCGTTCCTCCGCATCCCAATCCGAACGGTCATCGTCCCAATAACGCATTACCTCGTACATGCCGCGACCGTATACCATGCCCGACAGGCCGCGCACCCGCTCAATGAAATGACGAAAGAGCGCCGGACGGGGTGGCCCCATTTTCTGGTGGTCGACGTAGCCGTCCAGGGACTGGTTCAACTCATACACGAGCTTCGCCATGCTACAAAACCTCCGCCCCAGGTTCTTCAGAATAGCTTAAGCCGACGTTCCACGGTGAGGTTGGACACGATCTGCGCGTCGCATTGTCGGTGTGACCGATAACCAGAGGTCCGTTTTCCACCCCAGGCGGATCCTTCAAACTGAGAGACCACATTTACGGGCCACGACGTGCAGGGGCTGCGGCTTGGGGAAGACGTGCGAAAGGAGGCTGGCCGGAAACGATGATGCCGGTGGGCCTCACTCCAGGCGCTTCCAAAATTATTGTCGAGTCCCCCAATCCATTTAAGCTGCTGGTCTCGTACCGGGTATACGGACTCCCCCGGTCCGATCTATCAAAAGGGTAAAAATGGAGGTCACAATGGGATTCCTGAATCTGCCCGATGAATTTCGCAGTGCGGGCGAGCGACTAATCAACCGCCGCAACTTCATGCAACGCACGAGCTTGGCCGGAATGGCCGCAGTCGCTGCGCCGCTTCTCGCGGGCGTTATGATTCCGGCCAAAGCGCGCGCCGATGAGCGCGAGTCCGCTGCCGAAGCGGCTGAAGAAGCTTCCCAGGCAAAGGACACAGTCACCGAGATCGCGACCGCTGCATTGATCGCGGAGGATCTGGCGACCACCTTCTATTACAACGGCTTGGTAGGCGCAGTGATCGAAGATCCCAACCTCGCCGGTCCAGGTGGCTCCGCCGATCACGTCAGCTCCGGCGGCAACCTTGGGAACGTGAACTATATCCAGGCGGCGCTGACCGAGGAGATCTCCCATGCCAATCTGCTGCGCAGCCTGCTCGGCATCTCTGGCGCCAGCGCCGACCCGGCGCAGACATTTTATTTTCCCGCAGGCAGCTTTGACACTCTCGGCCCGTTCCTTGGCCTGCTTGACGCTCTGGAGAACGCCTTCATCGGTGCCTACCTCAATGCCATTCAGGAATTCGCGACCATGTCTGCCAATGTGCGCGGTAAGCAATCCAGGCACGAGTGGTACGACAGCCGTTACTCCGCCGAAGAGCTCGATTATCTCGCCAAGGTCGCGGCGTCCATTATGGGTATCGAGTGCGAACACCGGGTGCTGGGGCGCGTCATCTCCAACAGCAATCCAGCGAACAATCGCAACTACGAAACCACAGACGGAATCACAGCCGTGTACAACGGCTCCAGTTCTGCCGTCGTTGCTCTTACGCCGTTTCTTACGTCCGGCACCGGTCCCGGGTACAGCCTGCAAACAGCGCTTGCGAACCAGGCATCGGTCTCGATTCCCGTATCCGGTGCACCGCCGGCTTACTGAGCACATCGGTCTCAAGCGATCGAAAGGGTGGGACGCACGCCCTGAGGACCAGGTTGTATCGACACATAGTGGCGCTCGTTCCTTTGTCGATGCAACCTAATGTCCTGTTCCTGAAGTTCAAGCCATAACTCGAGCTGTCATCCTTCTATGAAAAAGGCCGCACCTGTCCAGCGGTATTTGCGAATAGTTGCCGACAGACTTCTATTCGTGCTCGTGGCACACAATCGTGATTCGAATCCCGGCCGCTCCATCTGAGAAGGCCCTCCCGGGGTCTTGCCTGTATCTCCGGTGGACATAGGATGAACGAGCTGGCCGGGTTCTCCTTGCAACCGTCGCAAATACCTTCTGCCCGCAGCCGTAGTCGTGGCCGTGGAAAAGTGGGAAGCGCTTTTCAGCTTTCCACTTTTCCATGGCCTGCTTTCAGCCGCGGATGAACAACTCCTCGTCGTAACACACCCCGTGGTGCAGCAGTGCCCACACCACGGTCAATAACTTCCGCGCCAGCGCAATCCTGGCCACCTGCGCCGGCTTCCTCGCGCGCAGATCCGCATAATAGCTCCGCGCCCCCGGCGAGCACCGCGCCGCCACCTGCGCCACCTGCAGCATGATCCAGCGCAGCGTGTTCGATCCCTGGTGCGTAATCCCGCCTCGCTTGCGTTTGCCCGCCGACTCTCTTACCACCGGCGTCAAGCCCGCATAGCTGGCCAACGCGCGCTTGTTCCCGAACCGCTCCACAGCGCCCAGTTCGGCAAGAATGACCATCGCCGCATACGCCCCGATCCCCGGAACCGTCTCAGAAATCTGGCCCGCGCATCGGCCCGCGCCATCCGTTCCAGCTCCCGCGTCTGCGCGCCCAGCTCAACGTCCAGATGGTCCACCTCGCGCAGCCACGTCTCCACCACCAAACGGCCCGCCACGCTCAACTCCAATCCCGCAAGCCATGCCCGACCCCGCTTGCCGAACACATCCGCGACCGGCTTCTTGAACCCCTCCTGGTGCAGCACCGCCTGCAACTGGTTCTTCGCTCTTGCCCGTTGCCGCCCCAGCGTGATCCGCAACCGCACCAGCAAGCGCAACTGCTGCGTCGGCTCATCGGCCATCCACGCCTCGGGCAAAAGATCGCAGCGCGAAAGATGCGCCAGAGTCTCCGAATCCACCCGGTCGTTCTTCAACTTCGCCGACGCGATCGCCTTCACCCGTTGTGGATGAACCATCACCAGCCGTTCCGACTCCGGCCCCACGGCCCGCGCAAACGCAGGCCAAAAACCGCTCGCTTCCACCACCACCTGCCGGGGACCAGGAACTTGCCGCAGCCACGCCCGCAACGCCGCACCCTCGTTCACCACCTGGCCCTGCTTGCACGTTTTTCCGCTTGCATCCACCGCCGTCAAGTAACAGAATCGTTGGTGAAGATCTACTCCTACGTGGGTCTTCATGGCGTACCTTCCTCCTAAGCTGTCTGTGTGCCTTGAGCACGTATTAGGAAGGTACGCCTCCTTTTCATCCCATCTGAGCGAAGTTTGTCGCGTTTTGCGGCAAACGGAGTCGAAGGATCTGCGGTTGCTCCTTGCGAATGATGCTACGAACTTCTGGGACGCCACACCAAGGCCCTTTTGACAATCGTCAAAGGGCCACGGGGGATTTCAAGCAGGCTCTGCCGGCCTGATTCACTTTGCCTGCAGAGTCATTCCGCTCGCCGCCGGTGGCAGGCTGCACGCGTGCTTGCGCGCACCCTGAAGGAATGCCGCAATGGTTTGCGTGACCAGCGGCTCGACCATCTCGCGGCCCAGGCCGTCGCCGGCGAAGTTCATGTGCGTGGCGCCATCAATGACACCCAGCCATTGGCAGTGGGACAAGGTCCCGGGCAGTTCGTGCCAGGGCACGAGCCGTGCCTGCGGACCCCCCTTGAGAGATTGATCGCGCGTTCCCGTGAGGATCAGCATGGGCTTGCGAATGCCGCTCCACGAGTCGCCGGAAAACACAATACCCGGGCCTTCGGGCGAGAGCGCAACATAGGCGTCAAAGCGATCCTGGCCCGCGGGTGGTGAGGCGACGCCGATGATGTTCGATGCGCCGGCTTCAAGCATGACGGTTTCAGCGCCCATGGAGTGGCCGAGCAGTACGCGAAAGGGTGCATGGCAATGACCGTCTGACCATTGCAAAGCCGCGGCGACGTCAAGCAGGCGCGCTTTTTCAGCGTTGGGATCGCCGATCAGAGCAGACAAGCCTTCGAGGACACCGTAGCGGCGCATGTCGTCTTCAAGCGTGGCAAGACCGCTTTCAGCGTGGCCCATCACGACAGTCGTGTAGCCCGTTTGTGCCATCGCGTTGGCAAGGTAGCGATAACCATTTTCGGAACCGCCCGCCCCGTGCGAGATGACCGCGAGCGGTGGGCACCCGCGCTCCGATTTTGCTGCCGGGTAAAACATGAGGGGCGTCGACTGGCCGTCTTCCCTGGGGACACTGAGGTGCTGTTGCGCGGCGAGTTGAGCACCGGAGGACACCGCTGCAATGGCCAGGATCGATGCTGAGAATGAAAGCCGGCGGCTGGAAACGGACAAGGGATGCCTCCGTTCCAATATACGAACAACCGACGGCCTGAGACGTCCGGCAGCAGACTGGGCGCGAGTGAAACAACGCGGATGACCCGGAGTCGGTCTTACCCCGGTTATTTGACGGATGCCAATTCTGCGCGCACCCGATTTAGCGTTGCACGCGTCGCAGAACGATTTGCATGGGGCCCGGCGGGCGTGAAACTGGGCTGCGCGACGGGTCGGATCCGTCGGGTGGCGGGCCAATCACCGGCCTAGGCCCTTCAGGTTCGGCTTCGGCTCGCTGCGGACGCGGGCCGACGTTCAGAGTGCGCTCGAGCTGGATTGCATCTCCGGAAACCATGCCCGCATAGGCCTCGCGGCCGGCGCTGAAACTGACGTTCGAACCGTCGACCTTACCACCGGTAATTGCGAGAGGCGCATCGTAACCGCCTGCCCAACTCACTCCGATGCCTTCGACGGTCCCTGTGAGTTCGCTGCCGTTCTGGTGCAGGACATATATCTCAGTACCGCCTTCCTGACCGGGCCTCCACAGGCCGGTAACACCCGGACCTTTGGGCACTTCGCGCTCCCAGGCGGCCATTTGCGGGCGAAGCGTGACAGATTTCGCCGCGATCGTGGCGCTGGCTGAGGTGAGGCCGGGCGAGCTCGCTGCGACGGTGATGCTGCCGGCTGTTTTTTGAGACTGCACAATCGCCATCGAGAGCCCGCTGAATGCCTTGCGCGAAGTGCCCTTGTCGGATTCCTGATCGGTGGGATCGCCGTTGCCGACGCCGATGAGCTTTCCCGCACCCGCGACGTTGAACTTGACCAGGTTGTCGGTGATGGGCACAACGCGGCCCTGGGCATCGCGCACTTCAACGGCAAACATGGCTACATCTTCGCCATCGGCGGAGATTTCGCTGCGGTCTGCCGAAATGGCCAGCGTCGTCGCCGCGCCTGTGGTTTCGCGCTTGGCCGTCATCGCGAGTCTTTCGCCCTTGTACCCGCGCGCCTCGATCGTGCCGGGTGCGTAAGTCACGTCCCAGGCAAGATGCGAGTCCTTCTTCATCTCTTTCATGCCCAGGCTTTGGCCGTTCAGGAAGAGCTCGACTTTATCCAGGTTTGAGTGCACCCAGACGGCGATCGACTTGCCTTCCATGCCGGGCCAGTTCCAATGCGGAAAGAGGTGGAGGACAGGCTCCGCGGTCCACCACGATTTGTAGTAGTAGTAGGTGTCCTTGGGAAATCCGCAGGTATCGATGATGCCGTATTGCGAATTGATGTTGGGCCAGCCATTGGGCGAGGGTTCGCCGCGATAATCGAAGCCGGTCCATACAAAGCCGCCGGCGAGCCATGGGCGCGCGTCGCAAAATCTCCACCAGCCCTCGGCCGAGGCCCGGCCGGTGGTGGTGTAAGGATCGTAAGACCCGACGTAGCCCTTTTCGTAGTCTGTTACGTAAATGCCGCGCGTCCCCACGGCGCTCACGGTCTCAGTTCCGATGACGGGCTTGCCGGGATGCGCCTTGTGATAGGCCTCCGCGCCCGGATCCATGTAGTTGTAGCCGATGACATCGCAGACGACGAGGCCCCCGGTTCCGATCGCGCCGGTAGGTGCGATGGAAACTGGACGCGAGCCGTCGTGCCGCTCGGCGAGAGCTTTCATCGCAGTAAGGATCAGCAGGCCTTTTTCGGTGTTGGCTGTGGCCTCTTCGTTGCCCATCGACCACATGAAGACGCTGGGTCGATTGCGATCGCGGCGAACCAGATTCTCGAACTGGCCGAGGCCTTCGGGATTCGACGACATCATGCGGGTTTCATCGAAGACCAGCATTCCCAGCTCATCGCAGGCGTCGAGCAGCTCGGGCGTAGGCGGGTTGTGCGAGGTGCGCAGGCTGTTGCAGCCCATCTCCTGCAATTTGCGAATGCGGTAGTACTGCACCGCATCAGGCAGCGCGGCGCCAAGGCCGGCATGGTCCTGGTGATTGCATGTGCCTTTCACCTTGACCGGATTGCCATTGAGCAGCAGTCCTCTCTCGGCATCGATCTTGATGTCACGAATGCCGAAGCGCGTCTCGTAGCGGTCGACGACATCGCCGGCGGCGCGAACTTCAGTTTGCAGCGTGTACAGGTTCCGCTCTTCAAGCGACCAGAGCTGCGGTTGGCTGACCGTGATCTTCTGCTCATACGTTTGATCGGAGGACGCAGGGATCGAGACGGTCGCCGTGACCGCTTTTCCCACGGCATCGCCCTTCGAATCGAGAACCGTGGACACGACGCGGGCGTTTGCGGCGGCCTGGCCGTGGTTGTTCACTTCAGTGCGAATAGAAAGAGCGGCCGAGCCGGATTTGATCTCGGAGGCTACGAAAGTTCCCCATTGGCGCACGTGGACAGGATTGGTTTTTACGAGCCAGACATGACGGTAGATGCCGGCCCCCTCGTAAAACCAGCCATCGCTCTCCGTCGCGTCCACGCGAACCAGCAGCACGTTGCGGCCACCGGGGTTGGCGAAATCGGTGACGTCGAAACTGAACGGATCGTAGCCGCCGCTATGATGGCCCAGGTAAAAGCCGTTGAACGCCACCATCGTCTCGCGGTAGGCGCCATCAAACTCGATGGTGAGGCGCTTGCCCGCATCCGTCGCGGGTAACTCAAAGATGCGTCGATACCAGCCAACACTTGTGGTGGGATAGTCGCGGCCGAGTGGATAGAAGCCTTTACTGAGAAGCGCGGGATCGTTTTGAAACGGCAGCTCGATGGCCCAGTCGTGCGGCAGGTCGACAGGTTTCCAATCGCTGTCGTCGAAGGCAAGGGAACTTGGGGCGAGGAAACCGCCGGTCTTCTGGAAGTTGCCCGATCGTCCGCTGCCGAATCCGAAATCTTTCGTGGCGTCGGAGGCGTCGCCGAAGTGAAAACGCCAGCCAAAATCGACCAGAAGTCGTTCGCGGAGCGAGCCTGACATTGCCGACGCCGGATGGGCGGTCTCACCGGCAGACAGAGGGCCCGCGGCTTCGCCTGCAGCCTGCATGGCTGCATCAATGGTCGTCATTCCCTGGGCCGTAGCTGCGGCCGCGGGAACGAGCAGGCTGGATTTGAGCACGTCACGGCGTGAAAAGGCTTTCATTTTGAGTCACCTCAATTTCCGGGCACGAATTCTGTTCGCTCACTGCGGAACAGCAATTATCGCTCACCGGGGGCGGCTTCGCTGCCCGTCTTGAATCAAGGCCAAAGGGTTCGCCTGCGGTTGTCATGATGCGCTTTAATCAACGGTGAATGGGAGAAATGATGCGAATCGGAGTCGATTTAGGAGGCACCAAGATAGAAGCGTTGGCCCTCGGGGCGAATGGCGAGGAACTTGGCAGGATCCGCGTGCCAACACCGCGCCATGAATACACCGAGACATTGAATGCCATCGCGCGCCTGGTGCAGAAACTGGAGAAAGAACTCGGACAGCGCGCCACCGTGGGAGTGGGCATTCCGGGAACGATCGTTCGGTCGTCCGGCTTGGTAAAGAACGCCAATTCTACCTGGCTGAACGGGCAACCACTGGAGCGGGACTTATCGGCCGCTCTCGGCAGAGAAGTGCGCTGTCAAAACGATGCGAACTGCCTGGCACTTTCCGAGGCTACAGATGGAAGTGGCGCCGGGTATCGAGTGGTGTTTGCGGTCATTCTCGGCACCGGGTGCGGCGGCGGCATTGCGTTTGAAGGGCATGTGCACGAGGGCCGGCACAGTGTGGCCGGCGAATGGGGCCATAACAGTCTCCCCTGGCCGCGGGTCGATGAGGTTCCGGGGCCGGAGTGCTATTGCGGAAAGCGTGGGTGCATCGAAACCTGGATTTCAGGCACTGCTCTGGGCAAGGACTACGAACGCAGCACCGGGACCGCACTTTCGGGAAAGGAAGTTGCGGAAGCGGCCGATCGAGGCGATCCGCAGGCCAGGGCCGCCATTCAGAGACTCGAGGATCGAATCGCGCGGGGATTTGCGTCGCTGGTCCACGTGATCGATCCCGATGTGATCGTCATTGGCGGCGGACTATCTGCGCTCAGCAGCATCTATCGCAATGTTCCGCCCCTCCTGGAGGGATACGGCTTCGGTGGCGGAATTCATACGCCGATCGTCCCGGCTCTGCACGGTGATTCAAGCGGCGTTCGTGGAGCGGCCTGGCTGTGGCCGAATGAAAGCTGACGCCGCGGGTTTTCGGCGTGGCTTCACAACCGCAGCGTTAGTCCTCTGCGGCTTAGCTTGACCAGCTTGATTTGCTTTGTGTCTGCAAGCTCCACATGGATAGACTCCGGCAACGGTATCCTGCCGGCTGGATCCGGCGTGATGGTCAGCGTCCTGGCGGAATCATTCCACTCGCACTCCGCGCGCATGAATTGGCCGCGTTCATAGTTGTAGCTCGTCCCATCATCGTCGAACCACGTGAATCGCCCGTCCGCACCGGGGTAGATTCGCAACGTGACTGGTTCTGCGGCCGGCTCATCCACATATTGTCGGACTGGCCCCAGGGGAACGATTGCGCCTGCCCTCACATAAAGCGGCATTGTCGCCAGGTCAACTTGCTTTGAAACCGCCTTGCCGCCATCGACGCGCGTGCCGCTCCAAAAATCCCACCAGGCGCCGGCAGGCAGATAAACCGATCGCGCCGCAGCGGCATTTTCGTAGACAGGCGCAACAAGGAAGTGGTCGCCCCACATGTACGCATCGTCCGTGGTCGCGGCGATCGAATCTTGCGGCCACGCAATGCAAAGCGCGCGAATCAGCTGTAGCCCAGTCCTGTTTCCCTGTGCGACAGAAGAATAAATGTATGGAAGAAGCTGATAGCGAAGGTTGAGGTACTTGCGGCAGATCTCTTCCACGTCAGCGCGATGCAAATCGGCGGCAGGCGGCCAGTTTGCCACCCAATCGCCCTCTATTTCTTTCGGGCCCGGGTCTCCCGTATTCCAGCCCCAGGGCAGGCGCAGTTTCCAGGCACGGCCATGCCCACGGAACAACGGACAAAAACTGCTCCATTGAAACCAACGGACGAACAGCTCGGGAGTCAGCTCAGGAGTGGGCGAAAAACCTCCAGTATCGGTTCCCCAGTAAGGAATGCCGGAAAGGCCGGCATTAATGCCGACCATGATCTGCCGATGCAGCGTATTCCATGTGCAGGAGACGTCGCCCGACCAGAGCCAGCCAAATCGCTGCAGGCCCGCGTAGCCATTGCGGTGGAGCGCGAACGGCCTGCGATCCGCGTCATCCAACCGCGATCCTTCGGAGTACATGCGGTTGCGATCGAAGCGAGCGTAGACCGAGAGCTTGTCGCCTTCATCGGGCCACCAGCCGTCGACGCCGATACGCTCGAGTGCAGCGTGCTTCCGCCAGTAGGTTGCGGCATCGCCCGGCGCATCTGCGGCGGATCCCGTGTCCGATACTCGCCCGTGAAAATCGCCCGGAGGAACGACGTGAAGAACCGCCTTGAAGTGTTGGTCGTGAATCTGCTTCAACGTCGCGGGCGGGTCGGGAAAGACCTGCTCATTGAATGTGAAGGAACCGTGGCCGGTATTCCATCCGGAGGGGCAGAACCCGGTGCCAAGATAGATCACCGCGTCGCAAGGCAGCTTTTTTTGGCGAAATGTATGGATGACGTCCATCATTTCGTCGCGGCTCTCAAGCGTGCGATGCGATTGCAGATAGCCGAGCGTCCAACGCGGCGGCATATGCGGGAATCCGGTGAGGCGCGCGTACTCGTTGAGAACGCCGGCAGGTCCATCGCCGAGCAACAGGAAGACGTTTCGTGTGGAGGTGGCTTCGACGCCGCGGAAGATGCCTTCCTGGTTTGTGAACTCGAAACTGCCGAGCGGCTGGCCAATGAAGATGCCCCAGCCTGCGGGGCTGATGACCCAGGGAATCTCGACGCGCGCGCCAAAGTCGCGGAAGTCCGGAGCAACCTGGCCGTTGAGCACGCCCTCTCTCGTGCCGCGACGATCGAATGGGTGGACGCCTTCGCCGAGGCCAAAGACAGGACCATCAAGCATGAAATGGATGTTCGTGCTGTCCGGGTCAAATCGAATTTCCTGCCGCGTTGCGCCTTTTTCGAGGACAGCGATACGGAGCGGGTCGGTGTCAACCCGGATGACATACCGGCCCCAGGGAATCGCGACGGCTTGGGCATGGTTGGGAGCTTTGAAGGGCACAGGCCACGAAGCGTCGACGAAACCAAGCTCGTGGTTGGGGGCAGCGGCGTCTGCGGGTGCGATGCCAATGCGCAGAGTATTCGCGGTCATCGCGGTCAGCGTCAGGTCGAGAGCACCTGGAGCTCCGGCGAGCGGCGAAGATTCAGCTCCAGCGGCTTGTGTGGCGGAGCTAAGCTTGCCGCGAAAGAGAAGAAGAGCCGAAGCCGCACCTGCGCCGGCGAGCAGCGAACGCCGCGAAAAATTCTGTTTCACTTCCATGCCTCCCGACGTGCCCGCTCTATCGTAACGGCGGGATCGTGAACGGGGCAAAGAGAATGGTGTTTCGTTGCACTGACAGAGCGCCGCGCGGGAACTGAAACGGCCGCCCGAAGGCAGCCGTCGAATGTAATAAGTGAATCGGGCGCTATCCCTTGCGGCCTTTTACGGCCTCTTTCGCTTCGGCTGCGCCGCCGGTGGGCACTTCGGGGACGTCTGCCTTGGCGGCGCCGATGCTCAGGCGCTTGCGCAGATCGGCATCGATCCGGGCATAGATGTCCTTATTTTCTTTGAGGAAGCCACGCGTATTTTCACGGCCCTGTCCGATGCGCTCGCCGCCGTAGCTGTACCAGGCGCCGGATTTCTCCACGATGTTGTGGGTGACAGCCAAGTCGAGCACGTCGCCCTCTTTGCTGATGCCTTCGCCGTAAAGGATGTCGAACTCAGCTTCGCGGAAGGGCGCGGCGACTTTGTTCTTGACGATTTTGACCTTGGTGCGCGAGCCGACCACGGTGTCGCCTTCTTTGACCGCGGCAATGCGGCGGATGTCGATGCGGACAGACGAGTAAAACTTGAGCGCGCGGCCACCGGTGGTGGTTTCCGGATTGCCGAACATCACGCCAATCTTCTCGCGGATTTGATTGATAAAGATGAGAGCGGTACGCGACTTGGAAACCGTGCCCGTGAGTTTGCGCAGCGCCTGCGACATAAGCCGTGCCTGCAAACCCATATGGGAGTCGCCCATTTCGCCGTCGAGCTCAGCCTTGGGAACCAGCGCGGCCACGGAATCGACCACCAGCACATCAATTGCTCCCGACCGGACCAAGGCCTCCGTGATTTCCAAGGCCTGCTCCCCCGAGTCGGGCTGTGAGACGAGCAGATTGTCGATATCCACACCAAGTTTCTTGGCGTAGCTGGGATCGAGAGCGTGCTCCGCGTCGACAAAGGCTGCCAAACCGCCGTGCCGCTGCGCCTCGGCGATCACTTGCAGGGTGATGGTGGTTTTGCCTGAAGATTCCGGGCCAAAAACCTCGGTGACCCGGCCGCGGGGGATGCCCCCGACTCCAAGCGCGGCGTCGAAGCTGATGGATCCAGTGGAGATAACGGCGATGGGCAGCAGCGCCTCGCGGGATCCGAGCCGCACAATCGACCCCTTCCCGAACTGTTTCTCAATTTGTGAAAGGGCAAGTTCTACAGCTTTAGCGCGGTCGTCGGCGATGGGCATTTGGGAGGGCTCCTCAAAAAACGCTCACCCTCCACCTCTCATGCTTTCCAGGCATGAAACGGCGAGGGGTTGAACTGGATTTCGAAGGGGATTGTAGCAGGATGAGACACATAATAACAGGAGAAAATGGCGAAGAAAGAGGGAAAACCGACGCGGCGAACCAATACGTGTGCTGCAGCGCACAATCTTGCTTCACATCTCGCAGATTTTAGGGCTCGACCCGTGTATTCCCACTCGCGTCTGACGGCTGGTCAGCGCGTCGCAGGCCCGTTCAAGCGCCTCGTACTCTCCGCCGTGCTCGTCATTCAGGCCCTCTTGGTGAATTTTAATCTTTACTATAATTAGTCGTAAAGATTTCTTGATATTGTTAAGATATGTTGTACACTATCCTCATGAAGTTGCGCCGGAGATTGCGCAGTTCGTGCGGCATGTGCCGTCAGCATCGGGCCTTCTACTTCCGATTCGATGGGCGCCCTCGGCGCGACCGGAAGCACGACCTCTGCCCGCGCTGCTTTCGCGCAATTGCAGATGCTCAGCTCTGCTCGGATTCGCTGGCCTCAATCCCAATTTCGAGGAGGAATAGCTAGGCCATGGAACAGACTCAAATCCATCCGAACATTGGTCCCCTTCCAGAGGGAGGAGAAGATTTCAATTTCGAACTAAAGGTTGCGGATGCGGTGTGGATTGCTACCGCGCTCCTTCATTGCGAACATCCTGATCACGATGAATCGGGTTTCCCGATCGAGGACATCATCCGTCGCGTTCAACGTGAGCGTTTAACCCGGCGTCAATGGCCAACGATCTACCAACACGTGAATCAGCATTGCGTGGCCAATCGGAAGCCGGATCCCAATAGGAGCCGGGTGCTGTATTCGGCGGGTGGGCGGAATCGGCGCTTGTGGCGGATCGGTGATCCTTACGATCCCGCCCGTGACGGCGCGCCTTCCAAGCCTTCGCATGTTCCCTCAAAATATGCGCACCTCCTGGAATGGTATGAACATTGGAATCGTAAGTATGCTGGCCATGCTGAGGATCCCCTTCTCGCGCTCGTGGGGTCGGGAACACATATCTGGGCGTCGGAACACGCCGACGATTATGTCAACCGGCTCCGGGAGGAATGGAAGTGAGCAAGGTCTTCTGGGATACCAACTTATTCATCTATCTTTTTGAGCGGAGTCAGGAGTTTTCAGAGAAGACCATTACTTTACGCAAGCGAATGCTGGAGCGCGGAGACGAACTTCTGACATCCTCGCTGACTTTAGGAGAAGTTCAGGTGCTTCCCCTCAAAGTTGGCGAGGTTGAAACTGCGCAAAGATATCGGCAGGCAATTCTTCAAACTTCAAAGGTCATTCCATTTGACGATGAGGCTGCCGATTTCTATGCTCAAATTCGTGAGAAAACCACGGTTCGCGGTCCGGATGCGATCCAACTTGCATGTGCCGCAGCGGTGGGCGTAGAAGTATTCATCACCAATGACATGAACCTTTATCGCCTTTGCATTCCACGCATTCATTTCATCACGTCGATCGACCGTGCGCCGCTTTGAACTGTCGGCCTAAACCGTGTAGGCGCCCACCCTGGTTTCGCGGCCGGTGAGGGCGTCGCAGGCGCGGTCCAGCACTTCGTACTCGCTGTCATGCTGCTTGCGGAAGGCGCGAAAAGCCTCCTCGCTGGCCCAGCGGTCGATGGTCAGGTAGCTGCCGGGAATGTAGGCATCGCGGAGCAGTTCGGTTCCGTGATAGTCCGGGGAAGTGCGAAAAAGCTGCGCCCAGGATCCATCGGGCCCATAGGCAGCCTCAAAACCGGCCACCTTATCGTCAGCAATTTCAAACTGCCAAACCACCACAAACATGCAAAGCCTCAGCCTTTCTTCCATGGTAGCGCACCAAGGGCGGCGGCCTCATTTCCGGGAATGCAGGCGGTCACCCGAAGTGCTTGAGGGACCTAGGCTCGCCTGCGAGACGTCTTGATTCAGTTTTCTGCCGGGGAATCGCGCCGCGGCAATTCGCGCAATTTGCATCGTTCTGCGATTCTATCGCATCAGGATATAATGAAACCTGCCCGGACTCGGCCGCGGAGCGGCTGCAGTCGAGGAGGAGAACGGAGCGGGAAATGAAATCCAAAGACAAAGAGATGTACCGGGAACTGGCGCTGTTCCGGCATAGACTGCGCAAGTTCCTGCGTTTTAGCGAGGACGCTGCCCGCGCCGGCGGAATTACGCCGCAACAGCACCAGTTGATGCTTGGAATTGCCGGATTTACAGGACGCCGGAAGGGCCAGCATTTCGGAAATCGCCGAGTTTCTGCAGGAGAGGCACAACTCGGTTGTGGGGCTGGTGGATCGCGCGTTCGAGAGCGGACTGGTGCAGCGCACCGAGGATCCGGTGGACCGGCGTGTGGTGGTCGTTTCGCTGACAGAACGAGGCGAAGAGATTCTCAAAAAGCTGTCGCTGCTGCACCACGACGAGGTAAAGCGGCTGCGGCGCGAATTTTCGAAGGCGGAAGGCGCGCGGGCAGCGGAACGTCCGAGTCACCGCGGGCATGGCCGTGGTTCGCAGCAGCTCGCGAGTTGATTTTCAAGGAAGGCGATGAAGAAAAGCATCGATCAGGCAGGCAGAAGGATCGGATTTTTTCAACATCCCCTCCTGCGGAAATGTGCACGCCTCATCCACGAGGATCTGGCGCCGGTGTACGCGCGCGATCTGCGCAAGTGGCTGGTGATTGCGCCGCTCATCGGGCTGGCGACCGGCCTGACGATCACGGCGCTCGTAGTGATCATTCTCAACAAAATGTGGCCGCCTATCCTTGAGTACTACCTGCATCATCACTGGGCGATGGTGCCGGGGCTCTTGCTGGGATGCGCGCTGACCGGACTGATCATGCAGTATCTGACGCCCGATCCGGACGAGCATTCGACGGAAGAGATCATCCGCAGCTATCACGAGCACCAGGGCGATGTGAACATGCGCCCGTTCCTGCCCAAGCTGTTGGCGGCTATCACCACGGTAGGCTTTGGCGGAAGCGCGGCACTCGAAGGGCCTAGCATCTACGGTGGCGGAGCCATCGGTTCGTGGTTATGGAAGCGGCTGCGCAGCGCGGGACGAATGCGCCTGGACGCGCGCGATCGACGGATCATGCTCATTTGCGGAGCTGCCGCGGGAATGTCGGCGGTGTTTCGTGCCCCACTGACGGGCATCGTTTTTTCGCTGGAGATGCCCTACAAAGACGATCTGGCGCATGAAGCACTGCTGCCCTCGCTGATCGCTTCGGTGGTGTCATTTATGACGCTCAGCTCATTTCTGGGCAGCGCGCCGCTTTTCAATTTCGCAGCAGAGCCCTCATTTACAAGCCGGGACCTGTTGTGGTGCGCATTACTGGGCGTACTGATCGGGCTGATTGGGATGGCGTTTGCAATCACGTTCCGGCGTGCACGCACTTTCTGCGTCAACTGGCGGGCGCCGCATTGGATCAAGCTCTCGATCGGAGGCGTGCTGACGGCGTTGTGCGGAATGACCTTTGTGCATTTCTACAACGGTGCGCTCGTGCCGCTGGGGCCGAACTACGAGGCGGTGGGATTGATCCTCGAACATCCGCACAGTTCGCTGGAACTGATCCTTTTCGGCATCCTGAAGCTGGCGGCAACGCTCTTCACCCTGGGAGCAGGCGGCGTAAGCGCAATGTTCGTGCCGCTGTTTCTGACCGGAGGTTCTTTCGGCGTTGCCTTTGCACAGTCCGTGGCGCACAGCCCGGCACTCGCGCTTTATGCCGCTGTGGGGATGGCGTCGTTTATCTCCGCCGGATACAAGACGCCGCTCGCGGCAGTGGTCTTTGTGGCCGAAGCCACGGGCGGCCACGCCTTTATCATTCCCAGTTTGATTGGTGCGGCGGTTGCGTATGCGGTTTCAGGCGATGCATCGGCATCGGGCGATCAGCGTCTGCACGAAGCTGTCAAGGTACACGGATAGCAGGGAATCACGGCCCCCCTGGAGGCGCAGGGCGATGCTGGATAAACCGGTGGAGAGCCCCGACGCCGAATCGAGATCAGAGGGAAGGTGCGGCGGGCAGCCCACCCTGCCGGTGCCCGCCCAGGGTTGGGTGATTTGAGCGTGCTGAGGGGCAGCCAACTGCAACCGTTCGTATGGGTTGGCGCGTACCACTTTTTGGGATGCCGTCTTTACAGGCGGGCGCATACTTAGCTTGGACCGTTCTCTTGAGGAGTAACCTTCCCCTTAGGACTCTTCATTGCCGCTTCGGCCGTTCGACTCTGAAAGCTTAGGTCTTGACTTTTTGATGAGGCTGCACGACGCAGAGGGGAGACTCACTGTGTGCAGCACGCGGCAGAATTCAAAACGGGGATGGGATGGGGACTGCGATCCGCGGCTCCCCGGCGCCCGAAACGCAAACTGAAGATGTTCGACACAAGGACCATGTGAGGGACTTATGAAAGCTGCTCGCTACCCAGGCATCCGCGTCACGGCTAACGGCAACCAGCTCGTCGCTTACCACACGGAGACGCGCGTCGCCGATGCAGGCGTGTTTTACCCGATTACTCCTTCAACAGAAGGCGGCGAGCTGTTTCAGCAGGCGTTTGCCGAAGGCAAGCTGAACGTCTTTGGCGGCAACACCATCGCCATTGAGGCCGAAGGCGAGCACGCGGCGCAGGGCGGAGCGATAGCCCACTCGGTTTGCGGCAAGCGCGTGGTCAACTTCACATCGGGCCAGGGCGTGGTCTACGGCGTCGAGCAGTACTACCATGCGCCCGGCAAAGGTTCCACCATGGTGTTGGAAGTTGGCGCTCGCGCCCTCACCAAGCACGCGCTGAATGTGCACTGCGGACACGACGATATTTATGGAGCTTTGGACACCGGCTGGATCATGCTCTTCGGCAAGGACGCGCAGCAGGCCGCCGACCAGGCGTTGATTCTGCGCCGCGTGACGGAACTCTCGCTCACGCCGGGCATGAACATCATGGACGGCTTTCTGACCACGCACCTGGAGCGCACGTTCTATAAGCATGAGTCGGAGCTGATCCGCGAGTATCTTGGCGCGCCCGACGACATCATCGACTGCCCCACCGAGGCGCAGCGCGTTTTGTTCGGACCCACACGGCGGCGCGTGCCCAAGATGATGGACCTGGCCAACCCCATTCTGCTGGGGCCGGTGCAGAACCAGGAACACTACATGCAGGGCATCATCGCGCGGCGCAACAATTTTGCCGAGCCCATTCTGCAGTTCCTTGAGGATGCCTACGCGGACTTTGCCGAGCTGACGGGACGGCGCTACGGGCTCGTCACCGAGTACAAGACCGCCGATGCCGACACGGTTTTTGTTTCGCTTGGCTCCGCCGCGGAGAATATCGAAGCTGCGGTGGATTACCTGAGGCAGACGCGGAATTCGAGTGTCGGATCGGTTCACCTCAACGTGATTCGCCCGTTCCCAGAGGCTGCGGTCGTAAACGCGCTCAAGGGCAAGAAGAACGTCATCATTTTGGAGCGGACCGACGAGGCGCTTTCGGGCGACAATCCGCTGGGCCGCGATATCCGCACCGCATTCTCAAAGGCGGTACAGGGAACGGAAGGATTGCCCAAGATCGAACTGGCCGACGTTCCGCGATTCCTGGGCGCCAGCTATGGGCTGGGCTCGCGCGACTTCCGTCCCGAACACATCATCGGTGCATTTGAGTATGCAACCGGGAGCCGCGCGCGCAAAGATGGCAAGACCGCAGCCGACAACGCGAACTTCTTTGTGCTTGGCGTCGACCATCCCTACAGCGTGATTGGCGACGAGACGCCGTCGCTGCTGCCCGAGGGCGCTGTGGCCGTACGCTTCCATTCGGTGGGCGGATGGGGCGCGATCACCACGGGCAAAAATCTGGGTGCGATTCTGGGCGACCTGAACGACCTGCTCTTCGAGCGCGACCACCAGGTCGACGAACTGGGCAATCCCAAGGAAGTAATTCACGTCAGCGCCAATCCGAAGTATGGATCCGAGAAGAAGGGCGCGCCCACCAGCTACTTTATGGTCGCCGCCAAGGACCGCATTCGCGTCAACTGCGATTTGCGGCACGTAACCGTCGTTCTCTGCTGCGATCCCAAAGCTTTTACGCATACCAATCCGCTGGATGGCATGCAGGAGGGTGGCAGCCTGGTGTGGGAGTCGGACGTAGACGGCGAGCACGCGTGGGAGAACCTGCCCATCTGGGCGCGGCAGCAGATCATCAAGAAGAAAATTCGCGTCTTCACGCTGCCCGGCTTCGACATCGCGCGCAAGGCCACGGATCGCGGCGACTTGCAACTGCGCATGCAGGGTAATGCATTTCTGGGCGCGTTCTTTGCCGTCAGCCCCATGCTCCAGGAGTTTGGCATCTCGCAGGAACAGTTCCGCGAGGTGGTGCACAAGCAGTACGTGAAGAAGTTCGGCAAGCTCGGCGATGCCGTCGTGCAGTCGAACATGGAAGTCATGATCCAGGGCTTCGAGCGGGTGAAAGAGATTGCCATCGGCGAGATTGAAGCAACCGATCACTCCAGCCTGCGCGGACAGGCGTTGTTGCCGATACTGGCGCAGGCGCCGGCCTTCGCTGAAGTGGCCGCGGGCACTGTGCCCGCAATGCGCCGCAGCACGCCTGTCCCGGCAGGACAGGGACCCCGTACGCCGATTTCGCAAATCAATGTTTTCGATGCGGAGTTCCGCTCGCATTTCGGCTACAATCAGCCGGCCACACCGCTCTCGGCGTTGGGCGTGATTGCGGCAGCCACCGGCGACACCGCATCAAAGTACGTGGCGCGGCGCGAGACTCCGCTCTACATTGCCGAGAATTGCACGCAGTGCATGGAGTGCATCAGCGTGTGCCCGGATACAGCCCTCCCCAACTGCTCGCAGGACCTGAGCACGATTCTGGGCACCGCGGTTTCGCGTTACGTGGGCGACCCGGCGGAGCGCAGAAAGATGCTCGACAAACTGCCGGAGATCGAGAAGCTCACGCGGCAGCGCATGCTTTCCGAGATCAAGCAGGGAACGCCGCTGCCCATCATCGTTCGCGAGGTTACCGAGTCGGTGGATGGATTCTCGGCAGAGGCGAAGAAGCAGTTCTACGGCATCATTGACAAGGTGCCGATGGCGTATCAGAAGACGAACGCCATCTTCTCCTCACCGGAGCGCAAGACGCCGGGTTCGGGCGGCATCTTCTCGATCTTCGTCAGCGACCTTTGCAAGGGCTGCGCAGCCTGCGTCTCGGCCTGCGGCGACCACCAGGCGCTGAAGATGGTGCAGGAGACCGAAGAGGTGA
Organism: uncultured Acidobacteriaceae bacterium; assembly: GCA_963802955.1. Taxonomy (GTDB): domain Bacteria; phylum Acidobacteriota; class Terriglobia; order Terriglobales; family Acidobacteriaceae; genus Telmatobacter. The sequence continues at coordinate 93,692 of CAWDKT010000022.1, forward strand.
ATGCGGAGCACGAGTCTGGAACGGCGTTCCTCGATCTGCTGCCGGATACCTCGCAGAAGTATCTTGGCCTGTACAACGGCGCCAACCCGGCGGACTCGAAGACTGCAACGCTGCGCAACATGCTGATGGTCCGTACGAATTACGACGCGCTGGTTTCAGGCGACGGCGCCTGTGCGGGCTGCGGCGAAAAAAGCATTCTGCGCTCGATTGCTGCGGTCACCGAGGCGTACATGCGGCCTGTTTACCACGCCAAGAGCGACCGCTTTGTGGCCAAGGCGGGCGAGCTCGAGAAGACAGGCGCAGCCAAGCTGGCTGCGCTCAAGGAAAGTAACCCGGCCGAGTACGCGCTGCTGCGGCAGGCGATTGAGCACATGGTGATGGGCCTTGGCGGCGAAGACGTGAAAGACACCAAGGGGCGTATCGCGGCCTACGAGGCGGAGCACGGCGAAGTCACCGACGCGCAGCTCATTGAAGCGATTGCGGCGGTGCTGTTGACCGAAGCCTTCAACCACAAAAACCTGCAGCCTATTGACGGGCGGCTGGCCAACGGCATGAGCGTGATGGCGATGGCCGCGCACACAGGATGCAACACCGTCTACGGCTCGACCTCGCCGAATAATCCACATCCGTATCCATGGATGAACTCGCTCTTCCAGGACGGCATCACCGTGGGCTGGCTGATGGGCGAGAGCTTCATCGTCGATCACGGACGCCGCTCCGTGATTCCCGAGCGCCTGGCCGACATCGTTCTTGCGCGCGAGGGCAAGGGGCTGAGCGAGCAGGAGTACTACCACCTCACGCACTTTACCGATGCGCTGATGACCGACCAGGAGATTGTGGAACTGCCCAAGGTCTGGGTGGTGGGCGGCGACGGCGGCATGGGCGACATCGGCTATCAGAATATGTCGAAGGTGATTCTGCAGAACCGGCCCAACGTGAAGGCTCTGATGCTCGACACGCAGGTTTACTCGAATACCGGCGGGCAGAACTCCGATTCGACACCGATGCTCGGCGGCAACGACATGAACGTCTTCGGCGCGGCGACGCAGGGCAAGAACACCGAGAAGAAGACGGTGGCCGAAACGTTTCTGGCCGGTCACGGTTCGCCGATGGTCGCGCAGGTTTCCATCGCGAACGCGCCCAAGCTTTATCGGGCCATTCTCGACGGCCTCGAATATCGCGGAACCATGTTCCTGCAGTGCCTTCACCACCTGCCAGCCGGAGCACGGCGTGGCCGACGACATGGCGCTCTTCCAGGCGCAGCGCGTGCGCGACTCGCGCGGCGCGCCGGAGTTCGTCTTCGATCCGCGCAAGGGCGAGAGCTACCAGGAGGCGCTCGACATCAAGGGCAACCCGTCGATCGAACTCGACTGGTACGAGACCAAGTCAAAGGCGACGGGCGAAACCGTATCGCTACACCGTGGCGCACTGGTGCACGACGGAAGCGCGCTTCCGCAATCACCTGAAGAAGATCAAGCCCGAGCAGGCGGAAAAGATGATTCCGCTCGATAACATGCTGGTGCGCATCACGCAGCAGGACGTGGTGTACCGGCGCTACCTGCATCCGTCGAACACCGCAGCTTCATTCCCGACTTCGGCGTGTACATCCAACAGGACCAGGACGGCAAGGCGGTCTTCTACGCGCTCTCGCGGCAACTCGTGATGTTCTGCGTGGAGCGCCGCAAGGCCTGGCGCATGCTGCAGTCGAAGGCAGGCATCGTTAACAAGGAGTACCTGGCGCAAAAGGCAATCCTCGCCGATTTGGAAGCGGGCAAGATCGCGAACGACGAGTTCTTCGCGCATGCCCACGAGATGATCGCGGAGCGGATGGGCAAGCCGGTGCTGGCGAAGGCGTAGGCAGCAATTCTCAACCGAGGTAAGCGTCAACTCTCAACTTAAGTTGGAGCAGGCGGACCGGCGGTCCGCCTGCGCTGTTTGCGCCCGCAGCAAACTTGTCATCCTTGTATCTCTAAAGGAGGAACAGTTTCGGTGAAACTGTTGGAGTGGGGGAGTCGAGGCATCGGCTCCCCCGCGGGCGGACGGCTCCCGTTCATCCTGCGGTCTCAACGACCGACGCTCAGCACAGGCGACCGCTGCCCAAGTCACGTACGACCGAACAGTCGCACGATCTCAGTCGAACATACAAGGCAGGTTACCGTGACACGGATTATTTGTGGAGTGGATATTGGTTCATCTTCTTTAGCCGCGCGCATCGGACAGGACGGCGTCGCGGCCAGCTTCGCCAACAGCCCGGAAGGCATCGCAGAGTTGGCTGCCTTCTGTGAGACCCATCAAGTTGCACTGGTCGCCATGGAAGCCACCGGCGGCTACGAACAGCGGGCCTTTGCGCAACTGTCCGAACACGGTCTGCCGGTGGCGGTAGTCAACCCGCGCGCCGTGCGCCAGTTCGCGCAGAGCATGGGTTGGCTGGAGAAGACCGACGCGATCGATGCCGGCATGATCGCCTGGTACGCACAGACAAAGAAGTCTCAGCCGCAATGCCTGGCCCCGCCGACCCAGCTCGAGTTGCGTGCCCGCGTCACGCGTCTGCGCCAGCTCACCGAGGTTCGCACCGCGCAGCTGAACCAGCAACGTCTGGTCACCAATCCCGCGATTCAGAACAGCTTCCGCGCGATACTCAAGTTCCTCGCCGAGCAGATCGAAGAACTCCAGCAGGCCATCGCTGCGCTGATCCAAGCCGACCCCTTGTGGCGCGAACTGAATCAGGCCTTCCGCACCATCAAGGGCGTCGCCGATCGCACCGTGGCCCGCATCATGGCCGAGATGCCGGAGATCGGCACGCTCTCCAACAAGACCATCTCCAAACTTGCAGGACTGGCGCCTCTGGCCAACGACTCAGGCAAACATCAGGGCAAACGCGCGGTGCGAGGAGGCCGCGCCACAGTCCGAGACATCCTGTTCCTGGTGGGCAGCGTGGTCGCTCGTTACGAGCCCGACTTCACCGCCTTCCAGCAGCGCCTGCGCGCCGCCGGCAAGCCACCCAAAGTCGTTCGCATCGCCGTGGCCCACAAGTTGCTCGTCCGCCTCAACGCCAAAGCCCGCGAGGTTCGCCAACAGGGCGTGCCCTCACAACTGAGAAGGTTAGCTAGTCAGCAGCCGTAGTCGAGATTGTGGGAAAGAGGAAAACGGCACCATCGTTTTCCGCTTTTCCATCAACCCGCCCTTGACAATCCAGACAGTCGCTGAGCGACGCCGCCTGACCTTAGCGAAGCCGAAGGGGAAGAGCCGAAGGATCTGCGGTTGCTCCTTGCCGGGTGCCGAGTGCCCCGTTCAAGCTCTGCTTGGGTGGGAAACCGCGCGAACAGAGAGCGTCCGCAGGAAGCGAGAGAAGTTAGCCCAGGGCGCAAGCCGGGTGGGAGAGTCAATCCTCTATGTTTCCTCTGTTCGCGGAAGGCGGGTGGCTCAGGTCTCAGGACGCGCATCCGTCACGAGCATGGGTGCCCAGGTCCCGTTTCTGGGACCTGGGATAACCACGAGGTGGTTAGAGCCTGTTTCATCAATCCGCTTTGTATCAGGGCACGACTTCACAGCTTGGTGAAAAAGTCCCAAGGGAGCCACTTTTTCTCCACAGGGAATTGATTTAAGAAGTTGTTATGCGTGGAGACGACGAGCAGCAGGCAGCGATGTTCAGTTACGTAACGATGGAACAGCGGATACCGGCCGATCATCCGATGCGTCGGATTCGGGCGATGGCGGACCGGGCGTTTGAGCGGATGGATGCGGATTTCGAGGATCTCTATTCGGCCACCGGCCGTCCGTCGATTGCCCCGGAGCGGCTGCTGCGGGCCAGCTGCTGATGGTGTTGTACTCGATCCGCTCGGAGCGGCAGTTGATGGAGCAGATGAACTACAACCTGCTGTTTCGCTGGTTTGTGGGTCTGGAGATGGACGATGCGGTGTGGGACGTGACGGTGTTCACCAAGAACCGCGAGCGGCTGATTGACGGGGCGGTGAGCCAGCGGTTGCTGGAGGCGGTATTGGTCGAGGCGCGCGAGCACGATCTGTTGAGCGAGGAGCATTTCACCGTGGATGGCACGCTGATTCAGGCCTGGGCGGCGGCGCGCAGCTTCAAGGAGAAGAGCGATCCGCCGGCTCCGGGCAGAGGCTCGGGCACAAGGGCGCAGGTGCTGTTGCGCGACAAGGTGGAGTCGACGACCGATCCGGAGGCGCGGCTATACAAGAAGTCGGCGGCGGACAAGGCGGTGCCGAGCTATCAGGGGCACGCGTTGATGGAGAACCGCAACGGTCTGGTGGTGGCGGCCGAGGCCAGCCAGGCGGCCACCGCGGCGGAGCGCGAGGCGGCGGCTGGGGATGCTGGACCGGGGGCGGGACCGAAGGACAAGCGCGGCAGAGCGGAAGATCACGCTGGGAGCCGACACGCAGTATCAGGAAGAGAGATTCATGCAGGAGTTGCAGGATCGCGAGGTGGCGCCGCACGTCAGCGAGTAACCGCAGGGCAACCTGGGCAAGAACAGCCTGACGACGCGGAACGAGCGACGAGCGGCGCGCGATCAGCCAGCGCAAGCGCAAGCTGATCGAGCGGGTTTTTGGCTGGGGCAAGTTGGACAGTCTGCTGCGGCAGGTGAAGCTGCGCGGGCTTAAAGCGGGTGGACTGGTTCTATCGGCTGACCATGGTGGCTTATAACCTGGTGCGCATGCGGAGACTGATTC
>CAWDKT010000023.1:0-40829 GCA_963802955.1 uncultured Acidobacteriaceae bacterium
AGGACACGGTCTTCGATCTCCTTGTGATTGGCGCTGGGCCTACGGGTCTTGCTAGCGCCATCGAGGCGCAAAAGGCCGGATTTCGCGTCGCGCTAGTGGATAAAGGTTGCGTCTGCAACTCGATTTTTCACTATCCGGCGCACATGACGTTTTTCACCACCTCGGAGCGTCTCGAGATCGGCGGCATCCCTTTTCCGAGCCCGAATGCCAAGCCCACGCGAGGCGAGGCCCTCGAGTACTACCGCCAGGTGGCGGCGTACTACAGGCTGAACGTGCGCCAGTACCATCGCGTGGAAACTGTGACAGGGGCCGATGGCGCTTTCGCTGTGCACACAGTGGACCGCTTCGGCCGGCCGGGAAGAATCGATGCCCGTAAACTGGCCATCTCCACGGGCTACTACGACCTGCCGAATTGGATGGGCATTCCCGGCGAAACCTTGAGCAAGGTGCATCACTACTATCATGATCCGCACCCTTTTTACGGCATGGATGTGATGGTCATCGGCGGCAAGAACTCCGCAGCCATCGCCGCCCTTGAACTGTGGCGTAGCGGCGCGCGTGTCACGCTTGTCTATCGCGGACGCGGAATTCAGCCGCACGTGAAGTACTGGATCAAGCCGGATATCGAAAACCGCATCAAGGACGGCGAAATCAAGGCATACTTTGCTACCGAGGTTGTTGAGATCACGCCCGACGCGGTCGTCGTCGACACCCCAACAGGTCGCGAGGCGTTGCGCAACGATTTCGTTTTTGCCATGACCGGCTACCACCCGGATTTCACCTTTCTTGAGCGATTGGGTATTCATTTCGAGGGCAAGGACCGGCTTCCGGTGTGCAACCCGGAGACGCTGGAGAGCAACGTGCCCGGAGTTTACCTGGCGGGCGTGATCGTAGCCGGCTCACGCACCAGCGAGATCTTCATTGAAAACGGGCGCTTTCATGGCCGGCAGATCGCGGCATCGCTGCTCTTGAAAGCAAAGCAGATACTTGAGGCCGGCGATGCCGTTCCCGCAGTCGATCCGATAGACTAATGCTGTCGATTTTTGGCAGGGGGTTCATCCTTGCGCATACGCTGGTGGCCGCGATCGATTCGCTGGCAGATGCTGGCGGGCCTGTTGCTGCTGGAGACGCTGTCGATCGGGCTCTTTGCGCTTCTTCTCATTGGGAAACAGGCGCGGGACCTGCGCGCACGCAGCCTGCAGCGCGTGGCGTATGAGGCAGATTCGCTTGCCTTGCAGGCGAAAGAGTCGCTGCTGGAAGCGCGACCCGGATGGATTGGGTTGTCGGCAAGGATGATGACCGATGCGCCCGATGTGGCCCTTGCGAAGGTGACGGATCCGGCCGGCAACGTGCTTTTTGCAGGAAACGGTTCTGCCGACGAAATGAAGCTCAGTGCGCTCGAGCATGAGCAGATCCCGCTTGTCCATCAAAATCAGGCCACTGTTTTCTCGCTTGGGGGACAAAACCTGGAAGCCGTCGCGCCCATTTACACCGGAGACACTTTGCGCGGGTATGTATGGGTTGAGGCCGATCGCAACTGGGGATATCAGCGGCTGGATGACATTCTTCATAGCACGATCGTCTTCAGCATTATCTGGCTGGTCGCGTCGATCGTTCTGGTTCTTTTAATGGCCAGCTCCATCACGCGGCAATTGGCCGTTCTGCACAGGGGCGCCACCGCTCTGATGACTGCAGAAGCAGACGGCAGCCACTTCCCGCTTCCTGTAGCCGTTCGCAACGAGATCGGCGACCTGATTGAAACCTTCAACCGGATGGTGGCCTCACTTACCGAGCAGAGGGCCGGGCTGCACGATACGCTTTCCCTGCTGGATTCAATGCTGGCGAACGCGCCGATCGGTCTGGCGTTCGTGGACCGCAACGGCCGATTCGTGCGCGTCAACCAGGTGTTTGCGGCCCTGACGGGGGTTGCCGTCAGCCGGCATCTGGGACGGACTCTGGGCGACCTTCTACCCCATTCCGTGGCCAGCCAGGTAGAAGAAGCGGTAAGGCGCGTTTTCTCGACCGAGGGGGCAGTGCGCAACCTGGAATTGAATGGGGAAGGCGGCAAACCGAGCCGCCCCTGGACATGGTTAATGAGCGCATACCCGGTGCGGACCACGCCGAGCCAGGTGCGCTGGGCGGGAATCATTGTGCTGGATGCAAGTGAGCGCAAGCGCAGCGAAGAGGCTCTGCGCCGCAGCGAGAAATTGGCCGTGACCGGAAGGCTGGCAGCCTCGATCGCTCACGAGATCAACAACCCGCTCGAAGCCATCACCAACCTTCTTTTTCTACTGCGCAACTTCAGCGAACTGCCAGATTCGGCGATGCAGTACGTGACCATGACCGAGTATGAAGTTCGGCGCATTGCGGAGATCACTCAACAGACGCTGCGCTTCTACCGGCAACCGACGCAGCCGGCACGCACCGCACTGGCCGACCTGCTCGATTCGGTCCTGAGCCTTTACCAGGGCCGGCTGAATACCCTTGAACTGCATGTGGAACGGGATTACGACCGGGAAATGACACTCTTCTGCTTTGAAGGGGAGATCCGGCAGGTTTTCGCAAACCTGGTGGGGAACGCGATCGACGCCAGCAGCGCCGGCGGCCGGCTGCTGGTGCGTGCCCGGCGCTCGCGCGACTGGAAGAACCCTGAGCAAACCGGTGTGCGATTTGCAGTTGCAGACACGGGCGCCGGAATCGAGCGGGAAACACGCGAGCATATCTTTGAGGCCTTTTTCACAACCAAGGAAGAGACGGGAACGGGGCTGGGCCTTTGGGTGAGCCATGAGATTATCCTCAAGCATCGTGGCCGCATCCGGGTGCGGAGCCGGACCGCATTCGCGCGCAACAATTCCACAGAAAAGCTCTCCGGAACCGTCTTCGAACTCTTTATTCCCGACGACCCAGATCACACTGGCTCGGTCAGTTCGATCGCGGCTTCAGGCATCACGCGGGTAGAGACCTGACCGGGTGATTGAGAGTCCGGTAAGGTGTTTCTCGGGAAACGATTCGTGCGACATTGAAAATTTCTTTAGGCGGGGTTGACATTTCGCCGGTCTCATATGTTACAGTGAGTAACACTATGAACGGTCACACTCAACCCCGGCACGATCCCGCCGATCTGGGCGAACTGGAGCGAAGCATACTGCTTCTTATCTGGCGCCTTGGAAACCTGACCGCAGAACAGGTACGCGAAGAACTTGGCCGTCCCCTGAAAGACTCGACGATTCGAACGGTCTTGCGGAGGCTCGAGGAGAAAGGCTATCTGGCGCACTCAACGGATAATCGCACCTTTGTCTATCGCCCGGCCGAGTCGCCGCAACGCGTTGCCGGCCGCGCAGTCAAACGCATTGCGGACTGGTTTTGCGCGGGCTCGGTGGAAGCGCTGCTGGTCGGCATGGTGGACTCAAAAGTTCTGGACAGGCACGAATTGCAGCGTCTCGCGGAGCGCATTGCCGCAGCCGAGCAAAGGCCGGCCGGCGAAAAGCCGCCTCACAACAAGGAGGGCAAGAGATGAGTACTGCGTTCTTTACTTCCTTACTTGAAGGTGCGTTGCGCGCACTGTTCGCAGCAGCGGCAGTGTGGGCCAGCCTGCGAATTCTGCGCGTGAAGAATCTCGTCGCGCAGAAAGCCGCCTGGGCGATGGTGCTCGCCGCATCCCTGGCCATGCCGATGTTTGTGCATTGGCAATGGACCCCGGCATGGGCCGATTTGCAACTGCCTGCTTCCTTTGGGACGAGCACTTTTAGAAAAGGCATGCGTGCTTCGCCAGTCGCCGTAGTGGACTCGATGCGGAGTTCCGGTGAATCGCAAAACATGACACCGCCGGTTTCGATCTCTGAAGATCCATTCCCTCTTCTACCGGCAACGATCGCAAAAACTCGTCGCGGATCAAGCGTGAATTCTGAAGGTGCTTCGGTTGCCGCGCAAGCGCCTGCACCATCTGCTACGCCCACCAGCACCCGGAGCATGGGTCATCGATTCCTGACAGTCGCCTGGATTCTGTATCTCGCCGGCTGTGCCGTTCTGCTGTTCAGACTGCTCTGGGGTCTGGCAACGTCGCTTTGGCTTTGGTTTGGCGCGCGCCCCGTGGATCTGCCGGCGAACATCGATTTCTCTCGCGCCATCCCCGTCGGCTGGAGTTCGCGGATTGCCTCGCCGGTCAACATCGGCCCGGGGATTCTTCTCCCTGCGGACCACACGGACTGGGACGATGAAAAGCTGCGGATGGTTCTTGCACACGAGCGCTCGCACATCGAGCAGCGCGATTTCTATCTGCAATTTCTCGCCGGTGTCTACCTGGCCGTTACGTGGTTCAGTCCGCTCGGCTGGTGGCTAAAGCGCAAGCTCTCTGAGCTGGGAGAAGCCATCAGCGATCGGGCCGGCCTGGAAGCAGCCGCCAGCCCTTCGGCCTACGCCGGACTGCTGCTTGAATTCGCGGCACTGCCGCGCCCAACCCTCAATGGAGTCGCAATGGCACACTCTTCGAATTTGCCTCATCGCATCGAACGCTTTCTGAATGATTCGAGCTTCCGGGTGGCCTTTGCCGGCGGGCGGCGGGCTCTACTGACTTTGGCGATCCCCGCTCTGCTGATTGTGGCCGCGACGATGGTGCGCGTGCAGGCTGCAGCAGCGCCACAGCAGGCAAGCATTTCGCAAACTGCCGCGCTCATGCAGGATCAGACAACGTCTCAGCCTCCGATTACGGGACAATCCAATCCACAGCCGGCTCAGGTTACGGATTTGGGACCAGCGCAGGAAGCTGTTCCGGCACCTGCTCCAGACGCTACGCCTGCGCCTCCAATGCCGTCTAACGTGCCTGTTCCAGGCCCTGTCCCCGAGGCCGCACCCGCACCGCCCGCGCCATTAGGACCAGGTACCGGTCTGCAAATATCCATCCCTGTAGCCCTGCCCGAAATCCCTTCTCCGCCGCCCATTCACGTAGATATGAACATTCCGCCCATGCCGCCGATGCCCATGATGGCCTTCGCAGGCGAAGGGTTTTGCTTTCCGAATGGCGACAGTTACGCGATCGTCGGAGATCCTGGGACCAAGACCCGGTTCTGCGGCGACTGGGGAAATGAAGGCGCGAGCGATGTCGATAAGGCGCGCACTGAAGCCCACGGGCACTTTCTGCTGTTTCGCCATGAAGGAAAGCTCTACATCGATGACGATCCTGGGACCGTGAGCCAGATCGAAGCCATGGATAAGGCGAGGCAAGATGTGGGCGATCAAATGCGGGCGCTTGGCAAACAGATGCGCGAGGCCGGGCAGCAAGCGAGAGACGCGGCACGCAAGGCGCGCGGGTCCGCAGCCAATGTTCCGGCCCCCGATTTATCGAAGGAGATCGCGGAGTTGGACACGACTGCGGCGGGCCTGAAGGCTGCGCAAGGCGGCACGGTGAGTAGGGAGCAACTGCGCGAGCTGCAACACGAGATCTCAGAAATTCAGCGCAGGGTCATGCAAACCGAAATGTCCGTCGAAATGAAAGAGTTCAACAGCGACATGGCAAAATTCGGCGAGCAACAAGGCAAGTTCGGTGCCCAGATGGGAAAATTCGGCGCCCAAATGGGCCAGATGTCGCGCGAAAACAATCAACAGATCAGGTCGATTATTGAAGACAGCTTGAAAGACGGGAAGGCGAAGCCGGTGAATTGAGGCCGCCGCCCTCGATTCCATTTGAGCGATTGACAAACGGCCGATCAGAGCTGTCAGAACAGATTGAGATCCCGCGTTTCGATCTTCTGCAGCGGATCAAAAGGCTGGTCCGCCGCTGGATGCGACATGCAGTGGCCCTGCTGGTGGACCAGGCCCGTCAGATATGAGCGCGTGACGTGCAGGCGGTCCATGATGATGTAGCGCGTGCGCAGGCCATTGATCGTGGCCGGAAGCATAGCGGGAACTTGCCTGCGATCGACATAAATGACCAGAGCGGCCTGGTTCGGATCGTCGAGACTCTGGCCGACGCCTACGCCGAAGAATGCGGGATTCTGTTTCATCAAGCTCTGCTCAATTTGTTGCTTCGCGGCGATGGCCTGCGTGAGCACCGCGGCAGCGAGGGGATGCAGAGCGCCGGATTCCAATGGATATCGTGCAGCCGTGCCTGCTGCAACTGCCTGTGCGGATGAAGGCACCACTTCAGTGCGCACGCCATTGATCGTCTGCGGCACGTTGGCGCTCATACCCTGGTCGACATAGAGAATCACCGCCGGATCGCCGGCGCGATCGCTGCTCTTGCCAACCGCCGCTCCCAGAATTCCAAGGGATGGATTCACCAGCATGCGCGCCTGCGTGAGGGCATGTTGGGCGAGCGAGGTTTGAGCTGTAGTGAGTGTGCGGGCCTGTGCCGCCGTGACTGTGCCGACGCCGTAGTTCAGGCAGCTCACGGGATGGTCCGTTGTGCCCACGAAAGTGAATGTGGTGCCCTGCTGCGAACCCAGCTCCGACAGCACTGTGTTCACGGGGTTAGCGATTCCCTGGCTCTGCCCAGATTGGTCTTCCCCACCTGCGAAGAAAAGCCCAACAGGCTCCGCGTTGCTTGTATCCACCACGAGCGAACCGGAGTCTCCCGCGTCGCTGAATTGATTGCCGGTGATTCCGATCTCGTCGTTGTTGTAAGTCTTAGTCAGATAACGTTCGGTCTCTGCGCAATCCTTGAAATAGTCCACCTGGATCGTTAAATCGATCGCAGAGATGCTGGCGCAGGTGAGCCCGGTAGTACGCCCGCTTTTGGCCACGACCATGTCGACCGTTCCATTCTCACCTTTCCCTCCTGTCGAGGAGGTGCCGGGGGGAGCGGCGGCAAGCGTGCCGTCCTGAGGAGCGCCCAGTTCCTCGATTGCCCCGCTGGTGTTTACCGCGCCGGAGTTGACCTGTGCGATGGCCGCATCTACATTCGTAGTGCTTGCGCTGAGAGGAAGCCACGCCGTCAGCGAACCCACCGGAGTCTCCGTGCCTTTGTCTCCGTATGGATAACATCCATCGTCAATCAAACCCGGCTGGACGATCATTTCACCCGTGCTGGCCTGATCGCTGCGGGCAAGAACGTGGTTGTTGCTGAGCAAGTATTGCGTTCCGTTGCTGCTTTGGATCAAAGAGCCGAGCGTACCGCCGCAGCAATCGGAGATTGTTGACTGTCCGTTCTGGGTTTGCGAGTCGTAATCGTTATTGTTCCCGCCGGAAGTCCCTAGAGCGATGGGCGTGGGTTCCTGCGTCTGATGGCTGTCAGGATTGCTGGAGATGCCGGCGGTGTTCAAGAGGACTTCAGAATCCACCTTTGAAGCGGACGTGCCAACCGTGGCTACGACAAAAGTGGAGCTGTTGGCGGAAACGGTGCCTGGAGCCGTATAGGTGATGGTACAAGAGGTAAATGAATTCGCATTGCGCGTGCAGGTTGGCGAGCCCAGCGACCCCTGCCCGCCGCTCGAGCCGGACGCCATGTTTGACACCGCGTAGTTGACGCCGGTCGCGCCGCCGACTTCCGCGATGTAGCCCGTAATGGTCGCAGTCCCATTGCCGCCCAGCGCAACGTTTTCAGGCGCGAGAGGCTGCAGAAATCCCGGAGTCACGGTAATGGCCGCAGTTGCTTTTGAGCCGCTGCCGGAACCGGAGGTAAGGGTGGCCGTGATGGTCGCCTTGACGCTGTCTGCCGTGAGATACGACGGCGGCGTGTACTGGCCGCTGGCGTCGATGGTTCCTGCCCCGGTGCTGGGGCTGACCGACCAGCTCACGCTTGCTGAGCCGCCGCTATTCAGCGTGGCTGTGAACTGCTCGACCGCTGTGCCCGATGAGTTGGTGGTGTTGCAGCCGGTGCAGTTGGTATCCACCGTGGCCGTGCCTGGCGAGACGGAGAACGCACTATTGGAGGAACTGCTCGACGCCATTCCGCCGCCGCAACCGGCAGACAAAAGCACAATGGGGAGGCCAGCGATTGCGAACGCACGCGCGAAGCATTGGCCGATCGCGGAAGCCTGCGAAATGCTGTGACCGGGACTTCCGGTGCACCTCCATGCCGTCGGCTGCTCACTGCTCTCGCTCAAATCACCCGGTGCCTCTCTGGTTTTGTCGATCGCTCGCTTCTCGTTAGACACATGAAATGGTCCGCTGTAAGCGCCGGAGCTTACAGGGAGATGGAATTGCGCAGATACTTCGCGCTCGACTGTCATATTAGACCCGAACGCCGCAAAATATGTTGTCCGGCGAGGTTCGTATATCCCTATCCAAACACCACTGATGGGCGGCCTGCAATGCTACCAAAGTACTTTGCCGGAGCAAGTTGGATGGGGCAGCGCCACTGGAAGGCAGCAGGCTAAACTCAATTTGAGGAGTAGCGATGGAATACATCAATCTTGGCCACACCGGGCTCAAAGTGTCTCGGATCTGCCTGGGATGCATGACCTACGGAAAGCCCGGCACGGGCAAACTGCTGCCGGGACGGCAGGCATGGGCGCTGAACGAAGAAGAGAGCCGGCCCTTCATGCGGCAGGCACTCGATCTGGGCATTAACTTCTTTGATACCGCAAATGTATATTCCGGCGGCGAGAGCGAGGCGGTGCTGGGCCGGTTTCTGAAGGCCAATGTGCGCCGCGAGGCTGTGGTAATTGCAACCAAGGTCCATGGCGTGATGCGCGAGGAGCCTAACGGACGCGGCCTGTCGCGCAAGGCCATCCTGTTTGAACTCGACCAGAGCCTGAAGCGGCTCGAAACCGACTACGTGGACCTCTACCAGATCCATCGCTGGGACAGGGAGACGCCCATCGAAGAAACAATGGAGGCGCTGCATGACGTGGTGAAGTCGGGAAAAGTGCGCTATATCGGCGGGTCGTCGATGTATGCATGGCAGTTCGCCAAAGCGCTGTACTTTGCAGAATGCCGCGGATGGACGCGCTTCGTCTCGATGCAGAATCACTACAACCTGCTTTATCGCGAGGAGGAGCGCGAGATGATCGGGCTGTGCCAGGCGGAAGGCGTGGCCGTCATTCCCTGGAGCCCGCTGGCGCGCGGTCGTTTGACGCGCGCTTGGAAATCCGAAACCACGTTGCGAAGCGGCACGGACGTTTTTGGGAACGCGATGTACGCACGCACCGAGGAGTCGGACCGCGCCGTCGTCGATCGGCTTGGCGAGATTGCCGAGAAGCGTGGCGTTCCGCGGGCGCAGGTGGCGATGGCATGGCTGCTGGCAAAACCTGCCGTGACTGCACCGATTGTGGGCGCGACCAAGCCGAATCATCTCGAAGATGCCGCTGCAGCAGTGGCCGTTCAGCTCACCAAGGAAGAGATGACGGCGCTCGAAGAGCCGTATGTGCCGCATCCGGTGCTGGGATTTAGCTGAGACGGCAATGTTTCACCAACCACGGTCACTCTCTGGAAAGCGCGATGTCCCGGGTCTCAGAATCGAGACCTGGGGCACCCACTTGGAATTACGTCATCTTCATCGCGTCGGGATCCCAGGCGACGATTGCACCGCGTTCCATGCTCAGGTTGCTGAGTAGAGCGGCTCCGGCTGCGCGATAGCCGAAGACCGCGTCTTCAACCGGCTGTTTGCGTGTGCGCACAGAGTTAAAGAAGTTCCTGAAGTGATCGTAGCTGTCACTATAGCCCGCGGCGGCGACGTACTTCTCATAACCGGCTGACGGCGGCCCGGCGGGGTGTATGACGGGATACTTTTCCCGATACTGCTTCAGAAAGGCCCTCTGCGTGGCCTCAGTGAAGGTGTCGATGGTGTAGCCGGGTTCCTTTTCCCGCGGTACGCGATTTACGCTCACCGAATAGCCGGCAATTTCCATCGTGCCCTCGGAGCCGGTGAAGATGAGACCCTCACTTTCTTCGCCGCCGTCGACGAAATTGACGCGCAGGCTCAAGTTGAATCCCTCGCGATAGTCGAAGAGCCCGAGCATCACATCGGGCACATCGCGTCCGTCCTTCCAAAAGCGCAGCCCGCCGGTGGCCATGCCGCGCGTGGGTCCGTTGGAGCCGGTAATGAAATGCGTCCCACTGAAAAGATGCACGAATAAATCGCCCGCCACGCCGCTGCCGTAAGCCTTCCACTTGCGCCACTGGAAGAAGTGCTCGGTGTTGAAAGGGATTTTGGGCGCGGTGCCGAGGAAGCGAGGCCAGTCGCAGGTTTCCAGCGAAGCGTCTGGCGGAACGGTGTAGTCCCACGCGCCGATGGCTGAATTGCGGTCCCAGTGCGCGGTCACCATGTTGAGCTGGCCGATGGCGCCGGAAGCAAGCAGTTCCTTCGCCTTGGCGTAGATAATCGAGCTCACCCTCTGGCTGCCGATCTGCAGAATGCGCGCAGTGGAGCGCGCGGTTTCGATCATCTCCGGCCCGTCCGCGTAGAGATGAATCATCGGCTTCTCGCAATACACATCCTTGCCGGCCTTCATGGCGTCGATGGCAGCCCGCTTGTGCCAGTGGTCGGGCGTGGCGATAATGACCGCATCGATGTCTTTCCGCGCGAGGATTTCGCTGTAATCGCGCGTAGTGAAAAGATCGCTGCCCCACATCTCCTTCGAATGCTCGAGACGGCCGTTGTAGCAGTCGGCCACAGCGACGAGCTTGACGCCGGGAACCTGCACCGCCGTGTGCGTGTCTCCCTGCCCCTGGCCACCCGCGCCAATGAGCGCGATCTGAATGTGATCGTTGGCCGAGGTAGCAGGTTGCGGGGCGTCTTGCGTGGCCGCGAGGGCGTGAATGCGGCCTCCCAGGATCGTGGTGGCCGATGCGGCGCTCGCCGCTCTTAAAAACGATCTGCGATTCAAATCATGCATTAGCTGTTCCCCCATGCGCGCTAAGTTTTGCCGTTTACAACAATACATTGAAGCGCTGAGTCGCGGCTCGACGATTGAGGGAGCGAGCGATTTATGCACGGATCAGTGCAGCGTCGATCGATGCTGCGGCAGCAGAATGCGCAGCGCATTCGGAACCACGGAGACTTGCATGGGGAGCTGGCCCAACCACTCGCCGTCGACTTGAGAATCGGGCGCGAGGCCCCGAACAGAACTGCACGAGAAAGAATCAACCTCGACGCACCGCAGAAGTGGATTTAGGCGGCGCAGCCCGAGCCAGCCCGAGAGGAACCACAGCGGAAGCGAAACGACCGCGGGCGGCGCGAGAAGGTGAAGCCGCAGCGCGGTGTCTTCGAGAGATGCGCTGGGGTCGGTGAGGCCGCGAAACGGTCCACCAAGATTCCCGATGCGCGTCGCCATCGCGTTGACTGCTTTCTTGGTCACGCGCGAGCCTGATCCCGCCAAAGTGAACTCAACTTTGAACGCGGGAAATCCCTGAGTGAAAAACAGGCGCGCCGCGCGGGAGTAATAAGCCAATCGGCCCAGTTGGGCCTTGTGCTGCGTTTGCAGGCTATGGACGAGCGCGCCATCGGGACCCGCGCCCGCCATGAAGGCGAAATAGCAAACTTTGGCGGCGCAAAGCACTTTACCGACAGGAACAATGCACGCCTTGCCACGCAACTGTTGGATTGCCGCGGCCACGGGATCGAGCGAGATGCCGAGATGACGGGCGAGCGCGTTTGCGCTGCCCAGTGGAATGATTCCTAGAGTGCATGCGGGCGCGCCGGTTTCTGCGATGAGGCCTTGGAGGACCTCGTGCACGGTGCCGTCCCCGCCGCATGCAAAAATCACGTCCGCGCTGGCCGCAGCTTCGCGTGCCTGTTGCGCGGCCGACCCTGGGCGGGTGGTGCATAAGATTTCAACCCTGTGGCCGTTGGCGCGCAATGCTTCGCTCACCTTCTCGATCTCAGAAGCACGCAAGTTCCGCCGCCGGCCGGCGGCCGGATTGTAGATCAGGATGCAATGCACCAGATCATCTTACGGCGAGGCTGTGAAGCATGTGCAGCGAATGATCAATCGGAGCTACGATTTCCGCATTGTCCGCGGGCCCTCAGGATCGCTGAATGCGATAGCATCCTGATTGTGCCCAACCTGGAAACTCCGGCGATGTATGTGCGCGGCGTTGGACCACACGTGTCCGAGATGCTTGCCGGGAAGGGTATCCAGACAGCGGAGGACCTGCTCTATCACCTTCCATTTCGTTACGAAGACCGGCAGAATCCGCGCAGCCTCGATGAATTGAAGCCGGGTGAAGTGGCGAGCGTGATCGGGGAAGTGCGTGGGTCGATCCTGATGCGAACGCGCCGCATGCCGCTCTTCGAGTTGACGGTGGGGCAGGGCCGTTTCGCGCTCAAGTGTCTCTGGTTCAATGCACCGTACTTGAAGGACAAGTTTCAGGCCGGGCAAACGATCGCCGTATACGGCAAGATTGAGCCGTCGCGCTCGACGAGCAATTTGAAGATGATCCAGCCGCAGTTTGAGGTCCTGCCCGACGCGACCGACGATGCGGAGACGCGCCTGCTTGAAGTGGGACGCATCACGCCGGTGTACGAGTCGCTGGGCGGCAGCCGTCTGGCTTCGCGCTGGCAGCGCAAGGTGATCTTCAACCTGCTGGAAGCGATGCGCGGAGCGGTACCTGAATGCCTGCCGCGGGCGATGCTGGAGCGGCTGAACTTTCCTGACCGCGAAACCGCTTTGCGCGAAGTGCACTTCCCTGTCGAAGGAACATCGTTCACTCAGTTGCAGAGCGCATCCACGCCGGCCCACCGGCGGCTGATCTTCGAAGAGCTGTTTTTCCTCGAGCTAGGCCTGGAGTTAAAGCGACGGCGCATGAAGGAGCGCAAAGGCATCGCGTTCGCCGCCAACGACAAAGTACGCGAAGCCATTCGAGAGGTGCTTCCCTTCCATCCCACTACGGCGCAAAAACGGGCGCTGGGCGAGATTGTGACCGACATGCGCGCGTCTGCGCCCATGCGGCGGCTGCTCCAGGGAGATGTGGGTTCGGGCAAAACAATTGTCGCGTTTCAGGCCATGCTGGTGGCCATGGAAAACGGCTATCAGGCGGCGCTGATGGCGCCAACGGAGATTCTGGCGACGCAGCATTTTCTGGCTGCGCGCAAACTGCTGGAGCGCTCCAGCCGCAAGCCGCGCATCGTGCTGCTGACCGGATCGCTCGACGACGACCGCAAACGGACCAATCGCGGGCTCATCAATCGCGGCGACGCAAACCTCGTGATTGGCACACACGCGCTGATTGAAGAGAAGGTAGAGTTCGACCGGCTGGGACTGGTCGTGGTCGACGAACAGCATCGGTTCGGCGTGCTGCAGCGCTTCAAGCTGATGAAGAAGCCCAACCAGCCGGAGCCCGACGTGCTGGTGATGACGGCCACACCGATCCCGCGCACTTTGGCGCTCTCGCTTTATGGGGACCTGGACTTGAGCGTGCTGGACGAGATGCCGCCGGGGCGGATTCCGATTGTCACGCGGCGCGTGCCCGGCGAACGTGCCGGCGAGGTATGGGATTTTGTGCGCAAGCAGGTGGCGCAGGGCCGTCAAGCTTACATCGTGTACCCGGTGATCGAAGGGACGAAGGACGATCAGCCGGAATTGGATTTTTCGCGCGATGAGCCGACTGCGCAGGTGGAATCCGCGCGGCCCGCCGCGCAAAAGAAGACGAGAAGCAAGAAAACGGCGGACCTGTTTCCGCGCGCCGCGCAGGAAGCGAGCCCAAATGCGAAGTCCGGACTCAGATCGGCCGTCGAGATGCACGAGAAGCTGCGCTCTGGACCGCTTGCCGGTCTGCGTGTCGGCCTCCTGCATGGGCGGCTGGACGCGGACGAAAAAGAAGTCATCATGCGCCGCTTCCAGCGTGGAGAGATTGACGTGCTGGTTTCGACCACTGTGATCGAGGTGGGCGTCGACGTGCGCCAACGCAACGGTGATGGTGGTGGATCATGCGGAGCGGTTCGGGCTGGCGCAATTACATCAGTTGCGCGGGCGAGTGGGACGCGGCGCCGCAAAGAGCTATTGCATTCTCATGACCGGGAGAGCGGGTCTCCGAACTGGGCGAACAGCGGCTCGACGCCATGGTGCGGACTCAGGATGGATTTGAGCTGGCCGAACTCGATCTCGAGATTCGCGGTCCGGGAGAGTTCTTCGGCACACGGCAGGCCGGGCTTCCGGAGTTTCGGGTTGCGAATCTGCTGCGCGACCGGCAGTTGCTCGAACTCGCCAAGCAGGAGGCGGCTCGGTTTGCGAGCCAACCGGACGCGGCCGTTACCGAGGCCGAACGGGCGCGCGTATGGGCGCGGCTCAAAGAAGCGTGGCAAAGAAGATACGGGCTCGTCGAAGCAGGTTAGCGGGTTTGACCAGGGCGCCTTATAGACGCCGGTTACATCAATCCTGGGATCTGCAAGATACCGACAGCATCCGCAGGAAACGTCTGAATCTCGAGATCGATGCTGGCAATTTCCGCTCCGCGCTCGGGTAGCTGGTTGCGCGTGCACTGGCACAGTTCCGTGAATCGGATGTGGCCGCTTTGGCTGAGCTCGAGCCCTGCGGCAATCAGAATGCTGTAGACATCGACGCAGGTTCGCCGTTCGAACTCGAAGAGCATGTTCACGATTCCAGCGTCGTCTGCGCCACGGCTCAACACCCAGCCGCCGCAACCGAGGATTGCACCGGTGAGGGAGCGGACCAGCCGCGAAGGCTCCTCGGCTGAGATCGCCCTCATTTGCATTGCCCAGGGTAGAGCTGCTGGCCGCCTTCTGATCGGGTCGAGCATGTTCGCCTCAATGACACATATCGGAGACGCGCTGCACGGGATGAATCATGTTGCGGAGTCGAACGGCAAGTGACCGTGTTTGGAACAAGTTCGGCATTCATGACCGGCGAGATGCCCCGCGGCGGACGGAATCCCTTTTTGCGCGACATCACGTGGGCAAAAATGCAGCAGTGAGGCGGCAGGCGCGAGAGACGCCGCATGTTATAGGTTGATATGAAGGACTTGACCCGGAAATGATCGCCGGCACCGGAATCGACGTGGTGGAGATAGACCGCATTCAGCGGGTCATCGACCGTTTTGGCAAGCGCTTCCTCGACCGTGTCTATCTGGAGGCTGAGCAAGCCTATTGCCGGCGCAAGCGCAATTCAGCGGAGAGCTTTGCTGCCCGTTTTGCTGCCAAGGAAGCGGCGGCCAAAGCGCTCGGAACCGGCATCAGCTACGGCGTAAACTGGTTGGAAATCGAAGTGGTTCGGGAGCCGAGCGGCAGACCCACGCTCCAGCTTCATGGCCGCGCCGCCCAGATTGCAGAGCGCCTTGGGGTGATCCGTTACGCACTGTCGCTCACTCATACGGCTCAGGTTGCCATGGCCAGTGTGGTGTTTGAGGACGCGCGGTAAAACCCCCCGTTCTGCTATGCTCTAAAACAGTTTGGAAATGCTGCAGGGTCAGAGTGTTAGTCAGCGTTTTCGTCCTCCCTGCTGGCGGCTCAAACCGGATGATCTCGCTGCTCTTACCGCGGTTTCGCGACCGCTGTAGGCGCCGACGTACTTAGTTCAGCAAGAGGAGTCAAGTGCCAAGCCGCAAAGAGATTCAGTGGGCGCAACTGAAGGTGGGGGCACTGGTTCTGGCAGCCACC
The DNA here is from genome assembly GCA_963802955.1 of uncultured Acidobacteriaceae bacterium. Taxonomy (GTDB): domain Bacteria; phylum Acidobacteriota; class Terriglobia; order Terriglobales; family Acidobacteriaceae; genus Telmatobacter. Next base: position 15,491 of record CAWDKT010000023.1, read on the forward strand.
GCCGTCCTTATCGGACTCATGTTCCTCATGACAGGCGCTTCGGGTGGACTGTTTGCGCATAAAATCACGCTGCGTTGTTATTTCCCCAACGCCTCCGGACTGAAGGATGGAGCGCCAGTAACATTAGAGGGCGTGACCATTGGCAACGTCGTAGGAATGCACGTGGTGCCCGACCGGAATCCCAATCCCGTGGAAGTCGTCATGCAGGTGGGCGAACGATACCGGCGCGACCTGCACACCGATTCGAACGCAACCATCACCACCGCTGGCGTACTGGGCGACAGTTTTGTCGATATCGATTCGAGTCACGCTACGGGACCGGTACCGCAGAACAACGCGGAGCTGCAAGCGTCCGGCGTACCGACGATTCAGTCGGTGATCAACACCAGCCAGGTTTCTATTGAAGAGATCAATCGGCTGATCCACAAGATCGAGGTGCTCACCGATACTTTGAATACATCGCGCGGCACGGTCGGCGAGCTGATCAATGACCCGGCGCTCAAAAAGAATGTTGTTTCCATCGCAACGAATCTGCAGACGGTTACCAAGGCAATAGCGGACGGCAAAGGGTCGCTTGGGAAATTACTCACGGACGATTCGCTTTATACAAAGCTGAATTCGACCGTAGATCAGTTGAATCAACTGGCGAGCAATCTGAATGCGGGCAAGGGCTCCGCCGGCAAATTGCTCAAAGACGATACCTTCTACAACAATCTGAATTCTTCGGTGTCAAATCTGAACCAGGTGCTGGCGTCGGTGAACGCGGGCCATGGCACATTCGGCAAGCTCGTAAAGGATCCTGAGTTCGCGCGCAAGTTCGACGATTCTGTCACCAATCTCGACAATCTTTTGAAAGGCATTAACGAAGGCAAAGGGACGGCCGGGCAACTCGTAGAGAATCGCGCGCTCTACGACCATCTGAACCAGACCGCAGACCAGGCGCAGCAGCTCATCAAAGGCATGCGCGAAGACCCCAAAAAATACCTAGTCATTCAGCTGAAGCTCTTTTGATGGTCGCAGCAGCCGGAACAATGTGCTGAACTCCCGCACCATCGGCGGAGCTTTATCTCTTACCGTTCCGTATTGGCTTTCGTGGAGGCCACATGCGCTTCAAAACGATGATGGCAGCAGGTGTTTCCCTGCTCGCCGCTTCTCTGCTCTTTCTTTTCCGCCAGGTTCCTACAGCACACGCCGCGACCGGCGACGCACCCGCCTATGCTGGGAATGGCGATATGTTGCCGGTAGCGAATTATCGCGAGTGGATTTATCTGAGCTCGGGCGTGGACATGAGCTACAGCCCGCAGCCCGCGGACATGACCATGTTCGACAACGTGTTCGTCAATCCAGAGGCGTACCGGAGCTTCGTAGCGACCGGAACCTGGCCGGACAAGACGGTGCTCGTACTGGAAAACCGTGAAGCAAAGAGCCACGGATCGATCAACCAGCATGGCCATTTCCAAGGCGGGTCGGTGATGGGGATTGAGGTGCACGTAAAGGATGTCGCGCGGTATCCCGGCGGATGGGCATTCTTCCATTTCGCATCGTCTACCGCGAATGGCAAGCTGTTTCCGCCGGCTGCGCGCATGCTACTCCTGCCATCAGGAGCACGGGGCGGTGGACACCACGTTCGTGCAGTTTTATCCGACTTTGTTGCCAATCGCGCGCGACAAAAAGACGCTGAGCGAGGCATTCCTGAAAGAGGAGTCAGCGCCGGTGGCGGGCAAATAGATTCAGCCCGCTGCGGAACCTCTGAAGATGTGCCGGAAGTCAAGGAACGCCTTGAGCCGCACCACCTGGAAGAAGTCGTTGGCGACGCAATAGACCACGAGCGAAAATGCAATGGCTGCGTGCAGTGCGCCCGCGCCTACCTCCTCCGCGAACGGAACCGGCGCAGCCGAAAAGACCATGGCCAGCACCATCAGAGACAGCTTGACGATGCCCATGACCAAGTTGACCTCCGCCAGCTTGCTTGTGAACGGCCGTCCGAGCTTGAAGCTCTGGGCAACTGCGGAGAAGACTGATCGCTTTTCCAGCAAGGCTAGAAACGGGGCAATCGACAGCGGCCAACTTACCAGTGCAAATGCGGAGAAGAAGCCGAGTGACAGAAAGATGGCCCAGACGGAGTAACCGACAAGGTCCGGATCGCTGTTTGCAAGAATGTGCGTGGCTGCCGCCCACTGCACCGAAAGAAACCATCCCCAGAAAGTAAGACCGAGAAGGATTAGCCATCCGGCCTGAAGTGCGATCATCGCGAGCGGGCGAAACGGCACAGACGGGACTCTATCGCCAGCGTCTCGAGGCAGCAACCGCATGAGCACCAGATTGCGTCCCAGACCGGAGATCACGGCCCAGCCCAGCGCAGCCGCCGGCAGCAGCCAGCGCATCACTGCGAGCACATGCGGCAGGTAATAGGTGAATACGTGCGCGATCTGTAAGGAGGAGCCCCAGGGATCCTGCAGGCTGACGGCCCCGAAGCCGGAGGATTCCAGCGGATACGCAGCAAACATCTGCTGCGCCTGTTTTACGCACACCAGCAGAAAGGGAATCCCGAAGAGCCATCGCCACGCAATTTCGATGCCGAGGAGCGAAGGGCGTTTGAACACATCGCTTACGTGCCCAACCAGCAACTGCGTGCCGCTTACCGGCGCATTGGCGTGAATACCCGCCATTGAAGAAGCCATCACTTCACAACCAGATTAACGGCCCTGCCCGGCACCACGATCACTTTTGCCACCACCTTGGCAGCCGTGCGGGCACGCACTCTTTCATCGCTCAGTGCCGCAGCCTCCAATGCCTTGGCGTCGGCGCCCGCTGCTACGCGCACCACCGTGATCAGTTTGCCGTTGATTTGGACCGGAATTTCGATCTCGTCCTCTTTGGCCAGCTTTGAATCGCTTTCCGGCCACGCTACGCGCAGAATTGCGCCCCCCTCGCCCAATTGTTCCCAAAGCTCCGCGGCGAGAAATGGCGCGAAGGGCGCCAGCAAAAGAGCCAGCGTCCGCAGCAGCTCGCGCACCACCGACGCGGGAATCTCGCCCGCCGCCATCTGCGCGTCCGCTGCCTGAATCTCGTTGACGAGCTCCATGATCGCCGCCACGCAAGTATTGAAGTGCCAGCGGCCCTCGAAATCAAGCGTGATTCTGGCGATAGTCTGGTGGAGCTTGCGGCGCAGGTGCGCTCCGTTCCCGTTTGCGGCAATTGGCTTCTTCGCGGCCTCGGAACGCGCAATCGGCGCATACTTCGCCGCCAGGCGCCATACACGCCCCAGAAAGCGGCTGACACCGGCGACGCCGTCCTCTTGCCAATCGAGGTCGCGGTCGGGCGGTGCAGCGAAGAGCGCGTACATGCGCGTGGCATCGGCCCCGTAGCGCGCGACCATGTCGTCGGGCGAAACCACATTGCCCTTCGACTTCGACATCTTTGCGCCATCCTTGATGACCATGCCCTGCGTGAAAAGGCGAGTTGCCGGCTCGTCATTCTTCACCATGCCAAGATCGCGCATGACCTTCGTCCAGAAACGGGAATAGATCAGGTGCAGAATGGCGTGCTCCACGCCGCCGATGTACTGGTCGATGGGAAACCAATACTGCACAATTGCCGGGTCAAACGGAGCGTTGGAATTCTTGGCATCGGTGTAGCGGTAAAAGTACCAACTGGAATCGACGAAGGTATCCATCGTGTCGGTCTCGCGCCGCGCCGGTCCGCCGCACTTGGGGCATGTGACATTCACAAAATCGGGGATGCGCCCGAGCGGCGAACCACCCTGCTGCGTAATTTCGATCTTGTCGGGGAGAATCACCGGCAACTGGTCGTCGGGCACGGGAACAAGTCCGTCGTGTTCGCAGTAAATCATGGGGATTGGCGTACCCCAATAACGTTGGCGGCTTACGCCCCAGTCTTTCAAGCGAAAGATGACCTTTGCCTCCCCAAAAGCGCCGCGCGCAGCAGCCTTTTGGAGAAGCTCCGTTGCCTGCTTGCAGGTCTTTCCGTCGTACTCGCCGGAGTTCACGAGAATGCCGTCTTCAGAAATGAACGGCAGGAGCTTCGCTTCATCCTCGTTGTGGGCCGGCTGGACCGGCTGGATCACGCGGCGAATTTCGATTCCGTACTTCGTAGCGAACTCAAAATCACGTTCGTCGTGAGCCGGTACGCTCATGATTGCGCCGGTGCCGTAGTCCATGAGGATATAGTTCGCCACCCATATCGGCACGCGCTCGCCGTTATATGGATTGATGGCAAAGCGGCCGGTGGGAACGCCGTGTTTGTCGATGGCGCCCACATCACCCGCTTCCCTTGCCTTCCGCTGCTCTTCGAGCAGGCCGGCAACCTTGGTTTTTAGCGCAGGATCGGAGGCCGAGAAGGCCGTTACCAGCGGATGCTCGGGAGCGAGTTGAACGCTGGTGGCGCCGAAGATGGTGTCGACGCGCGTGGTGAAGACGCGAATTCTCTCGGAGCTATTCTCAAGCCCGAAGTCAATTTCGGTCCCTTCGCTGCGGCCGATCCAGTTGCGCTGCATGGTACGCACTTTCTCAGGCCAGCCTTCGAGTTTGTCCAGGCCGTCGAGCAGTTCCTGCGCGTAGGCGGTGATGCGCAGGAACCACTGCTCAAGATCGCGCTGTTCTACCTTGGTGTCTTCATGCCGCCAGCAACAACCGTCGATGACCTGCTCATTGGCGAGCACGGTGGCGCACTCCGGGCACCAGTTCACTTTGCTCTTCTTGCGGTAGACCAGCCCCTTTTCGTACATGCGCAGAAAGAACCACTGGTTCCAGCGGTAGTAATCGGGCAGGCAGGTGGTGACTTCCGTCGCCCAGTCGTAGCTGAAACCCATGCGCCGCATCTGCTGCTTCATGGCGGCGATGTTGCCCAGAGTCCACTCGCGCGGCGGCGTATTGTTTTTGAGCGCGGCGTTTTCGGCGGGCAAGCCGAAGGCATCCCAGCCCATCGGGTGCAGCACGTTGTAACCGCGCATCCACATCTGGCGCGCCAATGCGTCGCCAATGGCGTAATTGCGCACATGCCCCATGTGGAGTTGGCCGCTGGGATACGGGAGCATCTCGAGCACGTAGTACTTTGGCTTGTTGCTGGACGCAGGCTCAGCCGCGTAGAGCTTAGGATCGGCAGCCCAGCGCTCCTGCCACTTCTGCTCGATCGCTGCCGGATCGTAACGCAGTTCTTTCTCTTCTGCCATCACTTTTCAGTGTAAATGGAGCGCGTGCGAGGCCTTTCCCGTGTTATGCAACAGAGCGCAGCTCCCTGGCGCGCTCGATGCGTTGGCGCCTGGCAGGCGTGTGAAGCGCTTCCCATAGTTCCATGCGACGCTGCGTGTTCAGCCAGAATTCGGGTGTATTACCAAAAACGCGAGCGAGCATAAGAGCCGTATCGGCAGTTACTGCGCGACGATCGTTGCACAGTTCGTTCACCAATTTGCGAGGCACGCCCATCGCCTTGGCCAAGGCGTCTTGTGTCAACTTGTGCGGTTTCAAAAACTCCTCAACAAGCATCTCCCCGACGCTAACGGGCTTTCGTTCGGTCTTAAGCATGCGTCACCTCACCGGTAATCGTGATTGTCGAGATAAACGTCGATAGCCTCACCCTTGCCGCCGTCCCATTGAAAGATCAACCGCCATTGGTTGTTCACGCGAATCGAATGCCAACCTGCAAGGTTTCCCCGGAGCTTCTCAAAGTGGTTGCTCGGCGGAATCCGAAGATCGGCATCTGATGTAGCGTCATCAAGTAATTGCAATTTCCTGAACAGGCGATCTTCCAGATCCGGCGGGATATTCCGGCTCGAGCCGGTCATGAACAAAAAATTCGTTCAGCCAGCGGTCCCGGAACTTGAGGATCATCCAGTATTCTTCCTTATTATACCGTTGTACCGTACAACGGTACATTCTGCAATGTCAATTCACCAGCCTCTTCAGCGCACGCACATTGCGCTCCTCGTCGCCCTCTTCATCGACTGGAGTTTCGGCAATGAAGGCACAGTGGTCGAAGCGCGGATCGTTGAGCAGCCAGCGGAACGGATCGAGTCCCATCGTTCCGTGCCCGATGTGCTCGTGGCGATCGAGCTTTGAACCCCGCGCGGCTTTGGCATCGTTGCAATGCCAGACACGGACAGCTTCGAAGGTTACAGTCGCTGCAACCTGCTTCATCGTGTCGGAATAGCCGTCTGTGGTAAGCAAATCGTAGCCGGCAACGTGGGTGTGGCAGGTGTCGAGGCAGACGGCCACGGGCGCATGATTCCTGAGCCGCGCGACCAGTTCGGCGACCTGCTCGAAGCACCCGCCCAGCGAGAACTCCGCTCCGGCTGTGTTCTCGATCAGGATGTGAAAGCCAGTTCCCTGCCACGGCAGGCCGTCGATGGCTCGCTGGATAGAATCGGCTGCGAGTTTGAGGCCTTCCTCGCGGGTCATTCCCTTCCAGGAGCCAGGATGCAGCACGAGATATTCGGCGCCGAGGACCAGCGCGCGCTCAATTTCGCCGCGAAACGCCGCAATGCTCTTTTCGCGAATCTCGCTCGACTGGCTGCAGACGTTCACCAGGTAGCTGGTGTGGATGACCAAGGGCCCGACATCCAGTTTGACGCGCAACTCCCGCATGCGCTCTGCTTGCCTGGGGTCAACTTTGGGCGCGCGCCACATGCGCGGGCTGGAGGAAAAGATCTGCAAGGTATTGGCGCCGATGTCGCGGGCGCGTTCTACGGCGTTGGAAGCACCGCCCGCCGTCCCCAGATGCACGCCGATGCGTTTTGCCATGGCGACAGTTTACAGGGCGATTCCATGCGCTGCAGAATGCGCGAAAAAGGGTCGATTTTGGCGCTAAAGAGGCTCATTTTGGTGACGAAATCGCTCTTTTTTGACCGCGATTTTGAGGCCGATTTGCTGATTCAAAACGAGTTAACCGTGAAAATATACCTCCTGGAGGCATAATTTTTTTTGCGCTCATCGGGAGCACGAAAAGCATGATGAAAACATTCTTAGAATGATTGTGCGCTGGAAGGAGGAAATTATCTGCAATTGCCGAAGGCATTCTTTGCAATCGGGTTGAAGGGTAGACAGCTATACCCGGTGCCCTCCCACCCTAACGACAAACAATGTCGTCAGGATGGGCACCGGTGAGGAATGCCTTTTCAGCCGGGTTTTGGAAAACTTCCCTCCGAGGCTAAATGTCGTGTCTCAAGGGGTTGTTGACATCGAACTGTGGCCCGCATGGCTGAAGCCGAGCCGTTTCAAAGCAAAACTCTTTGCCCGTGAGTTCTTAAACAGGATCTAAGCAGCTACGAACTGCAGGCTACTAGCCGCGAGCTCGAAGTCTTGCTTGCTCCCTCAGTCCCTTGTTCGTTTGTTCCCTGCTCTCTTACATTTCGTCCGCCGAGGGTCCGTATGTTCCCGGCACCTTGGCATCGAGCAGCCGCAGATACACGCTCATTTGCCCGCGGTGATGGATCATGTGGTCGAGCACCGCTTCACGGAAGACCTGGTGCTTCGGCTGGTCGATATACGCTGTTCCGGCATACACAAACTTCCAGTTCCTGTCCCAAGCGTCTCCCGTGGTCTTCATCAGCGCCTCGCGTGTCCCCTTCAGTTCCCTGTCAAACTTCTCAAGCAGCTCTGCCTTGCTCTCAGGAACATAAGGCTTCCATTGCCGATCCGGGCCAAACTCGATCTTGTCCTGTGTCAGTGTGCCCATCGCCCACTCGCCGGCAAAGTCGGTCAGGTGGCCGGCCAGATGTCCCAGGCTCATCGATTTGGGATGAGGCTTGTAGTTGAAATCCGCGCCATCAGGAATGGCCTCGAAAATCTTGCGTGTTTTAGCGGCTTCGCGATCGAATTCAGCGATCAGTTCTTTCTGAGCATCCATGAAAGCAACCTCCAGAGTTGCCCCCACAGCATAGCTCAATTCCGGCCGAATAGGCGAACACAATACGAATATCTCTGTGAATTTCTTTTACGCATCCAAACCCATGTGAAACTTCTGGCGCTTTTACTGTTGGTTCCTCTTGTTCTTCTCGGCTGCACGGCGCATGATCGCAGCCCAGATGAAATCCGCGAGCAGACTGCTCACGCAACCTCGACCGCTGCTCGCGATGCGAAGGCGGTGGTTCAGGGCGTTGTTGAAGGTGTAAAGCAGCAGCACACCGTAAACATCAATCGCTCCTCGGCCGGCGACCTGGAGTCGCTTCCGGGCATTGACGATGCCGTCGCGCAACGCATCATCGCCCATCGGCCTTATAGCGACTCAAGCGATCTGGTGAAGCGCCACATCATCTCGCAGGAGGAGTACGACCGCATCTCCGGCAAAATCGAAGCCCGCTGAGCTGCTGGAAGCGCGATCGTCTAACGGAACCGGCTCGACTCGAATCCTGCCGTAAAACTCTCCTGCCAGCCTGCCACCGAGTTTCCAGCCCCGTCCAGAACCGGATAGCCTGCGCCCTGGCCGGGCACCGTCACGGGCAGAGGCATCGCTGCAGCGGGAGGCTGGTCAATCTGCAGGTAGTTTCCGTGGTCGAAATTCCAGGCATCGGGAATCATGAATGGCGCCTCGAAGTTCCCCGGCCATGCTTGCTGCGGCCCGCAATGCCCAATGGCCGCATGCCACCAAGGGTGCCCCTGGGTCAGGATCCCCGCCACAAAGTTCCCCAGCGGAAACAGGTGCGACAGCACCGTGTCCTTCATGGACGCGAGCGCGGAGACCGCCCCAATCTTAGCTACCGCTGCCTGGAACTCCGCCGTCAGACAGTCGTCGTCAATCGCGCCGGCCATGAGCGTCAGCCGCCGCACTGGCATTTTCATGTTGGCGATGGTCGCCAGCACCACGCGCGCGCCGAGGCTGTGCGATGCGAACGAAACGCTGGCTGCACTTTGAAAATTCGCGTCAATGAACGCGCCCAGCAGCGCGCCTGCATCGTCGGCAACGCGCGCCTCGCCGGGATAGTCGAGCCCGTGCGCCCAAACCGAATCGCCCGGCCACAACAGTCCCACAAACGCGGCTCCTGGGTCGAGCTGCAAGAGACTGCCCCAATTTGACAGGCTGGCGATTCCGTTTTCGCGATTCACGTTGAACCCGTGTGTCGCAAGCAGCACATGCCTGCCGTTGATCGCAGTGAGCAGATCGCCCATTGTGGCGCCAGTGTAATTCGCCAACCTCGTGCCCTGAAAGACAGCAACTTGCTGTGCAAGCTCTCCGCCAACCGGCTGCAGCCGAAGATCAAGGAATTGCGTCATTTCCGCCTACTTCTTCACCAATTGCATGGTGTTCACAGCAGTCGCCAATGCGGTCGACAAGTCCTTTGCGATAGGCGCAAGCGGAGTAGCCAGCAATCCGATCAGAAACGCCAGCGCCACATCCTGCAGATGCCAGAATGCGGCTCCTTCGAGCGCCCAACCACCACCCAGTGCCAGCAGTACTGCAACCACTGCCGCCAGCGTGCGCAGTCCATTGCGGTACACCTGGTCGGAGAACTGGTAGGCCTCATCGAGCAGCGCGGTCACAATCAGATCGAAGCGCGAGTACACATCGCTCTCGGGCTGCAGCAAAGCCCCGCCGTTTGCCATCTTCTGCGCAACGTTCGCCAGCAGTGCTGCATCCACATTCGTCTTAGCGGCCAAGGCCGGAGCATTGCCGGGACTCAGATTCAGCTTGATGAGCGACTTCGCAATCGCCTTCTGGCTGGCGAGATCGACGCCGTTTACCCAGTTCGCTTCCACGGTATCCAGAACGTCCTTCTGCGGCAGTGCGTTCAGCGGCACCCCCGCCGCACCGGCGGCGGTCTGGCCGGGAGTGAGACCGGCAACCGTCTGCTGGATCTGTTTCAAGCCAATGCGATTGATTGATCCGAAAGCCGATTTTGCGGCTTCAACCAGACCAAAAGCCGCGGTTCCCAACCCGCCGATGGCCGTAATGGTCTGCGTGAGCTGCAGCGATCCAAGATCGACGCTCATTGTCTTTCCCTTTCTGTGCGCCCTTGCTTTGCCGTAGACGGCAGAAAACAAGTGCAGCGCCCTCTGGCGGCAAATGCCACGCCAGGCGACTCATGGCCCAACGCCCAAAGACTTGCAGGGACCGGGGAAAGGTCTTCAGCGAGGTGATATAGCGAATAGTAGCGCGAAGGAGGGAAATTATCTGCAGATTCGTTGAAGGATCTCGGTACTTTCGGACCGGGATTGTGGGATGGCTACCGAACCGGGCAGGCGCAATTTACGCCGGCTGCTTCTCCGCCTCGGCTTCTTTCGTGCGCGCCGCCAGGAAACGCTCCATAAATCCGGTATCGAAGTCGCCGGCGCGGAACCCGGCATCCTCAAAGATCGCCCGGTGCAGCGAAATCGAAGTATCGATTCCCTGCACGATGAACTGGCCAAGAGCGCGCTCCATCTTGGCGATCGCCTCCGCGCGATCAACGCCGTGCGCGATCAGCTTGGCAATCAGCGAGTCGTAATACGGCGGAATCACGCCTTCGGCATACTGTGCGGTGTCCACTCGGATTCCGTTTCCACCCGGCACGTTGAATGCGGTAATCTGCCCTGCCGACGGCGTGAACCGACTCGGATGTTCGGCATTGATGCGGCACTCGATCGCGTGGCCCCTGATCTCCAGTTTTCGCGGCAAGATCGCGTCAAGCTTTTCGCCCGCGGCAATCCGCAACTGCGCCTTCACAATATCCACGCCGGTAATGGCCTCCGTCACTGGATGCTCCACCTGGATGCGCGTGTTCATCTCGATGAAGTAGAGCTGATGGCTCGAATCCATCAGGAACTCCACCGTGCCGGCATTCTGGTAGCCGATTTCTCCCATGCAGTGGCAGAGCATGCGTCCCAGTTCCTCGCGCAGCTTCGGCGTAATCTGCAGGCTGGGTGCTTCCTCAATCAGCTTCTGGTGCCGCCGCTGGATGGAGCATTCGCGCTCGAAAAGCGAGACCACGTTGCCGTGCTCATCGGCCAGCACCTGGAACTCGATGTGACGCGGCGCCTCAATGTACTTCTCCATGTAGAGTTCGCCGTTGCCGAACGCGTTGGCCGCTTCGGTAAACGCGGCATGGAACAAGTTCGGCAGATCCTCGGCGTCGCGCACAATCCTCATGCCGCGCCCGCCGCCACCTGCTTTTGCCTTCAGGATCACCGGGTAGCCGACCTTTTGAGCCCATTCGCGGGCCTCGTCGGCTGTGGTCAGGATGCCGTCCGACCCGGGCAGAATCGGCACCTTGGCTTTCTTCATTGCCTGGCGCGCTTTTTCTTTTTCACCCATGAGGCGCGTCACCTCGGGGGGCGGACCGATGAACTTGATATTGGACGCGCGGCAAACTTCAGCGAAGTTTGCGTTCTCGCTCAGAAGTCCGTAGCCGGGATGAATCGCATCTACATCAGCGATCTCTGCCGCCGAAATCACCGCAGGAACATTCAAATAGCTGTCCGCTGCGCGCGGCGGACCAATGCAGATGGCCTCGTCGGCAAAGCGCACATGCAGCGCGTTGCGATCGGCTTCGCTGAAGATCGCGACTGTGCGAATACCCAGCTCCCTGCAGGCATTCAGCACCCGCAGCGCAATCTCACCACGATTAGCCACTAGAACTTTTTTGAACATGAATGACCTTACGAACTCGGCTGGCTCCGCCGATTCCGCTGTTGTCCGCTAGTTCTCGCGGATCGCGAACAGCGGCTGCCCAAACTCGACTGCCTGTCCATCTGTGACGAAGCACTTCACGATTGTGCCTGCGACATCCGAATCCACTTCGTTCATCAGCTTCATGGCTTCGATAATGCACACCACCTGGTTCTTGTCCGCGTGATCGCCAATGCTCACAAACGGCGGCGCACCAGGTGAGGGCGAGCTGTAAAACGTCCCCACCAGCGGTGACCTGAGGATGTGCAGGCCGACATCCGGATCTGTTGTGGGCTGAGCCGCCGCGGATCCCGCGCCTGGCGTCGGGCCCGCGGTCCCGGGCAGCGCTGCCGTGGCGGGCGCTGACTTCAGCAGGCGCGCCAGCTCGCTCAATCCCGCCGATCCGCTCTCATGCGGATGAAATTTGAGCCGGATCTTCAAGTCGCCGCGGTCCACGTCAAATTCGGCAACCTGGTGATGCTTCAGAAATTCGATGAGTTCTCGCAGATCCTCAATATCTTGTTTCTTCATTCGTTCCTTGGCTCTCCACCAGCCCGGACCAAATTATCGTTCCCTGTTTTCTTAAAGCTCAATCAGTGCCTTCGGCGCCGGAGTCAGCACCTGCCCTCCGCTGCGCGTCACTGCCACCATATCCTCAATTCGAACGCCAAATCTGCCGGTCAAATAAGCTCCAGGTTCGATTGTGATTACCATACCCGGCTGCAGCCGCGTGGATTGTCCAGCGCCGACCCGCGGCGATTCGTGAATCTCCAAACCAACGCCGTGCCCGGTGGAGTGTGAAAATGCCTCCGCCAACCCTTCCCTTTTCAGAATGCTCCTTGCCGCCTCGTCTACCTCGGCGCAGCTCGCACCCGGAGCTACAACCTTTACCGCAGCCTCCTGGGCTTCCAGCACAGCTTCATATACGCTTCGCTCTCCGGGTTTTGGACGGCCCAGAAAAACGGTGCGCGTCATATCAGAACAGTAACCATTGAGGATTATACCGAAGTCCAGCGTGACGAACCCCCGGCGCGGCAGCAGCACCGCCGTCGCGCGCCCGTGGGGCATTGCCGAACGTACCCCTGAAGCCACAATCGTCTCAAACGACATGCCTTCCGCGCCCAGCATCCGCGCACGGCGCTCCAGTTCCGCCGCCACTTCCATCTCCCTGACTCCCGGCCTCATCATCCCGAGGACATGCTCAAACAATTTGCAGCCCACCTGCGCCGCCTCCGCCATCAGCGCGAGTTCGTCTTCATCCTTCACGCAGCGCAGGATTTCAACAAAGGATGCGGGAGTCGCCTGGAAGAAGGCCCGCCGCAGCCGGCTGGGAAGTTCGCTCTTCCAACGCGCCAGTTCAGCTACCGTGGTGTGCGTCGCATCGAAGCCCGCCACGGGGACACCCGGCTGCGTTGCAATCCACTGCGCCGCCGCAATCGCCGGGCCGCCCTGGCCAATCTGCACCTCTGCTGCCTTCACTTCCTCGGCAGCCTGCGCCGTATAGCGCCCATCCGTGAAGAGCCGTGCTCTCCTGCGCGTCACGGCCAGCGCAGCGCTTGAGCCGGTGAAGCCGCAGAGATAGCGAATGTCGGGAGGATGCGTGACGAGCAGCCCGGGGAGCCCGGCGCGCGTTATCTTGCGGCGCAACGCGCCCATGCGGCGGAAGTGGTCCATCGGGTTAGTTTTATCACAGCGTTTAAAGATCAATCGGCGATCGGTGATGACAGACGGCCTGTGACGGCCAGATCCCGAACTCCGCGCAAACAGACAGGAAGCCAGGAATCAGAGGCCGGAAGCTAGTGAGTGAACTTAAAGCTCGGTGCAAATATCGGCGCCCCAAAATGCAGGTCCATCGGCTCGTTTGGGTGCAAGAACGCACCAAACTCGCTCAGGATGACAATTTCATTTTGATGCGAGCTTCTGACTCACCACATTAGTAGCTGGAAGCTTCTTTCTGCACCGGTTTTTTCTTGCCCCCTTCAGCCTCGCCGGCTGCGTGCATTTCGCTCTGCCGATCCATCCACTCGTCGAGCCGGCTGCGCTTGAAGCGCCAGCGGTTGCCCAGCTTGAATGCTGGAACAAAACCCTCGGACGCGTATTTGTACAAAGTGTCGGGCGAGATACCAAGGTAGCCCGAGGCCTGGCGAATATCCATGACCTCGCGCACTTCAGGAACGAGAAGATTCGATCGGACAGCAGCGTTACGCATAATTGCCTCCCGGCAAAGCGGGAACGAATGGTGTATGTCCGGCTCACATGCCGGTGATTTTGTTTATAGCGCGCAATCGCCGGGTAATTCAAGGAATTTCCGGAAGTTGATGTAAATTCATAGGGTTTTTATGGTATCCACTTGGAATCAACCTCTTTATTCACAGGGGGAACCACCATGAAAACCCAACTGCTAGGGCTTTCTGCTCCCAACGCACTCAACTGATTGTGCTGTTGCACCAGATGATTCCCCTCTCCGTGCTGCTGCGACCGGGTCCGCGAGCCTTCGTTCCCCTGATCCCTGCTCTCGTTACATTGCTTTTCGCCACCATGCCGTCTTCTCGTCGTTCAAAAACCTGGTCTTTTCGCCGCGGGAGAGGTGGAAATCCAGCACATCGTCTTTATGGAACTTCGAGCAATCCGGCCAGCTCGAGTCTTTCTCAAATTGCGCTTCTGTCTGATGGTTATCGACCAGTGTGATCTCAGTGGGCGAGCACTCGACCACGTGCTGCGCATAGATCCAGAAGGAGTAGCCGGGAGGCGGATCGGGAGGCATCTGATTGGCGATCTTCGTCAACAGCAGGATGAAAACAAAGATCGCGGCAACAATGGCAATCTTCTTCATCGCGGAACGGTACTCCGGACCATAATCTGCGTCTGGTCACGAAAGCCCCGGGCCACCCAAGCTAGCGCGGCGCGGCCGAAATGGATCCTGACGAAATCCGTGAGACAACTTTCCCGAGACAGCTTCCCTAAGAACCTGTTTAGAACTTGCGGGCGGAAGGTCTTGCATTGAAAGGGCCCGGTTCTTCAATGCTTCCGGAAAATGCCTGGAGAGTGAGCAGGACCTCGAAAAGCATCCCTCAAGGGTTTTACAGGCTGCGGAAAAACCCTTGTTTCCCGGATCATTTTGCTTTCGGTCGCACTTTTTCGCGCTTTGAGTCTGTTCCGCAGTTCCATTTCGGTTGTCGTTTTGCCTCCGCAGGCCGTTTTTTCGGCATGCGGAGACACCTCAGCCCTAGCTGGCCATCGCTTGAATCGGAATGAGTCTCCGCATGCGCACCAGGTTATAAGCCGTGATGGTCAGCCGATAGAACCAGTCCACTCGCTTCAGACCACGCAACTTGACCTGGCGCATCGGCCGATCCAACTTGCTCCAGCCAAAGACTCGCTCGATCAGCTTGCGTCTTTGCTGGCTAATAGCGCACCGTTCATCGCTCCGTTCGTTGTCGGTCAGCGCGTTCTTGCCGCGGTTGCCCGGCGCATATTCGCTGACATGCGGCGCCACCCCGCGATCCCTGAGCGCCTGCACGAATCTGTCTTCCTGGTACTGCGTGTCAGCTCCCAACGTGATCTTGCGCTCTCCGCGTTGATCCTTAGGTCCCAGCACCCCATCTAATAACTCCACCGCTGTCTCGCGCTCCGTCACCGTGGCCGCCTGGCTGGCCTTGGCTGCCACCACCAGACCGTTGCGGTTCTCCATCAGGGCGTGTCCTTGATAGCTGGCAATGGCCTTTTCCGTGTTCGACTTCTTGCACAGACGCGCTTCCGGATCGGTGGTCGACTCCACACGGTCGCGCAGCAGTACCTCGCCACCCCAGCCCGAGCCTGCCCCCGGAGCCGGCGGATCAGGCTTGTCCTTAAAGCTGCGGGTCGAGGCCCATGCCTGAATCATCGTTCCATCCACGGTGAAATGCTCTTCGCTCAGCAGAGCGTGTTCGCGCGCTTCCACCAGCACCGACTCCAGTAACAGCTGGCTCACCGCACCGGCGATCAACCGCTCGCGGTTCTTGGTGAACACCGTCACGTCCCACACCGGATCGTCCATCTCCAGACCCACAAACCAGCGAAACAGAAGGTTATAGTTCAACTGCTCCATCAGCTGCCGCTCCGAGCGGATCGAGTACAAAATCATCAGCAGCTGCGCCCGCAGCAAGCGCTCCGGGGCAATCGAGGGACGACCGGTGGCCGAATATAGCCGCTCCAAATCTGCGTCCATCCGCGCCAGCGCACGGTCTACCAGCGCGCGAATCTGTCTCGCCGGATGATCGGCTGGAATCCGCTGTGCCAACGTCACATAGCTGTACATCGCCGTCTGCTTTTCGTCGTCTCCACGCATATCTCTTAACTAACGCAAATCAATGTGGAGAAAAAGTGACAATTAAAGGACTTTTTCCGCAACCTGTAAAACCCCTTCGCTTTTTCCGTTTTTTCGGCCCGGCTGAAGCCGTGCCCTTGTTACAAGAATCCTGACCCCAGAATCCGTTAGACATTGCCTAAGGCCATGCCTTGACACGAGCCCAGGCGGGCTTGAAATTCGCCAAATAGCACCTGACCCCTGAAACCCGATCCCTGACTGCTGTTCAGTTCTGGTCGTCGCGACGATGCAGCGTCGGCGGTCCGTCGCTCGAGTCTCCTGAGCTGTCACCCGATTGCGCGCTCGTGTTGCCGGGGTCATTGGGTGAGGTGCTGGCCCTGCGGAGCGAGGGTCTGGTCACGCCCTTGGTGTCGACCAGTCGCCGCTTGTTCTCAATCCGCGCCAGCCGTGCCTTGATGTCGTCGAACTCCGAAGTGGTCACCAGGTATTCATCCTTGGCCGGCAGGATTCGTGCGATTTCCTCCTGCGAATGCAAGATCCTGTCTGGCGTCTGCGGATGGTCGCTGAAGGCCTTGGCCACCAGCCCCGGCTTGCGCTTCTCGAGCGCCTGGATCTTCTCAAAGAAGCTGATGAACGCTTGCGGATCATAGCCTGCGCGGTACATATACTGCACACCCAGGTAATCGGCCTGCGCCTCGAACTCGCGCGAGAATTCGAGGAAGGTAATGGGGATCGCCAACTGGGCCGCTTCGTAGATTCCATATCCCGTCCACGAATACCCGGTCATCATGATCAGCGGGACCATGCCGATCTGCGCATAGTTCATGCGCGTCATCTCGCGGGCCGCATGGTGTGCGCACACATGCGCAATCTCGTGCGCCATCACGCCGGCAAGTTCCGCCTCTTCATCGGCAGCGAGGATCAACCCGGAGTTCACATAGAAGAATCCGCCCGGCAGCGCCATGGCATTGATTTCGTCCGAATCGATCACCTTGATCGTGAAGGGCACCTTGCAGTCGGAGTTCTTGACTATGTTCTGCCCAACCCGGTTCACATACTCATCGATCACCGGATCGGTAATAAAGTGTGTGCTCTTCTCAATCTCGTCAGCGTATTCCTTGCCCATCTTGATCTCGCTGTCGGTCGAGTACCAGTTGCCCAGCCCGCGCCCGCCGATTTCCCGATTTCCAACGGCGCCCACGTCTTCAATACTTCCGGGCTTCACCTTGATCATGTCGCTGCCGGGATCAACGACTTTGTTCGGATTCACGCCGTCCGCTGACTCCGGTGCGGCGCAATCCCCGCCGACTGGCGCCGTCCCAGGCTCCGCGTCGTCAATCTTGCCGTTGTCTTTGTCCTTATCCTTCTTTTTATCTTTCTTATCTTCAGCCTTGGTTGCGGCCGGGCAAGGAGCCGGTTGGCCATTGTTTGTCGCTGTAGCATTCCCTGAATCGGACGGCTTCGCCGGAGCGGGCGCATCCCCGCCCACCGGCGCAGTACCCGGAGCCGGCTGTGCAGCAGGGGCACTGGCAGGCGTTGCCGCCGGCGGCGCGGCCTGAGGTGTGGATTGATTCGTGGATTGATTCGTTCCTGAAGTTGAAGCGCCCGACTGTGCCCAAACTCCAACGGTTAGCGCCAGTGCCAGACCGGCGACCATCGCCGCCACCATCCCAATGCGACCCGATGTCCTCATGACATCACCTCCGCCGCGGCAGAGCCCCTGCCACGCTTCCGCACTCCGCCTAACTTCTTAGACGCCAGTATCCGCCACTTTGGCAACAAAGGAAAGCGCGAATTCCACCAGGCGGCTTATTCCGCTCCCGGTTCGTCAAGTTCAGCAGTAGCATTCACCTTCTCTTTACGATCATCCTGCTTAAGTCGTTGAGGTTGTGATGCTCTGCGAGTAAAGTGGAACTGAACCTGCCATGGAGGCGTTTTGCGGCTGAGGATTCTAGCCTCATTCTGGTTGGCCATCTGTGCGGTAGCGCCTCTTCTCGCCCAGTCGCATCCGCCTGCGCCCAAGCCTTCCCCCGCTGCCGGCCACCAGGCACGCGCCGCCACCAAAACTGCCAAGCCCGTCGCACCTCTGGCTCCAGCGAACGTCCTTGACGCCACCGGCCTCGGCTCGCCCGTCTTGCTCGATAAAGATTGGCGCATCGGCATTACTTCCGATCCCACTGCCTCCACCTCCGCCTTCGACGACTCGGGGTGGGCCGTTCGCAACGCACAAGCTTCCATCGCCGAGGTTCCCGACCCGGAAAGTTCCAGCGCAACCCCTTCCTCGCAACGCAACCTGCGCCGCTACGCTTGGTTCCGGCTCCGTATCCAGCTGGCGCCCAACCACGGCCCACTCGCCCTCTTCATCGAGCTGCCGGTTTCGCGAACCACGTCCTACGCCCTTGGCTCTCCCGGAATCACTGCCGACGTCTTCGCCAATGGCATTCAGATTCAACCCGAAGGCCCAAACGGAAGCGATCCGCAGCACTACCAGCAAATCTCCCGCATTTACAACCTCAACGTCGATCCGGCCACGACCTCGCTCACGCTCGCCATTCGCACGATCTATCGACCCTTCGGGTACGGCTCCTACACCGCATTCTTTGCCAACCACCACCTTTCCCTCGGCCATCCCGGCGATCTCCAGCACCAGCTCAATCTCTGGTCCGATCGCAATCTCTTCGAGCGTGTCCCCCGCCTGGTTTACTCCGTGCTTCTTGCCGTTCTGGCAATCTTTCTCTTCGCACTTTACTTTGCTCAGAAAGGCCACATCGAGTATCTCTGGCTCGCCCTGCACGAGCTTTTGCAGGCGCCGATCGGCTTCATTGAGCTGGCGGGCAGCTCCGCACGTATCGATAGCCTGTGGTACGCGGCGCTGGTTTTGCAGCTCATCCTCGTTTCGGCGTATCTCTTCTTCGAGTTTCTCGTCGCTTTTCTCTCGCTGCGCCGCCGTTGGTATATCGTTTGGCTCCGCTATACGGCGCCGATTCTTGCAGGCCTTGGACCAACCCTGCTTCTGGTCGGCCGCAGCAGTGCCATCGGCGTACTCCTGGCCAGCATTTTCATCTGCTGCATCCTGTGGATGATCGGGTGGTCGATCTTCATCTTCGGCAACCTGATCGCGGCCGCGCTCAAGCGCAACTTCGAGGCGAGTCTGTTCCTTATTCCGCTCATCTTCAATTTCATCGGTTTCGCCGAACCAGTCATCACCTCCGCCATCAGCGATGAGACTGGCTCCGCACGCCTGTCTCCGCTCACGCTCCAGGCCGGACAAATTCCAATCCACTTTGCCGCCATCGGTGATTTCACTGGAATCCTGGTCATCGTCATCATCATCTTCATCCGCTTCCTGCGTGTTCAGCGCGACCAGGAGCGTGTGACCAACGAGCTGGCCGCGGCGCGCACCGTGCAGGAGCTTCTCATTCCCCAGGAAAAGCCTTCGACCCCCGGCTTTGAAGTGGATTCCGTCTACAGCCCGGCCAACGAAGTTGGCGGGGATTTCTTTCACATTAAAACCGTCGGATTCGAAGGGCTGCTCGTGGTCATCGGCGACGTGGCCGGCAAAGGGCTAAAGGCCGCGATGAACGTATCCCTCCTGATGGGCGCACTGCGCAGCACCCAGGAGCGCGGTCCCGCGAAGATCCTCGAATCGCTCAACGGGGTGCTTACCGGGACCGAGAGCTTTACCACTTGCCAGGCCATCTGGTTTGGGGTAAACGGCGAAATGGTGATCGCCAACGCAGGCCACCTGCCGCCTTGGCTCAACAGCCAGGAGATCAGTCTCCCCGGCGGATTGCCTCTCGGTGTGATCGCCGACGTAAGTTACGAAGAGGCCCGATTCTATATCCACCCTGGCGACCGGGTTCTTCTGCTCTCCGACGGTGTCGTTGAGGCACGCCGGCCCTCCGGCGAGCTCTTCGGATTTGATCGCCTCCACCATTTCAGCCAGCAGTCTGCCTTTTACCTCGCAGAGGCAGCCAAATCTTTCGGCCAGCAGGACGACATTACGGTGCTGACGGTTCGCCGCCTGGCACAGGCCATGGCGGCATGACATACAATGTGATGCGTCGCGCAGCCGACCTGTTTTGATGTGCGGAAGATGCGTCGAGTTCCCTGTTTTAAAAAAATCAACGTGCTCTGTTGAGGTCGAATGGAAATCAATACACCCGCACCCGCCGGCAAGTCTTCGAACGCAGTCTTGCTTGTCGCTGAATCCGCCGCTCTCGTCGGTGTCGCAGCAGGCCTGATTTATCTCTTCGAGACTAATCCGCTCACCGGAAGCTGGTCCCAGGGCTACAACCCGACCGGCTACTGGCAGCTTTCTACCGTCGTTGCTGCCCTGCCGATCGTCGTACTGCTCGGCGCCATGGCCATTCTGCGCCTCAAGGGGCATGTGGCCGCGATCGCGGGACTCGTCACGGCGCTGCTCGTGGCGACCCTGGTCTTCCACATGCCGGCGCGCCTGGCTTTTACTGCCGCCGCGTATGGAGGAGGTTACGGGCTGTTTCCCGTCTGCTGGATCATTCTTCCCGTCATCTTTCTGTACGACCTCACCTGCAAAACCGGACGCTTCGTCACCCTCCAGCAAAGCCTTACCGGCATAACAGCCGACAGCCGGCTGCAGCTACTTCTTATCGCCTTTGTGCTGGGCGCATTCTTTGAAGGCGCAGCCGGCTTCGGCACGCCTGTCGCGGTCTGCGCCGCCATCCTGATCAGCCTCGGCTTTCGGCCCCTGCAAGCTGCTGGTCTTTCGCTGCTTGCCAACACGGCGCCGGTCGCTTTCGGGTCGATCGGCATTCCCATCGTGGCGCTCCACGGAGTGACGGGCCTACCCCTGATGGCCCTGACCCGCACCACCGCCGGGATTCTTTTTCCTTTCGATCTCATCATCCCGTTCTGGCTTATCTGGGCGTTTGCTGGCTTTCGTGGGATGATTGAAATTTGGCCGCCGATTCTCGTTGCCGGCGCAACCTTTGCGGTCACTCAATACCTCATGTCGGTCTATAGCGGGCCGTGGCTGGTCGCCATCGTCGCGGCGGCCGTTACCATCGTTGTGCTCATTACGTTTCTGCGTTTCTGGCAGCCCCGCCGAACGCTCAATGTGGATCTCGAAGACATTACCGGCCAGACTCGCCAAAGCCATGGCCATAGTGGATCCACGATCTTTAAAGCCTGGTTGCCGTGGCTGATCTTAAGCGTCATCGTCTTCATCTGGGGACTTCCTCGTGTTTCCAGCTGGCTCGATGCGGAGACGACGATTAAGGTCACTGTCGTTGGGCTGCACAACATTGTTCACCGTGTGCCGCCCGTCGTTGCCGCTCGCACTAACGAAGCTGCAGTCTTTACTTTCAACTGGCTCTCCGCAACCGGTTCCGGCATCCTCATCGCCGCCATCATCGCCGGGCTGATGATGGGCCTTGGCCCCCTCTCACTCGCTGGAGCCTTCGTGAGGACCGTTTTCAACATTCGCTATACTTTTGTGACCATCGCCGCCATGATGGCCATCGGATACATTACGCGCTACTGCGGCCTCGACGCGACGCTTGGGCTCGCATTCGCACGCACCGGCGCTCTCTATACGGTCTTCGGAACGCTTATCGGCTGGATCGGAACGGCGAGTTCGGGGTCAGATACAGCTTCCAACGTTCTGTTCGGCAGCCTGCAAACCATGACCGCCCGCCAAATCGGCGTCTCTCCCGTCCTGATGGCCTCTGCCAATGCTTCAGGCGGCGTGATGGGCAAGATGATCGCCGCGCCCAGCGTCGTGGTTGCCAGCACGGCCACGCAGATCTACGGTCAGGAGGGCTCGATCCTGCGCTTTGTATTCATCCACAGCCTTGTGCTTGCCCTGCTCGCCGGAATCTGCGTCACGCTGATGGCCTACGTCCCCCTCTTCGCCGGTCTCGTGGGGCGATAACTGGACCGGCCGCTACGGCGCCGAATCTCCGCGCCCAAGGCACGGAGAAGGTGTTACGATTGCACCGCTGCAATGGGTGAAATTGTTTTGCATTGAAAATGGGCCGATGATGCGTACCTGCTTTCTTCTTAGAGTTCGCCCGGAAAAGCTCAATGAATACAAAACCCGCCATGCTAAAGTCTGGCCCGAAATGCTCGATGCGTTGCGGCAAGCCGGGTGGCGCAACTATTCCCTTTTCCTGCGGGCCGATGGCCTGGTCGTTGGATATGTTGAAGCAGAAGACTTCGAACGGTGCCATGAAGCCATGAGACTTGACCCCGTGAATGCGCGCTGGCAAACCGAAATGGCGCCCTTCTTCGAGGCTCCTGACGGCGCGACTGCGGATGACTTCATGTTTCCTCTCGAGGAGGTTTTTCACCTCGATTAAGCAGTCACAGGCTCGATGAGCAACACCGCAGATTGTCTCGAACCGTTAACGCGGCACGAAAACAAAACCAGTTCCGCGCAGAACGATGAATCGAACAGGAGGACACCCATGAACAACTTCAATGCGATGCGCCGCGGCATACTGAGGATCGGAGGCCTGGGTATGGCTGGAGCCGCACTTCCCGCATCCGCCGCCCTTGCGCAAGATGAGCCTGGCTCGGACAGAGCCGGCGGTGGCCCCGTTCTCGGCATCTTCGACGTGCGCCGCTACGGGGCGAAAGGAGATGGCAAGACCCTCGACACTTCCGCCATCAATTCCGCCATTGACGCTGCAGCGGGAGCCGGCGGTGGTCGTGTTTCTTTTCCCGCCGGCCAATATCTCTGCTTTTCAATTCGTCTCAAGAGCAACGTCAATCTGCACCTCGAGCAGGGAGCAGCCATCATAGCTGCCGATTCTCCTAAACCCGGTGAAGCCACCGGCTACAACGGCGGCACTTACGACGCAGCCGAACCCAATAATCCGTGGGAACCCTACCAGGACTACGGCCACAATCACTGGCACAACTCTCTGTTCTGGGGCGAAGACATTCATGACTTTTCGATCACCGGCAGCGGCCTGATCTGGGGCAGGGGCCTCAGCTTCGGCGGCGGACGCACGGCCCGCGGCAACTACCCCGTATACATCGCCGAGCAGCCCGGCGTGGGCAACAAAGCCATCGCCCTCAAAAATTGCCACAACGTTCTTCTTCGCGATTTTTCCGTGCTCAAGGGCGGCCACTTTGGCCTTCTCGCCACCGGCGTCGACAACATGACCATCGACAATCTGACGCTGGATACCGATCGCGACGGCCTCGACATCGACTGCTGCCAGAACGTCCGCGTCTCCAACTGCACCGTCAACTCACCCTGGGACGATGGCATCTGCCCCAAGTCGAGCTACGCTCTCGGCTACGCGCGCCCCACGCGCAACCTGACCATCACCAACTGCTTCGTCACCGGATGCTATGAACTTGGCACCGTGATTGACGGCACATGGAAGAAGTTTCCGCCGTCGCCGCGCCCCTACGGCACGGGACGCATCAAGTGCGGCACCGAATCCAACGGCGGCTTCATCAACATCACCATTTCGAACTGCGTCTTCGAGGGCTGCCTGGGCTACGCGCTCGAAACCGTCGACGGCGCGCTCCTTGAAGACATTTCCATCACCAACACCACCATGCGCGATCTCGCCTGCGGACCCATCTTCATGCGCCTCGGCGCGCGCCTCCGCGGACCCAAAGACACCACCAAAGTCGGAACCCTCAAGCGCGTCCTCATCAGCAATCTCGAATGCTACAACGCGCCCATGCGCCAGGCATCGATTCTGTCGGGCATTCCCAGTTATCCGATTGAAGATGTCAAGCTCTCCAACATCTACATTGAAACTCTCGGCGGTGGCGCGGCAGAGATGACCCAGACCATTCCCACCGAGCAAATCGACAATTATCCCGAGCCCGGCCGCTTCGGCCCCACGCCCTCTTCGGGATTCTTTCTGCGCCACATGCGCAATCTTGAGATGAGTCACGTCGAAATTGCCAACACCGCATCCGATGCGCGTCCCGCGTTCTACCTGTCCGAGATCGACCGCGCCGACTTCTTCGCTATTACCGCTCCACGCAACACCGGCGCGGCGTTCGCTCTTCACAACGTCAAGGATTTTCGCATCGGCTGGAGCCGCGCCGCCGCCGACGCCAACCTCGCCACCGCCGACGACAAGGTCATTTAGCTTCGCCAGGTCTCTGGCCGCATCAATTCGTACTATCAGTTTCGCAGTTCCCAGGTCTCAAAATCGAGACCTGGGGCATCCCATCGGCACAAAACTGAGCGGTCAGAAACCTAGATCCTTTTCGTGGCTTCATCGCGCGATGGGCTGGGCTCCTAACTCTGCGAACCTCGCCGGCAGCGCTCCAAGCACGTTACCAACTGCTTCCTCATTGCGCAATTTGTCTTTCCCGCCGCACGCGCCTTTGCTACGCTCACAGCAATGCGCCAGAAGGTTCCCCAACTTCTTTTGATTGCGCTGCTCGTCTCACTGCCGGCGGCAACGTTCGGCGCGTCGAAAAAGCCCTCTGTTCCCCCACCTCCAGTCGCCCCGCTCATCACCCTCGGCGACTCGGCCGTGCCCCTCACCGGCCCGTGGAAATTCTTTCCAGGCGACTCGCCTTCGCCAGCCGGCTCGTCGTCCGATAGCGGCCCGCTCTGGGCACAACCTGATTTCGACGACTCCGGCTGGACGACGATGGACTTCACACCTCAAACCGACCCATTGGATGTTAAGTCCGGCGCAACCGGCTCGTCGCCCGGCTGGAATACGCGGGGTTTTCCGCAGCTTCCCGGATGGACTGCGCGTGGCTTTCCGGACCTCACCGGTTACGCCTGGTATCGCCTCCGGGTGCGAGTTGCCGACGGAGGCCAACCGATCGAGCTCAAGATGCCCTCCGATTTCGACGACGCCTACCAGGTGTATGCCAACGGCGAACTCGTAGGGCAATTTGGAAGCTTCGACACCACCCCGCCCACTGTTTACTGGCCCCGGCCCACCATGTTCTTGCTCCCTTCGCCAAGCCCCCACGGCGACATTGAGCTGGCGTTGCGCTTTTACATGTCACCGATCAGGCAGATAAACGCCTCGCCGGCCGGCGGCATGCATGAGCCGCCACTGCTCGGCCTGCCCGTCACAGTGGGCCTCATTGTGTCTACTCAGGACACCCAATTTGCCTTCAGCCGTTTTGGGCAATTTCTCGCTGTCATTTTCTTCCTCGTCCTGGCACCGGCTTCGCTTTGGCTTTGGATACAAAATCGCCGCGAGATGGCCTTCCTCTGGCTCTTTATCAGCCTGGTTGCGACCATCCTTTACGACGTCCTGGACTGGATCGCCCTCGCCACCAGTTGGATTTCAGGTGACGCCGCGGCGTTCTGGCTATTCGCCGTCCTGGGCTCAGCGTGGCTACCCGGTTGGATCATGCTGTGGTGGTACTGGTTCGGCCTCACTAAAAAGCGCTGGATTCCGCTTGCCGCCTGGCTCATGGCCGCCGCCAACCTGATCGTTGTAGCCG
>CAWDKT010000024.1:0-81161 GCA_963802955.1 uncultured Acidobacteriaceae bacterium
CTGTGCCATACTGGCATTGGGCATCGTTGGCCTGCTGCTTCAGCGTGGTCTGCATCCCAAAATGAATCCAAAGGCAGGTCCTAAGAACAGCATGTCGTTGAACGATCTTGAATTCGCCTACGCTCCCGTGCGCAACCAGGTGCGCGACCTGCGGGAGTATCTTTGACCCTGCCCGCTCCGCAGGGAACTCTCCGAAATAGAAGAAAAGCTCGCCGATCCGGCCATGTGGTCGAATCCCGCCGCGTCGCAGCCGTTGATGCGCGATCGCAAGCGGCTCGAGACGCTTGTTCGTGACGACGAGGAACTGGTACGCCGCACCGGCGATATCGAGGCGGACTTCGAATTAGCGAAGGAAGGCGAGGACGTACTTGCCGATCTGGAGCGTGAGATCAAGTCGCTCGGCAGTTTTGCCGAGGAACTTGAAGCCGCACCATGCTATCGGGCGAAGCCGATGCGCTGAACGCCATTGTTACCGTACATCCTGGAGCCGGCGGCACCGTGCGAGGACGGCGGCGGCCGCCGACACGCAGCAGCATCTCTGCCCAGTCCTGGCTCTCGGTGCCGCCGGCTCCAGGATGTACGGTAACAATGGCGTTCAGCGCATCGGCTTCGCCCGAGAGCATGGTGCGCGCTTCAAGTTCCTCGGCAAAACGTGGCGAGCGCCTTGATGCTCGCGCTCCAGATCGGCAAGACATCTTCGCCCTCGCGCGCCAGCTCGAAGTAGGCCTCGATGTCGCCGGTGCGGCGCACCAGTTCTTCATCGTCGGCCACCATCGCTTCAAGCCGCTTGCGGTCGCGCATCAGCGGCTTGCGACGCGTCGGGATCGTCCACATGGCCGGATCGGCCAGCTTTTTTTCTATGTCGGCGAGTTCCCTGCGGATGCGGGCAGGGTCAAAGATACTCCCGCAGGTCGCGCACTTGGTCGCGCACGGGAGCGTAAGCGAATTCGAGATCGTTCAACGACATGCTTTGCTCTTAGGACCTGGCTTTGGATTCAGTTTTGGGAGCAGACCACGCTGAAGCAGCAGCCCAACGACGCCCAATGCCAGTATGGCACAGACCACGCGAACACGTCGCCATGCGCGCTGTAGAAGGTGATGCCGCTGCGAAAGCCGAACTCGGCAGGCAGCGCATCGGCCTGGTGGCGAGGTATGCTCTGCCGCACGCGGCCGTACGGATCGATCGACGCCGTTACGCCGGTGTTGGTGTCGCGCAGAAACCAGCGCCGATTCTCGATGGCCCTCATGCGCGCCATGTTCAGCAGCTGCCAGGGGGCGCTGGTGTCGCCGTACCAGCCGTCGTCGCTTATGTTCACGAAAACTTCGGCTCCATTGCGCGCAAATTGCCGCACTTCGTCGGCAAAGACCGCTTCGTAACAAATAAAGACCCCATATCGATGGCTGCCGCCGTTCTGCGTGTCGAGCAGAAAGACCTTGCGCATGGTGCCGCGATCCCACCTGGCAACCCGGCCAGTCAACTTATGCGCGAAGCTAAGCAGATCCTGAAACGGAATGTACTCGCCAAACGGCACGAGATGGATTTTGTCGTAGCGTCCGACGCGATTCCCATTGGCGTCGAAGAGAACCGCAGAAACGTAGCTCTTCCAATCGTGGCCGGTTGCCGAGTAGTCAGCCCCGACGGCATTCACAATCAGCGGCGCTTGCACTTTGCGGGCAACGGCCGCCATGGCCTGCTCGAATTGAGGATCATCTTCAAAGAAAGGCGCGGGCGACTCCGGCCATACCACCAGATCGGGGTGCGTGGGATACGGCGGGCAGACGACTTCGCCACTTAGCGCACCGGTTTGCGGAATGCCCGCGATGTAGCTCTTGCACTGCTCGCCCGCCAGTTGCGCGAATTGCGCAATGTGGCTGCTCCACGTTGCGCCACGCCAGTCGTTGTATGCGCCCACGTCGAGATTGGGCTGGATGAGAACGGCGGTGGCGGTGGGGTCGGGTTTGGGCGGCGACACAAAAATGCCGGCAAAACCTGAAATCGCCAACAACGCTCCGCAGCCCGCCCAGGCCCAGCGACAAGAGAGTTTACTTTTTGAATCATCCGCAACCAACAAGCCGGCTGCGAGCAGCGCATTGACCATAACCAGCACGAAGGAGATTCCGTAGACGCCTGTGAACGGCGCGAGCTGGTTGATCAAGGCATTGTCCACCTGAGAATAACCAAGCTGATCCCAGGGAACACTGGTGATTCGTGCGGCGGCAAGATCAAGACCGGTCCACAGAAACGGCGCGAAGGCAAGCGCAAGACGCACCGAGCCGGTGGCACGGCGCACCAGCAGAATTCCCAGACCGAACAGGCCAAAGTACGCGCCAAGCACGAGCGAAAAACCAATGAGCAACAGCGCCGACACCACCGGCGGCAGACCGCCGTAGATCAGCATGGTGTCGTAAATCCAATAACAGTTGCCCGCGTACCAAAGGACGCCGCAGAGATAGGCGATGAGGAACCCACGAAGAAGCTGGCGCCGCTGGCCATAGCGCGGGAGAGAAAGAACCGCCCAAATCAATGGGACCAGGCCAAACCACGCAAAGACGCTTCGCCACGGGGGAAGCGGGCCGGCGAGCGGGAACGGCAGCTCAAGCAGAGCGGCGGAAAGAACGGCGGCGGCCCACAACTTCCACGAAGACTGCATACAGGGGCGAGTGTAAAACATCGGGCTGCGGTAGAATTGGGTTCATGGTATTGGCGATTCTTGGAATGCGGCTGCTTGAAGTGATGTTCTTCCTCGGCCTGGCCGGATCAGCCATCGTGGTGCTGGTCAGCTTTATCGAGGACGGCAAAGAGCTCTTCGGCAAAGACTAGCCGACCCCACCCGATTCACTGGCTGCGCCCCAAAACGGTCTGGGATACCCGGGGCCGCGCAGCGAAGCCTGTTGCACATCCTGCAGTTGGCCTTGCATTTCCTCCCAAAACCGCGTGAAGCCTCTCCTGGGATTGCAGGGAATGCTCGCTCGCGTCCGAGCGCCGCAATGTGCGTGAAACGATCTGTTTTTACTGGCATTTAGCACCCTCCTCCGTTTCTCATTGACAGGCGCTTAACCGAAAATTAGACTCGTCGCAGAGCGGTGGTTTCGCTCGATCGAATTTTCACCACCGGCTGCGTCGCCGGCACTCTCGCGATGGCCTCTTCCCGAACGACCGCAGCTCCACCGAATGACCGAGTACGGCTGATCGTGGCGTCCTCTGTGATGCTCACGTTTATCTCCTTCTGGCGTGCGGCCGCCATCGTCCTCAATGACCTCGGCTCTTCGGCCTTTTATGCAGGCGGAATCGCCGAGCAGGCAGTGGGAGCGGCTGCACCCTGGTTCATCCTCGGCATCATGCTGTTCAGCTTCGCCGTACGCGCAGTGTACGTAGAGAGTTGCTCCATGTTCACGCGCGGCGGCGTATACCGCGTGGTGAAGGAAGCTCTCGGCGGCGGCTTCGCCAAGCTCAGCGTTTCGGCGCTGATGTTCGATTACATTCTCACCGGCCCCATCTCCGGCGTTTCCGCCGGACAATACATTACCGGGCTGATGAACGAAATGATGATGGTGGCCGATCAAAGCCACTGGCTGCCGCCGGCGTTGATGACTTCCCCCGGCCATCCCATCCAGTTCAACATGGATCACACTTCGGCCCTTTTCGCCGCCGCGGTAACCATCTATTACTGGTGGCAGAACATCAAGGGCATTGAGGAATCGAGCGACAAGGCACTGCGCGTCATGCAGATCACCACGGTGATGGTGATCGTCCTGTTCTTGTGGGGCGGCTACACGGTCTGGCTGCGCGGCGCGCACCTGCCTCCCTCGCCCATCCCATCGCACCTGAAGTTTAGCCCAGACGCTCTAGGGTTTCTGCGGGGCACGCGGGTGCTTCCCTTTCTCGGCCTGTTCGGCATCCTCATGGCATTCGGCCACTCCATCCTGGCCATGAGCGGTGAAGAAAGCCTGGCCCAGGTCAACCGCGAAATCGCGCACCCCAAGTTGAGGAATTTGAAGCGGGCCGCGATTGTCATCGCGATTTACAGCCTGATCTTTACAGGTGGCGGCACGCTGCTGGCCTCCATGCTGATTCCCGATGGCCCGCGCACCCACGTCTACCAGGACAACCTGATCGCGGGCCTGGCGATGTACATGGCCGGCCCCCTGGTCGCCCGCATCGCCTTCCGCATCTTCGTTGTGCTGGTCGGTTTTCTTATCCTCTCCGGCGCCATCAACACCTCGATCATCGGCTCCACCGGCGTCCTGATGCGCGTAGCCGAAGACGGTGTGCTGACCGACTGGTTCCGCATGCCGCATTCCAAGTACGGAACCAGCTATCGCATCGTCAACCTGGTCTTCGTCCTGCAGATGATCACCATCATCGCCAGCCGCGGCAATGTGATCATGCTGGGTGAGGCCTACGCCTTCGGCGTCATCTGGTCGTTCACTTTCAACGGCCTTTCCATGCTGGTGCTGCGCTGGAAGTATCACGGCGAGCGGGGCTGGAAGGTGCCACCGAATATTCGCATTGGGAAGTTCGAAATTCCCATCGGGCTGCTCTCGGTTTTTATGGTTTTGCTGGCGACGGCAACCGTAAACCTGTTCACCAAGTCGGTGGCCACCATCAGCGGTATAGCATTTTCCGCGGTGTTTTTCATCGTCTTCTCGGTCTCGGAGCGAATCAACCTGCGCCGGCATGCACTCACCGCGCGCCAGATGCGGGATCACTTCCAACTGGAGCACCAGGAGACGGTAAGCCGCGAGTCGGTCGCCATCCGTCCCGGGGGCGTGATCGTGACCATGCGCGACTTCGACAATCCGGTGGCATTGAAATGGACCTTGGCACGCACCAGCACAGACGATCGGGATGTGGTCGTGATCAGCGTGCGCCTGATGGGCGTAGGCGGACCGGAGTACTTAAGCGCAGAGCAGCAGAGCTTTAGCGAGCACGAACAGATGGTCTTCACCAAAGCAGTTGGCGTGGCCGAAAGCTTTGGAAAGAAGGTGTCGCTCCTGGTGGTTCCGGCCGGCGACGTATTTGCTGCGCTGGCGCAAACCGCGAACTCGCTTGAGGTGGAATCGGTAGTCTCCGGCCTCTCAAGTTCTTTGAGTGCAGAGGAACAGGCATTCCACCTGGGGCAAGCCTGGGAGGCGCTGCCTGAGCCCAAACGCCAGTTCAACTTCTGCGTCGTAGGCAACGACGGAGATGTGAAAGTGTTCTACATCGGGCCGCATGCCCCAGCCTTGAGTCCCGACGACGTGCAACTGGTTCACCGCCTCTGGCTGAACATGCGCCGCGATCCCTCGGTCGCGGATCTGCATCATAGCGACATCATCACCTATGCACTCACGCGCCTCGCCGGCCAGTATGCTCGCGAGAAGCAGGAGATTCTGCGCGACCTGCGAACTTATCGCGCCGCAGGTTCTCCCGCAGCCATGCGCCTCGGGCCAATCGATTCGCACGGTCCCGGTGAAGTCGCGCAATCGCCGCGCGCCATCAAGCAGACGCGGGACCAGTAAAGCAGGGACAATAGGACCGAGAGAACGCGCAGCGGTCATTTGCGCCTGGTGACCTTCGAGCTGCCGATTCCGCCTCGCTGTCGCTCGGTTTCTTGAGCTCCTGCATTCTCGGCCCCTTGTTCTCTTGTTCTCTCGGCCCCTCGTTCCCCGCTGTTACGTCGCGTATTCGTCTCCCGGTTTCCAGGACACGACCTTCACATCGTCCCCGACCAGAGCCGCCAGCTCTTCGGGCGTGCCCTTGAGCGGTGGAAATGTGCCGAAGTGGATGGGAAGGACTATCTTCGGAGCCAGAAGACGGCAAGCGACCGCAGCCTCTTTCGGTCCCATGGTGTAGAAGCCTCCGATGGGGAGCATGGCGACGTGCGGTTTGTAAAGCTCTTTAATCAGTTGCATATCGCCGAAGACGCAGGTGTCGCCTGCGTGGTAGAGAACCGGGCCGTCTTTAGCCGCCAAGACATAGCCCGTGGCGACACCGACGTAGTGCGAGCCCGTCTCATCGGCCGCCGCCGCGGAGTGCTTGGCGTCGACCATGGTGACGGCGACTTCTCCCAGCTCGACTGTACCGCCAAGATTGAAGCCCAGAGTCTCGGGCGCGCCTTTGGCCTTGACGTAATCCGCCAGCTCGTAAATCGCGGCGACCGTGGAACCGTGTTTCTTCGCCACCGGCACCGCGTCGGAGATGTGGTCGCCATGGCCGTGCGTGAGCAGAACGTAGTGAATCTTCGTCGGCAAATTGAAACTCTGCGGATATTTGGGGTTGTGCGCGATGAATGGATCGATCAGGATATTGGTTCCGCGCGCCGTCTGCACCAGCACGGTGGCGTGGCCGAGCCACGTAATGCGCGTGTTTTGCGAAGTGCTCATGTTGTCTCCTGGAAGCGACTTTCAGCTTCGGCTATAAGCTTTCAGCCTTCAGCGTTCACCTTTTAGCTTCCAACTCTTGGCCGGCAATCTCAAGTGGAAAGCCTGTGGACCGCTTGCGTCGATTTCGAGCCTTGACATTGCTGCGGAGTTGCTCGCGCATCTCATTGAAGCCTGGGGACAACAGCGCAGACGAAGAGCTGAAAGCCGGCTACTTCCTCAACAGATTCCCTCTTGACTTGGAACTGCATCCGGCGTACGCTCTCTGAAAAGGCGAATATATGGCGAAAATAGAATCGCTTTTCCCCATCCTTCAAGGCCCTCGGTTAGCCGGCCTGGCCCGCATTGCCGCTGAATCCGGTCTGGATTCAACTGGACACCTCACCGAATATCGTCCACTCGCCAGCCGCTCCATCCTGAACAAAACCACGTCCAACCGCGGACTTCCCTTCACCCACGCCATCAACCCCTACCGCGGGTGCGAATTCGGCTGCCGCTATTGCTACGCGCGGTATACGCATGAGTTCCTTGAACAGACGCCTGAAGAGTTCGAACGAAAGATCTACTTCAAGCAAAACGGTCCCTGGCTTCTGGCCCAGGAACTGAAGCGTCTGAAGCCGGACACTGAGATCTCGATTGGGACTGCGACCGACCCCTATCAGCCGCTGGAGCGGAAGCTCGAAATCACTCGCGCTTTGCTCGAAGTTTTCGCGCAACACAACGGCCTCCGGCTGGGGATCGTCACGAAATCGACTCTCATCGAGCGCGATGCGGATTTGCTGAAAAACATAGCGGCAAAAAACAGCCTCACGGTCCACCTGACAGTGACAACCATGAGCGCGAGTCTCGCGCGCGTGCTTGAACCGCGAGCGCCGCGGCCGGATCTCCGCATTCGCACCCTGGCACGCCTCCGCGAGGCCGGCTTGCGTGCCGGCGTGATGTGTTCGCCGCTAATGCCGGGAATCAACGATAGCCGGCGATCTCTGAGCTCTGTGGCCAAGGCAGCCGCATCGGCCGATGCGAGCTTCTTCACTGCTGGAGCGCTTTTCCTGAAGCCCTGCTCGTTGCCCACGTTCCTGGCATTCGTGCGCGAGAATTTTCCCAACTTGCTCGCGTCCTATGAACAGCGCTATTCGAAGAGTGCCTTTGTCTCCGCCGAGTACCGGCAACGCGTGTCGGAGGTGGTGGAATCCGTTCGCCGCGAGTACAGGCTCGGCCAGCGCTTCACCTATGAAGATCTGAACAGAAAAACGGAGATAATCGGCGAAAGCGTCGCAATGCAGCCTTGGCTACCGTTCGCAAGCTGACGAGCGGAAACGTCGGAACTTTCACTTCAGACTCCTCGTACACCTATGTAGATGTAGAGTTGAATCTCTCTTTGCACCATCCAGGTTTGGAGGGTGATCGCAGATGAGTAGCGGCGTCTCAGTAGGTCGCGGGGACAGCGCCCCGTCGGGCCGCGCAATGTGCTGGGCAGAGTCGTTGATGATTGGCCTTGGTGTCCCTGGTGCGATCTGGGCAATTTCCAAGATCATTTCGTGGTCCGTCCCAGCAGCAGTAAACGGCTCTCCCGCGCAACGATTCCTGCTCTGGATCCTCGGGGGCGCAATCGTCGAGTGGGCCTTTGTGGTGGGCGTCTGGTTCAGACTGCGGGCGCGGGGATCCTCCTTCTCAAAGATCGGCGTCTGGCGTTTTGGAACCAAGTCAGCCTGGATCATCGCACTGCTATTCGCGGCTCTTTCGATCGGGAGCAATCTCCGGCTCCTGCCGCGGATGCATGTTCCGATCTCATTCGCGTTCATGCCGCCTGGGTTTCATTTGGGCGCCGCGCTGCTCATGGGAATCACTGCTGGATTCTGCGAAGAGGTGCTTTTCCGGGCATTCTTGATGACTGAGTTTGCTGGTGCAGGCTATGGCAAAGCCGCGCAAGTCATCGGCCCTGGCATCGCATTTGGTCTGGCTCACGCGGGGTATTTAAACCAGGGCTTTCTTCCTTGGCTCAGCATCATGCTTCCTACTGCATTTCTTGGCATGATGTGGGGCGTCGCTTACCTCCTAGGCCGGCGAAGTTTGGTCCCTTCGATGGTGGCGCACTTCCTGAACGATGCCACGGCCCTGCCTTGGATTACTTTCTTCATGGTGACCGGCGCCTTGGGTCGAGCCTAGGAAAGCGTTCCCTCTGCGGAGTTTCCGAGGGCGACCGTTACTCTTAAAAGAGTCCCATCCGCTTCGGAGTGCTCGCCTGCGCCCGGTTACCGCGTCATGATCACTTCAGAGACCGCGTCCTTGGCCAGGAACTGGCGATGCCCCGACCACCCTGTGAAGAGCCGCTCGATGCTGCGGTTGGTGAATGCGCGCTGGATGGGAAACTGCTCGGTCATCTGCATCTCCACATCTTCTCCGGGCGTCAGGTGGTAGCGAAATCGAGTCGCGTCCTCGCCTTCCTTGCGGGTGTGAAAGAACGCCAACACCTGTCCGCCGGGATTCATGGCTTCGTAGAGCCGCGCCACTACCGGCGCTACCAGCGGCTCGGGCAAATAGTCCAGCGCGGTCCACAGAAAGACCATGTCAAATGCGCGGCCGGAAAAGTTGAAGGATTGGTCCAGATACCCTTCCACGTTCCAGATGGCCTTATCGTCGGCATCCACGCCGATGCGCCAATCCTGTGCATAGGCATCGTGCACCGGATCGGCAAGATACACGCTGTGCCCCAGGCTGGTGAGGTAGTTGATGTTGGAGGGCGAGGTATAGCCCGTGTCGATGATCCGCAAACCCGGTTCGGTTTCGAGCTGTTTACGCAACACGCCCCAGGCGCGCGAATGCCGCGGCACGCGCGGACCGCTCAGGCCCGGAGCCGATCCGGCTGATCCGCCAGCCTGCTTTTTGTCGAACCACAGACGCACCACGGTGAACCCCTCTTGCTGCCGGACGGGCGGTCTCCGAGCCCGGCCCGCGTCCTCCTACTCCTGCATCGTGATGCTGAGTTGCGGCGGGTTTGCGCCCTCGGAATTCCGGGAGACGGCCTGCGTCAGGTCCACCTTGCCGCGAAACACGGCATTGTCCTCGACGGCAAGGCGCAAAGCGCGGATGTCGCCCTGCAAGTTGCACCCGGAGCGAAGCTCCACGCGGCCACTGGCCACCACGTTGCCCTGCACACGGCCCATGATGAGCACGTCTCTGGCGGTCAGATCCGCCGCAATGTCTGCGTTGGGACCAATAGTCAGCCTGCTCTCAGAAAGGTTTACGGTCCCTTCGACGCGGCCATCCAAGACCAGGTCTTCGCTGCCCTTCACTTCACCGCAGATCACAATCGTTTTGCCGATTCTCGCGGACGCATTATCCAGTGCCATGATATTGATCCTTCCGTGGGTCTTTGTTACCGCATTCCGAGGGACTTCGTTTTTCTGCCGGCCTATGGTCTACCCCCCGCCCGGTTGAAACCATCCGGTTGGGAGATCCGCTCCGTGCGGAAGCATCCGATCTCTTCCAGGGTCACAGTCTCCCAGCGTTGCTCCATCCAAGTCGACGCCACAAGGTGGTGCATCGGCCGTGGAAGCAGTCAACAGCCGGCTATGCCCGCCCTTAAACTGCTGAAGAGGCCCTGCCCGAACTATACGCAATGCGGCCTCGTTGCTTCAATTCTTCAGTGCAGCACGCTGCCGCATGAGCACCCGGCAAGTCACTACAGCGTCCAAGTCGAATCCCAAGTCCCTACGCCAACTCTAGAGCGAAGCAAGCAGGCTGCGCCAGCTAAACTAGTTGATGTGCGGCGATCGTTACGAGTCCTTCTCCTGCTTGCCTGGGCTCTTCCAATCCAGGGACAGCCGGCTTCCGGCATGGGATGGGACCTGACGCCTGCCCAGGGACAGGCTCTGGTTGAAACGGCGCTTGCCAACGAACTGCGCGCGAACCAGGATCAGAACTACCTGATGCGCTACCAATTGCGCAAAACCAGCCCGCGCCTCACCACAACCAAACAGATCATCGAGACCAAGGACGGCTATGTGGCGCGGCTGCTCTCCATCAACGACCAGCCGTTGAGCACTACGGACGATCAAACGGAATCCGCGCGGCTCGAGGAATTGCTCAATGACCCTCGCAAGCAACGGCACCGCAAGCAGGCAGAAGATGAAGATGCGGGGCGAGCCCTGAAGGTGCTGCGCGCGCTGCCTAACGCTTTCGAATATCAATATGCCGGGGCCGTTAATGGACCGGCTGGAAAGGTAGAGAAGTTCACTTTCACGCCCAACCCGTCATTCCCTCCTCCCGACCTGGAAACCCAGGTTCTGACTGCCATGATCGGCGCGATCTGGATCGATCCCGTTCATCAGCGCGTGGTCCGGCTCGAGGGCCATCTGCAACAGGGCGTCGACTTTGGGTGGGGAATCCTGGGCCACCTGAATAAAGGCGGCTGGATCGCTATCGAGCAGGCGGAAGTGGACGAAGGCCAGTGGCGAATCGTGCGCTTCCAGATGTCGATGAGCGGCCGGGTGGTATTTAAGACGAGGGTCTTCGACACCCTGGAAGAGGAAAGTCACTTTACTCCAGTGCCGGCGGCGATCACTTACCAGAAAGCTATCGGCATGCTCCTCGGAAACCCCTAAGCGACGGCGGAAACCGGCATACAAAAAGCGGCCGGATTGCTCCGGCCGCCTGCTTCTCATGTCCAGAAAAATCTACGAAATCTTGATCAGGATCATGGCGAAGGTGAACAGGGTGAGAGATTCGATGAACGCGAGGCCAATAATCATGAACGTCATGAGAGCTGGACGCGTCCCCGGGTTGCGTGCCAGTGCTTCGGTGGTCGAGCCAACTGCGCGTCCCTGGCCCAGGCCGCAAAGGCCGGCGGCAAGTCCCATGCCGAGCCCGACGCCCACTGGCGCCAGGTTCATCACCGCTGAACCACCTTGTGCGAAGACCGGAACGGCAAAGCACAAGGCTGCCAGCGCCATGAATACATTTTGAAGTTTACGCATAATCCTCCTGCTTCTCTTTAAGATTGGCCGCCAGTGGGTGGTTGAGGCTCACCGTGCTGGCCCCCTCACGCTTGCGGCCTTTTCCGTTCACCCGAAGCGGAAGCACTCTCCGGCGGAAACTTGTTTGGGCTAAAGGCTGGTAGCCATTAGCCAGTAGCTTGTAGCTCCTTTGGTCGCCCGCTCGCCGAACGCTCCGGGAACCAGCGTTTTCAAGCTACAGGCTAATGGCAAAAAGCTGTCTTTAGTGCTCATGCGCCACCGCCATCGCCAGATAAATCATCGAGAGCAGCATGAACACATAAGCCTGAATGAGCGAAACAAAAAAGTGCAGGCCCAGAAACACAATCGGGGCGGCAAACGGCACTAACGAAAAGCAGATCAGAGTAAGCAGGTCGCTGGCCACCATATTGGCGTAAAGACGGATGGTGAGCGACATCATGCGCGCAAGGTGCGAAATCACTTCAACCGGAAACAGCAGCCAGGCCATCCACCATACCGGCCCGGCAAAGTGCTTGAGGTAGCCAACGAACCCTTGCTCGCGAACGCCGTAGTAGTTGTAATAGAGAAACGTAAGCACGGCCACGCCCAGCGGCACTGCCGGCTCGCCCGTGGGAGTATCCACGCCATGAAAGCCGACCAGCAGGCCAAACAGGTTGTTGAGCAGGATAAAGAGCAGCACACAGGTTACGAAGGCCTGGAATCTCTCGTAGCCATGCCCGATCACGGATTCAGCCTGACTGCCGACGAACTCGTGGATCATCTCTGCCACATGCTGCGGCGGCCCGGGATTCTCCACCGATAGAGTGAGTCGCACCACGAGAAAGAACGCGATCAATCCCAAGACTACGAGCAACTCGAGGGCAAAGGTATCGTTGATGGGGGCAGCGGCATTGGCGGGGTGAATCCCGATGGATTGCAGGAAGGCGCCCACCATGGGCCCAAAGAGATGATTCAACAGGTGTGTGAACGCGAGCGAGTTCGACATGTAGAATTGCGTCTTTCCATTCCGGCGAAATCAATGCAAAATGGTCCGCGTGGGCACTTACTCCCGGAGCAGCCGAAGCCCCTCCCAGGTAATGGCCAGGACCGCAAGGGCCAAGCCGCAAAGTAGTGCCACACCCGACCCTCTAAAACATTTCAGGCTAACATAAATCGCCGTTCCAAAGATGGCGAGCCGAAAGATGAAGAAAAGGACGGCGATCGAAGCTCCCCGGGGCGTCTGCTTCTGGTCCATTTTGACTGTGATGAACCGCACAAGGCGGCGCCACTCGTAAATGCTTGCAGCAGAGATCGCGGCGCCCGTAGCCAGCATGGCTGCATCGCGCCAGCCTGCAGCTTTCCATAGCACCAGGGAGGCCAACACTCCCAAAATCACAACGATGCGCAGGGCCCGCTTGAGCATGGCCTCAACGCCTTCGTCCGTGATGTGGGTAAAAGGGATTTCTTCGGTCATGAGGTCTGGTCTGAATTTCCCTTTTCGGCACTGTCGCCGTTTCGGCTCTTCTGTCGTGGATCACGGGAGTAAACCACCGCCATCTGGATGGCGCCGACGAGCCCGGAGAAGATTCCGAAGATGATGCCGGACGTCGCAATCCACTTTTGATGCAACATGTGATCGAGCCAGGCGCCAAGCAGCCATCCGATCAGCGCGGCGCAAGGCAGCACCAGCGCGATCTGGATCATCTTCTCGGCCTGCACCCAGGCGCCGATGAGGCCTGACATTCCCGGCTCGGTCTTCTTGTCCGGTATGGGGCGTTGGTAAGGCACCATCGTGGTTATACACGAGGAGCGGCTATCCGCGCGACGGCGCGGGTCACGCGTCGTATCGCAGCCGCTATACTGGCGGTTGGACCATCGATTACTGCGCGATAAGGAATGCATGGAATTCGAATCAGAATTTGAGCGCAAGGTCTTCGAAGAGCGGCAGGAAAAGCTCGATAAGATCGAGAAGCTGGGGCAGGCAAAGTATCCCAATCGCTTCCCTGCCCGGCAGGACGAGACGGCGACCGCTTTGGCCGCGGTACGGGCAAAGTGGGACAAAGCCACGGCCGAGGAGCTTGAGGCCAAGCGCGAGGCAGTAGCAGTGGCCGGGCGCATCATGGCCATCCGCCAGCAGGGCAAGGCCGGATTCGCCACGCTGCAGCAGGAAGGCGCGCGGCTGCAGATTTACGTGCGGCTCGACGCGGTGGGCGAGCAGGCCTTCGCGCTCTATAAGCTGCTCGACCTGGGCGACCACATCGGCGTTACCGGCTATCTCTTTCGCACGCGGACTGGTGAGTTGACAGTACACGTGGAGACGCTGACGTTTCTTTCCAAGGCCATGCTCTCGCTGCCCGAGAAGTATCACGGCCTGGCCGACGTGGAGCTGCGCTACCGCCAGCGCTACGTGGACCTCTTCACCAACCTCGACAGCCGCGAAGTGTTTGTGAAGCGCGCCAAGGTGCTCAAGGCGCTGCGCAAGTTCTTCGACGAGCGCGGCTACCTTGAAGTGGAAACGCCGATGATGCAGCCCATCGCCGGTGGCGCGGCGGCGCGGCCGTTTCGCACCCACCATAACGCGCTCGACATGGATTTATTTCTGCGCATCGCGCCGGAGCTTTATCTGAAGCGCCTGGTGGTCGGCGGCTTGGATCGGGTCTACGAGATCAACCGCAACTTCCGCAACGAGGGGGTGAGCACGCAGCACAATCCCGAGTTCACCATGCTCGAGTTCTACCAGGCCTATGCGAACTACCACGACCTGATGGACCTGACCGAGGAGCTGATCAAGTTTGTGGCGATGGAAGTGAACGAGACGACGCTGACCACGTTCAACGATGTCGAGATTGACTTCGGCAAGTGGCAGCGGCTGACGATGCGGGAGGCGATCATCAGGCACTGGCCGCCTGAGTTTGGCCCGGCTCCATCGTCAGTGGACTTTGAGAACTCGGACAACCTGGAGCAATTCCTCAACGCCTCTCTTCAACACTTGCGTTCGAACTATTCACCAATCGAGACGCCAAGCATCGAGGTGCAAGGCGTCGACCTCGACCGACACCGGCGGCTCCGTAGTCTTTTTTTCCTCATTAATGCGCAGAGGATTCTGCTTCACGGTGATCTGACTGAAATGGCGAACGTCGTCGTGCAGGCGCTTGGACTGCCA
This sequence comes from uncultured Acidobacteriaceae bacterium, assembly GCA_963802955.1. Taxonomy (GTDB): domain Bacteria; phylum Acidobacteriota; class Terriglobia; order Terriglobales; family Acidobacteriaceae; genus Telmatobacter. The sequence continues at coordinate 14,482 of CAWDKT010000024.1, forward strand.
AAGGAATCTGCCCCGTTGCAGCGCCATCCCCAGTCGATTGGCAAAACGATCTATGGCATTTTCGAGGCCGTCGTCGAGCCCAAACTCATCGAGCCCACCATCATCTACGAATACCCGACCGAGGTTTCGCCACTCTCCAAGCAAAAGCCCGACGACCCGGACCACGTCGAGCGATTCGAGATCTTTGCCGGCGGATTTGAGATCGGCAACGCTTTCAGCGAGCTGAACGATCCGGTCGAGCAGCACAAGCGCTTCGAGCAGCAGTTGGCCGAACGATTCCGCGGCGACGATGAAGCGCACGCGATGGACGAAGATTACGTCCGCGCACTAGCCTACGGCCTACCTCCCACAGGTGGCGAAGGCATCGGCATCGATCGCCTGGTTATGCTTTTGACGGGCTCCAAATCCATTCGCGACGTAATCCTCTTTCCACTAATGCGGAAACAGCAGGGATCAGCCACCCCAGCGAGCCAAGACCGCTCGCCGGGGACCCCGGCAGGGGCGAGAGATCAGGGATCAGAGGAACCTGCGGGTTGAGTTTCGTGGTATCCCACATCTCAAAATCGAGATGTGGGGCACCCATTTTTCGTGTTGGATTGAATTTGCTAAGAACAACCGCAGATCCTTCGGCTCCTCGCTGCGCTCGTCGCTCAGGATGACAAGGTTTTGGCGGTTCGAAACCGATAGTAGCAACGCTAGCGCCGTTAACTTCGCCAGCTCCGCTGGATGGGCTAGGAGCTAGAAGCTAGCAGCTAGGAGCTGTCTTTTGAACATTCTCTTCATCGGCGACATCTTCGGCAGCGCGGGACGCAAAATCGTTCGCGAGCACATCGGCCACGTGCGCGAGGCGCACCAGGTCGACCTGACCATCGTGAATGTCGAAAATGCCGCCGGTGGTTTTGGCGTCACCCCGCAGATCGCCGAGGAGATCTTCGAACTGGGCGCCGATGTGCTCACCACCGGCAACCATGTGTGGGACAAGAGGGAGCTCTTCGACTATCTCAAGTCGGCCGCGCCCTATACCCACGATCGCCCGCGCCGTGTGCTGCGGCCCGCTAATTTTCCGCCGGGGGTGCCAGGTTACGGGATCTATGAAGGCAAAACCGCCGGCGGCGTCGACTTCGCGGTTCTGCAACTGCAGGGCCGGGTCTTTATGACGCCCATCGACGACCCGTTCCGCATCGCCGATGGCCTGCTGGTCTCGGTGCGGGCCAAAGTGATTGTGGTTGACTTTCACGCCGAGGCGACCAGCGAAAAGGTTGCCATGGGCTGGTATCTGGACGGGCGCGCGACAGCAGTGCTGGGCACGCACACTCATGTGCCCACCGCCGACGAGCGCATTCTTCCCAACGGAACTGCGTTCCAGACGGATGTGGGCATGAGTGGGCCTTTCGACAGCATCATCGGCGTCGAGAAGGACCTCATCCTGCACAAATTCCTTTCCGGCATGCCGGGCAAGTTCGAGGCGGCCAAGGGAAATCCCAAAATGTGCGCGGCGCTCGTCACATGCGATCCGGCAACCGGCCGCGCCTCGGCCATCCGGCGCATCATGCTTGGCGAGTAACCACTGCGTGGGGTAGCCCTTTGGACAAGTAGCACGACGCCGAAAAAAAGGGCAGCCCGCCGAAACGGACTGCCCTTGCTAATTCCAGGAGAGTGAAGCTCATCTGCCCACCACGAGTGGTCGACAGACGCCGTTACATTCCAGGGCGATGCGCCGGAGACGGCCGACGATGCACTGGCTCTGCCTTCTTCTGCGGCTGTTGAATGAAGCCCTGGCTCAGCACAATTTGCGCTGAAGCAGGCGTGGTGCCGGCGGCTGCGGTCTTGGTGTAGGTGTCGTAAGTTCCGTCCAGCTCCATTGAAGGAAGCGTGGCCAGCGCCGTACCCGGCTCAGGAGCATCCTTGCACGAAGTCGGCTCTTTCAGATTCACTGTGAAGTCGGCCTTATGGGCGTCCTTAGCGTCCTGGGTCACCGCAACGTCGACTTCCGTAATCGAAGGCACAATCTCGATCTTGTGAATGCGGGCCGGCGACTCGGTCAGCGCATCTCCCATCGCGTCGGTGTCTGCCTTCACCCCATTCGTCGTGATGTAATCCTGCGCTTCCTTAATCTTCAGCTCGGACGGCGGGGGCGGAACGGCACCACAGGCTACAGGATTGGCGAGCTTCACCAAATAATCCTTTGGCTTGACCGAGGCTGCCGTGGTCACGCTCACCTTCAATGTGGTTGCCGGGTCGGCGATAACGATACCCGGAACAGGAGTTGGCTGACCCTTCAACAGGGCCCAGAGCCCGTTGGCATCGGCGTCTGTACCATTGGCCAGGATGTATTCCTTGTCCTCGAGACTTAGAGCCTTTGGATCTCCGGTCGTAAAAGCATGATGCGCGAGATCCGCCGGCGTTGGGGCGGGCGCAACGCTGAAGCTGGAGGGCGGAAACAGCGTTGCCTGCGCCTGCTGCTCGATACCGGTCTCCTGCTGCTTGATCGCCGGTTCGCCGTCGAGCGTACCGTGATAGCGCTTGTACCAGTAGTCAAACACCGGGTCGACCTGGGTCTTGAAGCTAGCGGGCGCAAAGTCGAGGAAGCGAGCGAAAAACCAGATAGCCTTCACTTCATCCCTGTCCGGGCCCGGCTTCGCGTAAGCCTGCGCCAGTTGAAGCGTGTCAGCCAAACAAGGGCCGGGCTTGTTGCACGCATCGGGCGGATAAAGCATCAACTCAGTCGTGTATTCCTTGATGGCGCCCGCATAGTCCTTCTTCGAGAGGAGGTCATCAGAAGCGATAGCCGAGTGAAATACGGGGTATGTGCCGGCGGTCAACTTCTTCCAATCGTCGTCCGACATGTCGGCCGGCTTCGGCGCAGTCAGCCCCTTCTGGGCCAGCGCCGCCGCGTCGTCGCAAGTCTGGGGATCGGTGCTCATGCCGGACGCGTCAAGGTTCTTGCTGCATTGGCCCTTCTTTATAAAGACCGAGATGTAGATTGCCTTCATGTTATTGGGATCCACCTGCAGCAGGCGGCTGGCCGCGCTCAGAACCTTGTCCGGCTGATTTGTCTGCTCGTAGCAGCCAATCAACTCATCGAGTACCGCCTTCTTGACCACGCTCTGCGGGTAGGTTGTAAGAAAGCTTTCGCCGGCGGCGCATTTTTGCGCCGGATCGGTCTGAGTGCTGAAGTTCTGATAGGCGTTGAACTCCGCCGGATCCTGGATGGTGATCTGGCCGGCATCCTGAGCTCGCAGCGCGGGCGTTATAGCAAGGCAGATGCTTGCCAATACCATTGCAGATGCAAAGACTAACTTCTTCATGCAGTGCTCCTGGGAATTGCGAAAATGGAAATCGAGATTCATTCGTTAGCCCGCGAAAGGGGCGCCGCCCTGCACGGCGGATGTGCGCCGGGGTGACGGATAATACGATACCACGCCTACCAAGTTGCGTAGGAGGATTATAGAAAGCGCTTTCGCGTCTGACAAGCTGCCCCTTGAGCCAAGCCCGCCGGATGACACTTCGCTAACCGGATAAGATGCGCATCCCGTCCCGGGCGTCCCTGGACTTGGGCCTCTAAAAATCCTATTGCAACAGGCGCACCAGCTCCGCCTGCTCGGCCAGAAACGCGTCGTGGCCATGATCGCTTTCCATCTGGCGATACTCCACATCGACGCCTGCGCGCCGAAGATCTTGGGCGAAACCGGCAACCCCCGAGGCGGGAAAAAGCCAATCGGAACTTATCCCGATAACGATCAGCCGGGCGCGAATTCGGCCATAGGCTTCCTCTCGTGAAGCGTAGCCGCGCAGCGGATCCCAGGTATCCATGGCGCGCAGGATAGCGAGATAGGCGTTGGCGTCGAAGCGCTCGACGAAGCGCCTCCCCTGGTAATCAAGGTAGCCGCCAATGTCGAAGCGTCCGCCGGTGAGGCCGCCGGATTTGCCGTCCGCCGCCCACGGATCTTCGCCGCTGCGATTGGGATTGCGGCCGAAGCGCTCGTCGAACAGCGGCGCGGATTTATAGCTGATCATGGCAATCTGGCGGGCCAGCGCCAGCCCGCGCTGCGGCGGCCGCTGTGGCAGATAGCGCCCGGCAGCCCACTCCGGATCCTGCTGAATGGCTGTTCTCTGCAAGTGGTTGAGCGCCAACCCCATGGCAGAAAGCGGCGTAACACCGATGATGAGCGCTCGCTCCACACGGTCGGGATGAAGAATGCTCCAATCCAGTGCCTGCATGCCACCGATGGATCCGCCCAGAACCAACCGCAGCTTGCGGATGCCGAGGGAATCGAGCAGCAGTGCCTGCGCGCGGACGTTGTCGCGCACGCCAACTAGCGGAAAATCCGGACCGTAGATTTCGCCTGTATCGGGATTAACCGAACCGGGCCCCGTAGATCCGTAACAGGAGCCCAGCATGTTGATGCAGATGACGAAGTCGTGCTCCAGCGAGAGAACCGCGCCGGGAGCGAAGATTTCCGGCCACCAGGAACCAACCAGCGCTGAGCCAGAGAGCGCGTGGCAAACTAAAACGGCATTGTCCCGCGCTGCATTCAACCGGCCGTAGACAGCGTAATGCAGCGTAGGACAGACAAGCGAGCGGCCGCATTCCAGCCGCAGAGAGCCATCCAGCACGAAGTCTCCTTCGTAGGTCGGCTCCACGATCTTTGTCTTGGGCGGCGACCCTCCGCTGCGATTGTAAGTATCGGTCATCTGATCTTATTCTGCCTTACCGCGCCACCGCAGTCCTGGCCGAGCTGGCAACCTTGGCGCCGTTCGCGACCTCAATTGCCTGGTCGAGATCGGCAATAATGTCTCGAATATCCTCAATGCCCACCGAGAGCCGAACCAGTTCCGGCGTCACGCCCGTGCTCGCCTGCTCTTCAATTGAGAGCTGCTGGTGTGTCGTCGATGCCGGATGGATCACCAGAGATTTGGCGTCGCCAATGTTCGCCAGCAGCGAAAACAGCTCAAGCGTGTCGATGAATTTCTTTCCAGCTTCGTAACCGCCCTTGATGCCGAACGTAACCAGGGCCCCGGCACCGTTGGGCAAATACTTCTTCGATCGCGCGAAATACTGGCTGGACTCCAAACCGGGATAGTTGACCCACTCCACGCCCGGATGCTGCTGCAGGTGTTTGGCCACGGCCAGCGCGTTCTGCGAGTGGCGTTCCATGCGCAGGTGCAGCGTCTCAATTCCCTGCAGGAGGAGGAAGGCATTGAAGGGCGAAAGCGCTGCACCGGTGTCGCGCAGTCCCTGCACGCGCGCTTTCAGGATGAACGCAAGCGGCCCGAAAGCTTCGGTGTAACGAAGGCCGTGATACGAGGGGTCGGGCTCGACGAATTCTTTGAAGCGGCCTGCGGCAGCCCAATCGAACTTGCCTGCATCCACAATCACCCCGCCAATGGCTGTGCCGTGGCCGCCCAGAAACTTGGTCGCCGAGTTCACCACGATGTCAGCGCCCCACTCGATAGGCCGCACCAGCGCCGGCGAAGCCGAGGTGTTATCGATAACGAGTGGTAATTTATGCTCGTGGGCGATGGCGGCCAGCTTCTCGATGTCGGCAATGTCGAGCTTGGGGTTGCCCAGCGTTTCGGTATAAACCGCGCGGGTCTTGTCGTTGATCAGCTTGCGCAGGCCATCGAAATCGTCGGCGTCGACGAACTTCACCTTGATTCCCAGCTTTGGGAGCGTGTAGTGGAACAGGTTGTAGGTGCCTCCGTAAAGCGACGTCGTAGAGACGATCTCCTCGCCGGCAGCAGCCAGCGTCAGGATCGTTAAAGTCTCAGCCGCCTGGCCTGAGGCGGTGGCCAACGCCGCCGCACCGCCCTCCAGGGCTGCCACACGCTTCTCCAGCACGTCGGTCGTGGGATTCATGATGCGCGTGTAAATGTTCCCGAACTCCTGCAGCGCAAAGAGGCGCCCGGCGTGATCTGCGTCCTGGAAGAGATAGGACGTGGTCTGGTAAATCGGCACCGCGCGGGAGCCGGTGGTGGGATCGGGGGATTGGCCGGCGTGCACGGCCTTGGTTGCAAGTTGATGCTGTTTTGGTTCCGACATAATCATCTCCTTCAGATTCGTTAGCTCGTTGCTTCGGGGACGGCGGGGAACGTCTGCAGGCTGGTCGGCAATGAAAACGGCCCGCGTCCTATTTGGGACCGGGCCGTTTCACTTCTGATCGGTTGCGCTTAGCGCATTTGCCGCTCATAGGCTGGACGGACGGGTCTCCAGGCCATACACATGCACATGGCCATGAACACAATCGCGTAAGCCCATGAAATCGACATGAAGGCAGTATCTAGGGGCGATAGGTGAAATGTCAAATGGAATTAACGCCAAAACTCGCTATTACAACTTTAGGGGCGGGCTAACGTGAACTCGCCTCGTATATCGTGTCATGGGTGGGCAAGACTGCCCCGACAAGAATGCCCGTTAAGCCACCGAGCCCGGCGCATATTGCGGCTCCTGTGCCTTTGCCGTGAAGAAATCCATGGGACTCCCAAGCTGTCGCCCCAATCGCAGCTCCAGTTCCGGCACCTATTCCCGCTCCGATAAGGGTATTGCGCAATCGGCGGTTGCTCCTCATGAGTTTCACGCTGCGCACGTCCTGCTTCTGGATGCTCGCTTCACCGGCGGAATCCTTGATTGAGATTGCCGAATCGGAAACATTCTCGAAGGTCCCGGGGTGACTCTTCGAATTCACTTCGACGATCAGAATCTTCTGGCCTGGCGCGAGTTTACTAAGATTCGTCCAGGCCCCTTGAGGGGTTTGCGCAGCCGCAACGCAGGAGACTCCCAGGAGATACCCAAGGAACAGCATTTTTCGCATGAGGTGACCTCCGTGCAGGGAAAATCGATGCACGATCATACACCGAACCGGCTTGCCGGTGTACGAATCGAAATGAGAACCTGCTATTCCTCCGGCTTCCACACATATGCGCCCGGTTGAGTGAAGCCAATGTGCGCCAGCACGCGGTAGGCGAACTGCCGCGCCATCTCTTCGGAGCCTACGGGGTGGTTGTAGAAGGCGGGGATGCAAGGGAAGACCGTGGCTCCGGCCTCCGCGGCCAGCGTCATGTTCCGCAAGTGAATGCGGTTGAACGGCGTTTCGCGCACGCAGAGGATGAGCGGGCGGCGCTCCTTGAGCGTGACATCGGCGGCGCGGGCGATGAGCGAGTTGGCGAGGCCCAATGCGATCGCCGCCAACGTTCCCATCGAGCACGGCAGAATGATCATTCCGTCTGAAGGATGGCTTCCGCTGGCAATTGCTGCGCCAATATCGGCATCGGCATGCTGAACGATCTTCTTCGGCGGGATTGCATCCAGCAGCCTCTCCAAAAGATTTGTTCGCCCTGAAACTCCCAGTTCTTCGGCCAGCACGCGCAGCGAGTTCTCAGAAGCGACAAAGTGCACGCGGGTGACGCGGGCGTCGGCCTCAAGCGAACGCAGCAACTCCCGCGCGAGGATCGCGCCTGAGGCTCCGGTGATGGCGACGGTAAGGCTTACTTTTTGCATGCTCTGTTCCGCGTGCCCTCGCGCAAGGCGTTCTTTGAATCGATGTGAAGTTTACCCCCCCGAACGGAAATGGAGGCTGAATTGCCCCACTTACGCCTCGTCAGCCACCACGCCGGGTCGCCCTCAGCGGTCATCATAGACAAAAGGTAAATCCCATTCGAGAGGCCCAGTGAGATCTCAGGCAATCTTCCGTAGAGCGACGCGGACGTGACCTTCCTATCCTTAAAGCTTGGCAAATGCTTTCGGCCAGCGCCTCTCATCACTCCAACTACCGCACAAGATTCGTCGCTTCCCCTAAGTGCGCCAGCTCCATTCAACGCCCAAGGTCCATTCGCCTGCGGGGTTCCCTGGGGAACCATCGCGTCGGTGTCGTCCGGAACGAAGATCTCCGAATTCCAGAAAAATCGCAAAGCCGTATCCACGCCAGATATGACTTACCGGCAGTCCGGTCAGCGATGAAGTGAATGAAACGAAATCAGATTCTTCGGTTTTGTCGCCTTGACTCATTGCATAGAATTCCCATTCTCCCAATACGCGCTTGAAGATCGCGTCCACATTCCCCAACTGCCGAGTCTAAGCAGCTCGCGCCGTAGGCGCAATGTCTGTTAGCCCCGCGCTTCACCGGGGTCCCCAAGAAACCGCCTCTGTTTCCTGGGGTGGAAGCGTGGGGTCCCTGACGATTGAATTCGAATCGAGTCCCACAGGGACGACGCCTCCCATCACCCGAACACGTAACGCTCGTCATATTCAATCCCGCAGCCGCGCAAAAGCTTGACGAGTTCCTGTTCGAAATTGCGTTTGCGGTGATGTCGCTCCTGGTCTTGAATGTACCCTTTCACAGCCTCAACCTGCGAAGGACTCACGCTGAATGCTCCGTATCCCTCCTGCCATGAGAAGCCCCTTCCCATCCAGCGGGAAGAACTTCCTTTGAGCTTCTGAACCGTGTCAGCGAGAGAGTACGACGCCGGTAGGACAAACAATAAATGAATGTGATTCGCAGTTCCCCCGGCGGCAATCAACGAAAAACCCTCGCCGCGGGCGATGCCGCCCAGATAAGCGTAGAGTTCACCGGTACGGGCAGCGGGAATCAGAGAGCGGCGATCCTTGGTGCTGAAGACACAATGAATGAAATTGCTCGCGTACCCTTGCGCCATGATCCACCGTCCCTGCGGGACTCCCATTTTACAACCGCGATTCCAAACCCCGCGCTTGCCAGTCTGTTACGAAACTCTATTGTTTTTGATTTGATTCATGGGAAGATGCGTGCATGGGTTATATCCGAGGCGAGGCGCGGGGGCAGGAGTGGTTGTTTCCGTTGTCGTTGGATGATCTTATATCTGCCGATCACGTTTGCCGTGTGATCGATGCATTTGTGGGGCGGGTGGATTTTCATAAACTTGGATTTTTGCGTGCCGAGGCCGCCGAGACAGGCCGTCCGGGCTACGACCCGCGCGATCTGCTTAAGCTCTATCTTTACGGTTATCTTCAGCAGATTCGATCATCGCGACGGCTGGAGGCCGAGTGCCGCCGCAACGTGGAGGTGATGTGGCTTTTGGGCCGCCTGGCGCCTGATTACAAGTCGATCGCCGAGTTCCGGCGCATGCATCGGGAAGCGGTGACCGAGGCGGGTGCAGAGCTGGTGAGCTTTGCGCGCTCGGTGGGCCTGGTACGTGGGGAGTGGGTGGCCATTGATGGGTCGAAGTTCCAAGCAGTGACGAGTGCCCGCAGCGTGGCCGAGCGGGAGTCGATCAAGCGGTATCTGGATGCGGTGGAGGCCGGCGACCAGCAGGACGAGATGGTCATCGATCCCGGAGCGGTGCAGGCTGCGCTGGAGAAGCTGAACAGTCACCCGGAGCCGGAGGCGGGCTTCATGCGCACGGCTCATGGCTCGGTGCCGGCCTATAACGTGCAGACCGCCGTGGATAGCGAACATGCGCTGATCGTGGCCCACGAGGTGAGCAGGGAGAAGAGCGACAACCGCAGCCTGCTGCCCATGGCCGAGACGGCACAGAAGGCGGTGGGCTCGCCGCCTTCGCTGAATGTGGTGGCCGACGGTGGCTATTCGAACGGAGCCCAGGCCGAAGCCTGCGAGGGGAAGGGCATCGTAACCCATGTGCCCGCCAAGCGCGGGATCAACAACCGTGGAGATGGAACGATGTTCGACCGCAGCCAGTTCCACTACGACCCGGCCAGCGACGGGTTCCGCTGCCCGGCCGGTCAGACGCTGACCCGCAAGCAACAGAAGAAGGACAAGCCTTGCGTGGTCTACACGGCTGCTGCGGCGGCTTGCGGCGCCTGCGCTCTAAAGAGCCGCTGCACCCCATCTCGGCAACGCTATGTCACCGTTCACCTGCACGAGGCTGCACTGGATCGCATGCATCAGCGCGCCACATCGCAGCTGATGCGCCTCAGACGATGCACAGTCGAGCTCCCCTTCGCCGTACTCAAATACCGCATCTTCGGCCATCCACGCTTCCTGCTGCGTGGCCTGGCCGGGGCGAAGATCGAGATCGGCCTTGGAGTCATGGTCTACAACCTCAAGCGCATGATCAGCGTCCTGGGTGCAGCGAAACTGATCAATGCGCTACAGGGATGAACTCCTGCACCAGCATCCAATGGAAGATCAAAACGGCGACCCCGAAAGCCTCATCAACCTCGATCCTCCGTAAAATGCGTTCCGTAACAGACTGTGAAGCGCGGGGCTAACGAACGTCGCGCCTACGGCGCATGCCCCGGCCAGCCGGCTACAAACCTTCCCCAACGATGATGCGCTGGGCAGATTTCGGCGGAGAAAGCTAAGAGCTAAAGGCTAACAGCTAATAGCTAGCCTTACTCTCCGAGCACCCGCTTGAAGATCGCGTCCACATTGCCCAACTGCCGCGTGTAGTCGAAGGTCTTCGCCAGCTTCTCCGCGCTCAGCAGCTTCGTGATATCCGGGTCACGCGCCACTTCCTCGCGGAAGTTCAAATCCTCTTTCCAGGCGCGCATGGCGTGGGCCTGAACAAGGCGATAAGCGTCCTCGCGCAGCATGCCGGCTTCGGCCAGATCGAGCAGGAGTTGTCCAGAAAAAATGAGCCCACCGGTCGATTCGAGATTCTTTTTCATGCGCTCCGGATACACCAGCAGCCGATCGATGAGATCGGTCGTCTTGGCCAGCAGGTAGTCCATCAAAATCGTCGAGTCGGGAAAAATCACGCGCTCGACCGACGAGTGCGAGATGTCGCGCTCGTGCCACAGCGGGATGTTCTCCATCGCCGCCTGCGCGTTGCCGCGCAGCACGCGCGCCAAGCCGCTGATCTGTTCCGAAGTAATGGGATTCTTCTTGTGCGGCATGGCCGAGGAGCCTTTTTGCTTCTCGCTGAAGTACTCCTGCGCCTCGCGCAGCTCGGTGCGCTGCAGATGGCGCAGCTCAACAGCGATCTTGTCGAGTGTGCTGCCGATAATGGCGATGGTTGCAATGAAGGCCGCGTGGCGGTCGCGCTGGATCACCTGTGTGGCCACCGGCGCGGGCTTCAATCCCAACCGTGCACAGATGCGCTCCTCGTGCTCCGGCTTCAGATGTCCGAACGTACCAACAGCGCCCGAAAGCTTGCCCACGCGCATGTCCTCGGCTGCGGCGTCAAAGCGCTTCAGGTTGCGTTGCATTTCGGCGTACCAGTTCAGCAGCTTGAGGCCGAACGTTGTAGGCTCGGCGTGGATGCCGTGCGTGCGGCCAATGATCGGCGTCTGCTTGAACTCAAGCGCACGCCGCTTGAGCACCGCCAACAAGGCGTCGATTCCTTCGGTAATGAGCTTCGACGCCTCCTTTATCTGCATCGCCTGTGCGGTATCCACCACATCGTTTGAGGTCAACCCGTAATGCAGCCAGCGGGACTCCTCGGCCAGGTCTTGTGCCTTGAGGCTTTCCGCCGCCGCCGTGGTGAAGGCAATCACGTCGTGTTTTACTTCAGCCTCGATCTCGGCCACGCGAGTGGCGGAGACCGTGGCTTTCTTTGCGATTGCTTCGGCGGCCGCCGCCGGAATCACGCCATCCTCGCCCAGCACTCTGCTCGCCGCCGACTCCACCTTGAGCCAGCAGCGGTACTTGTATTCTTCCATCCAGATGCGGCCCATGGCCGCGCGTGTATAACGTTCAATCAAAGCCAACTCCTCAAAGCAGCGTTCACGCACGAACGGGGTGCCCCATTCTAGCCACGTTTTTGTATTTGCGGCCAGGGTGGGAGATGCACAGCAACCTGCTTGGCTGCGTCCCAACTCTAAATTGTAAGAGGGTAAGGTGCTTATCCGCGAGCCATCCGCTTTCCCATCCTCGCGGAGTCCGTATCTTTTAGTCGCAAGGGTGGGGAAACCCACGGCTCAGATCATCTGCGAGCAATTCCCAGCCGTTTACGCAACTCGTCGTAGAGCAGCCCGCGGCCCGGCTTGTAGGGCTGGAACCAGTCGCCGTCGATCACCAGTTGCGGCACCGCGCGCTTGCCCGCGCGCCGGATCACCTCCGCCGAGGCATTGGGATCGCTATCGACGTTGATTTCGGTGTAGGCGATGCCGTTGGCATCGAGAAATTGCTTTGCTGCCCGGCAATCACGGCACCAAGCCGTCGTGTACAGCTCGACCTTCATAAAGGAATTCTACTTCGACCGCGATGCTACGATCTGTGATCAGAAGCACCCGGGAGAACCGTGACCGCCGACGAGATCAAAGCGCTGCTGCATCTTCAGCCGCACCCGGTAGAGGGCGGGTGGTACCGCCGCACCTACACTTCGGACGTGAGCGTCGCCCTTCTGCGCGGTGTGCGCCCCTACGGCACGGCAATTTACTACCTGCTTGAAGAAGGAACCTTTTCGGAGATGCACATCCTCTCCTCCGACGAGATCTTCCACTTTTATCTCGGCGATCCGGTTGAAATGCTGCAACTGCGGCCTGATGGCAGCTCGTCGGTCCTCACTCTTGGTCCGGACCTGGCGGCCGGCCAACATGTCCAGCTCGTCGTTCCCGCAGGCGTCTGGCAGGGCACGCGCCTCATCGACAACGGTGATGGAGGCGGCAAAGTGGCGCTGCTTGGCTGCACCGTCACGCCCGGCTTCGATTTCGCCGATTACCGCAACGCTCCCGCCGCGGAACTCATCGCACAATGGCCACAAGAATCCGCCCGCATCCGCATGCTCACGCGAAAATAATCCACCTGTAGCGCAAACGAGCCGCATGCTCCGACCAGCACGAAGCTCCCCCGGCAAAGGATCTCATTCACCCAACCATGCTCGCGATCAAGGATGAATCACGGGATGAATAATCTGTACGATCCTTGCGTCCGGCCCGCTCCACGCCGATGCTCCCCTGTGTGTCAGCTGGCGCTTCGCGTTGTTCCAGTGCAGCGTGGTGATTGCCGCTGTGCCTTTTTCATAAGCGTAGGTAGTCCCGTCATCGGAAAAGAGCGTGAACTCCCCATCTGCCCCGAGATAGACGCGCACTGAGGCAATGGCCTGCGGCTCTTTTGTGGTCAGAATCGGCGTGCCCAGCGGCACAATGCTCCCCGCCCGAACAAACAGCGGCAGCGTATCGATCGGGGCGCTCACCACAATCGTCGCTCCGCCCTTGTATCTCTGGTTAGTCCAGTAGTTGTACCAGTCGGAGCCTGCCGGCAGATACACCTTGCGGCTGGTTGCGCCCTGCTCCGTCACTGGAGCCACCAGAAACGCGGGACCGAACATGTATTCGTCCGTAATATTCGCGACATTGGGATCATTCGGGAAGTCCATAAATAGCGAGCGCATGTACGGAGCGCCCGTCTGATAGCTGCGATATGCCGCAGAGTAGGTGTAGGGCAATAGCTGATAGCGCAGCCTCAGGTACTTCGCCAGGATCGGCTCAGCCTGTTTGCCGTAGGACCAGACTTCGTTGTGCATTCTTTCGCCGTGGGCGCGCATCACCGGCTGGAAGGCGCCCCACTCGAACCAGCGCACAAATAGCTCGGGATAGTCCTCGTAGTTTCCGATCACATCGCGTGCATCCGATCCATCGATGAGCGGCTTGTGCTCCGCGTGATAGTCCGGCGGGAATCTGCGGCGAGAAGAAGCCGGCGATATCGGTATCCCAGTAAGGCATACCGCTGGCGGTAAAGTTCAGCCCGGCCGGAATGGAGCGCTTCAGCATGTCCCAGGTGGATTGAATGTCGCTCGACCAGAAGACCGTGCCGTTGCGCTGCGCGCCCAGGTAAGCCGCGCGGGCCAGAATCATCACCCTTCGCTGTCTCCAAAGTCTCGCCGGAATCCCTCATAAACCGAAGCCGTGTGAAACAGCGGATAAACATTGTAATAGCGCGTGCCCGACCCAACCTAGAAGACATCCTTCGCAGGATCGATGTCCGGCTCCGTCTCATCCAGCCAGATGTAATCGAAGCCGTAGGGCTTCACATAGCGGTCGCGAATTTCTCCCAGAACCAGCGCGCCGCCTCCGGGTTGGTGGTGTCGATATTGGGCCCGATGACGTGCTTGTACCCTCCCGCGTCCGGTTTACCGTCGGGCGCGTGGATCAGCCAGCCTTTACTCAGGAGCATGTCGTAAAACTGCGTGCCCTCGGAGTAGTGCGGCCACACGCTCAGCAGAGTATCCACGCCCATCGCATGCAACTCGCGATTCATCGCCGCCGGATCGGGCCATCGCTTCGGGTCCAGGTCCATCTCGCCCTGCTCGCGTCATATTCAAGAAGTCCACGACCATCACGCCCAGGGGCAGATTTTTGCTGCGATACTCATTGGCCACATCGAGAAGCTGCTCCTGCGTGGGATAGATCGCCTTGCTCTGGATATATCCATAAACCGTCCTGCGGCAGCATGTGGCGTCACGCCGGTCAGCAACCGATACCCCTCATAGATCTCGTCCGATGTTTTGCCGGCGATGACAAAATACGAAACCCGTTCTCCGACCTCCGACGACCAGACGTTGTGCTGTCGTTGAAGCCCAGGTCAATCGTCGTCTTGGATGGGTTGTCCCACACCAGCCCGTATCCGCCTGCTCGACACCATGAACGGCACGCACACATCTTCGCCGCCGATCGCCCCGTAGTCGTGCCAGCAATCGATCTGGTGATCTCGCAGGTCCATCCAGCCTTTCTGCTGCTGCCCTAGCCCGTAGTAGTGTTCATCCGGCGGGCGAATCGAACGTGGCCCCAACCCGGTAGATCTTCGCATCCGGTTCCGCGGCATCGGGCTTCTCAGGAAACATCGACCAAGTGCGCATGTGCAAGAGCGTCTTGCCCTCAGGCGTAGACACTTGAATGGGGTCGTAGGCAGGCCCGCGCCTGCCTGCGCCGCCGCCAAAGTAGATCGCGCGCAGTTCGTTGTTGAGCGCATCGAGGGGCATCGCATGCGGCCGTTCGTCCTGCGGCAGATCGCCCGGCGCCACGCGCACAACCATCCGCGACGACCGGTAAACGTCGCTGCCGTCCGCCTCGCGTTCATGCGTCCAACCGTCCGCCGAAGGCTTGGCCACAAACCCGTATCCCGGTGCGCCGGCTGCAGCCGACTTGTCTGTGCTCATCGTGATCCGCACGACATTTGGCGCATACGGCTGCAGCACAACTGTGCCGTTCCCTCGATCCAAGACGAGCTCGGCGGCTTGATCGGGCGCTTGGGCACGAACCAGGCAAGAGGCGCCCACCAGGACCGCAACCGCGCCTGTCATCAGAAGCGCATTGGCTTTCTGCCTCGCTGGTTCGGAACGATAACGTTTACAAAAGCCGAAAGAATATGCGATTCGCAATTGCCCAGTGCCCCACGGCGTGATTTTTGAAGTCACGAGATTTACCTAGCTGCGGAATAGAATAAGCCTAGGGAGCCGGGGTGCCTTGCGTCAACGCCGTTCGCGGAAGAAAGTGCGGAGCAGCTCCGCCGATTCCTCCGCGCCAGTTCCCTGCTCCACCTGCATCTGGTGATTGAGCTGCGGATGGTTCAGCACCGAAAGAACCGAACCGCACGCACCCGCCTTGGGATCGGGGGCGCCGTAAACCAGTCGGTCGATCCGTGCATGGATCATGGCTCCGGCGCACATGGCGCAAGGCTCCAGCGTGGCGTAGAGCGTGCATCCGGCGAGCCGGTAATTGCTCACCGCCTTAGCCGCGGTGCGCAGGGCGAGAATCTCCGCATGGGCAGTGGGATCGACGTGGCGAATCACGCAATTCTGCGCTTGCGCGATCATCAGGCCCTGGTATACCACCACCGCGCCGATGGGCACTTCACCGCCTTCGGCTGCGAGCCGCGCCTGGGCCAGTGCCGCTTGCATGGCTTCACGG
This sequence comes from uncultured Acidobacteriaceae bacterium, assembly GCA_963802955.1. Lineage (GTDB taxonomy): Bacteria > Acidobacteriota > Terriglobia > Terriglobales > Acidobacteriaceae > Telmatobacter. The sequence continues at coordinate 30,266 of CAWDKT010000024.1, forward strand.
TCGGTCATGATGGTTTCGATGCCAATGCCGTCGAGCTGGCTGCTGCTGCGGCCGCCGGTTGTTGCTGCGTCATACAGTGCAGCGCGCCCAGACCCCAGATCAGGTCCACGCTGTGCACTCCAATCACTTCGCGATCCGGAAAGACCTCGGCCAGAATGTTCAGCGCTACGCGATCGTTGGGATCGTGAAACGTCGGCGCCAGCACCAGGCCGTTGGCGATGTAAAAGTTCGCATAGCTGGCCGGAAGGCGCCGCCCGCGAAAGACGATCGGCCGAGGCATGGGCAATTCGACTACGGTGAATTGCTTGCCGTCGAGCGTACGTGCAGTCTTCAACCGGCACAGATTTTCCGCAAGCGGCTCGTGGTTCGGATCGCTCGTGTTTGGCTCGACCGCGGCAATGATCGTGTCCGGCCTGGCAAACCGTGCAATGTCGTCCACGTGGCCGTGCGTATCGTCGCCGGCGATGCCGCGCCCCAGCCAGATCACCTGATCGACGCCCAGAAAGAGTTGAAGGGCCCGTTCGAGTTCCTCGCGGTTCACGCCAGGATTGCGCTGCTGCACCTCGCTCAAAAGACATTCCTCGGTCGTCAGCAGGATGCCCGCGCCATTTACGTCAATCGATCCGCCTTCGAGGACCAGGTGACACGACTCGATGTGGCTCTGATCGAGGATGGGCTGCCATTCCCGCATCTGCAGGAATTTCGTAATCCGGCCAGGCAGTTGGTCATCGAGATGCCAATCGTCGTACTTGGCCCATGCGTTGAAGCGCCAATTTGTGATGCCCACGCGGCCTCCCACGTCGCGAACAAAAATTGGACCGGAATCGCGCGTCCAGCCGCGATCTGTGGGCCAAGCGTGGAAGCTCACCTGATCGAGGTTTGCTCCGGCACGCTGAATCATGCTGGTCACCCGCTTCTGCATCGCCGCGCTTTCAACGATCAGGTGCACGCTCTCGCGCTCGGCGAGCAACCGCACAATCTCTGCATAGAGCCACGGAATCGCTTGAAACTTCCCCGGCCAGTCCTCGGGATTATGCGGCCATGCGAGCCATGTGGCTTCATGCGGCTCCCACTCCGCGGGCATGCGATAGCCCAGGAAACGCGGCGCATTTTCGGCGTTAAACGGCATGGCTATTTGCGCTCTTTGTGCGTGGGCTGCTCGTGCGCGGCATCCAGAAACCGCTGGCTGATCGGCGCATAGGCATCCACGCGCCGGTCGCGCAGAAAGGGCCAATTGCGGCGCGTCTCTTCAATCAGCTTGGGGTCAATCTCGCCCACGAGGATCTCTTCGTCATCGTGCCCTGCTTTGGCAATCACGCGCCCGAACGGATCAGCCAGAAAACTTCCGCCCCAGAACTCGATTCCCTGCCCCGCAGCCCGGTTGCCCAGCACATCGCCGTGCTCCATTCCAACGCGGTTCACCGCAGCAACGTAGACGCCATTGGCAATCGCATGCGAGCGCTGGATCGTTTGCCACGCATCGTGCTGCGCCGCGCCGAACTCATCCTTCTCCGCCGGGTGCCAGCCGATCGCCGTGGGATAAAACAGCAACTCCGCCCCCTGCAGCGCCGTCAGTCGCGCCCCCTCGGGATACCACTGGTCCCAGCAGACGAGCGTACCCACGCGCCCCACCGCCGTATCAACGGCTTGGAAGCCCAGGTCCCCGGGCGCGAAATAGTACTTCTCGTAGTAAAGCGGATCGTCAGGGATATGCATCTTGCGGTAGACGCCGGCAATCTCGCCCGTGGCGTCTAGCGTGACTGCCGTGTTGTGGTAGAGCCCCGGCGCGCGGCGCTCGAAAAGCGACGCCACGATCGCCACGCCCAGTTCCCGCGCTGTTTCACCAAGCTTCTTTGTCGACGGCCCCGGAATCGGCTCGGCCAAGTCGAAAAGCTTCAGATCCTCGCGCTGGCAAAAGTATTGGGTGCGGAAAAGCTCGGGCAGACAGACGATTTGCGCACCGCGGCGGGCCGCCTCGCGAATGTGGCTGAGCGTCGAGGAAAAGTTTGCCTCGGGATCAGCGCCCATGCGCATCTGCACGAGCGCAACGGTGAATTTTTGCGCAGCCATCATTATTTTGTCTCTTCAGCTTCCGTCCCGGACCGCGATGGTCAAGATAAAAAGGCCCACCCCGCAAGGCGGGATTCGCCCCCAATCCTCTGAAGCTCATCTAGGTTGGCCCGAGCTCTCGCCCAAAGGGCTGCTGCATGCAATGCCTACTCGTCCAGGATCAGCACTGCCGCGGCGATCGTCGTAGTCCATTTGCCGCGCTTGTCGCCCACAGCCGACTGCGTGACGTTGCTGGTGCGCACGATCTTGTTCGATATGCGGTAGATTTCTTTCTTCTCGTCCCAACTCGTGTCGGGATCGAACTCCAGGTCGAGCGTGGTGGCCAGCATCTCGGCGGCCAGTTCCTCGGCGTATTCCCCCGCCTGGTCTTCGGTCTCGCCGTAGCTATGGTGCTCGCTCAGGTACCCGTAGCTGTTGCGGTCGGCCGGAATGGCCACGCCGATGCTCGCTGCAAGCAGCCGATGCGGCTCGCGCGTCGAGTTTTCCGCAATAACGGCAAACACGACTTCGCCGTGGTTCAGAAAGGTCAGGCCCTCCTTGCGCGGAACCATCTTGCACTGCGGCGGGAAAATGGACGAAACGCGCACCAGGTTCTGCGAGGCGATGCCCGCATCCCTGAGAGCCAGCTCGAAGCTGGTCAGCCGCTCCTTATGTTTGCCGACGCCCTTCGTGAAAAAAAGCTTTTTGGGGACCATGCTCTTTCCCAATTTCGATGTATCCTCCGTCCCAATATATTGCGGTAAAAAATCAAACGTTCCCGCATGAGTCTATCGCATCCCGACCGGCGCGAACAGGTTTTCATTAAATTTCATTTCACCTTCACGATGCGGGGCGCGGACGAAATTCGGATGCCGCCGCCCGGAGTTCCCGCGATCCGGAAAATCCCTGGGACTGGCGTCAGCCGGGGCGGCGGCTTTCCAAGCAACTTTCCCGCACCAGCCGCGTTTAACAGGACATGAAGAAATGGACGCTTTGGCTGGAAATCTCCGTCCTGTGCGCTGCGCTTACTGGCAGCGTCTCGCTGGCGCAGCCGCCGGCAGATCCTTCAGCGCCGCATGCTTCTGACGGTGTGCCGACTGCCCCAGCGCCAACGGCCGGCGATTACCTCGGCTCGGCAATGCTCGAGTGGGTTCCCCCGGCGCTGGCTGAGCTGAGCACCCAGGCTGTCGCCAAGGAGAGCTTCACCCTCGACCGCACAATGCTGGCTGCAGCCGCCGGCTTGATGCCCGACTCCGACGCCGACGTGAGGCAAGCCGTTGGCAAGCTCGATGGAGTCAGCGTCCACCTTCTTCGCTTTGCCGATGCGGGCATGGCCGGCGAGACCCAGGTTGATGCCATCCGGCAGGCCTATCATCTGCGCGGCTGGAAGCATGTCGTCAGTTCCGTTAACTCCGGCGGCCCGGTGCACGACAACAAAACCGACGTGTGGGTGGTGATGGATGGAGCCAACCTTCGCGGCGCGGTCGTCTTGGTCGACACGCCAAAGAGCCTCACGCTGGCAACAGTGGCCGGAAACCTGAACCCAGTCGATTTGCTCCACCTGCGCGGCCATTTTGGCATTCCGCGCTTTGATGCAGACGGCCTGAACGGCCAGCGCCAGTAATCGGCTGCGTCGTTTGCCCAGCAACTCAGAAATTGCCATAAATGCTATAGTCGAGCCGGATATTCATACCGGAGTTGTTGATCGATGCACATCGGCAAGCGGACCTGGCCCTTGGTCTTTGTGGCCGCTTTCGCAGCTACATCGCTTGCGCAGGCCAAGGTGATTGAGGACCAGCGCGGCTCACTCAAGACGCTCACTACCATTGGAGACGCGCTCGATGCGCCCGAGCATCATCCCGTGCACATTCTCTATGTCCACGGCATCGATCAGATTGGCGCCGGCGACTCGTCCCTTCTGCGCCAGTCAATCTGCACCAAACTGAATCTCTGCGCTGTCGGCGACTGGAAGAACGCCGGTGTGGAATTTGCCGACAAGGGTGAATTTGCGCCCGGCCTGCGGCCGCCTGCGCTCGAATACCTGGGCAGCCCGGTCTGGAATAACGACGACGAATGGAGTGCGGCCGCACCCTTCGTTGTGCATTGGGTGGTCCGTCTTCGCGGTCATCGCGCGCCATTGGTGGTTGATGAGATCAACTGGTGGCCGCTCGTCCTGGCGCTCAAGTGCCGCCGCGTCATGATTCCCGAAGCCTATCTTGCCGGACCTGACCGCGACCTTCTCAATCTCTGCTCGCAACAATCCGCGCAAGATCCGGGCGGAATCGGCCGCTTCTATCCGTGGATCGCTCCCGTCGAAGCCGCAAAGCTTGAAAAGATTCGGCCTCACGGCGCTCTTATTAATCGGACCCTCAAAGACAGCCTTGTCGATTGGGGACTAGCGGACGTGATGCTGGCAACCGGCCAGATCGGGGGCCTGCTGCGCGACGGCATCCGCCAGCTCATGGCAGAGTCAGCCGCGTTCGACTGCGGCATAGCCTCCACGCCGACGGCCGAAGGAGCCGCGGTTGGAAAATACGACTGGAAGACCCAGTTAAGCCACGACAACACGCTCGACCAGGAGTTTATTGGCGTCACGCACAGCCTGGGCAGCTATCTTTTCTTCAATACGCTTTCGCTCGGCGATGCCGCTGCGCCGCCTGCCAACCAATCAGCACAAGAAGCGCAGAGGCTGGCCAATGAGGAAGACGCGACACGCTACATCTTTGAGCGCACTTCGTTGGTTTATTTTTTCGCCAACCAGCTCGGGATGCTCGAGTTTACGAACCTTGAAAACGGGCCCCCTCCCTCTACGAGCCCATTTCAATCCCATGGGCTCATGCCGCCGCCCATCTACACCAACCCTGCCGCGAACTTCAAGTCTCTCGTCAATCGCTGGCAGCAGATGCAAGCGGGCTTTCAGGCTTCGCTGAATCCCGCAGACGAATCGGCACGAAAGAAAATACAAGTGGTTGCCTTTAGCGACCCCAGCGACGTGCTCACCTGGCGCGTGCCCAGAATCGGCGACGTGGACGTGGTGAATCTCTACGTGCAGAACGCCCCGCATTGGTTCTGGCTCTTTGAGTCTCCCAATTCCGCGCACGGCGGCTACGCAAAAAACAAAGCCGTTCTGGGGGTGATGTTCGGCGACATCGCACATCCCGGCCCGTCCCGTTGAGCCGTGGCGTTTGTGTTGCCGCGGCCCGCCATTGCCAACCCTAAATTGCAGGTGTTACGGCAAAACCACAGAAAAGGTGACCTGGATGCGTCGGCGCACGGTCGCCGCTTGCTTGTGCTCGCGTCGGACTTGGCTTCTTCGCTTCGGTGTACAGAGTCTGTGGTTTTGCGATAGCCTCAACCTTGGATCATTCACGGAAGGGGCTTTCTTCAAAATCATGCAAAGCACGTACAACGGGCTCGAATTGCCCAAAAACGGCGCGCTAATTGACTATAAAGACGGGCATTTTGAAGTGCCCGACCACCCCATCATTCCATTCATAGAAGGCGACGGAACCGGCCGCGACATCTGGAAGGCCTCGCAGCGCGTCTTCGATGCCGCTGTCGAAAAAGCTTACGGCGGCAAGCGCGCCATTCGCTGGTTCGAGATCTTCGCCGGCGAAAAAGCCTATCGCCAATTCAGCAACTGGCTGCCCGACGATTCAGTGGCCGCCGCGCGCGATCTGCGGGTCTCCATCAAGGGGCCGCTCACCACGCCCGTCGGCGGCGGCATTCGCTCGCTCAACGTGGCTCTGCGCCAGATTCTCGATCTTTACGCCTGCGTGCGCCCCGTGAAGTACTACCAGGGCGTGCCCAGCCCCGTAAAGCACCCGGAGCAGGTCAACATCGTCATCTTCCGCGAGAATACCGAAGATGTGTACTCGGGCATCGAGTTCAAAGAAGGCACACCGGAAGCCGCCAGGCTCATCTCCTTCCTCAACGACGACATGCTCAAGGGCGGCAAGAAGAAGGTGCGTGCCGACTCCGGCGTGGGCATCAAGCCAATCTCCATCTTCGGCACCAAGCGCCTGGTGCGCTACGCCATCAAAGATGCATTGGAGACCGGCCGCAAAACCGTCACGCTAGTGCACAAAGGCAATATTCAAAAATTCACTGAGGGCGCCTTCCGCGAATGGGGATATGAGGTCGCCACGCAGGAGTTTCGCGCAGAGACCGTGACCGAGCGCGAAAGCTGGATTCTTGGCAACGTCGAATCCAAACCCGGCCTCTCGATTGAAGAAAACGCCGCGCTCATCGAGCCGGGCCTCGAATTCGGTTCGCCTGCATTCCGGGAGTCGCTTTACATCGAGGTCCAGGGCGTTCTCGACTCGATCGGCAAATCGCACGGCAACGGCGCATGGAAGTCGAAGATTTTGGTCAATGATCGCATCGCCGACTCCATCTTCCAGCAGATCATCATTCGCCCGTCGGATTACTAGCATCCTCGCCACCTCGAACCTGAATGGCGATTACATCTCCGACGCGGCGGCGGCGCAAGTAGGCGGGCTGGGCATCGCGCCCGGCGCCAACATCGGCGACGGCTACGCGGTCTTCGAAGCTACGCACGGCACGGCGCCCAAATACGCCGATAAAGACGTCATCAATCCCGGCTCGGTGATTCTATCGGGCGTCATGATGCTCGACTTCATCGGCTGGAAGGAAGCGGCCAAGATGATCGAGGCCGCCATGGAGAAAACCATCCTGCAGAAGTTCGTCACCTACGATTTCGAGCGCCAGACCGCCGGCGCTACCAAGGTTGGCACCAGCGAATTTGCCACGCGCATCATTGGAAATATGTAAATCGTGGTCCACAGTTCACGGTTCACAGAACAGGAGAAAAGATCAAAATGCGTAAAAAAGTAAGCATCGTCGGCGCCGGCAACGTGGGCGCCACCTGCGCTCACTGGATTGCGGCCAAGGAACTGGCCGATGTGGTCCTGATCGACGTTGTCGAAGGCGTGCCGCAGGGCAAGGCGCTCGACCTGCTCGAAGCCATGCCCATCGAGAAGCGCGATGTGGCCATCACCGGCTCCAACGACTACGCGGCCACGGCCAACTCCGACATCGTGGTCATCACCGCGGGCATTCCGCGCAAGCCCGGCATGAGCCGCGACGACCTGCTGCACACCAACTACAAGATCATGTCCGACGTGGTGTCGAAAGTTGTCGCGCAGTCGCCGGAGTCGATCCTCATCATCGTCTCGAACCCGCTCGACGCCATGGCCCAGGCCGCTTTCCGGCAATCGGGTTTCAATCGCGAGCGCGTCATCGGCATGGCCGGCGTGCTCGATTCGGCGCGCTTCCGCAGCTTCATTGCCGCCGAGCTCAACGTCAGCGTCGAAAACGTAACAGCCTTCGTCCTGGGCGGACACGGCGACACCATGGTCCCGCTCGCGCGCTACTCCACTGTCGCCGGCATTCCCATCACCGAGCTCATCGCCCCCGAGCGGCTCGAGCAGCTGGTGCAGCGCACTCGCGACGGCGGCGCCGAGATCGTGAAGCACCTCAAAACCGGCAGCGCCTTCTATGCTCCGTCGGCAGCCGTCACCGAAATGGCCGAAGCCATCCTCAAGGATAAGAAGAAGATTCTGCCTTGCGCAGCCTATCTCGAGGGCGAGTACGGGATCTCCGGTTACTACATCGGCGTGCCGTGCAAGCTGGGCGCGGCCGGCCTTGAGCAAATCATCGAGATCAAGCTGACACCCGAAGAGGACGCCGGCCTGAAGAAGAGCGCCGCGGCAGTAAAGGAGCTTTGCGCTGTCATTGGCGTTTAAATCGGGACTGGGCTGCTTCAATCCCATCCGCCCAATCTTGATTTCCGTTGACAAACCTGCGAGCTACAAGGCAGGCTCAAGGCTTGATCGCGATGGAACGTGGGGTGGTATGGTTTTTCTCAAGTACGCTGCATTGAGCTTGATGGCCCTCGTGGCGATCAAGGCATGTTCGGCGCAGAACAAGTTCCCTCTCCACTCTGGGGAGTGGCAGGCCGTGATGTCTGTTCCCGGATCACCAAGCTCGTCCATGACGATGTTGTACTGTCTGAATGACGCATTATGGCAGAAAGCACTTACCCAGGATCCCGAGTGCTCCATTCAGCAGCTCGCGATCACGTCCGGCGGCGGCAGCTACACGATTGATTGCGCATCGAAGGTTTTTCAGATGAAGGGTAAAGTCGACCTGATCTTTGACGGATTGGATCACATGACCGCCAAAGGCCAAATCACCATTACGATGAATGGGACAACCGCCAGTTCGACGACGGTGGCGGAATACCGCTGGAAGGGCGCGACGTGCAGTCCGAACGATGCGAATCTAAAAACGGCAAAGACAGACTAAGTGCGGGAGGCTGAGGTCTCTGCGGGCTCGACTTCGTGCGTGTGGTTACGTTCTCGGCTTGGGGTTGTTGCGGGCTGCCTTAAGGCGGTAGCAGAGCGTCGCTGCAAAGCCCGCGACGGCCTCCGCTAATCCACCGACATGCTCAACTGGTGCCGCACGTCGGCGCCGCGAATCCAGAAGATCACGTCGGTGGCAATATTCGACGCGTGGTCGGCGATCCGCTCCAGATTCTTCGCCACCAGGATGCCGTTCATCGCCTGCTGCGTAAACTGCGGCTTCTCTTCAATCAGCTTGAGCAGGTCGCTGTGCGCCCGGCGGTTCATGCGGTCAATCTCGTCGTCCATCTCGCGCACCGAGTCAGCCAGCCTGGCGTCGCCGTCCAGCAGCGCCTGCAGCGCGGTACGGATCATCTGCGCCGCAAACTCGCCCATGTTGGAAAAGTCCACTGGCAGCTCGACCACATCGGCGCCGAGAATCTCCTTGGTCCGCCGCGAAATGCTCATGGACTGGTCGCCGATCCGCTCGAGGTCGCCGTTGATCTTGATCACCGCGAGGATAAAGCGCAGGTCGACGGCCATCGGCTGCTGCTTAGCCAGAAGCTCGTAGGCCATCTCGTCCAGTTCGCGCTGTGCGGTGTCAATCGCGCGCTCATTCTGCTTGACAAACTTGCACAGGCCCTTGTCGCGCCGCAGGTAGGCTTCTACCGCCGACTCCACGGCCTGCTGCGCCAGCGCAGCCATGGCCAGAAGCTTGTCTTTCAGTTCGGCGAGTTGCTGGTGAAAGTGTATACGCGGCACGACTGTCGTTCCCCCATCCGACTATTTTGCACCATGTGATGTTACAGGAAAACTAATTTCCGCCCGAGCCCCAAATGCGATATACCCCAAATTGGTCATTATGCGGGTCTTGGTCTCTGGGCGGGCAGCTCCACCTTGCCTAGCAGAAATACGTACCCGAAGATCCCGATCGTAAGGTAGGCCGCGGCCACGCCAAAGGCCCATGCGTAGGAGTGCAGCGCCGACACCAAGTACCCGGTGAGGATCGAGGCGGTGATGCCTGAAACCTGCCCCGCGAAATTGATGATCCCGCCCACCTTGCCCACATCCTTGCGCCCCGCGATCAGCGATGGCACCGACCACGCGACCGCCGATGCCGCCGACAGGCCACCGATTGAAAGGCTGATCCCGACCAGCGCCTGCGCCGCAGAGTGCGCTGCCGACGCGCCCACAATCCCCAGCCCGCACGTCATGCCGCCAATCAGCACAAAGCGCCGTACTGTGCTTGAATTCCACCCGCGCTGGATGAGAACATCCACCAGCCATCCGCCCACCACGAAGTCGGCAAACGTCGCCACCAGCCATGGCACGCTCGTGTCCGCAAACGAATGCAGCAGATCGATATGCAGTGCAAACGAAAAGTAGCTGGGCAGCCAATAAAGCAATAAATAGAAAACGTAGTTGTAGGAGCCCATGCCCAGCGTAAGGCCAAACACCTTCCTCTGCCTGATCAGGTGCCAAAGGGACGATGCCGGCTCAGTGTCGTTCTCCGCCGCCAAATGGTCTGGCGAATTCAGAATGTACCGGCGCTCTTCCTCGGTGAGTCCCGTATCTTCTTCGGGATCGCGATAGACCCGCCAGAAGTAAATAAAATACGCAAAGCTGACGACGCCGGTGAACGCGAAGCTCCATCGCCAGCCGACGTGAAGCAGAACAATCCCGATCAGAGGTACGCCGATGGCCGAGGCAAACTTGGCCATTCCATCGAAGACCGAAGTTGCAAAGCTGCGCTCCTGCTGCGGAAACCACAGACCGACAGCTTTCGCGTTGCCGGGGAATGTGGGCGCTTCTCCTATGCCGAGCAGCCATCGCGCTCCGAAGAATCCGCCGAGAGTCGGGGTGATCGAGGCCGCAAACGATGCCACGCTCCACAGAAATGTGCCAATGCGCCCCACCCGCCGCACGCCGAGTTTGTCCAGAACCACCCCGATCGGAAGCTGGCACAGAGCGTAGGTCCAGTTATATGCGCTCGAAAGATAGCCGAAGACCACATCGGAGATGCCGAACGACGCGATTAGGGCGTCGTGCGATACGGAAAGATTCACCCGGTCAAAGTAGTTGACCAGCACGCCGATTCCGAGCAGCCACGCGATACGCCAGCGGCGACGTGGCACCGCGGCTTGCCTCGGGGGATCGGCCGGCTCTTGAAGATTTCGATCGGGCAATTCTCACTTCACTTTGTTAGCCCCGCGAGCAATGGGCCTCAGGAGCTTTTCTTCGATGGTCCTTGCACCACGGTGTTTTCCAGCGTGCCGATCGGGTCGATCGTGATGCGAACCTTGTCACCCTGCGCCAGCGTAAAGTCATCGGGTGGAACAACGCCGGTCCCCGTCATCAAAAACGTGCCCACTGGAAATGAATTCTCCCTGTAGAGGTAACTGGCCAGCTCTGCGGGCGCCCGTTTCATCTCGGTGAGTTGTGTTGAGCCGGTGAATACTTCTTTCCCGGCACGCTCAATCTGCACACGGATCGGTGTTGTTGCGGGGAGCGGCTCCTTGCCGATCAGCACGCACGGCCCCAGCGCGCAACTGCCGTCGTATACCTTGGCTTGCGGCAGATACAGCGGATTCTCGCCCTCAATGTCGCGCGAGCTCATGTCGTTGCCCACCGTATATCCAATGATCTGCCCGCGGGGATTGACGAGCAGTGTCAGTTCCGGCTCCGGCACGTTCCAACCTGAGTCGCCGCGAATCCGGACATTCCCGCCCGGACCAACCACGCGGTGCGCCAAGGCTTTGAAGAACAGCTCCGGGCGCTCGGCGCCGTATACGCGATCGTAGAAGTCGCCGCCACCGGCATCTTTCGCCTCGGCCATGCGCGCGCTGCGGCTGCGGTAGTAGGTCACGCCTGCCGCCCAAACTTCCTGGTTGCCGATTGGGGCCTCAATTCGAGCGGGGTCGAAATCTGCCGCCGGCTTTCCATCTTTCACCAGGGATTCCAGATACTCGCTCAGATCGTCGTGCGCGATGAGCACATCCCAATTCGTTTCAGGAACGCGAAAGAACTTTCCGCCGTCTTCTACGAAATTCCCATTTCCAGTTCGGTATAACTTCAAGCGCTCTTCTCCAATCGCGAAATAATCTGATCCACATCGTACACGCACCCGCCCCACACACCTCCGCTCACCTGCACCAGAGCCGCCCAGAGCCTCGTATCCGCGGGCAGGCCGGGATGCGGCGCAAGATCGGGCCGGGGGCTGCGCGCGGCGAGCCGCCTCGTCCCTTCCTCCGCGCCAAAGTGTTCGTCACCCTCACCCACCAGGTGCACGGTTCCAATTTGCCGGTTGCGATCGATCACAATCTCGATCTGGTCGTTCTCTCGCACCTTGCCGATGGGCCCTCCGGCGAGCGCCTCAGGTGAGATATGCCCGATGCATGCACCCGTCGACACTCCGCTGAAACGGCCATCGGTAATCAAGGCCACATGCTTGCAATGCGGTAAGGCCTTCAGCGCCGCGGTGATCTGGTAGATCTCCTCCATGCCCGCACCCGCGGGCCCTCCGCAGATGAGCACGATCACGTGGCCTTCTTTAATCTCACCCGATTTGATGGCTCCGATGGCTGCCGTCTCCGTCACAAAGACACGCGCCGGCCCTACATGCCTGTACACGTTGTCTTCGCCCACGATCGATGGATCGATCGACGTGCTCTTGACGACCGATCCCTCCGGCGCCAGATTGCCCATGGGAAAGCAAACAGCCGGCGTGAGCCCCCGCGACCGCGCGCGATCGGGCGACATGATCACATCCTCGGGGTCGATCCCATCTCTCTCGCGCAACACGCGGCGCAAGGCGACCCGGCGCGAACTTTCACGCCACCAGTTCAGGCAGGTGTCCAGCGTTTCGCCGCTCACGGTTTTCACTCTCACATCCAAAAGCCCGTGCGCGCGCAATTCCAGCATCACTTCGGGCACGGCGCCTGCCAGGAACACCTGCACCGTGGCAAAATTGTGCGGCCCATTGGGCAAGGCGTCCACCAGCCGCGGAATCAGGCGATTTACCTCGACCCAATCTCTTACCGCAGGCCGCTCCAGTCCCGCTGCTTGGGCAATCGCAGGAAGATGAATCAGCAGGTTCGTCGATCCGCCGAACGCCGCCATCACGATCATGGCGTTGTAGACCGACGCCGGTGTCAGCACGTCGCTCGCGCCCATGCCAAGCTCGTGCAGCCGCAGGATGGCGCGGGCCGAGCGTCTTGCTGCATCGAGCCACACCGGCTGCCCTGAAGGCGCCAGGGCCGTGTGCGGCAGCGAGAGCCCCAGCGCCTCGCCCACTACCTGCGATGTGGCCGCGGTTCCCAGAAACTGGCACCCGCCGCCCGGCGTGGCGCACGATCGGCAGCCAACTTCGGATGCATATTCCAGCGAAATCTGGTTCTGCGCAAAACGCGCGCCAATAGTCTGCACCTTCGCCGCGTCCTCGCCGGATTCCGGCAACAGCGTCACGCCGCCCGGAACCAGCACCGCGGGCATCTTTCCTGACGACGCCAGCGCCATCATCATCGCGGGCAGCCCCTTGTCGCACGTGGCCACGCCGATGACGCCCTTGCGCATGGGCAGCGACCGCATCAGCCGCCGCAGCACGATGGCCGCATCGTTGCGATACGGTAGCGAATCCATCATGCCGGGAGTGCCTTGTGTGCGGCCATCACACGGGTCGGTGCATGCGCCCGCGAACGGGATAGCTCGTTGCGACTTCAGCTCGCGCGCGGCTTCCGCAACCAGCAGACCCACTTCCCAGTGGCCGGTGTGGAAGCCCAGCGCGATGGCCTCGCCGTTCTCTCCCCGTAGGCCGCCATGTGTGCTCAAAATCAAGAACTCGGGATCGAGCAGCCGGTTGGGCTCCCAGCCCATACCCGCATTCTGCGTCAGTCCAAAGAGATTTCCAGATGGTTCCGTGAGCAGCATTTCCGCCGTCAGCGGGAGTTTCCCCGCGGGGCCGGAAGCGTGAGTAGCAACATCGAGGAGGCTGTCATCCTCCGACTCAAGCACCGAACTAAGCGCGATATTCCTGATGGGGAAGTCCTTTCCGTAGTCCAGTATAGTGGGCGAACTTCGGGTCGTGGTGGAGCGTCCATCGACCGGGATGATATAAAGCTTGTGTGCCAGCGGAACCCCTGAAGACTGAAGTGCAGCACGCGGTCGATTTGCGCCGTCGCTGGCTGTACTTGATGCCGGTTGTTTTTATTACGTACAGCCTCGCCTACCTTGGGCGCTCCAACTTCGGCTTCGGCGCAGCGGCAGGACTGGCCAAATCACTCAACATTACGGAGTCGCGCGCTGCTTTTCTCGGCTCTGCCTTCTTTCTCGGATATTTCCTATTTCAGATACCAGCGGCAAGCTACGCCATCCGCCGCAGCGCAACACGCCTTGTCTTTTTCGCACTTATTAGCTGGGGCATACTCTCGGGACTGACCGGCGTCATCCGCAACTATTGGCTGTTAGTCGTCGACCGCATGGTGCTGGGCGTCGCGGAGAGCCTCATTCTACCGTCGATGCTCATCCTGCTGGCCAACTGGTTCACCAAAGAGGAGCGTTCGAAGGCCAACGCCATTCTCATCCTGGGCAATCCCATCACCGTCACCTGGATGTCTGCGGCGACCGGCTACCTGATCCACGCCATCGGCTGGCAATGGACATTCATCGTCGAAGGCATTCCTTCCGTCCTCTGGGCCTTCGTCTGGATCGCTGTGGCACGCGACCATCCGCCGCAGGTTCGCTGGCTTTCAAAAGAAAGCAGCGCGCATCTGACGGAAAAGCTCGCTCTGGAGCAGATTCACCTGCCCGCGTACAAGAATCTGGGCGCGTGTTTGCGCTTGCCGGGTGTCAACGTCCTCTGCATCCAGTACTTCACCTGGAGCTTCGGCGTCTACGGCCTTACCCTCTGGATTCCCGAGATGATCCGCTCCGGCTCGTCGGTTGGCATCGAACGCACCGGCATTCTCAGTGCGGCGCCTTTTCTCCTCGGCATCATCTTGATGATCATCGTCTCAGCGGTGTCCGATCGTATGCTCAAACGCAAGCCATTCGTGTGGCCGTTCCTCATGCTTTCAGGCGTTGGCCTATTCTGCTCGTTCGCAACTGTCAACAGCAATTTCTGGCTTTCGTACGCTGCACTCATTATCGCCGGCGGCTCGATGTTTGCGCCGTATGGGCCATTCTTCGCCATCATGCCCGAAATGCTGCCGCGGAACGTGGCCGGCGAAGTCATCGCCTTGGTCAACAGCTTTGGAGCGCTTGGAGGCTTCGCAGGAACCTGGCTGGTGGGCTGGCTGCAGGCACTCACTGGGAGCGCCCGCGCCGGCTTTCTCGCGATGTCTTTTTGCTTGATCGTTTCCGGGCTGTTTTCGCTGCTGCTGCCTTCCACCAAGCCGACTAGGCCTGCTTTGCAATCGAGTCGCGTGTAAGCTGTCCATCCACCAGCCGCATAATCCCAAGTGGATTCTCGTTCTTCAAGGCATCGGGTAATGCCGCTTGCGGGAAATCCTGGTAGCAGACCGGGCGCACGAATCGATAAATCGAGTACGTGCCCACGGATGTCGCCCGGCTGTCGCTCGTGGCCGGATACGGGCCGCCGTGTACCATCGCGTGGCACACCTCCACGCCGGTTGGGAAGCCGTTAACGATCAGCCTGCCCGCCTTTCCCTCAAGGATCGCAATCAAATCCGGATACGCGGCGAGATCGGCCTCCGAGGCCTGCAGCGTTGCGGTCAGTTGCCCTTCGAGCGACTGCGCCAGCTTCATCAGCTCCGCTCGGCTCTCGTAGCGAATCACCAGCGTGCTAGGTCCAAAGACCTCCGTCGCCAGCTCCGGTTCACGCAACAGATCGCCGGCGCTGATTTGCATTACCACGGGAACCGCGTACGAACTCTTCGCGCCGTTGGGCTCCGTCTGCGCGACCGTCTCCACGCAACGATTGGCGCTTCGGCCCGCGATGCCGCTGCGATAGCTCTTCGAGATTCCCTCTGTAAGCATCGGCGAAATCGCAGCTTTCTCCACATGCGGTTTGAGTTCCGCCACCAGCTTGTCGGCGTCCGCGTTACGCGGCAGAAACACCAGCCCGGGTTTGGTGCAGAACTGCCCCACCCCGAGCGTGAACGATCCGACAAGACCGCTCGCGATCTGCGCGCCGCGCGTCCGGAGCGCCTCGGGGAGCACAAACACAGGGTTCACGCTGCTCATCTCCATGAAGCACGGAATTGGCTCGGGCCGCGCCGCCGCCCGATCCATCAACGCTTTGCCGGCCGAAAGCGAACCCGTAAATCCCACGGCTTTCACCTTGGGATGTTCCACCAGCGCGGTCCCAATCTCCGATCCTGGTCCGTAGATCAGGGCGAAGAGTCCCGCAGGCAGCCCGCACTCCTTTATCGCGCGAGCGATCACCTGCCCCACAAGCTCGCTGGTTCCCGGATGCGCGTGGTGCGCCTTGACGATCACCGGATTTCCACCCGCAAACGCCGCAGCGGTGTCGCCGCCGGCCACTGAAAACGCCAGCGGGAAGTTGCTGGCGCCGAATACGGCGACCGGCCCGAGCGGCTTCATCATGGACCGAATGTCGGAGCGCGGCGCAGGCTTGCGGTCCGGCTGCGCCGGATCGATGCGCGCATTCACCCACGAACCCTCCTCCACCACCTGCGCAAACAGCCGCAGCTGATTGATGGTGCGTGCCGCTTCTCCCTTCAGCCGCGCCTCAGGCAGCGCCGTTTCGCGGTTGGCCCGCTCCACGATCTCCGGTACGATGGCCTCGATTCCGTCCGCGATCGTGCGCAGAAAATGGCCCCGCTCCGTGCCGGAAAGCTTGCGGTAAGCCGCGAATGCCTCGTCGGCCAACTCCGCTGCCTGCTTCAAATCCTCAATTGAAGCGCAATGATAGACGGGTTCGAGACGCTCGCCGGTGGCCGCATCAACACCATAGAACGTCGCCCCGGCTCCAGCTTTGGATTCACCATTGATGATCGAACGGCCTTGCAAATTGAGCACTGCCTGTGCATTTGGCATGATTCAACTTCTCCTCTGCTTATTCCACTATCAATCTTCGCCGATATCCTCGTGCCAGATTTCAGGATGCCCGGCAATATAGCCCGCGAGCAACTCGCGGCAATCCCTGTTGTCGAGATCAATCACTTCAACACCGTTTTCGCGCAGCCAATCCAGTCCCCCGGCAAAGTTCCGGCTTTCACCCACCACCAGCATGCCGATACGAAACTGCCGCACAAGCCCGCTGCAATACCAGCAGGGCGCGAGCGTTGTCACCATCACCAGATCGCGATAGCTGCGCTGCCGGCCCGCGCGCCGGAAAGCATCGGTCTCGGCGTGCAAGCTCGGGTCGCCCTGCTGCACGCGGCGATTGTGCCCGCTGCTCACCAGTTCGCCCGTGCGCCTGAACAGCGCCGCACCGATCGGAATCCCTCCTTCGGCAAGCCCCAGGCGGGCCTCTTCAAGAGCCACCGCCAGCATTTGTTCGTGCAGTTCCACAAATCCAATCTAATGAGCAAGTCAGCAAGTAAGCAAGTTAGCAGGTCAGCAGTCCAGCGGATTCGGTGTATTGCTTCAGCCTTCGCACAGAAAGATGCGGTACCCGCAAAGAAAGCAAACCATCCAGAGCGGGCGTCATCTCGCTACTTTCGCTGACTCGCTGACTTGCCCTCTCAGCTCACGCTCAGCACCAGCTTGCCGAAGTGGCTGCCCTCCTCCATTCGCTCCAGCACCTCGCGCACCTGCGACCAGTCAAACTCCTCGCCCACCGGGCGCAGTTCGGTCAGCGCGATGGCGCGGTTCAAATCTACAAAGTCCTTGCGCGAGCCAACATAGATACCATGAATGCGCGCCATTTTGTGCAGAATCAGCCCGATCGGAAGCGGGTCCGCCGACGGCGCCAGCACCCCGATCTGCGCTACCGTTCCGCCGGGCCGAATCGCACGCAGCGACCGAGCCAGCGTTCCCTGTCCGCCCACCTCGACCACCAAATCCACTCCCTCGCCGCCGGTCTGGTCGAGAGCCCAGCGGTCCCACTCCGGATTCTCGCGGTAGTTCAATCCGGCATCGAGGCCCAGCCGAGCGGCGCGTTCCAGCTTTTCGTTGCTCGATGAGATCCCCAGCACGCGTGCGCCCTTCAGCCGCGCGAGTTGAAGCGCAAAAATCGATACGCCGCCCGTTCCTAGCAGCAGCACCGTTGCCCCAGGCGCCACATCGCCGGTCGCCAGCGCATTCCACGCCGTCACGGCTGCGCACGGCAGCGTAGCCGCCTCCTGAAAACTCAGGTGGCCGGGTATCGCCACCAGCCCGTCTTCTTTCAGCACAACATAATCCGCCAGCATGCCATCAATATCGCCGCCCAGCGCTCCGCGAGCTTTGGCTGCGGTATAAGGCCCGTCAAGCCAGTTCTGCATAAAGATGCCGGCCACGCGGTCCCCCGGTTTCCAAGCTTTTACGCCGGCGCCGACCGCTACCACCTCGCCTGCGCCGTCGGAACAGGGAATGCGCGGTAGCTTCATTTTGGGGTTATATAGCCCTTTCACCACCATCAGGTCGCGATAATTCAACGAAACTGCGCGCACACCCACCAGCACCTCTCCCGGACCCGGCGCAGGCGTAGGCCTCTCTACAAACTCCAAAGAATCAATACCAAACGCTGGCACTTGCCACGAGCGCATCGCCAAACTCCTTTCATTGGATGCTCGAGCCTTCATTAGATGCTCGAACCTCGCCAGTTTGCGGGACGAATTGAAACAAATCCCACGTAGAATGAAGATATGGCTCGCGGATGGGAAAGTAAATCGGTGGAGGAGCAGATGGCAGATGCCTCGGAGAATCTCGTTTCAGGCCCCGGCGTCAAATCCACGCCCCTTTCGGACATGTCTTCATCCCCGCATTCAAACCACGGCGACCGGCCAATGAGCGACGAGGATCGGCGCGCCGCAGAGCACAAGCGTGCCGCACGGGAACGCCAGCGTCAGCAGCTCGACTTGCAACGGGAAAGCATCCTCTCGCAGCGCACGTCAAATCCGAGCCGCCGTGCCGCTCTTGAAGCGGCGCTGGCTCAAATCGAGGCGCAGATTCAGTCTCTGAGCTAATCGGTTTCTCCCGCGTGTAGATCTTCGCGGTTCTCTGCTGACTCGCTGACTTGCCGCCTTCTCCCCTTATTCTTCGCGATGAAGCAGTAGCGTGTTCGCCTGGTTCACCGGCGACAGCGAAATTCGTGCGATATTCACATGCGCAGGCCGCGTCACCACCCACAAAATCGCATCGGCGATGTCCTCCGCCGTCAGCGGCGTGACTCCTTTGTAGACCTTCGCAGCCCGTCCCGCGTCGCCATGAAAGCGCACCAGGCTGAAATCCGTCTCCACCATCCCGGGATCGATGCTCGTGACCCGCACCGGCGTCCCAAGCACATCTTCGCGCAGACCGTCGTTGATGGTTCGCGCCGCAGCTTTTGTCGCGCAATACACCGCGCCGTTGGGGTAAACCATTTCGCCCGCCATCGAGCCCAGCGTGACCACGTGGCCTCGCCGGCGCACCACCATTCCCGGAACCACTGCGCGCGACACATAGAGGAGCCCCTTGACGTTGGTATCGATCATCTCCTCCCAGTCTTCGACCTTGCCCGTATACAGCTTCTCCATGCCGCGACTCAGGCCGGCGTTGTTTACTAGGATGTCGATCTCAGCCCACTCCGGTGGCAGTTCGTCAATGGCGCGCTGCACCGCGAGGCGGTTGCGCACATCGAGATCGATCGAGTGCACAGCCTCGGCGCCGTCCTCCAGTGCGCGCGAAGCAACTTCGGCCAGCTTGCCCGGGCGGCGCGCCGCCAGCAGCAGCCGAACACCCTCGCTGGCAAAGGCCATGGCTGTGGCCGCGCCAATGCCTGCACTGGCCCCTGTAATAAAGACGATCTTCCCCTTCAGACTCATTTTCGGCATGGCTCCCTTTGAAACTCTGCAGCAGGACGCGCTTTGGAAACTCGTCTTGCGTTGGGGCACGACTTTTTTTGACGTGCCGAAGATGAAACAAAAGAAACGAACTTTAACTCTTGGGTGAACGAACCTGGTTAAAAACTGCGGCTCAATCCAATTTTTTCAAAATGTTAGCCACGCGCTCCGCCGCGCCGCTGTGACATGCGGTACATTCCCGTGACCCAGTCCTCGCGTGCCAGACCGGCCGCACGTGCCTCGGTAAAAACCTTCGCCAGCAAATCCGCAAGACCTAGCTCGGTTCCGCTGCTGGCTGCGGCCTCGCGCATCAAACGCAAATCCTTCTCGCCCAACTCCATCGTCGCGCCCGGGTGGTCGGGCGGACACAGCATCAGCTTGGCATAGGCCGCGTAATAAGGCGACTGAAAAAGCGCGCTATTTACGGCCTCAAAGAAAGTCTCGGGCTTGACGCCCTGCCCCGCCGCAAACACAAACGCCTCGCTGAGCGTCTGAATCATCGCGCTGATCATAAAGTTGCCCCCCAGTTTGACGGCATGCGCCTGCCGCGGCTCGTTTCCCACAACCGTGATTCCGCGCGACATGGCTTCCAGCGCCGGCCGCGCCTTGGCAATAGCATTCTCCGCCCCCGCAACTACAATCCACAGCCGGCCCTCTTCGGCGATGCTCGGCCGGCCAAACACGGGTGCGGCCACAAACTGGTGTGCTCGCTTTGCGTGTTCCTCGGTCAGCCGCCCGCTCAGCGCCACGCTGATCGTGCTGCATGAGATGTGCAGCGTTCCTGGGCTCATCGCATCCATCAATCCGTTGGCGCCGAACATCACCTCGTCGTGCGCCGCATCGTCGAAGAGCATGGTGATCACGGCGTCCGCGCCCAACTCGGCCTCAGCCGGTGTACCCGCAACAATTGCGCCTTCACGGGCCAGTGGTTCGGTCTTCCCCTCGGTCCGATTCCACACCCGCAGCTCGTGGCCGGCAGCGATCAGGTGCTGAGCCATCGGCGTCCCCATCTTGCCCAAACCAAGAAAGCCGATCTTCATTCTGATATCCCTTCCCATCCATGCATTCTTCCAACCACGGCCTTCTTTGCATGATAGATGACGGCCAACACTGAACACTCAGGCCCGGTACTCACGCCGCCCAGTCATCTGTTGAACGTCCTTTCACACTCTGGCCGTTACACTGGTGTTGTGACCATCCCCGAGGTCATCCTCCTCGCCATCATCCAGGGCCTCGCCGAGCTGCTGCCGGTTTCGAGCTCCGCGCATGTTGTTGTCGCGGAAAAGCTGATGGGACTCGATCCCTCCTCTCCGCAGATGACGCTGCTTCTGGTCATGCTTCACACCGGAACCATGTTCGCCGTGATCGCTTATTTCTGGAAGACCTGGAAGCAAGCCTTCTTTTCGAGTGGCGCCGCGTTCAAACGCTTCGCAGTCCAGGCCATCTGGGCTACTTTCCTCACCGGCCTCGTCGGTGAGGCGCTGAAGGTCCTGATCGAGAAGACCTACTTTCGCTCTGCGCCGAAGGCCCAGATCGAGATGCTGTTCGGACAGCTTCAAATCATTGCACCGGCCCTGCTTGCCGTAGGAATTCTCATCCTGTTCGCAGGTTTGATGGAACTGCGAAAGGAGCGCGGCGGCCTCACTCCAGACAGCGCGTTTCTGACCGTGCGCCAGGCAGGATGGATGGGCATTGTGCAGGGATTGGCGCTACCATTCCGCGGATTCTCGCGGTCCGGCGCGACGATCTCGGTCGGCATGATCTCCGGCGCCCCAAAGCAGACGGCCGAGCAGTTCAGCTTCGCACTGGCCGTGGTACTCACGCCGGTCGTGGACGCCATGGAACTGATGCGCCTCGTAAAGGCCGCGCACGCTTCCGCAGCCACCGGTGCGCCCATCGTTCTTCACGCATCCATTGCCATGAGCTTGCTGGGTGCGGTCTTTTCGTTTCTTGCGGGATTGGTTGCACTCAAGTGGCTGAGCCGGTGGCTGGAGTCAGGCCGCTGGCACTGGTTCGGCATCTACTGTGTGCTGGCGTCTATCGTGGTCTTCTATCTTCACGCGCACGGGTTTTAGGAACTGGGTCTCAGTTCGGCGTTCCCGTCGTCTCATCGCGGCTGAAGCTGCACTCCTGGCACTGGCACATGCGCCGTAGATACTCCCATGAGTAAATTCCGGCGGAGTGGCCGTCTTGCCAGTTGAACTGGATGGCGTAACGTCCCACGGGATGGGCGCTTGCGGGTTTCGAGGGCGGCGTGTACATCGGCAGCAACACGGCTGGCTTCGGTTTCGGCTGTCCCGCCTTGCGCCCTTCGGCGTTGCGCTCGTCCACGCAGGTGGCGCACGGACACGCCAAGCGCAGCCATCCAAAACTCCACGCGCTCTTGTGCCCGTCGACCCAGTCGATTTCCAGCCCCTTGCCATCGGTCATCAGCACACGCACTTTTTCCGGCGTCACGGCAATCTTCGGCAACGGTTGATTCTGCTGATTGTCGCGCTCCTGCTCGTCTTTCGAAGCAATGCGGATGCCTTCGTGGCTCATAAATCCAGTTTACAGCGGTCAGGTTTCAGGGATCCGGCGCAGAGACGACACCATCACCGGAACAGGAATCCGTATTCGATGGACTTCCTCCCCCGAATTTGGGATAGAACCGGTAAAAAGTGAATGCTAGGATGTTTCCGATTATGTCCGTAGACAGTCCAAATGAAGTTTGGAGGATTCCTCCCGAGCTGGAGCAGCCCTTGCCGCGCCCGGTCCGGCTGACCGGCATTGGGATCGTGCAATGCGTTTTCGCGACGGCGTGCATCCTGTTTGGGCTGGGCATGTGTTTTCGCGTCATTCACGATGAGCTGCGCCGGGAGGCCGAGAATGCGTCACTCGCGCGCAGCCTGGCGGACGAGGGCCAAGAGACCGAGGCTACGGTCACACGATTGTTTACGGGCATGGGGCACGTCGTCAACTACCAATACACCGTCGGCGGCCGAAGCTTTTCCAGGGGCGCTTTCATGACTGCGGAGCACTGGCAATCGCTTCAGATAGGGTCGCCCTTGACCATTCGCTATCTGCCCTCCGACCCCCATCAGTCGTACCCAGAATCAGACTCGCCAGATTCCCAGACTCACTGGTCCATGGTTTTGCCATTGGCGGGCATGGCCTTGTTTTTCATGTTCAGTTTCGCGTACGTGCAGCTTTCGGCCGTATTGCCCAAGCGCCGTCTCCTGACGCGAGGACGTCCGGCGCGCGGCATCGTCACTCGCTGCAAGGATGGCAACAGGGGCCGCAGGAGCGGATATTTCCTGTACTACGAATTTCAACTGCCGGATGGCGGCCAGGGCCAGGGTAAAAAATTCTCCGGTCAGCCGCTTGCGGAAGGCTCGACGGTCACGGTTCTCTACAATCCCGATCGCCCGCGCCGCAACACCCTTTATCCCATGGAAACAGTGCGCCTGACCGCTACCTCAGTTCAATAGTCCCTTAGTCCCTCATTCCCCTCGGTCCCCGTGATGCTCATAGTGCACCGCGAGCGAATAAATAACGACTACAAGCACAAGGCTCACGCTGTTGGTGGTGACGACCGCGAGCGAGCTGATTCCGATTCCGTAGAGCAGCCACAGCACAACACCCAGGCCAAAAACCAGGAACATCGCCAGCGATAAATCGTGTGCGCTTTTCGCTCTCCAGATGCGATGCAACTGCGGCACCAGCGAAAGCGTTGTACAGAACCCTGCTAGCAATCCGATCAGTTCCGTCATCCAGCGGGAATGCATAGCCGTCCGCCCATCCATCCGTTAAGATTCAGCGATTCTTTAACAAACCTACGTCTGCCGCTTCCCGCCAGTCTGTGTCGCTCCTCACGTCGCGGCTCTGGGCACCGCTCCATGCCCCTGCATCCTAGTCCGTTCAATGACCACCCACCCCTGATCATTGACCACTCTTCACTGCTTCCAGAAGAACCACACCGCCATGCTCATCCCGATCACAACCACCAGTCCGCGCAGAACCTTTTGCGGAACGCGCTTGGCCAGGCTCGCCGACGCGTAGCCGCCAATCGCCGCCGCAATCATCGCCGCAAGGCAAAAGCGCCACACCACTTGTCCATCGGCGATGAAGATCACGAAAGCGATGCCGTTAGCCAGCAGGGTGGCCACCACCTTCAGCGCGTTGATGGTGTTGATATCCTCGTAGCCAAACAACGCAAGCAGAGTCATGAACAGAAACCCCGCTCCCGCCCCAAAATATCCCACGTAAAAGCTCACTGCAATCGCCACAGCAAACAACGGAGCGCGGCGCGGCGCGTGAACGTGGCCGGCCCTCGCTTCTTCGCGCCGTTTGATCTTCAGCCGCTCCAGCGCTCGCGACACCGGACCGCTCACGGCAAAAATCGACGCCGCGACCAGCAGCAGCCACGGCACCAGGTGCATGAAGGTCATCTGTGGCGTGTTGAGCAGAACGATCGCCCCGCTCGTTCCGCCAATCAGACCCGCCAGCCCCATCAGCCACGCCGAACTCATATTCTTACGAACGTCATCCCAATACGCGGCAACCGACGTCAACTGCCCCGGCCAGATTGCCACAGTATTGGTGGCGTTGGCCTGTACGGGCAGAACTCCCACGCCGAGCATCGCCGGAAAAGACAAGAACGACCCACCGCCAGCCACAGCGTTCAACACTCCGGCCAGAAAAGACGCTACCACCAGCCACACCAGGCGCCAGTCGAGGCCGGCAAGAAAACCAAAAAGGTGCATGAAGCGGATTGTATTTGACCCGGCCGGCCGCTCCTGCTCTATGCGCCTTCTGGATCCCCTCCCGGCACTCTCTTCAATCGAAAGAATTCTCTTTCGAACCCAAATTCGCCATCGTATCCTCTCCTCATGCCCGCGCTTCCCTTTCGCTTGCTTCGCAAGGCGGTGCTATTTCCCGGCTTGTGTCTGCTTCTCGCGATCGGGACTGCCGGCGCAGCTCCTGCCCCAGCCCCACAGGTGAACTCAAAAGGGCCGGCGCAAGGCCAATCGGGATTGATCGACCTGAGCCACGACTGGGCCGTGCACAAGGGCGACAATCCGGCATGGGCTGCGCCCGGCTTTGACTCGAGCACCTGGAGCACCATCGACCTCGATGACACGGGCCCAGCGCAAATGGGTTGGTATTGGTTTCGCAAGAATATCTCGCCGGGTCCTGACCACAGCAACATGTCATTGCTGCTCGAAGGCGGCGAAGGCACATACGAGCTCTACGTCAACGGTGCACGTATCCCGGGCGCAACTCTGCACTCCGCATTCAACGTCTACCGGCCCACCGAGCAGGTCTTCCGGCTGCACGACGACAAAGGGTACTTCACGATCGCCCTGCGCACGCATGCGCCCCCCAACTATGTGGACTACGAGCTGCCCCTCTTTCTCGACGCGACCATCGGGGCGCCGCAGCCTATCCAATACCAGCGCGCCGCTCTGCAGGCCGGCCGGCTTGATGCCCTATGGCCGTCGCTCGCCATCAATCTCCTACTGTGCGCCGGGGGCATCGGCGTGCTCTTTCTCTATCTCTTCCAGCGCGGCCACCGCGACTACCTTTTCCTCGGCCTCTATCTCTTCGTTCTCGGGGCGTCCAACGGTCTCTGGAACCTGCAGCAATCCGGCGTCGCTCCCACCTCGCTCAACATTCTCGGTTCTGACCTTCTGGGCTATATCTACGCAATTCTTCAAATCGAGTTCACTTTCACTTTTGCCGGCGTGCGCCCCCACGTCGCGATGCGTGTCTACCAGGCTGCCTTGCTTCTTCCCTGGATCCTCGCCGGCCTCTGCTGGACCAATCATTTCCGCTCCGACACCTATGCGCTCATTGAGGCTGCCGTCACTATCCCGGTCGCCGTCATTCTCACCACGCTGCTCATCATCTGGTATCGCCGCGGCAATCGCGAGGCGGGATGGCTCATTCTTCCCAGCCTGCTTCCGCTCACCATGGGTGGACTCTTCGACCTCGGCTTCACGTCCATCTTGCTTGGATGGGGCCGGTTCGATTTCCTCGATTCGTTCATTCCCATCGGTCTGCTCCAGTTTCAGCCCACCGATCTGGCCAATCTGCTTTTCCTCATTGCCATTGCGGTAGTCATGTTCTTCCGTTTTACGCGCGTCAGCCGCGAGCAGGCAGGAGCTGAGGCCGAGCTTGAAGCAGCGCGCAAGGTACAGCAGCGGCTCGTACCGCCGGCGGTTCACGTTCCAGGATTCAAAATCGAAAGTGCCTACCTTCCGGCGATGCAAGTCGGCGGAGATTTCTTTCATGTCCGCCCTCGCGGCGATGGCGGCCTGCTGGCCGTCGTAGGCGACGTTAGCGGCAAGGGGCTTCCGGCGGCAATGGGCGTCTCTGCGATCGTCGGCGCACTGCGCGCCATGCCAGAGCTCAGACCAGGGGAAATCCTCGGCGCATTGAACCGCGGAATGATCGGCGATCTCCACGGCGGCTTTGTCACTTGCTCTGCAATCTACATTGCCCGGGATGGGGCAACGTTCATTGCCAGCGCCGGCCACCTGCCGCCCTATCTCAATGGTCGCGAAGTTACCCCCGAATCTGCACTGCCTCTCGGCATCTCTGTCGATACCGAATACTCCGAGACCACACTCACTCTTTCACCCGGTGACTCGCTCACCCTGCTTTCCGACGGCGTCGTCGAAGCCCGCAACAAAGCCGGCCAGCTCTTCGGCTTCGACCGCACGCGCGACATCAGTTCGCAGCCGGCCGAAGCTATCGCCCGGGCCGCCCAGGCCTTCGGCCAGGAAGACGACATCACCGTGCTGACGGTCACCCGGTTGCCAGACCGCTCGTCCGCCCTTCCAAGGCTCGAATCAAACCCCATTCCCGCGCAGGCGTGAGGTCCCATAGCTTAGAATTCAAAAACTTCCTTAGCAAAATCAATAGCTTACACGACTATCTAAATATTAGCGCAAATCACTCATATTTTATGAATCACTTGTGCTATAGTGTCATCAGATAGGTTGAGTGGCTGGGCCTGATACCCGCCCAACCCACAAATTATTGGATTCACCAGGAGGAATTCGTTATGGCTATCAATCGATGGGACCCGTTCCGTGAAGTTGTTGCTCTGCAGAACCGCATGAATACCCTGTTCGGCAATCTGAACAACGAAACCGAAAGTCCGCTGACGACAGCCAGCTTTGCCCCCGCCGTCGACGTCTACGAAGACGACAAGAAAGTCGTCCTCAAGCTCGAAGTGCCCGGCATCGAAGAGAAGGACCTCGACATCCGCGTCGAGAACCACACGCTTACCGTCAAGGGCGAGCGCAAGTTTGACAAGGAAGAGAAGGAAGAGAACTTCCATCGCATCGAGCGCCGTTATGGCAGCTTCTACCGAGCCTTCACGTTGCCATCCACCGTCGACACCGAGAACGTTGACGCCAAATACGAGGCCGGCGTGCTGAAGCTCGAGCTCAAGAAGAAGCCCGAAGCCCAGCCCAAGCAGATCAAGGTCAACGTGGGCAGCAACAAAACGCTGGCAGCGTAAAAGCAGCCTCGAGCCGCTAGCTTCCAGCTACAAGCTTTTTCAACCGGAAGCAACGGCGGCAATCCGAATGCGCCGGGTGGCGGAAGGTTCCATGCCCCCCGGCGCTCATGTTTTGTTGAAGCAAATCCACAACGTGTAGCGATATCTTTCTAATTGCGACTGGACGCCGGCTTCCCGGCAAGATCAAGCTGGAAGCGAGCAGCTAGAAGCTAGGAGCTGTTTTCACATGGCAATTAACTGGGAGAAATTCACTGTCAAATCGCAGCAGGCGATGCAGCAGGCCCAGGCGCATGCTGCCGAGTTCGGCAACCCCGAACTGCAGCCCGTCCACCTGTTGCTCGCGCTCGTTGAAGACCGCGAGGGCGTGGTCCCCGCCGTGCTCGAAAAGATCGGTGTACCGGTCGAGCGGCTGGAGAGCGACCTGCACCAGATCGAGGAGAAACTGCCGCGCGTCGCAGGCGCTTCTGCGCAACCTGGTCTCGGCCCGGCGCTCACCAAGGCGCTTGAGCAGGCCTTCCGCGAAGCTGCGAACTTCAAAGACGATTACGTCTCCACCGAGCACCTGCTGCTGGGCATCGCGCACCAGAAGAACGACCCGGCGCGTGAGGCCCTCGTGTCGCTCGGCGCCACCAAGGATGCCATTCTAAAGGCGCTCACCGCCGTGCGCGGCTCGCAGCGCGTTACCGATCAAAATCCGGAAGGCAAATTCCAGGCGCTTGAAAAATACGCCAAGGACCTCACGGAACTCGCGCGCCGCGGCAAGCTCGACCCCGTCATTGGCCGCGACGAGGAGATCCGCCGAGTGATCCAGGTGCTTTCGCGCCGCACCAAGAACAACCCTGTGCTCATCGGCGAGCCCGGCGTGGGCAAAACCGCCATCGTCGAAGGCCTCGCCCGCCGCATCGTCTCCGGCGACGTGCCTGAGAGCCTGCGTGATAAGAGAGTCATCTCCCTTGACCTCGGCTCCATGCTTGCCGGCGCAAAGTATCGTGGCGAGTTTGAAGACCGTCTCAAAGCTGTGTTGAAGGAGATCGAGGAATCGCAGGGCCAGATTGTTCTGTTTATCGACGAGCTCCACACGCTTGTCGGCGCAGGCGCGGCCGAGGGCGCCATCGACGCCAGCAACATGCTCAAGCCGGCGCTGGCGCGCGGCGAGCTGCGGGCCATTGGCGCAACCACGCTGAACGAGTACCGCAAATACATCGAAAAAGACGCCGCCCTCGAACGCCGCTTCCAGATCGTCTATGTTGGCGAGCCCAACGTCGAAGACACCATCGCCATCCTGCGCGGGCTTAAAGACCGCTACGAGCAACACCACAATGTGCGCATCAAGGACTCGGCCATCGTAGCCGCAGCCACGCTCTCGCACCGTTACATCTCGGACCGCTTTCTGCCCGACAAGGCGATCGACCTGGTTGACGAAGCCGCTGCGTCGCTGGCCATCCAGATCGGCTCCGTGCCGACCGAGATTGACCAGCTTGAGCGCGAAGCTACTTCGCTTGAAATCGAGCGCGCAGCATTGAAGCGCGAAACCGATCAAAACAGCAAAGAGCGCCTGGCAGAAGTCGAGCGCGAGGTGGCGCAACTTCGCGAGAAAATCACGGCCCTCCGTGCCCGCTGGACCAAGGAGCGAGAGGCCATCAACCGCATCGGTGACCTGAAAAAGAAGATTGAAGCCCTGCGCTTCGAAATGGAAGAGCAGACCCGCAAGGGCCAGCTTGAGCGCGCCGCGCAGATTCAGTACGGCGACCTGCCAAAACTCGAAGCCGAGCTCAAGAAACTCGACGCTGCGCAGGATGGCAAATCCGGCGCCGCGCGCATGTTGAAAGAGGAGGTCGACGAAGAGGACATCGCAAAAATTGTTTCTAAATGGACCGGCATTCCGGTCTCGCGCATGCTGGAGGGCGAAGTGAAAAAGCTTGTCCAGATGGAAGACCGCCTGCGCGAGCGCGTGGTCGGCCAGGACGAAGCGCTCAAAGTGGTCGCCAGCGCCATTCGCCGTTCCCGCGCCGGATTAAGCGATCCCAAGCGGCCCATTGGTTCCTTCATTTTCCTGGGGCCGACGGGCGTGGGCAAAACCGAAACCGCCCGCGCGCTCGCGGAATTCCTCTTTGACGACGAGCACTCCATGATCCGCGTCGACATGAGCGAGTATATGGAGAAGCACGCCGTGGCCCGCCTCATCGGCGCGCCCCCGGGCTATGTAGGCTACGACGAAGGCGGCCAGTTGACCGAGGCCGTTCGCCGCCGTCCCTACGCCGTTATTTTGTTCGATGAAATTGAGAAGGCGCATCCCGACGTCTTCAACGTCCTCTTGCAGGTGATGGACGACGGCCGCCTGACCGACTCGAAGGGCCGCACCGTCGACTTCAAGAACACGGTGCTCATCATGACGTCGAACCTGGGCGCGGCCATGTTATCCGCCGAGGTGCTGAAGACCGAACACGACTACGACATCGCTCGCGAAAGCGTGATGAAGGTTTTGCGCGAGCACTTCCGCCCGGAGTTCCTGAACCGCGTGGACGATATCGTGATCTACCGGCCGCTGGGCAACGCGCAGCTGAGCCAGATTCTCGACATGCGGCTCAACGACATCCGCAAGCTTCTTGAAGACCGAGCCATCTCGTTCGAGTTGAGCGAACCGGCGCGGCAACTGATCCTCAAGGCCGGCTCCGATGCCGCATATGGCGCTCGTCCGCTCAAGCGCGCGCTGCAGCGCATGGTGCAGGACCCGCTTGCGATGAAGATCCTCGACGGCGAAGTTTTGCATGGCTCGCACGTGCGCATCGATGTCGATCGCAAGTCGAACCAGCTCGTCTTCGAGCCCATGGGCCGCGAAGCCATGGCATGAACGCCGCGAGTCGGCAATGACCTGGGTACCCCATCCTAAACACGTTCTTTGTGTTTAGGTGGGATAGCGGGAGCGCAACTCTGCACTTTGTGATCCCGAGATAAGTTTGGCGCGCACAGTCCGCCAAATGGGTCGAAAGATCTGCGGTTGAACTTTGCTTCGCCTCCCGGCCCAAAATTTCCGTTGACCATCCCACGCCCGTCTGTCACTCTCAACACATCCCCCGAGGAGGTCCGCTTGGCAACTGAGTCCGCAGTGCGACCCTCGAGAAACGTGTTGCATATGCGAGGCAACTGGAGCACCCGTGACGACCGTGTGCCCTCCGCAGTGTGGCTCGCGATCCTCTGGGTCGGCATGATCGCCGGCTTCGGATCCGACCTTCCCAATTTCCTCAAGCAGATGCCCCCAGCTCCCAAAGTGATCTGGGTGCATGGCGCAGTCTTCACCATGTGGATGATTTTGCTTACGGCGCAGGTGTTGCTTGTGTTGGGCGACCGCGTGGCGTGGCACCGCAAGTTCGGCTGGTTTGCGGTCTTCTGGGCCGGTCTCATGGCTATTTTAGGGCCATGGGCCGCGTTCGCCGCGCAGATCGCGCATCTGAGCGGCCCTACCGGTCACCCGGCGTTTCTCGCGGTTAATCTCATCGATATCGCTGGATTTCTCGCTCTCTTGGCGTGGGCCATCGCGCTACGCAAAAATCCGGCTGCGCACAAGAGAATGATGATCCTGGCCACGATCTCGCTGGCCGATCCCGGCTTCAATCGCATTAGAATTTGGCTCTGGTCTTCGACTGCGCCCGCTTCTTTGGTCTCCCTATTCTTCTTCATTTTTTATGGAAACGTTCTGCTCATCGTCCTCATGGCCGCCTGGGACTGGTGGCGCGGGCGGCTGATGCGCTCCTTCCTGATCGGCGCTTCGGCGCTTCTCTCAGCCGAATTCGTTGCCTCGTTCCTGTACATGTGGGGACCGTGGAAAGCGATTGCGACCCAGCTTGTGCAGCTCTGCGCAAAGCACTCAATCTAGCAAACGGTCGGCAGGTTCGGTCCACTTACTGCCGCAGCTCCACCAGCGTCGCGCCCTGTCCGCCCTCGTTTTGCGGAGCCTCTTCAATTCCTGCCACGTGGGGATGGCTCTTCAGAAACTCCCTCACGCCGCGCCGCAAAATCCCCGCGCCATGCCCGTGAATCACGCGCACCTTCGGCAATCCGGCCAGAAACGCTCGATCGAGATACTTTTCAAGCTCATCGGTCGCTTCGTCCACCGTCCGCCCAATGAGATTGATCTCCATGCGCATTTCGTCGGTGTTCGCGCTGGTCACCGAGACGTGTATGCCTTTCTGCCTCCGAGCAGCAGCTAATGGATCTGCCGTTACGTCAGTCCGAGAGTCCGCCGTCCGCAGGACCTCGGAGAGCTCATCTCGCTTGACCCGCATCTTGATCGGCCCCAGCGCCACTTCATACAAATCCTTCTCAACTTCGCGCTGCACGACGCCGACTTTATTCATGCTTTTGATCAGCACTCGATCGCCCGCAGCAACGTGCCGCAGTACATGCGGCTGCGCATTGGCGTCTCCCTGGTCCGCGCCCGTGCGATGCGCCACCACCGTCTGATTAAAGCTCTCCTGAAACTCGCGCCGCAGCCGCTGAATGCGCCTCTCGGCTTCTTTCGACAGCTTCTGCTGCGCCGCACGATCCTCAACCGCACGCACGTTCTCGCGCATCTGGAATTCGAAATCTTTCAGCAGTGAAGCCAGCTTGCCTTCGAGTTCGCGCACGCGATTGCGCATCTCCGCATCGCCTTCGCGCTCCAGCTTCTTCCGCTCCTGGTTCAGCGCGTATTGCTGTTCGCGCGCCGCCTTGCGCTCCGTCTCAAGATCCTCCAAATCTTTGTGCAGCTTGTCGA
The DNA here is from genome assembly GCA_963802955.1 of uncultured Acidobacteriaceae bacterium. GTDB lineage: Bacteria > Acidobacteriota > Terriglobia > Terriglobales > Acidobacteriaceae > Telmatobacter. The sequence continues at coordinate 61,892 of CAWDKT010000024.1, forward strand.
GGAAGCGTGCGATGTCGGCCTGTTGCGCTCCCATCCGCTCGCGTGCCGCAGCTATAATCGCCGCGTTCAATCCCAGCCGCTCTGCTGTCTGGATCCCAGCGGATGCGCCCGGCACGCCGAGCCGGAACTGGTAGTTTGGCGCCAGCGTTTTCTCATCCACGCCCGCCGCGGCATTGCGCACTCCAGGTGTGTTCGCCGCATACACTTTAAGCGAAGTGTGGTGCGTCGAGATCAGCGTCCAGGCGCCGCGGGCAAGAAAATGCGCCGCGACTGCCACTGCCAGCGCAGCGCCCTCTTCAGGATCGGTCGCCGAACCGAGCTCGTCGAGCAGCACCAGCGATCGCGCATCGGCCAACCGCGAAAGCCGGCCCAGGTTCGTGATGTGCGCGGAGAATGTCGACAGCGCCGCCTCAATCGACTGCGCGTCGCCAATATCGGCCAGGAATGCCGTGAACACGGGAACGTTCGCGGCGGTCGCGGGCACTGGAATTCCCGCCTGCGCCATCATCGCCGACAACGCCACCGTCTTCAACACCACTGTTTTGCCACCGGTGTTTGGACCGCTGATGATGAGCTCCCGCTCCTCCGCTGCGAGCTCCAGCACGAGCGGAACGGTTCTTCCACCTGTCTCGTGCAACCGCTTTTCCAGCAGTGGATGCCGCGCGCCCTGGAGCAGCAGCCGCTCCGGCCCAAACGTCGGCGCAACACAATCGAACTGCCGTGCAAACCGCGCCCGCGCCAGCAGGCTGTCCACAATTGCCAGAACGCGCGCGCCTTCAACGAGACTCTGCGCGTAGCCGGCAACCTGCCGCGTGAGCGCCACAAAGATGCGGTGAATCTCCTCCTGTTCCTCCTCGATCAGCCGCACCAGTTCGTTGTTCTGCTCGATGGTTTCGAGCGGCTCCACGTAAACCGTCTGTCCCGACGAACTTGCCCCGTGAATCACGCCCGTGACCCGCCGCTTGAGCTCCGCGCGCACGGGAATCACGAAGCGCTCGCCGCGAATGGTGATGACGTCGTCCTGCGTAGCGCCCTCGACGGAGAGTTTGCGCAGGGCCGAGCGCAAGCTGTCTTCAATGAGCTTCTGTTGTCGCTCCTGCTCGCGTCGAATGCGATTAAGTTCAGGCGAAGCGTCGTCGGCCAGCGAACCATCCGGCTGAATTGTGCGCTCAATGGACTGGGCCAGCGGCCGCAAGTTCGTCGGCAGCACAGCCGACAACTCCGAAAGTCCCGGCAGCTTGCCGGCCAGACGCACCGGCGGCTCACTGAGAAGCGATTGCCACGCTGCTATATCGTTTGCCAGCCGCGCCACCGCCTGAAGCTCCGCCGCTTCCAGGGCTGCGCCGTCGATCTGCGCCTTGGCAGCCAGTTGCATCGGATCGAACAAGCCGCCCAGCGGAATCGACACCTGCTCTTCCAGCAGCAGCCGCACCTCGCCCACAAGCTGGTGCTGCCAGCCGATCCACGCATCGTCGGTGGAAGGGTGCAGCGCCAGAATCGCCTCGCGTCCCACCGGCGACGCCGCGAACCCTGCCACCAGCGCGAGCAACGGCTCCCACTCGAGCGCTGCCAGATCGGCGTGCTGTACGGGCGACGGGACTGGATCAAGAAGCGGCATCGTTGCAAACCAGGTCAGCGTTTCTGCCGACGATCAACCTGCACTGCGTTGTGAATCCGCCGCGGATTAGCTGGATGTTGTGTCGGGCTTGGTGGAAGGCGTCGCAGCAGGTGAAGGGGCGCTCGCAGGAGTTGCGGCCTTGCCACTGGAAGAATCGGTCTTGTCTTTCGTCTTCGTTTCCTTTTCGACAGACCCACTCTCAGCCGGCGCACTGCTCTTCGCCGCGTAGTCATTCACGTACCATCCAGCACCCTTGAAGTTCAATCCCGGTGCAGTCAGCGGCCTTTCCAGCACGCCGCCGCATTTGGGACACACCTTCTCCGGCGTGTCGCTGAATCGCTGGATTTTCTCGAATCGATGGCCGCACTGTGTGCAGCGGTACGGATACATCGGCAAGTTTCTAGTCCCCTCAGCAGAGAATGATCGACATCCCTATTCTACCGGGAAGGCGGCAAAGCCTGAGCAGACCTCGCCGCCTTCACTCATTGCCGGTAATTCGTGTCGATTCACACTCAATGCACCTGGATCGGCACCGAAGCTTTCATATTCTCCCACGCAAGCGTCAGAGTGCCTTTATTGCCGCCATCGTCGGTCAGCGCGTACGTCAGGTCCTCGACCATCGAAGGAGGCTTGGACATGGTCATCTTTGTCCTGCCCAGATCGTCCGATTTATCGTAGGCAAGACCCCATTCGCCGGTCTTCTTGCTCACGATCAGCTCCCACTGGTCCGGATTGGCGATGTCGACAAACAGCGTGTAGTTGCCCGCCGGAACGTTCAGGTCGCCGATCGTCAGGTCGGCATCGGTGTGCAGGGCCGTGGCCGGATTTGCACCCGCACGCCAAACCGGATACGACTTATGGGTCTGCTCGATGAGCCCACCCTTGTTGAAGATGTGGCCTTCGCGGCCATTCACCCTGGGCGAGTTGTAATTTATGCTGATGGTCTTGCCGGCGATCGTGACTGTTGCTGTTACTGGCGGACTCCCAGGCGGGTTTGGCTGGGCAAGCACAAGGTTTGTTGCAAGCAAAAGGCCCATACACACGAACACACGTTTCATGGCGATGCTTCTCCTCCGGGCAGAGCCTCGTTCCTTCCGGGGCGGCCCTGTCGCGATGATTGTCGCACTGCGCGCCTGTCTTGCGGAAGCAGGCTGCACGAAATGCCTGTGAAAACCCTGTTATGATGCGCCAGAGGAAGCGCTATGTCAGAAGATGGCGATCATGGAACCGCAGGCGCGCGCTTTCGTGCAGCCCTCGCGGCGGAAAAGCCGCTGCAGGTGGCCGGCACGATCAACGCCTACACGGCGCGACTGGCCGAAGCCGCCGGTTTCCGCGCCATTTATCTATCCGGCGGAGGCGTAGCTGCCAATTCGCTGGGCATCCCGGACCTCGGCATCAGCACCATGGAAGATGTGCTGGTTGACGTCCGCCGCATTACCGACGCCTGCTCGTTGCCGCTGCTGGTCGATGTCGACACCGGCTGGGGTGGGGCTTTTAATATTGCACGCACCATCCGCCAGATGATCAAAGCCGGTGCGGCTGCCGTGCACATTGAGGACCAGGTGAGTGCCAAGCGGTGCGGCCACCGGCCCGGCAAAGAGCTGGTCTCAACGGAAGAGATGGTCGATCGCATCAAGGCGGCCGTCGATGCGAAAGTTGCTGCGCGCACCGATCCCGACTTTGTCATCATGGCGCGCACCGACGCGCTCGCCAGCGAGGGCTTACCGCGAGCCATCGAGCGCGCTCAGGCCTACGTTTCCGCGGGCGCCGACATGATCTTTGCCGAAGCGGTGAGCGAACTCCCGATGTACACGGCGTTTCGCAAGGCTGTGGGCGTGCCGATTTTGGCCAACATCACCGAATTCGGCAAGACGCCCCTCTTCACGCGCGAAGAACTCGCCCAGGCCGGCGTCGACATCATCTTGTATTGCTGTGCCGCTTATCGCGCCATGAACGCAGCCGCGCTGAAAGTCTACGAGACCATTCGCGCCGAAGGCACGCAGAAGAGTTTGCTGCCGCTGATGCAAACGCGCGACGATCTCTACAAATATCTTGGCTACCATGCTTACGAGCGGAAGCTCGATGAGCTTTTCGCCAAAGAAAAGGCGCCAGAGCGAACAGATCGATGAGGCCAACGATGGAAACGAATCTGGAAAACACGATTGCGGTTCTCGAACGCACGCCGGCGGCGCTCGATGCGCTCCTGCGCGGCTTGCCAGAGATGTGGACCCGGCGCAACGAGGGCGAGAATACGTGGTGCGCGGCCGAGGTGGTCGGCCACCTGATTCACGGGGAGCGTACGGACTGGATTCCACGAACGAAGTGGCTTCTTGCGTTCGGAGAATCGAAGCCGTTTGAGCGGTTCGACCGGCAGGGCCACTTGCGCTATAGCCGGGAAAAGACACTGGATCAGTTGCTCGATGAGTTCGCACGGTTGCGCGCGGAGAGCCTGACAGAGCTGCGCGTGATGGACCTGCGGGCCGAGGATCTGGAACGCCTGGGAACGCATCCGGCGCTGGGAACGGTGACGCTCGGCCAACTTCTCTCGACCTGGGCTGCGCACGATGTGAATCATCTGCATCAGATCGCGCGGGTGATGGCTCACCAGTATCGCGAGGCGGTCGGGCCCTGGACTCGTTTTATGGGCGTGATGCACTGTGGCGGGCATGGCGAAGCCGCGTGAATGTGCTGGAAATGCGGGGCCACGACCCGTTAGTTTGGGGCTCTCAGGAGGATGGAGTTGAGCACAGAGGAAGCCAAGACTGCGCAGTCGGCCTTCAAACCCAAGAAGTCTGTTGCGCTGTCGGGTACAGTCGCAGGCGAAACCGCCGTTTGCACTGTCGGCCAGAGCGGCAACGACCTGCACTATCGCGGCTATGACATCTCCGACCTGGCTGCGCACTGTGAGTTTGAAGAAGTGGCGTACCTGCTCATCCACGGCAAGCTGCCCAACGCATCTGAGGTCGGCGCATATAAAGCCCGTTTGCTGGGGCTGCGCGGGCTATCTGCACAAGTTGAGCAGGCACTAGAGCTTTTACCCGCTCACGCGCATCCCATGGACGTACTCCGCACGGGCGTCTCAGTCCTCGGCTGCGTGCGGCCCGAAGCTGAGGACCACAACGCCGCGGGCGCGCGCGGGATTGCCGATAAGCTCCTGGCGTCGCTCCCGTCCATGCTCCTTTACTGGCATCACTTCGCGCACAACGGCAAACGCATCGTGGTTGATGCCGACGGCGAATCCATTGCTGCGCATTTCCTTCACTTGCTGCATGGCGAGCGGCCCAGCGCGGAGTGGACCCGAGCGATGCAGGTTTCGCTCATTCTCTATGCCGAGCATGAATTCAACGCTTCCACATTTGCGGCGCGCGTAATCGCCGGCACCGGTTCCGATCTCTATTCGTGTGTCACCGGCGCCATCGGCGCGCTCAAGGGACCCAAGCACGGAGGCGCGAACGAGGTCGCCCTCGAAATCCAACGGCGCTACGCGTCAGCCGACGCAGCCGAAACCGACATGCGCCGCCGCATCGACAATCACGAGGTCATCATTGGCTTCGGGCATCCCGTGTACACCGTCAGTGACCCGCGCAGCCACTTCATTAAAGAGCAGGCGCGCGCGCTGGCCGTAGACGCCAACGGCAGGCGGCTGTTTTCCGTGGCTGAGCGCATCGAGAGCACCATGCACGATGCCAAGCGCATGTTTCCCAATCTCGACTGGTACTCGGCCGTGGCCTATCACCTGATGGGCATTCCCATTGGCATGTTTACGCCGATCTTTGTGTATGGCGCGAACTGCCGGCTGGTGCGCACACGTGATCGAGCAGCGCGAAGGCGGCAAGATCATTCGTCCGTCGGCGATCTATACTGGGCCGGAGAATCTGCAGTTTGTGCCACTGCATGAGCGGGCGTAGGCGTTCTATCCCACTCTAGCCGCAAGAACAGAGACGCGGCGAGAGTGGGGCACCCGGTTGTTTGCTGTTTGCTCCCAGCCACAAGCTGCTGGCTGCCGGCTTTCACCTAAGGAGCCCGTGTGTCCTCGCACATTAGCAATGAACGACTCGCGCCTGACAAAGTCCTTACCGACATCGCCGACTACGCGCTGAGTTACAAAATCGAGTCCGATCTGGCATACACCACCGCGCGCTATTGCCTCATGGATACCCTCGGCTGCGGCCTTGAAGCGCTCGAGTATCCGGCCTGCACAAAACTGCTCGGCCCTATTGTTCCCGGCACGGCTGTTCCCAATGGCGCTCGCGTTCCCGGCACGCAGTACGAACTTGATCCGGTGCAGGCTGCCTTCAACATTGGGGCAATGATCCGCTGGCTGGACTTCAACGACACATGGCTCGCCGCAGAATGGGGACACCCAAGCGACAATCTCGGCGGCATTCTGGCGGTCGCCGACTGGCTCTCGCGGACTGCGCTCGCCGAGGGACGCGCACCGTGCACCATGCGCGACGTGCTGACCGCGATGATCAAGGCGCACGAGATTCAAGGCTGCATCGCGCTGGAAAACTCATTCAACAAGGTCGGTCTCGATCACGTGGTGCTGGTGAAGGTTGCCTCGACCGCAGTCGTATGCCAGTTGCTCGGCCTCACGCGCGAGCAGACGATTCATGCGCTCTCGCTCGCATGGGTCGACGGGCAGAGCCTGAGGACTTATCGCCACGCGCCGAATGCAGGCTCGCGCAAAAGCTGGGCCGCTGGCGACGCCACCAGCCGCGCTGTTCGTTTGGCGTTGATGGCTCGTGCGGGCGAGATGGGCTACCCATCCGCGCTCACCGCAAAGACCTGGGGCTTCTACGATGTCTCGTTTCGCGGGCAGGAGTTCAAATTCCAGCGGCCTTACAGTTCCTACGTGATGGAGAACGTGCTCTTCAAGATCAGCTATCCGGCGGAGTTTCACGCGCAGACGGCAGTAGAAGCTGCGATGAAGCTGAAGGCGCGCCTCGACTCCTCGGGGAAATCTGCCATGGAGATTCGACGCATCACGATCCACACGCACGAGGCTTGCCTGCGCATCATCGACAAGAAAGGTCCGCTCGCGAATCCCGCCGATCGCGACCATTGCGTGCAGTACATGGTTGCGATCCCGCTGCTGTTTGGCCGTCTCACCGCCGCCGATTACGAAGAAGAGGTCGCGACCGATCCGATTTTGGGTCCGCGCATCGACGCACTCCGCGCCAAAATCGATTGCGTCGAAGAGCCGCAGTTCACGCGCGATTATCACGACCCGGAAAAACGCTCGATCGCGAATGCACTTCGTGTCGCTCTCGAAGATGGTTCCGTGCTCGAAGAGACCGTCGAGTATCCCATCGGCCATCGGCGCCGCCGCGAAGAAGGAATGCCGTTGCTCATCGAGAAATTCAAAACCAATCTCCGGCGGCGATTTAAGGAAGCGCAGCAGCAACGGATTCTTGAGGTTTCACTCGAGCCCACCCGACTCGACGCGATGCCGGTAAACGAGTACGTGGATTTGTACGTGCCGTAGATATGCCGCTCTAGTTTTTTCTCTTTTGGGACGCGCGAGACGCAGGGATTCGGGAATGCAAAACGGTCAAAAACGGAGCCGTGAAACTGTGAGACTGTGGAACTGTGTCCGCAAGTGATTGATTCGGCGAGTTCCACAGTTTCACAGTCCATTTTTTTTCGTAGGGGGTGGGGTGGAAGCAGCGAACAGGGATCAGGGATCAGAAAGGCAAGGATTGAGGAAATGATGGGGCGAGGAGGGCTGAGATGTCTCTGGTGAGGCATAGGAACATTGTGCGCCGGAATGCGGAGGCGATCTGCAAATGGAAGTGATGAGGATTTAGCGGTTTAGGGGTCGCGCTTCTTGACAACGGTGTTCGAGGAGCGGGGAATGACGATCTTGGAAGGCGGCGGAGGGGGTTTCGTTGGGAATTGTCGCCGGGGTTCTGTCGCCCCTGCGGGGCAGTTCGGGGGTGAGCAGATCTCCCAGGGCTTGCGCCCCCGGCTAACTTCTCTCGCTTCCTGCGGAAGGTCTCTGTTCGTGCGGTTTCCCGCCCAAGCGAAGCCTGGATTGGCGACTACGAGGGAATTGCGATTGTGACGGTAAGGCAGTTCCTTGAAGGTTCCGGGTTCCGGGAAGCGAAGTTCTAGAGCGTGTTTCATCAATGGCGGCCGCATCCGGATTGTCGTCCCTCAGGGGTTAAACAGGTTGCGGAAAAAGTCCTTTAATTGTCACTTTTTCTCCACATTGATTTGCGTTAGTTAAGAGATATGCGTGGAGACGACGAAAAGCAGACGGCGATGTACAGCTATGTGACGTTGGCACAGCGGATTCCAGCCGATCATCCGGCGAGACAGATTCGCGCGCTGGTAGACCGTGCGCTGGCGCGGATGGACGCAGATTTGGAGCGGCTATATTCGGCCACCGGTCGTCCCTCGATTGCCCCGGAGCGCTTGCTGCGGGCGACAGCTGCTGATGGTACTGTACTCGATCCGCTCGGAGCGGCAGCTGATGGAGCAGTTGAACTATAACCTTCTGTTTCGCTGGTTTGTGGGTCTGGAGATGGACGATCCGGTGTGGGACGTGACGGTGTTCACCAAGAACCGCGAGCGGTTGATCGCCGGTGCGGTGAGCCAGCTGTTACTGGAGTCGGTGCTGGTGGAAGCGCGCGAACACGCTCTGCTGAGCGAAGAGCATTTCACCGTGGATGGAACGATGATTCAGGCATGGGCCTCGACCCGCAGCTTTAAGGACAAGCCTGATCCGCCGGCTCCGGGGGCAGGCTCGGGCTGGGGTGGCGAGGTACTGCTGCGCGACCGTGTGGAGTCGACCACCGATCCGGAAGCGCGTCTGTGCAAGAAGTCGAACACGGAAAAGGCCATTGCCAGCTATCAAGGACACGCCCTGATGGAGAACCGCAACGGTCTGGTGGTGGCAGCCAAGGCCAGCCAGGCGGCCACGGTGACGGAGCGCGAGACAGCGGTGGAGTTATTAGATGGGGTGCTGGGACCTAAGGATCAACGCGGAGAGCGCAAGATCACGTTGGGAGCTGACACGCAGTACCAGGAAGACAGATTCGTGCAGGCGCTCAGGGATCGCGGGGTGGCGCCGCATGTCAGCGAATATGCGCCGGGCAACCGCGGCAAGAACGCGCTGACCGACAACGAACGGAGCGATGAACGGTGCGCTATTAGCCAGCAAAGACGCAAGCTGATCGAGCGAGTCTTTGGCTGGAGCAAGTTGGATCGGCCGATGCGCCAGGTCAAGTTGCGTGGTCTGAAGCGAGTGGACTGGTTCTATCGGCTGACCATCACGGCTTATAACCTGGTGCGCATGCGGAGACTCATTCCGATTCAAGCGATGGCCAGCTAGGGCTGAGGTGTCTCCGCATGCCGAAAAAACGGCCTGCGGAGGCAAAACGACAACCGAAATGGAACTGCGGAACAGACTCAAAGCGCGAAAAAGTGCGACCGAAAGCAAAATGATCCGGGAAACAAGGGTTTTTCCGCAGCCTGTAAAACCCCTCGCTTTTCAGGCTCTTTTCGGCACGACTGAACAGCTTGGTGAAAAACTCTTTGTTCCCGTCGCTATTTTTCCGTGCCGTGGGTTTGACCGCCGAATAGGCGGGTTATTGGGGTTGATGTTTATCTCTTCTGGCCGCTTGTGCGGCCAGAAGACACACGTCTCCCTGCTCAGGCTTGCGCCGGAATCGGGATGAGCTTGCTCATGCGCAGCAGATTATGCGCTGCTGCGGCCAACTGAAACAGCCAGTCCACGCGACCGAGTCCGCGCAATTTGATCTGGCGTATCTTGTCCTGCTTCATCCAGCCGAACACCTTCTCCACCAGCTTGCGTTTCTTCTGGCTCACGGCCAGGCCCGGATCGTTGCGCTCGGCCTCGGTGAGCCAGTTGCGCCACTTCGGGTTGGGCTCGTACTCGGCTACGTGCGGTGTTACCCGCTGGCTACGCAGCGCGCCCACGAATCTCTCTTCCTGATAGCTCTTGTCAGCTCCCAGCGTCATGCGCTTGCCGCGCTTGAGGCGCGATAGCATCTTCAGCGCCGCCTGTCGTTCGGCCGCGTTGCCGGCCTCGGTGGCCATGGCCGCAACCACCAGGCCGTTGCGGTTCTCCGTAATCACGTGGCCCAGATAGCTCGGCACCACTGCGGCTGATCCGCTCTTCCGGTACAGCCGCGCCTCCGGGTCTGTAGTCGACTCGTGCGTATCGCGCAGCAGCTTGCGGCCACCCGCCCCCGTGCCCCGATCCGGCGGATCGGACTTCTCCTTGAAGCTGCGCCGGTTGGCCCAGGCCTGCAACAGCGTTCCATCCACCGTGAAGTGCTCCTCGCTCAGCAGCTGCTGGCCGCGCGCCTGATCGACCACCGCCAGCAACAACTGCCGGCTCGCCTCTCCGGCAATAAGACGCTCGCGGTTCTTGCTGAATACCTTCGCATCCCATACCGCCTCGTCCATCTCCAGGCCCACAAACCAGCGATACAAAATGTTGAAGTGGATCTGCTCCATCAACTGGCGCTCCGAGCGGATCGAATACAAAATCATCAGCAGCTGCGCCCGCAACAAACGCTCCGGCGCAATCGACGGACGGCCAGTCGCCGAATAGAGATCATCGAAAACCGCATCCATCGTCTCAAGCGCACGGTCCGCCATCGCCCGTATCCGACGCATCGGGTGGTTGGCCGCTATCCGCTGTTCCATCGTTACGTAACTAAACATCGATGCCTGCTGCTTGTCGTCGCCGCGCATAACAACTTCTTAAATCAACTCCCTGTGGAGAAAAAGTGGCTCCCTTGGGACTTTTTCACCAAGCTGTGAAGTCGTGCCCTGATACAAAGCGGATTTATGAAACAGGCTCTATGTAGCTGCCCCATCGTTTCCCCGCATTTCGCGGAGAGCGGGGACATCGCTTCTGCCGACTCGCCGGCGCGCGATCTGGCTACAATCAAAGGAGAAGATGATTCATTCCTTCTATCTCGGCCGAGTGCCCTACGCTGACGCGCTTCGCCTGCAGGAAGAGCTGGTCGCGCTGCGCACGCAGGGCCGCATTGGCAACGTGCTTCTGCTCCTGGAGCATCCTCCGGTGCTTACGCTGGGCCGCAATGCCAAGCGTTCCAACGTGCTCGCTTCGGACGAACTGCTCGCTTCGCGCGGCGTCACGCTGCACGAAATCAATCGCGGCGGAGATGTCACCTATCACGGGCCGGGACAGCTCATCGGCTACCCCATCTTCGACCTCCGCAGCCTGCATAGCGAGAAAGGCGGCCGCGTCGGCCCGGTCGACTTTGTGCGCCTTATGGAAGAGTCGCTCATCGGCCTCTGCAGCGAGTTTGGCGTCGAGGCGGGGCGCATCTGCGGATTAACGGGCGTTTGGTGTCCTGCGGACGGCAGCCCATTGGACCAGTTCTGTGGTGAAAAGGCATCCGTGCCGCCACCGGGAGCGCGCAAAATTGCCGCCATCGGCATTCACGTGGCCCGCGGCGTTACCTCTCATGGCTTTGCGTTCAACGCGACCACCGATCTCCGCGACTTCAATCTCATCGTTCCCTGCGGCATTGCCTCGTGCCCCGTCACCAGCCTCGAGAAAGAAGTTTCCGATCCAAAGAGCCTGCCCGATCTCGAATCTCTTGCCCATCGGGCCGCGCGGCAATTCGGCCAGGTCCTCGGTGAACCAATTGAGTTTTTCGAAAACCTCGACGCCCTGCGCGAGCAGATGCAAGCTGCCGCTGAATCCACCCCGGAACCCCAGAAGCCCGATTATCCGGCCCCTGCCTTTCCTGCTGAAGACACGCCGCTCACCGTGCCGCCCGAGATTGAGCGCCTGCGCAGGACGAAAGATCGCCCTATATCGGCGTAAGCCCGCGGCCTCTGACGATTCGGTTGACCGCACGCGCGATTTATAATCCGGCAGGAACTAAGTGCGCGGACCCGAGTCTAGAACCGCTCGTTCCTAAACCAAATGGCGTGCCACAGGTTTCGATTTTGAGACCTGGGATGCCACGATCTTTCGAGTGTGAAGTTAACCGGTCAGCGCACCCCGCATCGCGAAAGAGGAACGCATGCCGACGGAAGTCATCATGCCCCAGATGGGCGAGTCGATTTTTGAGGGCACGATCACCAAGTGGTTCAAGAAACCCGGTGACTCGGTCGAGAAAGACGATCCGCTCTTTGAGATCTCCACCGACAAGGTGGACGCCGAGATTCCCTCGTCCGTGGCCGGGGTACTCACTGAGATCCGTTTTCCTGAGGGCGCCACGGTCGACGTCAACACGGTCGTCGCGATCATCGGCGAACCCGGCACTGCCGTAAGCAATGTGCCATCGCCGGTCCAGAAAGCTGCCGCACCACCGTTCCCGCCGCCGGCCATTGCACATCAGCCAGTCCAAGAGTCGGCCGCACCACAGGCGACCGGCCGCATTCGCTCTTCGCCGCTGGCCCGGCGCATTGCCAGAGAACATGGAATCGACATCGCACGGATCATCGGCACCGGGACCGAAGGCCGCATCACCAAAGATGACGTGCTGTGCGCGGTGAGTGCGCCTACTGCCCATCAACCTGAAAGCTCCAGCGGACCGGAGGCGTGGGCTGCCCCAAAGCAGCCCGTCCCGCTCACTCGCATGCGCGCCATCATTGCCGAGCGCATGCTGGAGAGCGTCCGCGTCAGTCCGCACGTCTACAGCGTCTACAAGGTCGACATGACGCGCATCGTGCGCCTCCGCGACCAGCAAAAGGCCGGCTTCGAGCAGCGCCACGGCGTCAAGCTCACGTACATGCCGTTTATCGCCGTCGCCGCCGTTGCCGCTCTGCGCCGCTTTCCCATTGTTAACGCTTCGCTCGAAAATACCGGGGACGGGCTCGCCATCCGCTACCATCAGAACATCAACCTCGGCATAGCCGTGGCTCTCGACTGGGGCCTCATCGTACCCGTCGTCCGCCAGGCCGAGCAGCACAGCTTCGCTGACATTGCTCGCACCATCGCCGATCTCGCCCTGCGCGCCCGAACCAAGAAGCTTTCGCCCGACGAGGTCGGCGGATCCACCTTCACGCTCACCAACTCCGGAGCCTTTGGCGGCGAGTATGGTATGCCGATCATTAACCAGCCCGAGTCGGCGATTCTCGCCGTGGGCGGCTTGCGCAAGGAGCCTGCAGTTCTCACTGACGCCGAAGGCAACGATTCGTTTGCGGTTCGTTCCATGCAGTACTTCTGCCTCGGCTTCGATCACCGCTTGATTGACGGCGCGGATGGCGGCAAGTTCATGCTCGAATTTAAGAAGCAGCTTGAGTCCTGGAGCCAGGAGATTGGCTAGAGCGTGTTTCATAAATGGCCGCCGTATCCGGATTGTCGTCCCTCAGGGGTTAAACAGGTTGCGGAAAAAGTCCTTTAATTGTCACTTTTTCTCCACATTGATTTGCGTTAGTTAAGAGATATGCGTGGAGACGACGAAAAGCAGACGGCGATGTACAGCTATGTGACGTTGGCACAGCGGATTCCAGCCGATCATCCGGCGAGACAGATTCGCGCGCTGGTAGACCGTGCGCTGGCGCGGATGGACGCAGATTTGGAGCGGCTATATTCGGCCACCGGTCGTCCCTCGATTGCCCCGGAGCGCTTGCTGCGGGCGACACTGCTGATGGTACTGTACTCGATCCGCTCGGAGCGGCAGCTGATGGAGCAGTTGAACTATAACCTTCTGTTTCGCTGGTTTGTGGGTCTGGAGATGGACGATCCGGTGTGGGACGTGACGGTGTTCACCAAGAACCGCGAGCGGTTGATCGCCGGTGCGGTGAGCCAGCTGTTACTGGAGTCGGTGCTGGTGGAAGCGCGCGAACACGCTCTGCTGAGCGAAGAGCATTTCACCGTGGATGGAACGATGATTCAGGCATGGGCCTCGACCCGCAGCTTTAAGGACAAGCCTGATCCGCCGGCTCCGGGGGCAGGCTCGGGCTGGGGTGGCGAGGTACTGCTGCGCGACCGTGTGGAGTCGACCACCGATCCGGAAGCGCGTCTGTGCAAGAAGTCGAACACGGAAAAGGCCATTGCCAGCTATCAAGGACACGCCCTGATGGAGAACCGCAACGGTCTGGTGGTGGCAGCCAAGGCCAGCCAGGCGGCCACGGTGACGGAGCGCGAGACAGCGGTGGAGTTATTAGATGGGGTGCTGGGACCTAAGGATCAACGCGGAGAGCGCAAGATCACGTTGGGAGCTGACACGCAGTACCAGGAAGACAGATTCGTGCAGGCGCTCAGGGATCGCGGGGTGGCGCCGCATGTCAGCGAATATGCGCCGGGCAACCGCGGCAAGAACGCGCTGACCGACAACGAACGGAGCGATGAACGGTGCGCTATTAGCCAGCAAAGACGCAAGCTGATCGAGCGAGTCTTTGGCTGGAGCAAGTTGGATCGGCCGATGCGCCAGGTCAAGTTGCGTGGTCTGAAGCGAGTGGACTGGTTCTATCGGCTGACCATCACGGCTTATAACCTGGTGCGCATGCGGAGACTCATTCCGATTCAAGCGATGGCCAGCTAGGGCTGAGGTGTCTCCGCATGCCGAAAAAACGGCCTGCGGAGGCAAAACGACAACCGAAATGGAACTGCGGAACAGACTCAAAGCGCGAAAAAGTGCGACCGAAAGCAAAATGATCCGGGAAACAAGGGTTTTTCCGCAGCCTGTTTAACCCCTGAGGGACGAGAATCCGGATACGGCGGCCATTGATGAAACACGCTCTAGTCAATCCATGACGCGTTGCTGCAGCAACGGGAAGAATACGGAGCGCACGGGCCATGCAGCAAATATCCAAAGGATCACCAGAAGAATCGCCATCGGAAATGCTTTCGGACTCATCAACAGGATGGTGAGGACGATGTTGACGATGACGGGACCGAGGACCGCGAGAGCGAGCGGAACATAGCGGTTGATGAGCAGCAGCACGGCCGGCGCTACTTCACAAAACGCCACAACATAAAGATAGTGGGAAGTCATGAGCGCACCAAAGAATTGTCCCTCAATGCCGGCTGGCATTGGACCTGTTGGGATGAAATTCAGGTAGTGGTTCATGCCGAAAACAAGAAAGATGACGGCCAGCAGATAGCGGGCAATCAAGGAAGCGATCTTCATAGCGACCTCCCTGGAGTATTGAGATTCGGCCCTTCGGCTTTATGCCGCCTTCAGCACCGCGCGGATGGATTCGACATGCGGTTGGAGAAAGGTCTCGCGATCGGTCTTTCCCGAGTTGATTGCGGCCGCGCCGCTTGCGTTGATGAATACCGTGTCAGAAACCCCCATAAAGCCGAAGACCGATCGAAGGTATGGCTCGACAAAGTTGAACGAGACCATCTGCGTTTCAGCGGAGTACACCCCGCCCGAAGCAACGAGGAAGGTCGCCTTCTTGTTCTTAAGCAGCCCGGTGGGACCAGCCGCAGAGTAGGAAAATGTCTTGCCTCTGCGAGCGACCTGGTCGATCCAGAGTTTGAGCGTGGAAGGTATCGAGAAGTTGTGCATGGGCACGCCGAGGACATATTCATCCGCAGCCTCGAGCTCGGCGATCAGCTCGTCGGATAGGGAGAGGACCTCATTTTGGCGCGGGGTACGGGCGTTCTCCGGCGTGTAGGCAGCGGCAATCCATTCAGCGTCTACGGGGCGGAGGTCAGCTGCGGTGAGGTCGCGCGTGATGACTTGACCCTGAGGGTGAAGCTGTTTCCATTGCTCAACGAATTCGTGGGATAGACGGCGAGAGATGGAACGCTCGCCAAGCGGGCTGGAGTCGATTTGAAGAAGTCTGGGCACCGGTCCCTCCTTACACAACTGTTGATGCTTACACAACAGATGTCGATTCATAACGAAACAACGACTGTTGTTTTCTCCAACGGATCGCCCGGAGAATTCTGTAATCTAACGGCAGGGAGCTCTATGACTGAGACGACCTGCAAAATGCTTGATCCGCGCGTTCAGCGCACCCGGAAGCTGCTGCAGTCTGCTTTGGGTAAGTTACTGAAGGAAAGATACCTGGAAGACATTTCCGTGCAGGACATCGCGGATACAGCCACGCTGAACAGGGCTACCTTTTATGACCACTACAACGACAAATTCGCGCTCCTGGAGTGCATGGTTGGAAGCCGATTCAACGAACTGCTGGCCGAGCGCGGGGTTTGTTTCGATGGGTCATGTGCCGGTGGGCTGGGGGCGATGGTCCTGGGGATATGCGACTTTCTGAAGGAATCGCCGGGAACGGAATGCGAGCACAAAGGGCAACTGGAGCCGCATCTGGAGTCGGCTGTGGTTGCGGTGGTGCGGAAAATGATCCTCGAGGGGCTGAAGATGCACCCGCGTGAGCGGAACATCTCTCCGGAGATGATTGCGTCGACGGTGAGCTGGGCCATTTTCGGAGCTGTTAAGGAATGGGTCCGCACTCCCAATCGCTGCCCTGCCGATGAGTTCGTTGAAACCGTGACAAAGCTTGTGGCGCCAATCCTTGGTTGAGAGCGCCGGAGCCCAAGCGTCGGCCGCTAATTGGCCGGATCGCACTACTTCGACGGATCGACCAATGCCTGGTAGACCAGCGCATGCGTGCGATAAAGCATGGGGTGGTTATCCGGGCTTGAGCGACGCTGGATCATGCCGACAAAAACAATGTCATTGGTGGGATCGGCCCAAAACCAAGTGCCTGCGGCGCCATCCCAGAAAAACGTGCCCTTGCCGTCGGGCAGGTTCGCCTCCGGCGGATCGAAGATCACCGCACAGTCATAGCCGTATCCAAAGCCGGGGCGCATGATGTGCATGCCGATGCCGAATTGGCCAGTGAGCAGCGGGGCAGGCAGATGGTTCGATGTCATCAGCTTCACCGTTGCCGGCGCGAGGATGCGCACGCCACCCAGCTCGCCGCCGTCGAGAAGCATTTGCGCGAAGCGGTAGTAATCCTCGGCCGTGGCCACCAGGCCGCCTCCGCCCGAGGGCGCGGTGGGCTCAGTAGCATAATCGGTGGGGATGCCGTTCTCCGTCGGCTCGGCGACCAGTTTGCCGTCTGCCTCGTGATAGCCTGCGGCAAAGCGTGCGCGTTTGTCGGCGGGAACGTAGAATCCTGCATCTTTCATACCGAGCGGCGCGAAGATGTGGTCGTGTGATTTCGGTATCTTGGTCTGGCCCACCTCCGGAAGTTAACTTTGGCCCACCTTGGGAGTAGCTGAGTAGGCTTCGTGGATGGAGCAACGGAAGCGGAGCTGGCTGACCAGGAGAGACAAGGTGGAGTTGTTTGAGCAGATACGTCGTGAGCATGAGTTCGGTGTAGGCACGATTTCCGGCGTTTCGCGGAAGTTGGGCGTGCATCGTCGATTGGTCCGCGAAGCGCTTTCGAGTGCAGTTCCAGCAGCGAGCAAGCCGCAAGAGCGGCGTCTGCGCAAGCTGGAGGCTGCGGTTCCTTTCATTGACGGGGTTCTGCGTGAGGATCAGCATGCGCCGCCGAAGCAGCGGCATACCGCGCACAGGATCTGGCAGCGATTGTGTGCGGAGCTGCCGGGCTTCGCGGTCAGCGAACGATCGGTATGCGGCTATGTGAGGCGCCGGCGGCAGCAGTTGGGGCTGATTGCCCGCGAGTCGTTCGTGCCGCAGAGTTACAACTGGGGCATCGAAGGGCAGGTCGATTGGTACGAAGCCTGGGCATTGATTGCCGGTGAGCGCATTAAACTACAGGTGTTCGAGATGCGTTCGATGGCCAGCGGGGGCGCCTATCATCGGGCATTCACCCATGCAACACAGCAGGCGTTTCTTGAGGCTCATGAGATGGCATTCCGCTATTTCGGCGGCGTCTTCAAGCAGCTTCGCTACGATAACCTGAAGAGCGTGGTGAAGCGCATCCTGCGCGGCCATCAGCGCGAAGAGACCAGCCGCTTCATCGCCTTCCGTTCCCACTGGCGTTTTCAGAGCGAGTTCTGCAACCCGGCTCGCGGCAACGAGAAGGGCGGGGTTGAGGGCGAGGGCGGATACTTCCGCCGCAACCACTGGGTGCCACTTCCTGAAGTTCGCGACCTGGCGGAACTGAACGCTTATCTGGACCTGTGCTGTCACAAGGATCAGCAACGCATCCTCAGCAGTCGCATAGATGCCGTGGGTACGGCCATGTTGCAGGAGCTGCCTCATCTGCTGCCGCTGTCTACCGAGCCGTTTGACCTGACGGAGAAGAGCTTCCCCACAGTCGATGGGTTGCGCTGTGTGCGGGTGCGGACCAACCGCTACTCGATCCCTCTGCCGCCAGGCACTGTGATCGAGGCACGCCTTCAGGCTGACTATATTGAACTCTGGCACGAGGGCAAGCGTGTCGCGAAGCATGAACGCTGTTACAGCCGCCAGCAGCAGATACTCGACCTCGAACACTACCTTGATGTGCTGCGTAAGAAGCCTGGGGCGCTGGCCGGTTCAACACCGCTTGCCCAGTGGCGACTGGCGGGGCGATGGCCTGATTCGTTTGATCGCCTATGGCAGGCACTGAACACACGGCACGGCCGACAACAAGGCACTCGGCAGATGATCGAGCTGCTGTCTATCGGCGCCAGTGAAGGCTGGGATCAACTGCACGGCGCAGTCGATCAAGCTCTCTCCCTCGGCTGCCAGGATGTGGCCGCGATCCGGCACCTCATGATAAGCGCACAACTGGACAGGCCTGCAGTCGAAGCCATCGAAGTCGGCCTGCTGGCCCGTTACGAACGACCGATGCCTGTGATGAGCGGCTATGACCAGCTTCTTCGTGAGGTGCCAGCATGAAGGCTGTTATAGAGAACCTGGAGAAGGCCGCGGTCGAACAACAGTGCCGCGTTCTGCGACTGCCAGCGGTCGCCGAGCAGTGCGCTCCACTGGCTGAAGAGGCGGTCAAGCAGCGGCAGACATATCTGCGATACCTCGAGGCGTTGTTGGCGGTTGAGTTGGAAGAGCGCGAGCGCAACACCATCGCACGCCGCATCAAGGATGCACACCTGCCACGGACCAAGACTCTGGATGAGTTCGACTTCTCCAAGGCGCCTCAGATCCGCGCCACAGAGATCAGTGAACTGGCCCAGGGCGGCTATATCGAACGCGCTGAACCAGTAATTCTGATAGGTGACTGCGGCACTGGCAAGACGCATCTGTTGACCGGGCTCTGTGTGGCTGCCTGTCGTCAGAAACGACGAGTGCGCTTCGCCACAGCAGCCGCCCTGGTCAACGAACTGGTCGAGGCCAAGCAGCAGTTGCAACTACGACGAGTACTCGCCCGCTGGGATCGCTACGACTTGATCGCCATCGACGAGGTGGGCTACGTGCCCATGGCAGACCTCGGCGCCGAGTTCCTCTTCCAGGTCATCGCTGAACGGGCGGAAAAGGCTGCCGTCATCATAACCACCAACCTTCCCTTTTCCGAATGGACCCAGGTGATCCCCAACGCCCGGCTCTGCAAGGCTCTCCTCGATCGCATCACAGACCGAGCCCACATCATCGAGACCGGAACCGACAGCTATCGCTTCCGAAGAACCATGGAGAAAGGCAGGAGCAAACCGACAGGCTGATAAATCTCACTCGATGGGGCCGGGCTTCCGCTACGCTCCAGCCCGGCCCCATCGAATCTCCTCAACACCACAATGGCCCATCAAGCTTCTACAAGTGGGCCAGAGTTAACTTCCGAAGATGGGCCAAGGTTAGTTGCCAAACG
>CAWDKT010000025.1:0-162377 GCA_963802955.1 uncultured Acidobacteriaceae bacterium
TCCTCGAGCAGCACCGCATCCGCGCGGCCTTCTTCCTCATCGGCCAGTACCTGGAAGGGACGACGCCGCACGCCGTCGAGACGCGCATGTGGGCCAAGCGGATCGCCGACGCGGGGCACTTCGTCGGCAATCACACGCGCGACCACAAGCTTCTCACGTCGCTCCCGCACGCGGCGGCGCTCGCGGAGATCGACGACGCGGCGGCGAGCATCGAGCGCGCCACCGGGAAGCGCCCGATCCTGTTCCGACCGCCCTACGGCGAGATGGACCCGTGGCTCGAGGGCGCGCTTCGAGAGCGGAGGCAGGAGCTTCTGCTGTGGAGCATCGACGTCGAGGACATGAAGAAGACCGACCCCGACGAGATCGTCGAGGAGCTGGAGAAGCAGCTCGAATACAAGTCCGGCGGCGTCGTGCTCCTCCACGACATGCACTGGCCAGCGTGAAGGCCTTCAACCGGCTGCTCCGGTGGCTCGAGCCGACCGCTGGGACTCGGCCCACCCGGAGAAGCCGGGGTGGGACATCGTCGATCTCGCCGACGTACCTGCGGGCGACAGCCGCCGCCCCGCAGCCCTACGCGTCGCGCGAGGAGCTGGAGTGCGGCCGGCAAGCCGCGATGACGCCGCCTCCCGCCGCTAGCTACCCCGACGCCGCCGAGACCGCCGCGACCAGCACCTTCATCAGCATGTCGCGCAGCGCGGCGCGGTCGATCTGCTTCGCTGTCGAGCCACTCGAGCGTCGCCGCCTCCACGAAGCCAACCCATCCTCGCAGCGCGAGGCGCACCAGCGGTCCTGCGCGTCGACCGGCGCGCCCTCGACGAGGCGCGCGCAGAACGCGTCGCGCGTCGTCGTCGACGATGCGCGCCACCTCGGCGTCCGCCCCGACGCCGCTGCGCAGGAGCGCCTGGTACGGCTTGCCGTGCTCGACGACGTAGTCGAGGTACGCGTCGAGGCCCGCGCGCAGGCGCTCGAGCGGATCGCCCGTCGTGCCGTGGCTGGTGCGCTCGAGGAGCTGCGCGGCCGCCTCGCGCACCGTGGCGACGTAGAAGTCCTGCTTGGTCGGGAAGTAGTGGTAGAGCAGGCCCTTCGAGATGCCGGCCGCCTG
The DNA here is from genome assembly GCA_963802955.1 of uncultured Acidobacteriaceae bacterium. Taxonomy (GTDB): domain Bacteria; phylum Acidobacteriota; class Terriglobia; order Terriglobales; family Acidobacteriaceae; genus Telmatobacter. Next base: position 1,103 of record CAWDKT010000025.1, read on the forward strand.
CGGCCAGCTCGTCGATCGACACCTCGTCGTACGTCCGCTCGCTGAAAGCTCGAGGCCGAGCGCGACCAGCTGCCGGCGGCGCTCGTCGACGTCGAGCCGAGCGCGCGGGGGCTCGTCGCGGACGGCGGCGGTGGCGCGTCGCGTCGGGGCACGCCGTCACGGATAGCCACCATTGACTTTCGTTCAATTGGCCCAATGCTCCTAGGTCGCTGCATGAAGAACGAGCTCGACGGGAAGCTCGCGCTCGTCACGGGCGCGGGCAGCGGCATCGGCAAGGCGACGGCGCTGGCGCTCGCGGCCGCGGGCGCGCGCGTCGTCGTCGGTCGACATCGACGAGGCGCGGGTCGCCGAGATGAAGAAGCGAGCTCGGCGACCGGTGCGCCTTCGGCCGCGCCGTCGACGTCTCGAAGCGCGACGCGATGCGCGCGCTCGCCGACGACGTGCACCGCGAGCTCGGCGCGCTCGACGTGCTCGTCAACAACGCGGGCGTGGGCCACTCCGGCGGCATCCTCGACTCGACGCCTGCAGGACTGGGACTGGGTCGTCGGCGTCAACCTGCTGGGGCGTCATCCACGGGTGCCACTTCTTCGTGCCGAAGATGGTCGAGCGCGGGACGCGGGGGCCACGTCGCGAACGTCGCGTCGGCGTTCGGCCTCTTCGCGGCCGCCGGCGTCGCGCCCTACTGCACCACCAAGTTCGCCGTCGTCGGCCTCTCCGAGTCGCTGCGCGCCGAGCTCGCGCCTCACGGCATCGGCGTGTCGGCCATCTGCCCGGGCCTCATCAACACCGACATCATCGCCCGCGGCCGGTTCGCCGACGAGAAGCTCCGGGGGCGGCATCGCGAAGACGTTCCGCAAGGCGGCCACCCCCCCGAGCAGGTCGCGCGGGCCGTGCTGCACGCGATCGCGGAGAACGTCGCCGTCGTGCCGGTCGGGGCCGAGGCGTGGGCGGCGTGGCTCGGCAAGCGCTTCGTGCCGGGGCTCGCCGCCATCGCGGGCCGCCGGATGCCGAAGGCCGGCGAGCAGGGGCTGCCACGCCGCGCCGGCCGCGATGCCGGCGCGGACGGACTCTCACTTCCGGTGCCGCTCATCTCCTGGCAGATGCGGCCCGCGTTGCCGGAGAGGCTCTTGCCGTCAATCTTCACCGGGGCAGTAGTCGCCCTCGCGCAGCGAGTCGACGAAGTCGACGACCAGCGGGTCGTCCCACTCGCGCGCGCCGTCGAAGCGGGCGCGGATGACGCCGTCCTTGTCGATGACCACGTCTCCGGAAACAGGCGCGTGCCGAACTTGCCGCGCACGATGGACGACTCCGGATCGAAGAGGACGGCGAAGGGCGGCTCCCCGCGTAGGACCGTCTGCAGCGTGGGCTTCACGTCGTCCGGCCCATCGTCGACCGAGACCGCGACCACCGCGACGTCCGGGCCGATCGCGCAGGATCTTCGCGAGCTCGGCGAGCTCGGGCATCTCCTCGAGGCACGGGCCGCACGTCTTCGTCCAGAAGTTGAGGACGACGACCTTGCCCCGCAGGCTCTCGAGGCGTGACCGTCGCGCCGTGAAGGTCCTTCAACGTGAAGCGGGGCGCGCCTGTCCGCCGCCATGTAGTCGGGGTGGAGGAAGCACGGCGCGCTGCAGACCCGGCGCGTCTCGCCCTCCTTCTCACGGAGACGAAGCCGTACGCGAAGAGCGCGGCGACGACCACGAACCCGAGCTGCGCGAGGATGGCGCCGACGTTGGCGGGGGCGGCTCGGGGGCGGCGGGCATGACGTCAGTATGCCTAGTGCGTCGCGCGCTGTCAGGCTACACGCTCCGGAGCCCCCCCCGATGCGCCGCAAGTCCCGCCTCTTCGCCCTCGCCGAGTACCTGCGGGGCCGGCGCACGGGCGTCACGGCGGAGGCCCTCGCCGAGCGCTTCGGCGTCACGGTGCGCACCATCTACCGCGACCTCGACACCCTGCGCGGCGCCTCGCTGCCGCTGCAGGCCGAGCGAGGCCCCGGCGGGCGGCTACGCCCTCGATCGCGCCTACACGCTCCCGTGTCTTGTGATCGGCCCGTGATCCTCGCGCTTTTCTACGGCCAGATGCTGATCGGCGAAGGCGGCGATCTGCGGCAAATGCGTGACACACAAAACCTGCTGCGCGCGGCCGAGAGCCTTGAGCTTCTGTCCGACCGCCTCCGCGGCGCGGCCTCCGATGCCAATATCGATTTCGTCGAAGACCAGTGTGCGGGGAGTCGTCTTCTTTCTGTTGTTTGACGCGGATTCCTCCACTGCCACTTTAAGCGCGAGCAGCACGCGTGAGAGTTCGCCGCCAGAGGCGATTTCAACCAGCGGCTTGAGCGGCTCACCTGGGTTGGTGGCGATGCGGTATTCCACCTGGTCCCAGCCATGCTCGGTCCAGTGCGAGTTTGCCGAAGGAGTTCCCTCAAGGGCTGAAACCCTCTTCTTTTCTTCCCCGCTATCGGCCCGGCTAGAGCCGTGCCCTTTTACGAGGCCTGTTTCGTCGGAGGAATTGGTCGCGCCGGCATCGGGGGAGGCGGCAGCGGTCACCGCGACCTGGAAGCGCGATTTCATGGCGAGCGAATTGATCTGGGCCTCAGAGAGCTTGCCGAGTTTCAGCGCGGCGGCCTGGCGTTCGGCGGTGAGCACTGAAGCGGCTTTGCGGTATTCGGCCGTGGATTTCTCGAGATCGGCGCGGAGGGCCTTGAGAATTTCGTCGCGATCCTCTACTTGAGCGAGCTTATGAGCGACGTCTTCACCGAACGTGATGACCTCGGCGATCGTCTGTCCGTATTTGCGCTTGAGGCGGTCGAGCACAGCGAGGCGATCTTCGATTTCAGCGAGGCGCTCGGGCGATGCGTTGATGCTTGCGGCATAGTCTCGGAGAGACGCGCCGATGTCGGAGACGACGGCGCGCGCGGAGGCGAGCTGCTGTGCGGCTTCGGTAAAACGGCCGTCGTAGCGGGCCAACTCCTCCACATTGCGGATCCCCGCCCGGAGGGCGGCTTCGGCGCTCGCAGTCCCCTCATAAAGCTCGTCAAATGCGCTCATGGCCGCCGAGTAGAGCTTTTCGGCATTGGCCAGCACGCGCTTTTCGGTTGCGAGCGTTTCGTCCTCTCCAGCCTCAAGTTGTGCGGATTCAATCTCTTTGCGCTGGTAGGTCCACAGGTCCACCATGCGCAGCCGGTCCTGTTCGCCCTCAAGAAGGTCGTTGAGCTTGTCCTGGGCGGCGCGCCATCGAGCGTAAGCCTCTGAAATCGCATCTAATGAGATACCGCCGAAGCGATCGAGGAGGATGCGCTGTTGTGACTGGTCGAAGCTGGACAGGCTTTCAGTCTGCGCGTGTACCAGCGCCAGCTCAGGTGCAAGTTGCTTGAGAACCTGGACGGTGGCGGGCTGATTGTTCACGAAGACACGGCCCTTGCCGGTGGAAAGGATTTCGCGGCGCAGAATTACGTCGTTGCCCTCGGCGTCGATGCCGTTGGTTTCGAGAATGGATTCGGCGCCGGGTGTGGACTCAAAGACGCAGGAGACGACGGCTTTTTCCGCGCCGTGGCGAACCACGTCGGCGGAGGATTTGCCGCCCATGAGGAGGGCAAGCGCGTCCACGAGAATGGATTTGCCGGCGCCAGTTTCGCCGGTGAGAAGGTTGAGCCCCGGACCGAACGAGGCGATGGCGTGATCGATCACGGCGTAGTTTTCAGCGCGCAGTTCGATAAGCATGGAATCCGAGCGCAGCATAGCATGAAAAACCGGGTTTAAGGATTGAGGAACGAGGCCGGGCAAGCAGTCGAGAGGCATCCAGACGGTCACTTGGGCCGGCGAATGGCGTCTGATACCGTTGGGAATGAGGTGAACTGCGATTTTTACTGCTGCATTGGCGTTTCTTCTCCAAGCTGACGGCGGCGCGGGCACGGGCGCGCCACCAGCGACGCAGGGCTTCACAGCGCTGGCAGGGTTGTTCAGCAATATCGGGGTGATCGCAATCTCAGTGCTGGTGCTGCTTCTGATTGCCAGCCTGTACTCGTGGACGATCATCTTCGGCAAGATTGCGTCGTTCAAGAAAGCCACCACGCAGAGCCGGAAGTTTATCCGAACCTTCCGCAAGGCGTCGCGGCTGCAAGAGATCGCCGCACTTACCGGCGATTACACAGCGAGCCCGCTGGCGCAGGTGTTTGAAGACGTCTACGAGACTTACAAGCGGCAAACGGGCGGATCGGGTCCGCCGCGCAGCCTTACGCCGCTGGAGCGCACGGCACAGACCGCGGCCAACGAAGCCGTCACATCGCTGGAGCGGCGCATGACCTGGCTGGCGACCATCGGCTCCACAGCTCCATTCGTCGGATTGTTTGGAACCGTGATGGGCGTCGTGGACGCGTTTCAGGGAATTGCGACGGCGGGCGCCGGGTCGCTGAAGGCAGTGGGTCCGGGCATCGCCGAGGCGCTGATCACCACCGCTGCGGGATTGTTTGTGGCCGTGCCGGCGGTGGTTGCTTACAACCAATTCACCGCGCGGATCAAGGTGTTTGCCGCCGCCACCGACGACTTTTGCCGCGAGCTTCTGAATTCGCTCGAAGAGATCCCGGTTCGATCGGCGTCGCCTGGGCAGCGGGTTCCGGCCGATGATCCGCGAGAGGCAGAGCGCAGTTTATACAAACAGTAGCGCTCTCGCAGTTCTCAAAGGCGAGACCTGGGCACCCACGTACCGCGATCTTTTAAGAGGTTTTTAACTTGGCGTTTTCGATGAGTAACGGAAAGACTCAGACTTCGCTTGCGGAGATCAACATCACGCCGCTGGTAGACGTGGTGCTGGTGCTGCTGGTGATTTTCATGATCACCGAACCGGTGCTGCAGAGCGGGATTGAAGTGAACGTGCCCAAGACGCGGACCGTGAAGGAGATTACCCAGCAGCGCATGGTGGTGACCATCGATAGCAAGGACAATGTTTTTCTGAACGACCAGCCCATCAACATTCACGATCTGCCGATCAAGCTGCGCGAGGGGGTTAAGGATGCTGCGCACCAGGCCATTTATCTGCGCAGCGACCAGAGCGTGTCGTTCGGAAACTTTGCCAGCGTCATGGATGCAGTGAAGCAATCGGGAATTACAAATGTTTCGATCGTGACGCAGCCACTTGAGACCAAGGGGAGCAGCGGGAAGTAGCGGAGTTAGCGGAGCTCTTATCCCACTACAGGCGGAAAGACAAAGACGCGCCGAGGGTGGGGCACCCGCGGAACGCAGCGGAACTGGCACAGGCTATGGAAAGTGTTTTAGAGGGCGGCGAGCATCTTGAGCGGGGATTGACGGCGGAGCGCTTTGCCGGCCCGGCGGCAGGATCGCTCATTCTGCACGCCCTGCTGGGCGCAACTCTTGTGTATTACGGATGGTTGCTGGGGCTGTTTCACCATAACATCTGGGGCAGCCCGGGTGCGGGCGGATCGATGCAAGTGAGCCTGGTGAGCAGCGCGCTTCCCTTGCCCGCAGATGAGATCAATAAGAATGTTCTTGCCACTCAGACCCCCAGTGAGGCTCCCGCACCGCTGAGCACAAAGGAACTGCGGAACGAAGATCTGGCCGCGATTCCGATCCCTGGCAAACAGGCAAAGCCAGCCAAGAAAACCGTAGCGAAGACCCAGCAGTATCAGCCGCAGACCAAACCGAATACTGCGCAATACGGCGAGCAGCGGGGTTCGATTATGCCGCAGCAGATGCAGCCCGGGACTGCAGGCCCTACTACCGTCGGGGACAACAGCTTTGCCAGCCTCTATCCGTGGTACGTGGACCAGATCAATCGCATCATGTCGCAGAACTGGAACCGGGGAGAGGTGGACCCACGTACGCCGAAAGGGGCGCGTGTGTTCCTGGTTTTCAGCATTCACCGCGACGGCACAGTGAGCGCTATGCAGTTGGATCGGTCGAGCGGAAGCCCCACGTTGGATGCTTCATGCGAGCGCGCTGTGCAGCGTGTGCAGACATTTGGAAACCTGCCGTCAAACTATAATCAAAGTACGCTGAAGGTGTCGTATTACTGCGAGTATTGAAATGCAGTTTGCAGCAGCATGCGATCGGCATTCAGCAGTTGGCCTTGAGCCAGTGGCAACTTTCAATCCGACCCTTGCGGGCAGTTCGATCGGGTTTTCGGTCGCACGAATTCTCTTCATTTGGATTCCCGCACCTCCGGCGCCCGGCAAGAAACGCTCTTTGCAGGTGACAAAAAAGGTTCCATTTGGAGCCGGCCGGGACACAAAGCAAAACCCGCCACGTAGGGCCACGCATCTAACAGTCTGTCGTATCAGGCGTCATGCACATTAATAACGGGTTGAGGGCGAGCGCGTTTGCCTCCGCCACTCCAGAGGAAGGAATGCACAGCGCATGAAAGCATCGTTGCGGGTTTTGCCGCTTTTTCTGCTTTCCTTGGTGTACTTTGCCGCACCGCAACTCTCCGCTCAGGACTGGCTCTACACTGGGACCCAGCTCGGCAACCAGAAGATCCGGCTGGCGGCGGCCGACTTCAAGCCGGTCGGCACCGATCCCCAGACCATTCCACTCAAAGCCGTCTTCGATTCCACTCTTTATAACGACTTATCGAATGCCGGCATCTTCGATATGGTGTCAAAGAGCCTGGCGCCCCAGGCGACCCCCGGTTCGCAACAGGAGATTGTCCTGACCCAATGGGCGGCGCCGCCGGCGAGCGCGTCGATGGTTGCATTTGGCGCGTTTTCAGTGGATAACGGCCGCCTGGTGGTGTATGGCTGGCTTGACGACGCGACCAATTCCGCCAACCCGCAGGTGCTCGCGCAGCAGTATAACGAGCAGGCCAGCAATGACATGGCGCGCACCATCGCGCACCGCTTCGCCGACGCGATCATATCCCGCTTGGGCGGCGGCGTAAACGGGATCGCGGAAACCAAAATTTACTTCGTGAGTAACCGCACTGGATCCAAAGAAATCTGGGTGATGGATTACGACGGGGCAAATCAACACGCCGTCACGCATCTAGGCAACACTTCTCTCTCTCCGCGCATCTCACCGGATAACTCACGGGTTGCATTCTCATCGCTGGGAAATAGAGGGTGGGAAATTCGCATGTTCTCGCTGGACCTGGGCCGACTGGTGAGTTTTCCCACGGGCACGGTAAGCGGAAGCAACCTGTCGCCGGCATGGTCGGCGGATGGGCTGCAGGTTGCGTTTTCCTCGGCGCGCTCCGGGCATCCGGATATATGGATTGCCGATGCCAGCGGCTCGAGTGCCCGTAGCGTGACTTCGTTCGGCACCGACGTGGCGCCGTGCTGGAATCCGCGCACCAGCGGTCAGATTGCCTTCGTGAGCGGCAGAACCGGCGAACCGCAGATCTACATCATGGATAAAGATGGCTCCAACGTACAGCGCATGACCGACTCCGGTTACGCCATCTCACCCTCGTGGTCGCCCAACGGCGGCTTGCTGGCCTTCAGCTGGGACCGCAAATATGGGCCGGGCGCTCCGGGCAACTATGACATTTACGTGATGGACATCGCCAGCAAGAATTGGCTGCAGGTGACTCATGGATCGGGAATCAACGATTTTCCCTCGTGGTCGCCGGACAACCGCCACATTGTTTTCCAGCGCAAGGCAGGTTCTCGGACGCAGTTATGGACCATGCTGTCCAACGGAACCGACCAGCATCAACTGACGTATTCGGGCGACAATTCGATGCCCAACTGGAGCTGGAAGTGAGGGCCCCGGAGACGGACCGCAGGTGAAGTTTCCTTCGGTGCAGTGTCCGGGTACTTTGAAATCTAATTGAGCTTTTTTTTGAAAAGGAGCATTCACTTGAAAATTCGAAATCAACTTTTGACTTGTTCATTTTTGCTTGTTGCCCTGGTTGCTGTCTCTGGATGCAAGAAGAAACAGCCCGTTCCAACTCAGGCTGAGGCGCCGCCTGCCGCCGCGCCTGCGCCCACCGCGCAGCTCACTGCCACTCCATCGGTGATCTCGGCGGGAGATCAGGTGCAGTTGACTTGGCACACCACAGACGCCACAAATGTCTCCATTGACGGCATCGGCGACGTGCCTTCGTCAGGCGTAAAGACCGTCACACCTGCGCAGTCGACCACCTACCACCTGGTGGCGCGCAACGACACCGGCTCTGCCGATGCGACGGCCAGCGTTACGGTGAATTCACCGCCGGCGGTTGCTGTTCCCAGCACGGGGATGAGCCTGGAGCAGGACTTCAACGCCCACGTGCAGCCCATTTTCTTCGACTACGACACCTACGATATCCGGACCGATGCGCAGTCCACGTTGTCGAAGGATGCCGATTGGCTGAATTCGCATCCAAATATCAAGGTCGTCATTGGCGGATACTGCGATGAACGCGGGTCGGACGAATACAACCTTGTGCTGGGCCAAAACCGCGCGCAAGCCGCCAAAACGGCGCTTGTGACGGCGGGTGTGGCGGCAGACCGCATGCGCATCATCAGCTATGGCAAGGAGAAACCCTTCTGCACAGAATCGACCGAGGAATGCTGGCAGCTGAACCGCAGAGACGGATTCGCAATCGACCGCTAGAAGAGACCGCTAGAAGCTTTCGCCTTCATGTGGCTTTTGGCGATGCCGAACAAAAGTTTCCAGTGAGACGGCAGCCCCGCTTTCATGGCCGGGCTGCCGTATCTTGTATGTAGGAAGGTTTGACTATGCAAAGACCAGGTATTACTCGCAATCGTCTGCTTGCTGTTGCGGCCGCAATTCTTCTTCTTGCTCCCGCCGCTGTCCCGGCGCACGCGGTTTCGAAGGAAATTGTTCAACTGCAGACCCAGGTACAGCAGTTGCTGGACATGGTCCAGCGCCTGCAGTCCACCCTGGACTCGCACTTTGGCGTCATGCAGAATCTGGCGCAGCAAACATCGGATGAAGCCAAACAAATGTCGGCCTCAGTGGACGCCCTGCAGCAGAAGCTGGGTGTACAGGGCGAAGCCGTAAACGGAAAAGTGGACACCGTTTCGGGACAGGTGCAGTCTCTCAGTGATTCAGTAGACGAGCTCAAGTCGCGGATCGCCAAGCTCGACAAGACAATCCAGGACATGCAGTCGCAACTGCAAACCATGCAGACTCAGACCCAGGCTGCACAGGGACAGCCCGGCGCAATGATGCCTGGTGGCGCTCCCAATCCGGCGGGACAGGCTTCCGGGCAAGCTCCCGGTCCAGGAACCGCTCCGGCCCCTGGAATGACGCCGGGGGTTCCCGCGACGCCGCAAGCGCCCCCGCTGCAGGCGACCCTTCAGTCGGCGTTGGGCGATTACAACGCCGGCCGGTACCAGGTGGCTCAGGGCGAGTTCCAGGACGTGATCCATTACTATCCGCTCGACGATGCGGCCGGCACGGCGCAGTTCTACCTGGGCGAGATCGCTTACCAACAGAAGGACTACGCCACCGCCATCAACGATTACAACGCGGTGCTTGAAGGCTTCAGCGGCAATGCAAAAGCTCCGGCAGCGCTACTGCATAAGGGGTATTCCCTGCTGGCGATGGACAAAAAACAGGCGGGCGTCGATGAGCTTCGCGAATTGATCCGGCGTCATCCGCAGTCACCCGAGGCGCGGGCAGCGCGCAGCAGGCTGAACGGAATGGGCGTGAGAATTACGCCAGAGCATTGAGGGAAGATCGGGCTTACCGCAATTCCTGAGTCACTGTATCCCGAAGCCACTGCATTCAATCGACGCGACCCCCAGGAAGCGGAGACCTCGGCAAAACTCAGACAGATCACAGCAACTCAGGAATTGCTGCAACTTCTATCGCTCCCTGCAGGAGCCCTGCGACAGAGACCCAGCTCCGCCCAGTGATTTGCGGTCACAATGCGCAGCGCTTTCAGCTCTGCGCAGGAGCAGTGCTGGCCGGAGCGTTGTTGGTCTCGGCGCCAGCCGCATTTGAGTTTTTGATGATGCTTTTGTAGTGGCGCACATCGGCGCCCTGTACCCAGAAGATTACGTCCTCGGCGATATTCGTAGCGTGATCTCCCACCCGTTCCAGGCTGCGGCAGATCATGAGCGCGTTCAACGCCTGCGGAGCGATGTGACTCTGCTCTTCCATCACCTTGGTCAACGCCTTGAAGGCGGCGCGATTCATCTGGTCCACGGCGTCGTCCATGGTGAGTATGCCGCGGGCGAGTTCCGCATCGGCCTCGATGAAGGCCTGCAGGCTTTTTCGCACCATGTCGGCAGCCATGGAGGCCAGGCGGGGAATATCGACGGGAAGGTCGACCGCGGCCATCTGCTCCATGATGCGCACGCGATCGCTGATGCTTTTGGCGGCATCGCCCACGCGCTCCAGGTCGGCATTGATCTTGATTACGCTCAGAATGAAGCGGAGATCGACAGCCATGGGCTGTTCCATGGCGAGCAGGTCGAGCGCAGCCTGGTCAATGTCGCGTTCCATGCGGTTGATGGCAATCTCGCTGCGATTGACCAAGTCGCAGATAGAGAGGTCGCGCACCCGGTAAGCCTCGATCGCACGCTGAATGGCCTGTTCGGCCAGCCCGGCCATCACCAGAAGATTCTCCTTCAGGTCTTCCAGGCTTTGTTGAAAACGTATCCGTGTCATCCGAACCTGCCTGTTATGTAATCCTCCGTACGCTTGTCTGAAGGATTGGTAAAGATTTTATGCGTCGAGTCGAACTCGACCATGCGGCCGTTGAGAAAGAAGCCGGTCTTTTCTGCGACGCGGGCCGCCTGCTGCATATTATGCGTCACAATCACAATCGTGTACTGCGACTTTAGTTGGAAGATGAGATCCTCGATCTTCGACGTGGAGACGGGATCGAGGGCCGACGCAGGTTCGTCCATGAGCAGCACTTCGGGGTCGACGGCGAGAGCGCGCGCAATACACAGCCGCTGCTGCTGGCCGCCGGAAAGGCTGGCCCCGGACTTCTTCTTCAAATCGTCCTTCACTTCATCCCAGAGCGCCGAATTCTTGAGAGACTTTTCGACGATCTCCTCGAGTGCGTGGTGGTTGGAGTAGCCATTAAGCTTCAAGCCGGCGGCCACATTGTCGTAAATCGACATGGTCGGAAACGGATTGGGGCGCTGGAAAACCATGCCGACGCGACGGCGGATCTCCACCGGCGAGGCATCTTCGTATACATCGAGGTCGCCAATGCGGACGGTCCCGGTCACGCGCGCCGATGGGATTGGTTTCGTGCATGCGGTTAATGCAGCGCACGAAAGTGCTCTTGCCGCATCCTGAAGGGCCGATCAGCGCCGTGGCGTGGTTGGCCGGGATATTCAGCGTAATGTCTTGCAGCGTGTGGTTGGTGCCGTACCACGCATTCAGATTTGCAACCTCGATGCCGACGCCCACTTAACTTGCCCCTTTCAAAACGCCGCGACTGGTGACAAAACGCACCAGAGAAACCGCGAGCACAATGAGAACAATTAAAACCAGCGATCCCGCCCACGCCAGCCGATGCCAGTCGTCGTAGGGAGACTGAGCATAAATCCAGATCTGCAGGGGAAGAGCAGCGATGGGCTGGTTCAGGTTGGTGCTCCAGAAGTCGTTGCCCAGCGCGGTGAAGATGAGCGGCGCGGTTTCTCCGGCAACGCGCGCGAAGGCCAGCATGCAACCGGTAATGATTCCCGGCGAGGCGGTCTTGACGGTGATGGAAAGCACCGAGCGCCAGTTGGGAACACCCAGGCCGAGCGCCGCTTCGCGCACCGCGTGCGGCACCATGAGGAGCATCTCTTCGGTGGTACGGCAGATGGTGGGAATCATCATGATGCCCAGCGCCACGCCGCCGGCAAGAGCCGAGAAATGATGTTGCGGCACGACGATGAGCGCGTAAGCCGACGAGGCCCATCACGATGGAAGGAACGCCGTTGAGAACGTCAGCGGTGAAGCGGACGGCATTGGCAAATTTGGTGCCGCGGCCAAACTCCGCAAGATAGATGCCGCCGCCGATGCCGATGGGAACTCCAAGCAGGCTGGCGATGCCGAGAAGTGTGACCGAGCCGACGATGGCGTTCGCCATGCCGCCGCCCGATTCGCCCACCGGCTTGGGAATCTGCGTGAAGAAGGCGAGGTTGAGAGAGCTCGCCCCTTTGAGGATGAGGTAAATGAAGATCGCCGCCAGAGGGAGAATGACCAGGATGGTCGACAAGACCGCCAGAAATGTTGCTCCCTTGTCGACCAGCCAGCGGAGGCGGGTACGCAATTCGAGATCCTTTCGCACTGCCCCTCCGGTCCTTTCTTTCATTCATTGCCGCCGGTTCGTTTGTTTCTCATCGCGTCACTGCCGGTGTCCCGCGCGTGACTGCCCACACCAGCAGACGGGCAATGCCGTTCACGATGATGGTGACAATAAACAGCGCCAGGCCAATCTCGATCAGCGCGCTCAGGTGCATGTCGGACACGGCCTCGGTAAATTCGTTGGCAATGACAGATGCCATCGAGCTCCCGTTGCCAGCAAGGAACGGCTGAATCTGCGGGGGTGTTGCCGATGACCATGTTGACGGCCATGGTTTCGCCCAGCGCGCGGCCCAGGCCAAGGATGATGGCGCCGACGATGCCGATGCGCGCGTTGCGCAGGACGCCCATGCGGATCATCTCCCAGCGCGTGGCGCCCAGGGCCAGCACCGCCTCGCGCTGCGAGTGCGGCACCGCGGTCATCACTTCGCGCGTCAGCGACGAGATGATGGGCAGGATCATGATGGCGAGAATCACCGCGGAAGCAAAAAAGCCAAGCCCGGTGGGATTGTGTCGTCGAAGAGACCCGTCCAGCCGAGTCCTTTGATCAGTACCGGATTGACATATTCTCGCAGCAGCGGCACGAGAACAAAAACCGCCCACAAACCATAAATGATGCTGGGAATGGCGGCCAGCAGTTCCGTGAGAAAGGCCAGCGGACGCGCGCAAGAAATCCGGGGCACATCTCGGTAAGGAAGATGGCCACGCCGATCGAGCCAGCGGGACCGCCAGCAACAAGCGAGAGGAACGAGGAAACCAGCGTTCCATAAACGAACGGCAATGCGCTGAAATAGCCGTTAACCGGGTCCCAATAAGATGGCATGCCGGTGGTAGAGTCGAAGTAGGTTTTCCAGAAGAACTGAAAGCCAAAAGCGTGCAATGTGAGCTGGGAGCGTTGCACCAGCTCAAAGAGAATGAGCGCGACAATGGCGAAGATGCTGAGCGCGCAGAGCACCATCAGCGCCTTGAAAACACCGTCGGCAACAGCGGAGTTGCCGCGCGAGAGCAGAAAGCGGCGATGGCCGAGTGTTCAACCGGGACACAGGCGCAGCTGACTGCTCCGGCGCCTTCCCGGAGCAGCAGCTTCAGGTTGGTGACTGGGTGATACGAATCTCAGGCACGATGGCGTCCACAAAGCTCAGGCTAACGAGGGAATATGAAAGGAGGTTACAAGTGTGAAAAATCAAATGCATACAGGAGAAAATTCTAAAACGCCCCCACTCCCTCCCGGAATTCCTGAACAGATCGGCGGGCTGAAAGCAACAGGAACTCGACCTCCCGGCATCCGAAAAGAGCGGCAAATGTCTGTGTGCAGGGCGAAATGGACCACATCTTGAAAGAAAAATCGATTTAGTTTCCAGCGTGTGTATCCTAAAATGCGGGAGAAATGTTACAACAGCATGATGGCAAAAGGAACGAAGACAATGCCGGCCGGTCATGTGAACCTGCGCATGCTCGCCGAACATCTGGGGCTTTCTCAAACGACGATCTCGCTGGTTCTGAATAACTCGCCTTCTGCCAAGTCGATTCCGCAGGAAACCCGCGCTCGCGTGGTGGAGGCGGCAGAGCGGCTGAACTACCGCCCGAATTATTTTGCGCGGTCGCTGCGGCAAAGCCGGTCAATGAGCGTTGGAGTGCTGGCGCCGGACCTGAGCGAGGGATACTTCACGCGCGTGATGAGCGGCGTGGTCAGGAGATGACGGCGGCTCATTATTTTTACTTCACAGCCTGCCATGACTGGAATCGGGAGCTGATTGAAAAGTACTCACGCATGCTGGTGGAGCGCGCTGTTGATGGTTTTCTGGTTTTGAACACTGCCTTGGACCATCTCGAGGTGCCGGTGCCGGTCGTAGCCATCTCAGCGCATATCGCAGCCGAGAACGTGGCCAATATCGTGCTCGATCATCACCTGGCCGTAAAGCAGGCGCTCATGCATCTGCATGCGCAGGGCCACCGCCGCATCGCCATTATGCGCGGGCCGCGCGCCATTCCTGACTCGGAGTTCCGCTGGGACGCGATCCAGGAAGTGGCCAAAGAGAACGATATTAAAATCGATCCGGCGCTGGTGATCCGCATCGACTCCGCTGCCTGGTCTATGAAAGCCGGCGTACATCCGATGGCGCCGGAGATCGGCTATAAGCCGATGCAGGCGCTGCTGGAACGGTCGCGCGACTTCACGGCCGTGTTTTGTTTTAACGACATTGCAGCCATCGGCGCCATTCGCGCGCTCCGCGACGCGGGCCTGGCCGTGCCGGGCGATGTATCTGTGGTGGGATTCGATGACATTCTTTCTGCTGCGTATGCTACGCCGTCGCTGACCACGGTGCGTCAGCCGCTCGCCGAGATGGGCCGCCGCGGAGCACAAGTATTGCTGGAGAGGATCGCCAACCGTGAGAAGCCGTTCCCATCCGAAATCATCATGGAGCCGGAACTGGTTACCAGGGAGTCGACCGGACCGGCGAAAAACGAGAATCGAGAATAGTCAACAGGGAGTGGGCAACTGCGATTGGTTGCCCCCAGGTTCCGGGACACCGAACACGCGTTCAAGAGCAATTCGTTTCTTCAGCCACAGGCGGCCTCAAGCCAGCGGCTCACGTAAATCTGTGCGTGGGCTTCGCCGCAATAGTGGCGCGCGCCGCGCGCGTCGGCAGCTTCCTTGGTCCATTTGAAGACTGTGAGCTGCTCGCTGTTGCAGTTGATCACAATCCAGCGCATAGGATTGTCGCTTTCTTCGCCGCAGATTTCACATCGATAAATCGTACCGATCACAAGTGCGACCTCCAGTTCATGCTCAATGTATCATCCCATCTACCTGGCTTGAATTCTTAGCGCTGGACACGTAAAATTGTGCTGCACGGGAATGTGTGCAGTATGAAAACCAATGTGACTTTGAAAATCGACGCCGATCTGCTGCGGGAAGCCCGCATTTTGGCTGCCGTGGAGGGATCTTCTATCAGTGCGCTGCTGGCGGCCCGATTGGAGCAGGCTGTGCGCGAGCGGAAGGGATACGACCAGGCGCGCAAGCGCGCCGTTGCCCGGCTCCGGACCGGATTCGATCTAAAGTGGACGCCACCCCGCTCGCGAGACGAGCTGCATGAGCGATAGATACTTCGTAGATACCAACATCCTGGTCTACGCGCATGACCGCTCCGCCGGAGTCAAACATCGGCGTGCGCAGGCGCTCGTGGAAGAGCTTTGGAATTCAGGCCGAGGCGCACTGAGCACGCAAGTTCTACAGGAGTTCTGCATCAACCTTCGCCGCAAGTCCGGCAAGCCGCTTTCCGTCGATGACGTTCGCCTTCTGATCCGCGACTATGCAACCTGGGAGGTGGTTACGAATTCTCCCACGTCCATTCTGCAGGCACTTGATATCGAGGCGCGTTATAAGATTTCCTTCTGGGATGCGCTGATCATCCAAGCTGCCGACGATGCGGGCGCGTCGATCCTCTACTCCGAGGATTTGGCGGCAGGGCAGCGTTACGGATCAGTCCGCGTTGTGAATCCCTTCGCAACTCTTTCGATCCCGTAACGTCCGGCCATTACCGGCTCATCGCTGCACCGCTACTCCAGCATTTGCAGGTCGAGCGGCTCCACCAGCATGCATTCCAACTTACGCACCGGGGCCAGTGCGCGCTGCAGCGCGGATGCCTTGCAGGGCTCGACGGTGACCACAAAAGGCAGCGCATCGGCGGGAAAGCCCGGCTTTTGCACGATGGCGCGAATGTTGATCTGTTCCTGAGCGAGCGCGGTGGTGATGGCCGCCACGATTCCCGGCCGGTCTTTCACCAGGAAGCGAATGGAATGGGGTACCTCGAACTCGGCTCCGACCCGAGCCGGCTCCGATGGAATGTCGACTCGGCGCGAGCCGTGGGCAAGCGCAATCAAATCGCTGACCACCGCGACCGCCGTAGGATGGCCTCCGGCGCCGTGACCGGAGAAGACAACGTCGCCGCCATAATGGCCGCTGGCGATCACCATGTTCTCCATTCCCTGCGACCATGCCATCGGCGAGCGCTTCGATACCAGCATGGGTCCGACCGTTGCCGCAATGCGGCCCTCCGACTGCTGCGCGCGCGAAACCTGGCGGATAGTGCAGCCAAGGTCGTGCGCGTAGCTGAAGTCGACTGGCGTGATACTGGCGATGGTGCGCGGAACAATCTCCTCGGGATCGACCTGGACGCGAAGCGCCAGACGCATGAGGATGGCGAGCTTGGCGCGTGCGTCGAATCCACCCACGTCTTCAATGGGATCTGCCTCGGCGTAGCCGCGCGCCTGCGCCTCGGCGAGAACCTTCGCATACTCCGCGCCTTCTTCCATCCGGCTCAGGATGAAGTTGCAGGTGCCGTTCAAGATGCCTTCGATGCGCTCGATGCGATCGCCCGCCAAACCCTGCTCGAGGCCGGGAATAACCGGGATTCCGCCCGCGACCGCCGCGCCGAACTTCAGATGCCCGCCCTTGGCAGCGGCCAGGCGTTCGAGCTCGATGCCGTGATAAGCGATAAGCTTCTTGTTGGCGGTGACCACACTTTTGCCGGCTTCGAGCGCGCGCCGCACCCATGTCCCGGCAGGATCGAGTCCGCCAGCGAGTTCCACAATCACGTCTACGGCTGAGGCGAGAACGGCATCGGCGTCTTCGCTCCATGCGACGCTCGATGGCGTCCAACTTACGCGTTTGCGCTCCACCCCGCGATTGAATACGTGCGTCAGCTCAAGCCCGCGCGGCTTTGACTCCACCAGGATTCGCGCCACCGAACTACCAACCGTTCCAAATCCAAAAATGGCGATGCGCAGAGGCCGCGTGAGACGCGGCTCGTGCGGCGCTGCGGCAGAGGATTCAGACGGCGATGGTGAGCTGTGCACTTTCGGCACTGGATTTTACCTTTTGCGAAGATCAAATGAGCGACGCGACGCGATAGTTCGATGATAACTGAGGGATCAGGGATCTGTTCCCTGATCCCTCTTCTCAGAATTCCTGCTAGGATCGAGTGAGATGCGGCGCGGCTTCTCCATCTTCCTGATTCTGTTGTTCGGGCTTGGGCCGCTGTCGGCGTTTGTCGACGGTAGCGAGGACGCGAGTCTGCCCGCATGCTGCCGGCGGAATGGTGCGCATCACTGCGCCATGGCCATGCAGATGGCCGCGATGGCGCGGATTCCCGATCCGCATCCCGCATTCTCCGCTCCCTTAACCTGCCCGTACTATCCCGGGCCCTCGATGACGATCCTGATGCCGTCTCATGCACTGATGGCGAAGGCATCCGGTTTTGAAGTCTCACGCGTGGTCGCGCCGGCGCATGTTGAGGAAGAGGTCGCGGCGTATTCGACGCCGAGCCGCAGCCACGCAGGGCGGGGTCCTCCCGCCGGCCAACTGAGCTAAACCTTGCGCTGATCTTCAGGCCCAGAAGTGCCGGTATGACGCATTGTCCGTACGCCGGAACGTGTGTCTTTTCCCAGCGTCGTGCTTCGAAGGCAACTGTCTTCCCTGGGCACGCGGGCTCTTTTCAGCGAATTCTTAAAATGTAGCCAGGCTGCGCGTTCCCACGCTCGCAAGAGCGGACCGCGGTGCCTGTGTTCGGGCGTGTTCTGTATGGAGGTTGTTCTGTCATGCGACGTCATTATTCTCTTTATTCCCTGGCGCCGGCGCTGCTGCTGGCTGCTTCCCTTCCCGCATTTGCAACGGTGTTCGCCACCGTACACGGAATCGTCCACGACCCGCAACACCGGCCCATTGCCGGGGCAACTGTGACACTTCAATCCGCGAATTCGGCGTTTGCATTGCACGCGACAACGCCGGCCGACGGCGAATTCACTCTTCCGGAGGCTCCCATCGGTGTCTACCGGCTGACCGTCACAGCGGCGGGCTTTGAGACAGCCACGCAAGCCATAACTGTCGAGTCCGGCACGAGCCCCATTTTGCATATCCCTCTCGCCGTCAGCGGCGCAACTGAGTCGGTTGTTGTGCGCGGCACTGCCAGCGCTGCAGACACGGTTACCCCAACAACGCTCATCACCAGCCAGATGATTGCAGAAACACCGGGCGCGGATCGCACCACCGGGATGGAAATGATTACCGACTACGTTCCCGGCGCATATATGACGCATGACATGCTGCATATGCGCGGTGGACATCAGACTAGCTGGCTGATCGACGGCGTCGAGATTCCCAATACGAAGATCGCGTCGAATGTAGGACCGCAGATCGACCCCAAGGACATCGATTCGCTGGAGACACAGCGCGGCAGCTACGCCGCAGATGTGGGCGACCGCACATATGGTGTCTTCGACGTGCTGCCGCGCAACGGATTCGAATTCAACCGCGACGGTGAGCTGATGCTCTATGCCGGAAATCTCTATACCGGCGAGGCGCAGCTTGCGTTTGGCAATCACTCCGAGAAGACTGCGTGGTACGCGAGCGCGACGGGCTCACGGTCAAATTACGGGCTGGCGACGCCGGTGACCGCGATCGATCACGACGCGACCAACTCCGAGAGCGGATTCGTGTCGGTGATTCGCAACCAGACGCCGAAAGATCAACTGCGCGTGGACGGGCAGATACGGCAGGATTTCTTTCAGGTTCCCTACGACCCCGATCCCAACGACTACGAAACGACCTCAGGCTATTACAGCTCCTATGGACTGCGCGACGCGCAGACGGAGCGCGATTCATTCGTGATCGCTAACTGGGTGCACACGATTTCACCCAATGCGCTGTTTTCCGTGGCGCCCTTCTATCACCTCAACCAGTCCGATTACGATTCCCTCTCCACCGACCAGCCTGCCGCAACCACCTGGCATCAGCTCTCAAACTACGTGGGAGCACAGGGCGACGGACACTTAGATATTGGTTGGAACAGCTTTTCCGGCGGGCTCTACTCGTTCTATCAGAAGGAAAACGACTTGTTCGGCGTGCAGGTAAACGACGGCAGCGGACCGTCGCAGCCGAATACGCCGGCCAACGCCGATGCCGGGCTCGTTGAGTTTTATATCGCCGACCATCTGCGCTTAGGCCAGTATGTAACGCTGCTGGGCGGCGAGCGCTTCAGCATCTATCGCGCCGGGTTGGACGAATCAGCGATCTATCCGCGTATCGGAGCCACGGTGCGAATTCCGCGGCTGAACTGGGTCCTCCGCGGATTTTACGGGCACTACTTTCAGCCCGCGCCGATCCTCACAGTATCAAGCTCGGTGCTGAATTACGCGGGCAGCTTGGGAGGCGGAGAAGATGCGTTCACCCCGCTTCCCTCAGAGCGCGACGAAGAGCACCAGTTCGGCATCGAGATTCCCTACAAGGGATGGATGCTGGATGTGGACACCTTCAAGAACCGCGTGAACAATTTCCTCGACCACTCGAACCTTGGCGAATCGAATATGTATTTCCCCATCGCCGTGGACGGAGCGCTGGTGCGCGCCTGGGAGTTGACCCTCCGCTCGCCCAGCTTGGCGGGGTGGGGGCAGTTTCACGTGAGTTACTCGAACCAGATCGCCGAGCAGCGCGGCAACATTATCGGCGGTTTTACGTGCAGCATTGCAACCGATCCGGCCTGCGATCTTGGCCCGGACTATTTTCCCGTGGACCATGACCAGCGCGACACGCTCAACACGGGCTTTACGGCGAACCTGCCGCTACACACGTGGTTCGCGACCAATGTGTACTACGGATCGGGCTTCACAAACGGGCTGGCCGGCTCAGGGGAAGGGCCATATCAGGGAAACAACCTGCCTGCTCACACTACTTTCGACGCATCGATTGGACATGCACTCGGCGAGAACTGGAATCTTACGGCAACGGCGATCAATGTGACGAACCATCGCGTGCTTCTCGATAACTCGGTCACGATCGGCGGATTTCACTATAACGATCCCCGCATGTTCGCACTGGAGGCGAGGTACAGATTTCATTTTTGAGCGGGCGGCGGCTGGGAGCCAGTAGCCGGTCGCTTGCAGGTCTCGCCCTTTTGCCAAGAAGCCGGCGAAAAGGGTGGGGCAATCGCTGGAAGGAGCTCTGTCGCCCCTCCGGGGCTTGAGCGTTTTTGCTGTTGCTTTCCCAGGATGGCCCCTTCGTTCGCCACGGCGAACTCAGGGTTGTCCTGGGCTAAATTCCTTCGCTCCCTTCGGGAACTCTTAAACTTCAGACTTCGACGTGAAAGAGCCCAGGCAGCACTTGGCCCGCTTTGCCATCCACGATATGGGTGAAGGCTTCAGCGTTGAGCGGGGGTTCGGGACCGATGTAGACCGTGCGCGCGCCGGCCTGGCGAGCCCAGTGCACGAAACCCGCCGCGGGATAGACATTGCCTGACGTACCGATGACGATCATCATGGTGCATCGAGAAATCTCTCGCTCGATGCGTGGCATTTCCAACGGGATTTCGCCAAAGAAAACGATGTGCGGGCGCAGGCGGCCTCCGCAGGCGCAGCGAGCGACCTCGTCCAGGCTCGCGTAGACGGCGCGATCTTCCACGGGCGGACGCCCGCACTCGCGCTCGCAACGCGATTTGGCCAACTCGCCATGCATGTGGATGAGATTTTTGCTGCCGGCGCGCTCGTGCAGATCGTCGACGTTCTGCGTGCAGAGAAAATACCGGCCCGAAAGCTGCGATTCGAGCTCGGCAAGCGCGATATGCGCGGGGTTGGGCGCAGCCTTTGCGCAATCGGCGCGGCGCTTGGAATAGAATTCCCAGACCAGCGCCGGATTGCGCCGCAAGGCATCCGGGGTGCAGATCTCTTCAACGTTGTATCCGGCCCACAAACCGTCTGATGCGCGGAAGGTGGGTAAGCCGCTTTCGGCGCTGATGCCGGCGCCGGTGAGAACAAAGACGCGGTCGGTAGGAAGCACCGAGATCAAGGACACTGCTTTGTCGCTCCCAGCTTTTAGCTTTTAGCTCTTTGCTCTTTGTTTAGAGCCGGTAGCCGGTTGCCCGGAGCCAGTAGCTTCTAACTTTCAGTTCCGAGCATTCGTGATCAGACTTCGTTTGCATCTCCGAGAACGAAGCTAAAAGCTAACGGCTAAGAGCTACGAGCTGTCTTTACGGCACCAGCAGAATCTTGCCCGTCGTTTTGCGCGCCTCCAGATCGATCTGTGCCTGGGCAGCTTCGGCGAGGGGATAGGTAAATTCGGTGCGCAATTTGAGTTCGCCGCTAGCGACCCATCCCAGGACGTCGCCCGCCCGCCACTCGAGCTCGGTTCGCGTGGCAATGTAGTGCCATAGCGTCGGCCGCGTGAGAAACAGCGAGCCTTTGCTGTTGAGCAATGTCGGATCGAAGGGCGGCACGGGACCGCTTGAGGCTCCGAAGAGCGCGAGCAGTCCGCGCGGACGAAGGCAGTTGAGGCTTTTGTCAAAGGTGGTTTTGCCCACAGAGTCGAACACCACATCGACGCCCTTGCCACCGGTAAGGCGCTTGACCTCGGCCTCAAAATCCTGCTCGGTGTAGAGGATGACTTCGGCGGCGCCGGCCTCGCGCGACAACTGCGCCTTGGCCTCCGTTGAAACCGTCGTGATTGTCCGAGCGCCGAGTCGCGACGCCATTTGCGTAAGCAGCAGCCCGACGCCTCCCGCGCCGGCATGGACCAGGACAGTTTCGCCGGCTTTGAGCGGGTAAGTGGAGCGGATTAGATAATGGGCGGTCATGCCTTGCAGCATGACGGCCGCTGCCGATTCCATGCTGAGTCCGGCTGGAATCTTGACAAGTTGCGCAGCCGGCACCAATGCATACTCGGCATACGCGCCGATCACTGCGGTCGAAGCTACCGCTTCGCCAGCCTTGAATCCGTTGACGCCCGGACCAAGCTCCTCCACCGTACCGGCGGCCTCGCTGCCAGGGATCAGTGGGAAAGCCGTTTTGTAAACGCCCTTGCGAAAGTAAATCTCAATGAAGTTGACGCCGGTGGCCTCAACACGAATCAGCACCTGGCCGGGTCCCGGCTCGGGAATGGGCAGATCGACAAGTTGGAGAACCTCGGGTCCGCCCGTGGATTGAATCTGAATTGCTTTCATGACAGGGATAAGCATCAACCCAAAGGGTAGGCGACCGCAAGCATTCGGCGTTTCTGGCCCCCCGGCCGCGGGTCATCGCCGTCCGAAGAAACAGCAAACGCCACACGGTTCTGCACGCGCGGGGCTCAAGATTTCACACAATCATACGGCGTGCCGGCGAACGCATTTCTTCTTTTGATGTATCCCGAAGTCAACGCTTTCAAGTCGCGGCTTCCTCAAGAAATCCGCGCGTAGGCTCCGCGGCGGACGGGGATTGAAGCGCGGTTCATGACACATCACCGGGCAGGGATTTGGGGGACCCGGCCGGAATTAAGCGTGATTGAGAACACATCACCTCCGAGGAATTCGGGTTTAGAGTTCCTGCGAACTGTGGCGTCAAAATTGAAATCCCCGCAAAGGATTGGGATGAGGTTCAAATCGAGCCCCGAAGCCGGCAAAACGTGAGAGGACAGCCAATGGCGAAGAACAACGTTGATCGTAGATCATTTCTGAAGGGCGCAGCCTTAGCCGCTCTGGCACCCGCCGCGCAGGCCGCACAGGCCACGCAGGCCGCCTCGGCTGCGCACAAGTGGGATTATGAGGCGGATGTCGTGGTGATTGGTTCCGGCGCTTCCGGACTGCCCGCTTCCATTATCGCCAAAGAGAACGGCGCGTCGGTGATCCTGGTCGAGGCCAACCGCGACATCGGCGGCCACGCTGCCGTTGCCACCGGCAACATCCCTCTGGGCGGCGGCACCAGGGCCCAGAAAGAGGCCGGAATTGTGGATACGCCCGATATCCTCTTCAAAGACCTCACCGACTGGTCCACTGGTGGAGCTCAACGGCGCCGCCGCTTACCGCTTCAACGACCGGGACATCGTTCGTGCATTCGCCGACAACAACGTTTTCGCCTACGACTTTCTCGTGTCGCATGGGCTTCTCTTTACGAAGCCGGTGCCCGACTATGGCGGCATGACCAACGCGGGCAGGTCGGCGCCCAGGGCCATGCACGCGGCCGTCATGGCTTACCCGCTGATTCAGACCGGCAGACCGGCGGAGGCGTCCGTCCAGAAAACCACTTCGGGAGGCATCGGTCTCGTGCGCCCGCTGGAGGCAGCCGCGCGGAAAGCAGGCGTCGAAATTCTTCTTCAACACAGGATGACCAGTGTGATTCGAGAGAACACCAACGCCGGCCGCGTGGTGGGAATCACCGTGGAGACCACGGGCGCTAAGCTCAATATCCGCGCCCGGAAAGGCGTCATCATCTGCACGGGCGGCAGCTCCAGCAACGTGAATTTCCGCCGCATATTCGATCCCCGCCTCACTGAGGAATACTGCGGCGTGGCGGGCGAGCCTTATACGCCCCAGGATGCCAGCGGAGAAATCGCGGGCATGGAGGTTGGGGCATCGCTTTGGGGCACCGCCAACCAGACTGGGGAATTCGGCTCCGCAATCGCAAAGGCTGGGTATATCGGGTGCCAATACGGGTACCCCAGCATGTTTCCTTCGTGGCAGCCCACCAGCGAATATTTCCACCTGGTTCGAGCCACTGGCCTGCACGTCAAGGATTATCAAAATGCGATCCAGGTGAATCAGGCGGGCATGAGATTTTATGACGAGACGAAGGGCCAGTTCGGCGACCCCAACGGTCGCGGGGGAGCCAGCCAGAATTATGTGCCGGGCGATTGGCGCAACGCGGCCAATATACCGTGGAATCCGCCCAATTACCTTCCCGCCGCCATGAGCCTGAATGGCGGCACCGGCAACGGCGGCGGCCCAATATGGGCCATTTTCGACGCGGAGGCGGTGAAGCGCGAGAACTGGTCCGTGGAGCCGCCCTATGTGGATCAGGAGTGCGGTTTCTTCTTTTCCGGCAACACAGTTGCCGAACTGGCATCGTGCATTTCAAAGAACAAATATCAGAAGAACCCGATGCCTGCCCAGGCCCTCCAGGATACGGTTGCCCGCTACAACTCTTTTGTAGGTGCGGGCAGAGACGCGGACTTCGACAAACCCGCTCCCCAGTACAAAATTGAGAAGCCTCCGTTCTACGCCGCCTGGGCCACGCCCGTGGTTCATGATTCCCGTGCCGGCCTGCGCATCAACGCGCGCAACCAGGTGCAGGACCTGAACGGCGAAGTGATACCGGGCCTCTACTGCGCGGGCGAGTCCGCCGGCGGATTCAGCGAGCACGGCCTGGCCCGCTGCATTGTCGGGGGCCTCATCGCCGGCAGGAACGCCGCCGCCGAAAAGGTGTGATGGGTTTTCATTTTCAGACGGCCATAGCGAAAGCAGAGTAGATGGTTCCGGAAGCACGTCACCCGAGTGGCTTCTTCATCAAGAAAGAGCCACTCAAGCGCATCGAGCTCCATCACCTTATCTCTTAATCTGCTGGACCCGTGCTCCCGGAAAGACGCCGGGATTGTGGACTAGAAAGTATCCTCTTGCCGTGGCGACATCAGGCTTTGCTCATCGGCGGAGACCAGCCGCACCAGGCGATCGACGGAATAAGAGGCGGGACGCTGGCCGCTGTAGTACTGGCGCACCTGCAACTCGCCGAGAAGGCCGATGGCCAGCAATTGAATGCCCGTAACAATGAGAACCGACCCAATGACAAACATGGGACCGTGCAATCGCATGACATCCAGGTGCGGATTGAGGACCTTCAGTCCCAACAATGTTGCCGCCATGCCGCTGCCAATGAACATCGCAAGCGCCGCCAGCGGGCCGAAGAAATGCAGCGGCCTGCTCATGTACCTAAGCAGAAAGCGAATGGTAATCAGGTCGAAAATCACATGGAAGGTACGGCCCAGCCCATAATGGCTTTTGCCTCGCTCGCGATTCACGTTTTGGATAGGGATTTCACAGATCGATGCACCGTACCAGCTCGCCAGCGCCGGAATAAAGCGATGCATTTCGCCGTAAAGGGGAATATTCTGGATAATCTCGCGCCTGTAGGCCTTAAAAGTGGTCCCAAAGTCGTGGATGGGCACGCCGGAAAGCCGTGCCATGAGCCAGTTGGCGCATGCGGAAGGAATACGGCGCAATACGAAGTTGTCAATGCGCGTCTTGCGCCAGCCGGACACGACGTCGTAGCCCTCGTCGAGCTTTTCAAGAAATCCGGGAATATCGTTGGGATCGTGCTGCAGGTCGCCATCCATGGCCAGAATGAATTCGCCCGACGCGTGATCGAATCCCGCCGCCAGGGCCGAGGTCTGGCCAAAGTTCCGGCGGAGCTTCACCACCAGCACGCGGCTGTCGACGGCGGCAATCTCCTCGAGAAGCTTGTAGGTCCGGTCAGTTGACCCATCGTCGACCAAAACCAGCTCAAAGGAATCCTCCACCTGCTCCATCACCTGCTTGAGCCTGGCATAGAGGACGGTTACATTCTCCTCTTCATTGTGAAAAGGTACAACGATCGAGTATTTCGCCATACGCTCCCCTAGACCGCATTTAGATGCGCGACAGATATGTCGCGATCTCCGGAACAATCGCCGCTTCCCGTTTCAACACCAATCCGGGTTGAAGGTTCCAAACGATAACGCAAGGTTGGAAGGCGCCTGTTCATTTGGTAGTGCCCAAAGCCTGCTCCAACTCCTCCATCATCGATTGCATCTCGCTGACGGCATGGTTGTTACCCTCACGGACGGCACAATCGATTCCGGCCTTGAGCCGAAGGATTGCCTCTGGTTTTCTACCTGCGCCGGCCAACGTCTGCGCCGACATGAAGTAGCCTTGCGTGTAGCTCGGAGCGTTGGCCAGGAGTGTATCAAATTCGTCCAGTGCAGCCGCAGTTTCCCCGCGGCTTGCCAATTCCATTGCCATGCCGTATCGGGCAAAGCTGTTGCCCGGATCTGCAGCAAGAATCTCTTTCAGTCCTGCAATCTTATCCATCTCGCTCGCGTTTGGTCTGACCCCGTTCCTCGAAGCTCCGGGTCGAGTGGTGATTTGCGGTTTTGGCGGGGATTGCCGAAACTGGAACTGGGCCCCCGAGCTGGATTCTTCCGGCACGATCTACCGCCTTTCCCATTGTACGCGGGACGGATAAAGATCGCAGAAAGAGAACGCGAATGATAAACGGAGTGAAAGTCGCATGAACAGCCAAGCCAATCCCATGGTGCGCACCGTTGCCGCCACGCAATCTGAGATGACGGAGATCATCCTGCCCAACGACACCAACATGCTTGGCAACCTTCTCGGCGGCCGGTTGATGCACTTTATCGACCTCACCGGTGCCATGGCGGCCTACCGGCACGCCCGTACGCACGTCGTCACGGCGTCTATGGACCACATCGACTTTATCCAGCCCGTGCGCTTGGGCGACCTGGTAACGCTCAAGTCAAGTGTGAACCGAGCCTTTACCAGTTCCATGGAGGTGGGTGTAAAAGTGTGGGCTGAAAACACGCGCACCGGCGCCGTATCGCATGTGGCCAGCGCATATATCGTCTACGTTGCGGTTGACGAGCATGGGCGGGTGCAGAAGGTTCCGCAACTGCAGCCGGAGACGCCGGACGAGATACGGCGCTATGAAGACGCGCTGCTGCGGCGCCAGCATCGCGAGCGCGAGAGCAAGCGGCGCAAAGAGGCCAGAGAGGCGACGGCCGCGCTTGCCGAAGGTCTTGAGACAAGCTGAGAGCCGAGCGCGATGCCCCGCGACGCCCTTGCCGCAAGGCCTTGAGATATTCGGCCGCGTTCCCATGACAACTCCCATCTCATCTCCAGCGACGGCACAGGAAGCGGCGTATCCGCGACGCATCGTCTGCCTGACCGACGAAACCACTGAAGTGCTCTATCTGCTTGGTGAGCAGGACCGGATTGTGGGCGTCTCCGGATATGCGACGCGTCCGCCGGAGGCGCGGAGCAAACCGCGCGTGTCGGCATTCCGAAACGCGAAATTCGACGCAATCCTGGACCTGAAGCCGGACCTGGTGCTGACATTCTCTGACGTGCAGGCCGAAATTACCCGGGAGTTGGTGCTTCGCGGAGTGACCGTGCTGAACTTCAACCAGCGCAGCATTCAGCAGATCCTGGACATGATTGCGGTGCTGGCGCGGATCGTGGGCAGGCAGGCGGAGGGCACGGCGCTGGTGGCGAGGCTGCGCAGTGGACTCGCTGAAATTGCGGCGTCGGCCCGACGGTTTCCGTTCCGGCCGCGCGTTTATTTCGAGGAGTGGAACGATCCGCTGATCAGCGGCATTACGTGGGTAGAGGAATTGGTCGAGATTGCCGGTGGCGCGGTGATTTTTCCGGAGTTGCGTGGATGCGGGAAAGCAAAGGATCGTGTCGTCGATCCCGCAGAAGTCGTGCGACGTGATCCCGAGGTGATCTTCGCCTCATGGTGCGGGCGCAAGGTCAATAAGCAGCAGATCTGTTCGCGGCCGGGGTGGGATGCGATCGGCGCCGTACGCAACGGCCATGTCTACGAAATCAAGTCCACGTACATTTTGCAGCCGGGTCCGGCGTCGCTGACGGATGGGGTACGCCAACTTCATGAGGTACTGGCGCGGGTGGTGA
Source organism: uncultured Acidobacteriaceae bacterium (assembly GCA_963802955.1). Taxonomy (GTDB): domain Bacteria; phylum Acidobacteriota; class Terriglobia; order Terriglobales; family Acidobacteriaceae; genus Telmatobacter. The sequence continues at coordinate 28,794 of CAWDKT010000025.1, forward strand.
GGACTGAGATTGAGCCAAAGTCTGCCACGCCGGAGTGATGCGCAGGTCCTGTAAAATTCAGTAAGGAGAATTCGAATGGCGCATGGGCATACGATGCCTTCGCCGGTGGCTTTGCCCGGCGTTTCGAAGATTGTCGCTGTAGGTTCCGGTAAAGGCGGAGTAGGCAAAACCACAGTAGCCGTGAACCTGGCAATTGCCTTGAGCAAGCTGGGCAAACGCGTAGGCCTGATGGACGCCGACGTGTACGGACCCAATGTGCCGCTGATGATGGGCTCTTCGCAGCAGCCAAAGGTTGGCCCGGGCAACATGATCGAGCCCAACCTGACGCACGGCATCAAGACCATCTCCATCGGCTACATCTCGCCGGGCGACAAGCCGATGGTGATGCGCGGGCCGATGCTGCACCAGATCATCCGGCAGTTTTTGCAGCAGGTGAACTGGGGCGAACTGGATTACCTGATTGTGGATCTGCCGCCCGGCACCGGCGACGTGGCCATCTCGCTGGTGCAGACTGTACCGTTGACCGGCGCCGTCGTGGTGTCAACCCCCAGCGACGTAAGCCTGGAAGATGCGCGCAAGGCGCTCGAGATGTTTGCTCAGGTAAACGTCGATGTGCTGGGGATCGTCGAGAACATGAGCCAGTTCACCTGCCCGCACTGCCATGAGGTCATTGACATCTTCTCGCGCGGCGGAGCGGAGCGTACGGCAAAGCAATTCAATGTGCCGTTTCTGGGAGCGATCGAGCTGGTGCCGGCGATTCGCGAGGGCGGCGACCGCGGGTTGCCGGTGGCGCTCGCAGGTCCGAAGAGCCCGCAAGCCGCGGCCTTTTACGGCATTGCGGAAAAGCTGATGGAGCAGGCGGAGGCTTCAGCAGCGGCGGCGACAGATGTGATTGAGATTAAGTAGTGCGGAGGGGCAGTTGTGATCGTCGAGTATCGGCGGTTCCAAACTTTGCCGTCCAAATCATTGGTCGCACAGAGCGAAGCGGCTTTTGTTTGTATCAGGGCATGACTTTCAGTCATGCCGTAGTATCGTCCAAGGAAAAAGGACGGGGCTTCAGCCCCCGCAATGGCAAGACCGGCCCGTAACGCTAGCCCCGAAGAAATCGTTCGCTCCACGCGAACCTTCTTCGCCACCACAAGAACAGATATGGGTCGCCGTTTGCTGCAATCGGATCGCAATGCGTCCCTCCTAATCGATGTACTTCGGAGGTGTGTTTCCGAGCGAAAGTTCCAACTGCTCGACTTCGTAATCATGCCAGACCACATTCATCTCCTGCTTACGGTACTTGATGGGGCGACGATCGAAAAAGCGATGCAACTGGTCAAAGGCAGATTCTCTTATCGGCTGAAGAAGGAGTTCGGGTATTTGGGAGAGGTTTGGCAACATGGGTTTTCTGAAAAGCGGGCGGACAGTGGCGAAAGCATCGCAAAATACCGCGAATACATCGCGCAGAATCCAGTGAAGGCAGGTCTGGCGGAGGCCCCGGATCAGTTTCCTTACTGCTACGTCTGTTTAGCAAGGAAAAAGGCGCAGGGGCTAAAGCCCTGATCGTTCTTAGTCGCCTGCTTCGGCACGGCCGAAGGCCATGCCCTGATACAGACAAAAACCGAAGGGGCCGGGGAACAGCAGATGAGGGTCGAGAAACCCAGAGCCTGGGGAAACAGAAAAGCGGGGCTCGCGCCCCGCTTTTGATTTGTCGGAATGTGTATAGGCAGATTTGAAGTTCCCGGCGATGCGGATTCAGAAGGCCAGCGTCGCCTCTGCGGCCCGCCAACCTCCGCCAACACTGCTGACCCCGCCAGGCCCGCCGTCTCTTACCGCCAGCGCCCTTGGATCAGTACCCAGCCGCCATTGCGGTGTTCCCAGCGATGAGCAACCCAGACCGCGCCCGGATGCGGTGGGTGCGCCCAATAGCCTTTGACCCAGACATACCGGTGACCATTCCAGTTGTGATAGCCATCCACCCAGACCCATCCGGGATGCGGGGGACGATTGTGAACCTCCACGATGGGCGCCGGTGGCCCAATACGGACTACGACCTGAGCCAATGCGGCCGCAGGAGCCATACAAAGAGCAAGTAGCAGTGACAGAGCAATCTTCTTCACGGAAATTTCGCCTCCATGGTTTTCGATGTGCCGGATCGGGAACTTCTTCCGGGTGGTTAATGTTATCAACTCAAGCGCACGGGAGAAGTTGCGCTTTGTTGAACTTCAGTTTCTTTGGTAATCGTGCAACCTTGGATGTAGCTTCGCTACGCTGGCTGGCTGATCGGCAGGACTTTCTCTTCGCGCGGCGCAAAGATATTTCCTAGGCGCTGAATCTGCGCACCCACACTCCGCAGTTTTTCTTCGAAACGTTCGTAGCCACGATCCATGTGATACACGCGGTCGACGATTGTCTCGCCCTCGGCGACCAGCGCTGCCAGCACCAGCGACGCGGAGGCGCGAAGGTCGGAGCACATGACAGCGGCGGCGGAGAGCTGCGACGGCCCGCGCACCGTGGCCGAGCTGCCTTCCACCTTGATGTTGGCGCCCATGCGAACCAATTCCTGCACATGCATAAAGCGGTTCTCGAAGATGTTTTCGCGGACTACGCTTACGCCCTCGGCCTGCGTGGCCAGGGCCATGTATTGCGCCTGCATGTCGGTGGGAAAGCCGGGATATTCTTCGGTGGAGATGTCAGCGGAGCGCAGCGGTCCGCCGCCACGAACGCGCACCGCATCGGGACCGAGGACATCGACACGCGCGCCGGCCTCTTGCAGCTTGGCGATGATCGCGCCCAGATGAGCCGTCTTGCAGTTGGCAACAATCAGGTCGCCGCCGGTAATCGCGCCCGCCACCAGAAAGGTTCCCGCCTCAATGCGGTCGGGATTGATGCGATAGCGCGCGCCGTGCAGGCTGGTAACGCCGCGCACGCGAATGATGGCCGTGCCCGCGCCCTCAATCTGCGCGCCCATGGCGTTGAGCAGCGCGGCCAGGTCCATAACCTCCGGCTCGCGTGCGCAGTTTTCCATCAGTGTTTCGCCTTCGGCAAGCACAGCGGCCATCAGCAGGTCTTCGGTACCGGTAACAGTAATCTTGTCGAAAACGATCTGCGTGCCGCGCAGCCGCGTGGCGCGGGCTTCGAGATATCCATGCTCCTGCGTGATGGTCGCGCCCATTTTTTCCAGGCCCTTCAGGTGCAAATCGATGGGCCTGCCGCCAATGGCGCATCCACCGGGCATGGCAACGCGCGCCATCCCGGTTCGAGCCACTAGTGGACCCAGAACAAGCGAACTGGCCCGCATGGTCTTCACGATCTCGTAGCGTGCAACTGGATCGGTAAGCGTGCGGCAACTGATGGTGGTGTGCTCGGCCGCGGCGCTTTCGTAAATGGACGATGTGGGGAAATCGGTGGGCGAGACTACCGCGCGCAGTTCGACTTGAGCCCCCATTGAAGCCAGCAGGCGCCGCTCCGTTTCGATGTCGCGCACGCGGGGAACATTTTCCAGCGTGACTTCATCCTCGGTAAGAATGGCCGCGGCCATGCACGGCAATGCCGAGTTCTTCGCCCCCGACACATGGACCGTGCCCACCAGCGGGTTACCGCCGCGAATGACAAACTTATCCATACAAGAACAGCTGCCAGCTTTTGGCTGTTAGCTTCAAGTGTAAACGCGCAACAACACTCAGGCGGCGGCGATTGAAGCCGAGCGTAGATCAGCCTCTTTTAAGCCGGCAGAAACCGCCCGCGCAGTGAAGATGGTGCTCCCGGCGCTCGCGTTCCCGCTCTCCGTCAACCTGCGAGCCGGCTAATTTGACGATGGTTTGAAGGAAGGTGCGAGCCAGGGCGCGAAAGCTTGGGCCACAGATGCGAACCTGGCCGCATTCCAGCGGCCGGATTCTGCTTCCCGGCTGGCTAAATCTTCGCTTAGGTCACGAAGTGTTTGAGCCGGTCTTTCCCAACTGGTGATCGCTCGCCGTTCCAGCAATTGACTGCAGTTCATGGGGCGCCTCCTTGACTGGAAATGGCCTGGCAATGCATGTTTACCGGCCATCCCAGCCACTCAAGCAGAAGCTAGTTTCCGGTTTGAGTCGCGGCTACGAGATGCAGCGGCTCGTTGAGTGTGAAGAGCAAGTAAGTGCCATCCGCAAGCCGGGCCTGAGGATGGTTAACGAGCAAGTGCACGGTAATCACGCTTGCGCCGATAATGGTGCCGGCAAGGGCTCCGCCGGCTCCGCCCAAAACGGCGCCGGTCACTGCTCCCGCACCCATTGCGCCGCCGTATTCAATGCTGTCTTTCTTCAAATGCGATCCCGGTGTAACCGTCCCTTCATCGTTTACGCGCAATCCCGAGCCGGGCGCGCCGGAAAGCTGCGCATACATGTTGAAGCGCGAACCGTCGGGCAGGATCACCGTCTGCGGCCGCAAATGGATGGACCCGTGCCCAGCGAAACGGCCCGTGGAAACCTCTGTTACCGATCCGTCGATCTCCGATCCAGCCGGGATGAGGACCTGCCCGCCCTGAATGACGTCGGAGGCGACACGCGAACGAAAAGTTTCGCCGGGCTGGCTTGTTGCCGTAGACAGGCTCGTCAACAAACGCACGCGAATGACGGTGCCGTCGCCCAGTTCACCGGGAGCCAGCGGCGCAGGATGGACGATATCGCCGTCGGGATCGTTCATTTCGGCGCGTTGATTCAGAACGGGCCGAGAAGTTGCATCGGGCTCGACGATTACGATGCCGCCGTCTGTGCCGTCTTCCATGCCGGGTTCCGCCGAATTCGCATGAATGGGGGAGGGCTGAGACACTGTGCCGAGTTGCGCTTCAGCGGGAGCAGTTGGTTGCGCCGGGGCGGCTGTCGGCGAGTCTGCAAGATGACTGGGTGACGGCTTTACCGCGGGTGTTGGGGGCGGCTCTGGCGCGGGCGTTGTAATCGTGCTGTCGGGAGGAGGATTCGACGTGCCTTCGTACGGGTTGTTTTGGCTTGCTTGCTGCGCCGCCAATCCAGCCACCGATCCGGCAAACAAAACGTACACAAAAACTGTCCGCTTCATGTCAACCTCCGTTTCGCGGGCAAAAATCGCCTTACACGATTTAGACCCCATTTTGGACGGAAAGTTCTAACCGCGCTCCTGTAAAAGCTGAGCTCAGGCTTAAAACTACCCAACATAAGCGTACCGCGGGATTGCACAATGGCGAATAGGTGGACAATCCCTATGTGCCACGGGCGCTACGAATCAAAAGAGTTACCTTCGCCGTCCGCCGCAGAGGCCCGCTGCCTGTGACCGCCGCCACACCGTCCCTCGATCCCGGGTTTGCTAAAATCCGTACGGATAGACAACGCATCCTGACGCACTTTTTCCTGAGGATGGTGAGGATTTTTTGTGCACGTGCACGGGCTTTTGGACACGATTCAAAGCGCCGCCGGAGAGCCTCTCGCCGTGGATCGCCGTCCCCAACTCAATGACCGATTGCAGCACCACATTTTGAGGAGCAATATGACAGAGATTGTTGCGGTACGTGCGCGTGAAGTACTGGACTCACGCGGCAATCCGACCGTGGAAGCGGACGTGATTCTGGAAAGCGGCGCGATGGGCCGCGCCATTGTGCCCTCGGGCGCGTCGACGGGCGAGCATGAGGCTGTGGAACTGCGCGATGGCGACAAGAGCCATTTTCTCGGCAAGGGCGTGCTGCAGGCGGTAGCCAACGTGGAAACGGTGATTGCGCCGGAACTGGAAGGCATGGACGCTGCCAACCAGCGGCTCATCGATCAGTCAATGATCGCGCTCGACGGTACGCCGAACAAAAGCAAGCTGGGCGCGAATGCGATTCTGGCCGTCTCCATGGCGGCGTCGCGCGCCGTGGCCCAGACCCTCGAAGTTCCGCTTTATCGCTACCTCGGCGGCGTGAATGCAAGCGTGCTGCCCACGCCCATGCTCAACGTGCTGAACGGCGGCGCGCATGCCGACTCCAACGTGGACTTTCAGGAGTTCATGATCATGCCGGTGGGCGCTTCAGCGTTCAGCGAGGCGCTGCGCTGGGCCTCGGAAACCTTCCACACGTTGAAGAGCGTTCTGAAGAAGAAGGGCTACAACACGGCAGTGGGCGATGAAGGCGGATTCGCGCCGTCGCTGAAATCGAATGCCGAAGCCATCGAACTGATCCTCGAGGCCATCGAGCAGGCCGGCTACAAACCCGGCGAGCAGATTGCCATTGCCCTCGATCCGGCATCGAGCGAGTTCTACGACGCGGAGAAGAAAAAGTACGTCTTCAAGAAGGGCGACAAGAGCGAACTCACGAGCGAGCAGATGGTAGCCTTCTATGATAACTGGATCCGCCAATACCCCATCGTTTCGCTCGAAGACGGCCTGGCCGAGGACGATTGGGCGGGCTGGAAGATTCTCACCGACAAGCTCGGCGGCCGCATCCAGCTTGTGGGCGACGACATTTTTGTGACCAACGTGAAACGCCTTCAGCGCGGCATTGAAGAGGGCGTCGGCAATTCGATCCTGATCAAGGTGAACCAGATCGGCACCGTCACCGAGACGCTGGAAGCCATCGAGTTGGGCCGCCGCTACGGCTACACATCCGTCATTTCGCACCGCTCCGGCGAGACCGAAGATACCTTCATCGCCGACCTGGCCGTGGCTACGGGCGCGGGCCAGATCAAAACCGGCTCGGCAAGCCGCACCGACCGCATCGCCAAGTACAACCAGTTGCTGCGCATTGAAGAAGAGTTGGGCTCGGGCGCTGTGTATTTGGGGTTGGAAAGCTTGAACTACGGCGAGTAGCCACCGCGATGGGGCAGCCACCTGCGGTGGGGCAGCCACCTGCGGTGGGGCAGACGCTCGCTATTCGCTCGCATGAGAGCTGAGCTTGGGCGCAGTCGCCACCTGCGGTGGAGCGTACGCTCGCTGCTCGCTCGCGAAGGCTTTCTCGGGCCTCAGATTCCAAAGACGGAACCTGGGGCCCTACACTAAACTCAATGCGTTTTCTTGCTGCTTCCCTGCTCTTGTTTGGTCTTGTGCCTGTTGCTGCACAGACGGCGCCGCAACTCAATTTGCAGGATTTGAAAAACGCCGAGGCGCTGGGCGCGGATCTCTACACGAACTCAGGCGCAACGGGGCTGGTGCTTGTAGTGGTTCGCGGCGGCAAGGTCTTCATTCACGGCTACGGAGAAACCGCGCCGGGCTCGCATACCGCCCCCAATGAAGATTCGGTAATCCGCATTTGCTCGCTCACAAAAATTTTTACGACGGACGTGCTTGCGAAGCTGGTGGCAGACGGTACGGTGCGGCTGGACGATCCGCTCCAGAAATATGCGCCTGCGGGCACCGTGGTTCCGGAGAAAGGCGGGCCGATTACGTTGCTTGACCTAGCGACGCACACTGCGGGCCTGGATCGCGAGATTGGAACCGCTCCGCGGCACACGCCGCATTTCACCTATCCCGACTTTGAAACGCGCTGGCAGTGGCTTTCGCATGCGGAGTTGAAGTTCACTCCGGGAACGGAAGCGTTCTATTCGAACGTCGGGTTCGACCTTCTGAGCGATGCGCTGGCGGACGCAGCGCGCATGCCGTACGCTACGCTTCTGTGGACGCGCACGCTCAAGCCTCTGAATATGTGGGAGACCACGTTCTACCCCACGGCGGCGCAGTGCGCGCGGTTGATGCAAAGCGCATACCTCGATGGCCCGTGCACCGTGACGGAAGGCACCGAGGGCAGCAGCGGGCTTTACTCGACGCCGGCCGATATGGCCAAGTGGCTGCGGTATCTTGTGGGGCCCGGCACAGCTTCATCGCCGGCACAGCCTGATGCGGCTCACGCAGTTTACATCCCGGCCTCAAGCCTGAAACTCACCCACGGACTCGATCACGCAGGCAGGCCCGCGGGCATCGGGTTGGGATGGTTGCATCTAGGCGCGAATGACGATGTGTATCACATCATCCAGAAGACCGGAGGCGGAGCAGGGTTCACAACGTATATCGCGATTCACCCGGCGAGCCGCACAGCTTTGTTTGTGGCGGCTACGGACGGACCTCCGCATGCAGCCACCGAGGGATTTGGGTTGTTCCATGCGTCGACGAACGGATTGCTTGCGCTGGCTGGTTTGCCGCCGCTGCCGGACGCCCCCCAAAGACGAGTTGCCACGACGCGGCGCCTGGCTCGCGCAGCCGCGACCAAGCCTCGGAGGCCACGGCGCAGGTCTGCCGGCAGGACGGAGCATCCGGCGAGACGCACAATCAGCTCAACGCGGGGCGCCTCGTCAACTCAGGGTTCAGCGCAATAACCTGACACGGCCAACAATGCCATCGCGCTGGTGAGCAAGCCTGCCTTCGCACGCTCTTCATGAAGCCGCCCAAAACTTAGCGACTGGCTCCGCTGGTGCTCGCCGCCTTGTTGACCGCCTGCTCGATCTGCGCAGCGTCTCCCAGATAATAACGGCGAATCGATTTCAGGTCGTCGCCAAGTTCCTGTACCATCGGCACGCCTGTAGGAATGTTGAGATCGACAATCTCCTCGTCCGGAACATCTTCAAGATATTTCACCAGCGCCCGCAGGCTGTTGCCGTGGGCTGCGATCAGCACCCGCTTCCCTGACTTGATGCTGGGCGCGATCACCTGGTGCCAGCAAGGCAGAAAGCGCTCGACGGTATCTTTCAGGCATTCGCTCAGCGGAAGCTGCTGCTTTGAAAGGCTGTGATAGCGCGGGTCCTTCCCCGGATAACGCGGATCATTCTCTTCCAGCGCCGGCGGGCGAATATCGTAGCTGCGCCGCCACACTTTCACCTGGTCCGCGCCATACTTTGCAGCCGTCTCAGCCTTGTTCAGCCCTTGCAGCGCACCATAATGCCGCTCGTTCAGCCGCCAGTCGCGCTCCACGGGAATCCACATCAGGTCCATCTGGTCCAGCGTGATCCACAAGGTGCGTATCGCGCGCTTCAGCACCGACGTATAGGCGATGTCGAACGAATACCCCTGCTCCTTCAGGACTCGACCGGCCTCCGTGGCCTCTTCTCTGCCCTTCTCCGATAGATCAACGTCCGTCCAGCCGGTGAACAGGTTTTCCTTGTTCCAGATGCTCTCTCCATGACGAAGCAAAACGACTTTATACATGTCGAAACTCTCTTTCCTTACTTGAATCCGCTTTTTATGAATCGCTTTAATTATACGGAACCTCGGTTTTGCCTTTCGGCGCCGGCCTCGCACTCGCCTCCGCCCCGCCTCGCGATTCCCTGTAACCGGCCCCACATTCTACGATCTAACAAATGTGGACTGGAGGCCGGGCGATGGTACGGTGGGTTGCGGCGGTTCTACTCGTGGGAGGAATTGTGGCGTTTCTGTTTACGAAGTCGACGAAGGCTGCGGGAGACGGGCCCATTCCCGTGGCGGTTACTGACGATGCAATGGCCAGCACTCCCGGCACGGCGAAGGCTGTGTTCGCGGGAGGATGCTTCTGGGGCACGCAGGCTGTGTTTGAGCGCGTGAAGGGCGTAGTGGATACGACAGTTGGCTATAGCGGCGGCTCAGCTTCAACAGCCACCTACGACCAGGTGACCACCGAGACCACGGGACATGCCGAGTCCGTCGAAGTGGTCTACGACCCGTCGAAAATCACTTACGGCCAGTTGCTGCGCATCTTCTTTTCGGTAGCGCACGATCCGACGCAATTGAACCGGCAGGGTCCGGACGTGGGGCCGTCGTACCGTTCGGCGATTTTTTATGCGAACGAGGACCAGAAGCGTATTGCGCAGGCGTATATCGCGCAACTCGACGCGGCGCATGTGTTCGCGCGGCCCATCGTCACTGAGGTGTCGCCGCTGAAGGGCTTCTATCGCGCCGAAGACTATCACCAGGACTACGCGCTGCACAATCCCGGCAATCCATACATATTGGTATGCGACCGGCCAAAGATCGAGGCGCTCAAGAAGGAATTTCCCGAGTATTTCGTGAACTACACGGGAAAGCATTAAGTCTGGAAGCTGTCCTAATCGGGTTTTGAAAGGGCGTGGCTTCACGCGCTGCGGAAAAAGCCGATTGTCCGCAGTTTTGTAACAAGGGCCCGACTTCAGTCGGGCCGAAAGTCGCCCAAATTGAGAGAGGGCTTTAGCCCCTGCGGGAGCCTTGTTCAAACCCAACGGCCATTGATGAGGCGGCTTGGAGCAACTGATACTCTGACCGGCAGCCCCTGGATTCGATCAATGGCAGTGCGCTCAGATCTGCGGCCTGAGCTGCACTTGCCTGGTCGTAATCGAGAGTTTGGCCGGCGTGACCCGCCCCATGACAGAAGCCTCGACCTCGATCGTGCCCGGCGTTTTGGTGGATTGCAAAATTACCTGCGCGAGTCCGTTGAAGAGCGAACGTCGCGGCTCTTTGTCGCTTTCCTGGCAGTTAGGATCGCCGTTACCGACGCCGATGAGCGCGCCTTCGCCCGTCACTTTGAATCGGATCATGTCTGACGCCGTCGGAACCGCGCGTCCGGCGCTGTCGAGTGCGTCGACGGTGAGGACGGCGACATCTTCTCCGTTGGCGTCGATGGTGCTGCGATCGGCGGTGAGACGCAGCGAAGCGACCGGGCCGGTGGTTTCGCGTTTCTCGCTAAGCACGAGTTTGCCGTCCTTATATCCGTGCGCTTCGATCGCACCGGGCTCATAGCGAACCTTCCACTCGACGTGCAAATAGCGAGGGACCTTCTGGCGGCCGAGACTTTTGCCGTTCAAGAAAAGCTCGACCTCATCGAGATTCGAGTGCACCCAGACGGGAATCTCCTCGCCTTCCCTGCCCTCCCAGTTCCAGTGCGGAAACAGGTGCAGCAACGGCTCCTTGCGCCACCACGCGCGGTAGTAGAAGAAATTGTCCTTGGGAAATCCGCAGGTATCGACGATGCCAAAATTGGAATTGATCGACGGCCACCCGTAAGGCGTTGGCTCGCCGCGATAGTCGAAGCCCGTCCACGCAAATCCGCCTGCCTCCCACTCCCGCGTGGCGTAGAACGGCCACCAGTCTTCGGCGATCTCACTCCAACTGGTGTGGTTCACGTCGTAGGCGCTGAGACTGTTGCGCAGCGGATCGGTTCGATACACGCCGCGCTGCGAAATGGTGCTGGCGGTCTCCGATCCGTAAATCGCCTTGTCCGGGTGCTCCTTGTGGTAGCCATCGGGATACTGGAGCTGGTAGTTGAAACCGATGATATCGAGCGCGAGCGAGACGCCTTTCTCGTTGTTGCCGTTGACGGCGGCAGAGACGACGCGCGTAGGGTCGAGTTCGTGGCAGCGCTCCACCATCGCCGCCGCAATCTTGGCGCCTTCTTCGGCCATCACGGTCTGCAGAAGGAACTCCTCATTGCCGATGGACCAGATGATGATCGACGGCGAGTTGCGGTAGCGCTTGATCATGACTTCAAGCTGCGCCATGCCTTCCGGGCTCGAGCTCATCTGGCGTGTCTCGCACATCATCATCATGCCCATGCGGTCGCAGGCCTCGACGAGCTCAGGCGTGGGCATGTTGTGCGATGTACGCACCGCGTTGCAGCCCATCTCTTTGAGCACGCCGATGCGGAAGTACTGCAGGCGGTCGGGTAACGCAGAGCCCACTCCGGCGTGATCCTCGTGGTTGCAGGTTCCCTGGATCTTCATCGACTGCCCGTTCAGGGAGAAGCCGTGATCGGCGTCGAAGTGCGCGGTGCGGACGCCGAATGCGACGCGCTCGGCATCGCGCGGCTGGCCGCTTGTTTTGACAGTGACAACAGCCGTGTAGAGGTTCGGAGACTCCATCGACCAGAGCGACGGATGCGTAAGCTGTGTAGTTGCGATGAAGTTTGCAGGCGTGTCGGCGCCGACGGGCTGCGCGGGAGCTTCGGCAGTGGCGACGGTCTTGCCGTTGGAATCGAGAATCTCCCAGGAGACGGTTGCGCTCTCCGCCTTAGTTCCGTCATTTTCGACTACGGTTGCCAGTTCGAGCGATGCGGAATCGCCCTTGAGCGCAGGGCGAACGTAGCTTTCCCACCTCCCCAGGTGCAGCGCATCGGTTTTGGTGAGCCAGACGTGGCGATAAATTCCGGCGCCCTCGTAGAACCACCCGGAGCCATAGCTTGCATCGACGCGCACGACGATGCAGTTCTTGGCGCCGACGGCGAGGAAATCGGTGATGTCGTAGCGGAAGGGAGCGTAGCCGCTGTCGTTGCGGCCGAGATAGCAGCCGTTGACGAAGACCATGGCGTCGCGGAAAGCCCCGTCGAATTCGACAGCGACACGGCGGCCTGCGTCAGCAGCCGGGATATCGAACTCGCGGCGATACCATCCCACGCTGGTCTCGGGATACTTGCGGCCAAGCGGCTTGAATCCGTGCGATGCCAGGGAGTCGTCCCACACGAACGGCAACTCGACACCCCAGTCGTGCGGCAGATTCAGCGCGCGCCATTTGGAGTCATCGAATCCCGCCTTGGCAAAGTCGAAGCTCCCTGTCTTGGCAAAGGCTTCCTGATTCTTGCCGAAACCCAAGTCTTTCGCCGGATCGTCCGCGTTGCCAAACTGGAACCTCCAGCCAAAATCGAGGAGCAGTTGCTCGCGCGGCGCAACAGCGGAGGAATCTGCGACAGCGCCGGACGTATCCGCCAGGAAGCTGGCAGTGCGCGCCCATGCCGACCGGGCGACGAGAGACGAAGCGGAGAGCGCCAATCCTGAAGAAAGCAAATCACGGCGGGAGATACGAGACATGAGAGGCCTCTTTCCGATGAAGATTCACTGCAGCGGGGCAAAATGCACGAGCCGCGGGCAACCACGCAATATAAATGAGGCGGGGGCCGGCTGTATACGCTTTCATTGGCGTGTGATTAGCGTCGGGGACCGGAATTAGCGATGCGGCGATCGCAGGTACTGAGAACCGCAAGAATGTTAAACTCAAACTGTCAACCTGCCCTGCGGAGAGATGGCCGAGTGGCTGAAGGCGCACGCTTGGAAAGCGTGTTTAGGGGAAACTCTAACGTGGGTTCGAATCCCACTCTCTCCGCCATGACAATGGCAGATCTTGTTGAAACCAAACATAATCAAAAGAAAATAAATAAGTTGATCCAATTCAGTTTGGTCGCTTTCGCCGTCTTTGTCGTGCCAGTTCAGTCCATTTGCCCGGTCTTGCACGGCAAAGGAGCGAGCGCATGACGATTGGTTCGGCGAATCACCGATTGGCCCAGGCGAAGGCTTGAGCGGCGACCAGATTCAACTCAATGCTGCCAGTCACGCACCAGCCGTTAGTGCCGGCCGCAGATTCCTCATGAGCCGATTCAGCACGAAATCGGCAACATCGGAAAATCGAGATCTCGATTACCAATCTTCTATCTTCAACTGACGCACAAAAGCCCTTTGGGTTTGCCGTTGTGTGTGAAGACCGGAGCCAATCTCTTCGGAGCATCAACTTATTGCGCGGATGCTCAGGACAGGCCTAAAGATTTCTTCCAAGTGCCTGCGCTGACCCGCCGAGGAGAGCCCAGTCTTTACAGACTTTGGTTTCTCGGGTTTATAGTGGAGAGGCTCTCATTCCTTGATTTTTCATTCGGTTGGCCTATTCTTCCGAGACGGAGCCAATCGAATTCCGGAAGATTCCGACAAAGCATCGGTGCATTCGAGAATCGATGCAGGATCGAAGAAGTTGAAGCTTTTAAGAGGTTCACTGGCAATGACTGACTTCACGCGAATTCGGCGTGTCATCGTGTCCGCCCTGTTGATCGTGCTGGTATTGGCGCTCACAGCGGGAATGGTGTGTCACCATCATGACCAGTGCTCCGCGGCTAACTGCACACTCTGCCATATGTCCATCGCGCCCCCGGTGACGGCAATTGGAGCGATCGGACTGGTTCTGGCCACGGCGGAATACGCTGTCCGTGAGAATGGCGTTGTTTCGCATTGCAAGGCCAATGAAAAGCCGCCCCGCGCTCCTCCTGCGTAGCCTGTTCCCTCGAATTCGTGCCTTCACTGCACGTTCCATGGCTATGTCTTCCAATCAGGAGTTGAGCGCCCATGCGTTCATCGGTCTCATATCTCTCCATGCTGCTGGTTCCTTTGTTGTTGGCGGGAACCGCAAGCGGACAATCGACGCCGGCGCCGAAGCAGCAGACCAGCCCGGCGCCGGCCCCGGAGGCGGGCCAACTGGCGCAGAAGCCGGGCGCGCAGTTAATCACTCTGGATCAGGCGATCCAGATGGCGCTCGCGCATAATCACAACCTGCTGGCGGCGCGGACGACCATCGACCAGAGCCAGGCGGAAGAGATTACGGCGAATCTGCGGCCGGACCCGGTGTTGATCGGCGATACGCAGTTTTTGCCCATCTTCCAGCCCAGCAATTTCAGCTCCGATTACATCGACAATGTGGCGCAGTTCGACGTGGGCGTGAGCTATCTGTTCGAGCGCGGGCAGAAGCGGCAGCACCGGCTGCAGGCGGCGAAGGATGTGACGGCCGAGACGCGGTCACAGGTCTCAGACAACGAGCGCATGCTGACCTTTAATGTGGCCACGGATTTCATCAATGTGGAGCTGGCCGAGTCGACGCTGGAGCTGGCCAACCAGGACCTTAAGAGCTTCCAGGACTCGGTGGACATTACCCAGGCCCGCTATAACGCGGGCGAAATCGGGCAAGACGATCTGCTGAAGATGAAGCTGCAGTTGCTGCAGTTCCAGACCGACGTGGCGCAGGCCAAGCTGGCGCGGGTGCAGGGGCTTTCGGACTTGAGGCAGTCGCTCGGATACGAACAAGTGAATGCGGATTACGACGTGGCGGGATCGTTCGACTACCAGCCGATGAAGAGCGGACTGGAGGACCTGCAGTCCTTGGCTCTGAAGACCCGTCCGGACCTGCAGGCGGCCGTCGCGGGAATCGCGGCGGCAAATAGCCAGTTCCAACTGCAGAAGGCAATCGGGAAGCGTGACGTGACCGGGCAGATCAATTACACGCACCTGGGGTATCTGAACGATGTTTCGATCTTCGGGTCGATGCAACTGCCGATCTTCGATCGCAACCAGGGCGAGATCAAGAGGGCTGGATTCGCCATCACGCAGGCGCAGGAGCAACAAATCTACGCGAAAGGGCAGGTGTTGACCGACGTGCGCGATGCATACGAAGGCTGGCAGGCGAACGACGAGATTGTGGGGCTCTATCGCTCGGGGTATCTCGATGACGCGCAGCAGTCGCGCGACATCACGGAATACGCATACAAGCACGGCGCGGCCAGCCTGCTCGACTTTCTGGACGCGGAACGGAGTTACCGGGCAACGCAACTTGGCTACCGGCAGTCGCTGGCATCGTATTTGCTGGCGCTGGAGCAGCTTCGCGACGCAGTAGGAACCAGGAGCTTACCATGAGACACCCAGGAACGATTGACCACGCGAACTGGATGCGGAGCGCGTGGCCCCTTGTTGCGGTGCTGGTTGTGGCGGGCTGCCACTCGAAAGACAATGCGAGCGGCATGACTTCGTTCTCGTCGAATGCCTCACCCTCGGCGACGCCGCAATTGTTCACCATTCCCGCAGAGCAGATGAGCCAGGTACAGGTGGTGACGGTGCAGCCGGGCACGATGGCGCACACGCTGCGGCTTACAGGCACGGTGGCCTACAACGCGTTCACCACGACGTCGGTAATTACGCAGGTGGGCGGCCCGGTGAGCCGCATCCTGGTGGTTCCGGGAGACCACGTGAAGATGAACCAGCCGATGCTGGAGGTGAGCAGCCCGGACTACGCGCAGTTGCTCGACGGCTACCTGAAGGCCGCGGATTCGTTTCGGCTGGCCGACAAGTTATACACGCGCGCGCAGGACCTGTATGCACACCATGCGATTGCGCAGCAGGACCTGGAGCAGGCTGAGAGCAATCGCACGCAGGCGCAGGCTGACTTGAACGCGGCTGAGCAGGGCATGCGGATTCTGGGTATCAAGAATCCTGAGGACCTGGCCAAGGCGCCCTCGTCGGCGCAGATCCCGGTGCTGGCGCCGATTGCGGGCGAGGTGGTGGAGCGGCTGGTTTCCCCGGGGCAGGTGGTGCAGGCGGGCCAGACGCAGGCGTTCACCATTTCCGACCTGAGTACGGTGTGGGTGCTGGCCAACGTGTACCAGGCCGATCTCGAATTTGTGAAGAGCGGCGACGACGTAATCGTGCAGACGGATGCGTTTCCCGACAGCTTCCACGGCAGGATTTCGTATGTATCGCCGGCGCTCGATCCGAACACGCGAACGCTGCAGGCGCGCATCGTGGTGGACAATCCCGGCGAGAAGCTGAAGCGGGACATGTACTGCACAGTGGTTGTGACCGCCGGATTGTTGAAGAACGCATTGGCACTGCCCAACGCGGCCATCCTCCGCGACGACGACAATCAGCCTTTTGTGTATGCGCTGACCGGCGACGACCAGTTCGGCCGGCGCGATGTGGTGCTGGGCGAGATGCATGGCAACGTGACGCAGGTCGTGAAGGGCATCTCTGCCGGAGATAAGGTTGTGGGCAACGGCAGCCTCTTCCTGCAAGTCGTCAACTCGCTGAAGCACTGAGAGGTCAGGCCGATATGATTCATCGCATTGTTCAACTTGCGCTTCGGCAGAAACCGATCGTCCTGCTCCTGGCGGCGTTTCTGGCGGTAGGAGGCGCGATCGCGTTCCACAACATGCCGGTGGACGCGTATCCGGACCTGTCGCCGCCCATGGTGGAAGTAATTACGCAATGGCCGGGCCACGATGCGTTGGAGGTGGAGCGGCTGGTCACGGTGCCCACTGAAGTGGAGATGAACGGCGTTCCCAAACTGACCGTGATGCGTTCGATTTCGCTCTACGGGCTTTCGGACGTGATCATGACGTTCAACGAGGGCACGGACAATTACTTTGCGCGCGAGGTGGTGTTTCAGCGGCTGAGCGAGGTGACGTATCCGCAGGGCGTGACGCCGAGCCTGTCACCGCTGGCCAGTCCCTCGGGGCTTGTGTACAGGTATGTGATCGAGAGCCCGGACCGCACCCCGCAGGAGCTGAAGACGATTGAAGACTGGGTGCTGGAGCGGCAGTACAAGCAGGTGCCCGGCGTGGCGGACGACTCCGGCTTTGGCGGCACAGTGATGCAATACCAGGTGCTGCTGGATCCGGCGAAGCTCTATGCGTATCACGTGACTGTGCCGACGGTGGTGCAGCAGCTCTCGGTGAATAACTCGAACGCGGGCGGCGGATTCTACGAGCAGGGACAGCAGTTCGATTACGTAACCGGCGTGGGTCTGGTGCGCGACACGTCGGACATTGCCAATATCCTGGTGGGCTCGCAGAACGGCGTGCCCACGCGCATCGGCGACATCGGGCAGGTGGTGATCGGGAACGCGCCACGGCTGGGCGAGTTCGGCTTCAACAAGACGGATGACGCGGTGGAAGGCGTCATCATGATGCGGACGCGGCGAGCAGACGCAAAACGTGCTCAAAGGCGTCGAGGCCAAGACACGGGAGCTGAACGAACACATTCTGCCGCCGGACGTGAAGGTGCGCGCCTACTACGACCGCAGCGACCTGGTGCAACTGACCATCGACACCGTGGAACACAACCTGCTGTTGGGCATGACGCTGGTGCTGGTAGTGCTGATGGCGTTCCTGGTGAGCATGCGCGCAGCGGTGATTGTTGCGCTCACCATTCCGCTGTCGCTGATGTTTGCTTTTATCTTTCTGCACGCGCAGGGGATTCCGGCCAACCTGCTTTCGATCGGGGCGATTGACTTCGGCATTTTGATTGACGGCACGTTGGTGATGGTGGAGAACATCTTCCGCGAGCTTGGAATGCGCGAGGGGCAGGACTACAACCTCGAGGAAGTGATTAAGAGCGCTGCGAAGGATGTTGACCGGCCGATCTTTTATTCGGTGGCAGTCATCATTGCCGGGTATCTGCCCATCTACGCGCTCACCGGACCTTCGGGCAAGCTCTTCAAGCCGATGGCGGATACGGTGGCGATTGCGCTGGTGGGGGCGATGATTCTAACGCTCACGCTGGTGCCCGTGCTGTGCGCACTGTGGTTCAAGAAGGGCGTACACGAAAAAGAAAACAAGCCCTTCGAGTGGGTCAAACGGAAATACGCGGTGTGGCTCGACTGGTGCCTGCGGCGGCCCAAAACAACGCTGGTACTGTCGCTGCTGATCTTTGCGGCCACGCTGCTGCTGATTCCATTTATCGGCGGCGAGTTCATGCCCCACCTGGACGAGGGGGCGCTGTGGATTCGCGCTACCATGCCGTACACGGTCTCGTTCGATACGTCGAGCAGGTTTTCGCCGCAGGTAAGGGACATCCTGATGAAGTACCCGATGGTGACGGACGTGGGCTCGGAGTTGGGGCGGCCGGACGACGGCACCGACCCAACGGGCTTTTACAACGACGAGTTCTACGTGGGGCTGAAGCCGTATAACGACGCGGCGTGGAAGACGGGCACGATCCACAACAAGGCGGAACTGACGGCCGACATTCAACGGCAGGTGGCAGTGTTTCCGGGCGTGGTTTTCAATTACACGCAGCCGGCCGAAGACGCAGTGGACGAGGCGTTGACGGGGTTGAAGAGCGCGCTGGCGGTGAAAATCTACGGGCCCGACCTGACGGTGCTGCAGAACACGGCGCTGGAGGTCAAGCAGCGGTTGAGCCAGGTTCCGGGATTCACGGAACTGACCGTGGTGCGCCAGCTGGGGCAGCCGACGCTGACCATCGACGTGGATCGCGACAAGATTGCGCGCTACGGCATCAACGTGGCCGACGTGGAAGCGATTGTGCAGGCGGCGGTGGGCGGGCAGGCGGCTACGCAGGTAGTGCAGGGCGAAAAGCTCTTCGACCTGGTGGTGCGCATGAAGCCGGAGTTCCGCGAGAGTGCGCACGAGATCGGAAACCTGCTGGTGGGCACGCCCGCGGGGCAGCAGATTCCACTCAGCGCGCTGGCCGACATTCGCGAGGAGGGCGGGGCGGCGCTCATCTATCGCGAAAACAACTCGCGGTATATCGGCGTGCAGTATAGCGTAGAGGGACGCGATCTGGAGAGCGCGGTCGATGCCGGCCAAAAAGCGATTGCCGACATTCAGAAATCATTGCCGGCAGGGTACCAGATGAAGTGGGGCGGCGAGTACGACGAGTTGGTTGCAGCAAAAAAGCAATTGTTCGTGATCGGGCCGCTGGCGCTGCTGATTATTTCAATGATCCTGTTCGCGCTCTACGATAACTTCAAGTTTCCGCTCATCGTGCTGCTGGGCGTCCTGCTCACAGATCCAGTGGGCGCCTTGCTGGCGCTCAAACTTACGCATACTCCGTTCAGCGCTTCGTCGGCGCTGGGCATGCTGGCACTGATCGGCGTTTCGGTCGAAACTGCGGTGATTCTGGTCTCCTACATCAACAAGCTGCGCATCGAGCAGGATATGGACATCCGGACAGCGACGCGTGAAGCCTCGCTGCTGCGGCTGCGACCCATCATGATGACGGCGCTGGTGGCCTGCCTGGGACTGCTGCCGGCAGCGCTCTCGACGGGCATCGGGTCAGACACGCAGAAGCCGTTCGCGATTGTGATTGTGGCGGGGCTGGTTTCGCGGCTGTTCCTGGGGTTCTTCGTGAATCCAGTGCTCTACGAGATGGTGGCGCGGGACGGGGATGTGTTGAAGGTGTAGGCGGTGCCGGCTTTTCACGCCTTCAACGGCTACAAATCACCGCGCTATTGAGCCATGTCGTCGGTCCTTGGCAATCCCAGGACCTCCACCGAAGGGCGCGTGCATCCGGGCGTGATTCATGTTGGGGGCTTGGACAGCCGTCATTCCCATCGGATCCGGATTGTCGCCCACAGGCACAACGAATGGCGCAGATTTTGAATAGGCATCAACGAGCCACACCGTGAGAATCATCCCAAAGAGCGCAATTTCTGGCCGCATCTGGTGACACCTTCGGAATGAGGATTTCTTAGAGCTGACCTGCTCTAATTCAGTTGGTTTTCCTTGCGCAGATAGGGCAGAACATCCGGCTCGGTTGTCGGAATCCCAGGCACCGGCCAGGGTTCAGCTCCGACCATCTTGGCCCATTCCTTGTAGGCCCCTGCCATTTGGCGAACACGATCGGGATACTGATCGGCCAGATCGTGCAATTCCGTACGGTCCGCCTCCATGTCGTAGAGCTGCCAGTAATCTGGAAACTTCGACACCAGTTTCCACTTGCCGATGCGTACAGCGGCGTTCCCTTCGTGCTCCCAGAAGTATGTGCGATCGGCGCGCGGCTTGCCACTGAAGACCGGCGCCAGGGTCGTGCCCACCGTGGGCAGAACCGGGTTGCCATCGCGTTCTTTCGGGTAGCTGGTGTGTGCAAGATCGAGAAGCGTCGCCATGACGTCGGTCTCGTGGCCAACCTGATTCGTGATGGCATTCTTGCCAAGCTGAATGCCGGCTGGCCAGTGGGCAATGAACGGCGTGGAGATGCCGCCTTCCTGCGTGTAGTGCTTGTACATTCGAAATGGCGTGTTGGCGACATTGCCCCACGGGATTCCGATGCTCTGATATGTATCTGCGCCACCGGGCATGATGTCGGGACTGTTTCCGACATGCACCAGCCGCCCGTCCTGGGTTTCATGAGGAATGAAGATCGGCTCACGGCCCAGCGGACCCGATTCGCCTAATTCTTCAAGATTTCCGCCATTGTCCGACATAAAGAGAATCAACGTATTGTCGAACGTGCCCTTCTCCTTAAGCTTGGCGACAATTCTGCCGATGTTCTGGTCCAGGATCTCGATCTGCGCTGCGTAAACAGCCATGCGCCGCGTCTCCCATTCCTTATGCGCCGCCAGCGGCCATGGCGGGACGCGAAGATCGCGCTCCGACATCCGCCATTTTTCCGGAAGCAGGCCCATCTCGATCTGGTGGCGATGACGGTTGGCGCGCATCTGATCCCAGCCGACCGAGAAGCGCTCGACATACTTGTTGATCGCGCTTTCCGGGGCCTGCAGCGGCCAATGCGGGGCGGTGAACGCCGCGTAAAGGAAAAACGGCGATTGCTCGCCGGAGCCGGTGAATTCATCGATGTATTGCACGGCGTGGTCGCCAATGGCATTCGTGTAGTAGAAATCTTTGCCGGCGCGAACACGCTCGTTGCCGTCTGTGAGTGTTACCGGATCGTAGTAGCTGCACGCACCGGCGATGGTGCCAAAAAAGCGTTCGAATCCGCGCTGCATGGGCCAGTTATGTTTGGATTCCAGTTCCGGCGGAGTGAGATGCCATTTGCCGGTCATGGCGGTACGATATCCGCCGACCCGCAGCGCTTCAGCCAGCGTCACGCAGTTGGAGCTAAGGTCGCCCTTGTACGCGGGGTAAGGGCACTCGCCGTAGTTGTCGGCCATCAGCGCAAAGCCTACCTGGTGCGAGTAAAGGCCCGTCAAAAGCGAGGCACGCGAGGGGCAGCAGCGAGGATTGTTGTAGAAGTTGGAGAAACGAAGACCATTTTCCGCCAGAGCGTTGAGGTTGGGAGTATCGACCTCAGACCCGTAGCAGCCGATATCGGAAAACCCCATATCGTCGGCAAGAATGAAGATGACGTTGGGCCTTGAATTTGAAGACGCCGCCTCGGCAATCGCGGAAGACGGCGCAGGCGCAATTCCGGCCAGCATCACTCCGGCCGACGCTATGCCGCTTTGATGAAGAAATTCACGTCTGGTTTTCACTTCTTCTCCAGTCTTCGCGAATCGTACCAAACACCGGTTCGTTCGTTGCTGATCCAATCAGTGGCTCTGGGGCGTTTCATCGATGCTGAATCGCAGATCAAACAGCTCGTGACCAGCCATCACGGGATAAACGCGCTATTCGGAGGTTGCTGGCGATAAGGCGAATACCAGTTGTGATCTTTCGACCATTTTGTCTGATATTTCGCGTTCTGCGGCCCGGTTGGCAATGAATCCTGCGATCGAATCGTCCACATCAGGAGTTCCGCCATCAGTTCCTGCTGCTTTCCCGAAGCGGCCGGATCGTTGAACCGGTTCTTCAGCTCGTATGGGTCGGTAGACAGATCGTAGAGTTGTCCGTACCCCATCATGTCGTAAATGAGCTTCCAGTCTCCCATGCGAACCATCTTCTCGAGGCCGCTCTGGGTCACCTTGTTCAACTCATCCCAGCCGATGCCGTAGACAGATGAGCCATTCTCTGACTTCCCGCCAAACAATTCTGCGGAACCGTATGGGATATTGTCACCTTTGACGTAGTACAAGCCACCGAGACCAACTGAGGAATAAATGCTCCGGAATTCTTCTGCCGGATACCTTTGGCCCGCGAGGAGCGGCCAAAGACTTCTCCCTTGCACACCATGCGGAATTTCCGCGCCCATCGCCTCGCAGAGCGTTGGCATTACGTCAGCCATCGAGACAAAGGCCGATTTACCTACGGAGGATGGCTGAATGCCGTACCCCGACCAGACCATGGGGATGCGGGTCAAACATTCGAAGAGACCAACGCCCTTTCGCGCTAACCCATAGTCCATAAGGTAATCGCCGTGGTCCGCAAGATAAACAATGATGGTCTTGCTCATCAGGTTCCTGGAATTGAGGTGACTCACCAATCTTGTCAATTGGTCGTCCAGGAGACGGAGCATTCCGAGGTAGTTGGACTTGTAGCGCCGCCAATATTTTTCGGAGGGGTAGCTGCCGTTTTCGAGGCCGTATAATCACTGAGCCCTGAAGCCGAGAGTCTTCAAGGCTTCAGGGCCTGCGCACCGGTCTGGAATCGATTCGGGAGGAAACATGTCCCAGTAAGGTTTCGGAACTTGCTCCGGATCGTGCGGTTCAGGGAAACCGACTTGCAGAATGAAAGGCTGGTCGCCTGCCTGGTCGATAAACTCAATGGCATCGGACACGATACGATGTGGAAACTGGACTTCCACCGGAAACGGTGTGGGAGTAATGGCTGCATTTGCCTGTAATCCTCCGAGCCACGCGTCGTACTCGCTGTAGTCCTTCGGGGCATCCGGGGGAATCCATCCACTCCAGTGGGAGTATTCGTGCCAGTAATCAAGGTCAATTGGCTTCAGATACGTGTGATTCTTTCCGGCCAGTCCAGTCTTGTAACCTCTCGCCTTGGCGACTTTGAATAAATCGGTTTCAAAGAACGCCTCCGGAGCGTCGAGATTCATGCGAACGTGGTGCGCCTCGGGCCATCGTCCGGTCAGCATGCTGATCCTGCTGGGCACGCACAAAGGCGTCGTTGCATAGGCCCGATCGAATCCAATGCCTGCTTCTGCAAGCCTGTCAAGGGTTGGGCTGGTATCCAGCGGATATCCTGATCGCTTAGTCAATCCGGCCCGGTGTTGGTCCGACACCACGAATATGATGTTCGGCCTGTCCACTGCCGGCGTATCCATCGGTTGTGCCGTGCCATTTGCAGCAACCATGGCCCCTACTGCCCCAAGCGATGCACCCTTCAAGAACTCTCGCCGCTCCATTTCTGAACATCTCCTTTCCTCAGCATCTCTCCTGAGCTCTCAACGCATCTCCTTAATCTGAGCGAGTTGGGAAAGAGCCAGACCTGGCGAACTCATGAGTCTGCGAGCTCAGCTCTTTTCGGCGCAGCAATGTTTGAACTTCTTGCCGCTGCCGCAAGGACAGGGATCGTTGCGGCCCGCCTTGTCAAATGCCGCATGGGCGTCCTGCGCGGCCACCCATCGCATCACGTTGGCCGGGGCGCGGCGCGCCGCCAATTCCCCTGCCATGAACCGCATATGCGGATCCACGTGGCGGAAAAACATTTTGTATCCGGCGCATAGGTAGTTCAACCCCGGCTCGCCGTCGGGTGTGGTGAGAAAACGGTGCTTCGGGCACTCTCCGTTGCAGGCAAAACGCACATCGCACTCGCGGCAATAACGCGGCAAGGTCGATTCCTTCGCCTCGCCGAAGCTGCGCTGTTGGTCCGAGGCCACAAGGGCTTCGAGCGGCGACTCCATAATATTGCCCAGCCGGTTCTGCGGGTACACGAAGTGATCGCAGGAGTAAACGTCGCCACCGTGCTCCATGGCCAGCGCATCTCCGCATTGCCGCCGGAACACGCACAGGCTGGCCTCCCTGCCGGTCCACATCTCCAGGCTCACATCGAAGAGCTGCACAAAACAGCGGCCCACATCCCGCCGCACCCACTCGTCAAAGATAGCGCACATAAAACGCCCGAACTGCCGCGGCTCGACTGACCACGGCGCCACTCGCGCCGCCCCCGCGAAGTCCGGCGAAATAAGTTGCAATCCATCTGCCGTGATCTCGTGCGAAATGCGCTCCACAATCGGAATGAACTGCATGTAGCCGCTGCCGTTTTCCTTCACGAAGCGGTAGACATCGAGCGGATAGTCGGCGTTGGCGCGATGCACGGTCGTCAAAGTATTAAACTCCACGCCGTTGCGCTGCAGTGTCTGCACCCCGCGCATTACGCGATCGAACGTCGGCTGCCCGCCCTTGTCCACGCGGTATGCATCGTGTAGCTCGCGCGGGCCGTCAATGGACAGGCCGACGAGAAACTCGCTTTCCTTGAAGAGCGCAGCCCACGCGTCGTTGAGCAGCACGCCGTTAGTCTGAAAGGCGTTCTGGATGCGTTTGCCGTTCGCGTATTTCTTCTGGATCTCGACCAGCCGCTCGAAATACTCGACTCCCAGTAGCGTTGGCTCGCCGCCTTGCCATGCAAAGTTGACTACCGGTGCGTCGTGCGCTTCGATGTATTGGCGAATGTAGCTGTCGAGCACTTCCTCCCGCATGGCCCACTTGGAGACCTGCGGATAGAGCGACTCCTTCTCCAGATAAAAGCAATACTTGCAATCGAGATTGCAAATCGGCCCGATCGGTTTGGCCATCACATGGAAGTTGCTCGACGGCATGGATGTCCCCAACGAGGATATGTGAGATTGACGAACGTTGTCTCAAAACAAATGGCTATGCGCTTCGCATGCGGTTCAATTGTACTGCGCACGTGCGCGGCTCTACTCCTCTGTGCGAACCGAAGTGAAAGCAGACAATGTGGACGCCGGGCCAGCGGCTTCCGTGACGGAGTAAAAGTCGCCAGCAACTGTCGACGCAATTCTCCGATCCCTGGACTCATTCCATCAAACGGAAGCATTGTTGAATGACCGCATGAGATGGCATTCACTGGATACGATCGAGCGGCGAAACTCAATTCAGAAATTCCGCGTCATGATACGGCGTCACGATCGGGTGAGAATTCTCCCGGTGTTTAGCGGCTTTCGCGGCCCAGCAATGTGCCGTCGCCATTAAGAGCAGTCACACGGATCTGCACAAGCTGATTTGCGGACAGGCGCGCATCGAGTTCGACCGGAAGAAAATTTTCAGTCAATCCCGTGCTGTGTCCCTGCACGGCCAGCGCTGCCGGAGTATGCAGCGTGATGGCACGCAATTCGCGGCCAACAAATCGCCTGCGATGAGCGCGCACCTTTTCGGCGGCCAGAGCGCGCAGCACGGACATGCGCTCATCCACGATGGCCTGTGGCACTGGCAAAGCTGGGTGCAACGCCCACGCCCGCGTGCCCGGCCGCGGCGAAAATGGAAATAAGTGCAGATAGCCGATCGGCAAAGCGCGAATGAATGCCACCGTCTCCTCGAACTCGCCGTCGGTTTCGCCGGGAAAGCCCACCATGACGTCGGCGCCGACGGTCAGTTCCTCGCCAGTGGCACGCACCAGCGCGGCAACCTTGTCCGCGTAGTGCCACGGACGATAGCGCCGGTGCATGCGGCGCAGCACCGTGTCGGAACCGGATTGCAGCGGCAGGTGCGCGTGTCGAGCCAGGCGGCTTCCGCCATACTCACTCATCAGCGCGATCAATTTATCGTTCCAGTCCATCGGCTCAATTGAACTCAGGCGCAGGCGCGGCAACGCGGTCTGCTCAAAAATCTCGCGGACCAATTGCGGAAGGCTATCCCGTCCCGCATCGGAAACTTCCCTTCCCCAGCGCCCCAGGTTGATGCCTGAAAGCACAAGCTCCTTGCCTCCAGCCTCGACAAATTGCTCCACTTCGCTGAGTACCCTGGCACGAGCCAGGCTCTTCGATGGGCCGCGGGTAAACGGAATCACGCAAAACGTGCAGCGGTTGCCGCACCCCTCCTGGATCTTCAGATTCGGTCGCGTCTGCGCGCCCTCAATGAGCGCCGAGTCGGCAAGATGCGTATCCTCAATGAACGAGTGAGCGAAGCGATCATCGACCCAGATCGGCGCCGCCTGCGCGCTCGTGACCAGAAGCGAAGCGAGGGGGACGAAGGCCGTGGAATCGACTGCGCCCACTTTCTTGCCGCGTGCCAGAGCGGCGATAATCTCCGGCGCGAGCGCCTTGTGGCTGTTGCCCACTACGGCTGCAACACCGGCCATACCTGCCAACTCTTCGGGAGCGCGCTGCGCATAGCAGCCGGTCACCACGATCTTCGCCGCGGGATTTCGGCGGTGCGCCTTGCGGATGAAGGCTCGCGCCGCGCGGTCGGCTTCGGCTGTTACGCTGCAGGTGTTCACCACCACCATGTCGGCCGCCAAAGGCTCATGCTCCGCCAAGGCCCGCAAATTTCCGGCGATGGCCTCGCCGTCGGCGCGCGCTGCCCTGCATCCGAAGTGCTCGATGTGAAAACCGGCCATCCTTACCAGTTTAGAACCCGATCGGCTTGGCTCCGGACGCAGCAGCGATAGGTCCCGAAAGTGGTCTGACCACGGTCTCCCTTTATTCGCTATACTGGAATCGATACCCTGATCCAAAGAACAAACCATCGCGATGGCGTCCACTGCAGCTGCAAACATCCGGAGATCCGCCAGGGCAACCAAGCGGAGCGAGGCGCGTCATATCGCCGGGTTCGTCTATTTCACATTTATCTGTTATGTTTCCATCGGCTTACCGCTCGCGGTACTGCCGCCCTATGTGAATCTGCGCATGGGCTACAGCGCGGTGCTGGCAGGGCTGGTCATCAGCGTCCAGTACATTGCCACTCTGGCAAGCCGGCCGTGGGCCGGCCGCATCTCCGACCACCTGGGCGCCAAGTTATCCGTCCTGTGGGGCATGGCAAGCTGCACCGTAAGTGGTGCATTGCTGGTGGGCGCCGCAGCTCTGCACAACATTCACTGGCTCAGCTTCGCTGTCCTGGTTCTGAGCCGATTGGTGCTCGGAGTCGGCGAGAGTCTCGGTTCCACCGGCTCCACGCTATGGGGAATCACCGCGGCGGGACACGAGCATACGGCCAAGGTCATCGGCCTCAATGGCATCAGCACTTACGGCGGCATGGCGTTGGCTGCACCCCTCGGCGTCGTGCTCGATCAGCAATGGGGCTTGTCCTCCATCGGCGTGCTCACCATACTCATCGGCGCTGTGAGCTTCGCCATCGCGTGGCACAAGGCTCCCGTCGCCGTCGAACCCGGCGAAGAGTTGCCCTTTGCACATGTGCTCGGTCGAGTGGCTCCGCACGGCATGGGACTGGCGCTCGGCGGCGTCAGCTATAGCGTTCTAGCCACGTTCGTCACATTGTTTTACGCGCATCGCGGATGGAGCGGCGCAGCTTTGTGCCTGACGGCCTTCGGCCTCGGCTTCATCGCCGTGCGCGTCTTCGCCATCCGCACCATCAGCCATTACGGCGGATTCCAGGTAGCCATCGCCTCGCTGATCACTGACGCCGTGGGATTGATTCTGCTGTGGCTGGCGGTGTCGCCGTGGATGGCGGCGGCCGGCGCAGCGATTAGCGGACTGGGCTTCTCGCTCGTGTTCCCCGCCATTGGTGTTGAGGCTGTGAAACGCGTACCCGAGTTCAATCGCGGCACCGCGCTGGCCGTTTACACCGCATTCTCCGACGTGTCGTTCTTCCTCGTCGGACCCATCGCCGGCGCCATCATCGGCTTCTTCGGCTACTCCAGCGTCTTTCTCTTTGCATTGATCAGCGTGCTTGCGTCACTTGGGATTGTGCTGGTGCTCAAGCGGATGCAGCGTGGAGTAGCCGGCACCGCAGGCACCGGTTCTTGACCTTTCCCGCAACGCAGAACGGCCACCCCGAAAGGTGGCCGATTTGCTGATCACTGTTCACTGCTTTACCGCTCGTTCTTCCAGTTCACCAGGTCGCCAAGCGTGGTGGTGGAACTGGAGACGGGATGCTTGCGCGTATCCGCCTTGTAGTTCTCCACCGCGGAGCGGCTCGCTTCCTGACCGCTTACCGCGCGCAGGCTCAAGCCCACCTTCTTTTCCTCGACGTTGATCTTGATGATCTTGAAGTCGTGCTCCAGACCCTGCTCGAGCTTGGAGTGGTCGCCGCCATCGCCGGCTTCGGAAATATGGCACAGGCCTTCGACACCTTCAGCGATTTCAACAAAGGCGCCGAACTGCGCGGTACGCAGAATCTTGCCGTGCACCACGTCGCCTACGCGATGGGTGGCAAAGAAGCTCTCCCACACATCGGGCTGCAACTGCTTGATGCCCAGGCTCAACCTGCGGTTCTGCGGCTCAACACCCAGAACCACAGCCTTCACCTTCTCGCCCTTCTTCACGATCTCCGATGGATGCTTAACGCGCTTGGTCCAGCTCAGGTTCGAAACATGCACCAGGCCGTCGATCCCATCTTCGATTTCGATGAACGCGCCGAAGTCGGTCAAATTGCGTACGCGCCCCTCGACGATCGCGCCAATCGGGTACTTGTCGCTCAGGTTCTCCCACGGGTTCTCCATGAGCTGCTTCATACCCAGCGAAATACGCCGGTCGCCCGGGTTCACGCTCAGGACTACCGTATCCACTTCCTCACCCGGCTTCACGAGCTTTGAGGGATGCTTGAGCCGCTTCGACCATGTCATCTCCGACAGGTGAACCAGGCCCTCAATTCCCTGCTCCAGCTCGACAAACGCGCCGTAGTCGGTGACCGAAAGAACGCGGCCATGCACCTTGGCGCCCACCGGATACCGCTCTTCGGCGTCGAGCCATGGATCGGGGGTCAACTGCTTGAAGCCCAGCGAAACGCGCTGCTTTTCCTTGTCGAACTTGAGCACCTTCACCTGGATCTCGTCGCCCACGTTCACCAGGTCGCGCGGATGCGTCAGCCGTCCCCAGCTCATGTCCGTAATGTGCAACAGGCCGTCGATGCCACCAAGATCCACAAAAGCGCCGTAGTCGGTCAGGTTCTTCACCGTCCCCGTCAGGACGGCGCCCTCGGCAAGGTGTTCCATGGTCGCCGAACGCTTGGAGTTCACCTCTTCTTCGAGGAGCTCCTTGCGGCTCACCACCACGTTTCCGCGCTTCTTGTTCAGCTTGATCACGCGGACCTCGATCTGCTGGCCGAGGTAGGTGTCAAGGTTGCGCACCGGCCGGATCTCGAGCTGCGAGCCGGGCAAAAACGCCTTCATGCCGATGTCGACCGTCAGCCCGCCTTTGACGCGGCTCACCACGGTACCCGTGACGGGAGTCTTGTCCGCTGCGGCTTTCTCGATGGTGTCCCAGGCGCGCAACCTCTGCGCCCGCTCGTAGCTCACCAGGTAGCCGCCTTCGGGCTCCTCGCGCTCGATCACCACGTCAATCACGTCGCCTGGCACGAATTTGACCGCGCCGGTGTGGTCGGTAACCTGTTCGAGCGGCACCAGTCCCTCGGACTTCAGGCCCACATCGACCACCAGATATTTTTCTGTCTGCTTTTCGACCCTGCCGGAAACAATCTTGTCTCCGAAGGCCTCTACGGCTGCCGCCTCGGCGGCCTGCTCCCGCTCAAATTCGGCAAGAGCCGATGAGAAATCATCGGGCGTCATGCCCTCGGGGGATGGCTCGACTTCGGCTGCCTCTGCAACCGGATCTGCTTCATCCGTTGGTGGCGCGGGTGTGCCGGCCTGTGCGACAGGCTCGGTTTGGGCATCGGCGTCCAGAGGAGGGGCTTCGAAGATTGCGGCGGTCTCAGGGTTGGACGTGGATTCGGACAACGGATTCTCAGCTTCCGTCGCAGGTTCGAGCGTTGGGGTTTCCAATTCGGTGTTCAGGGTTATGCTCTCGGTTTCAGGATTGAGGACGTTTGCCATTACTGCCAGCTCCGGGTACCGTGCTCCAACCGCGGCTTGCACCACGACTGCGTCGCTCCCGCGCCGACATCCCCGCGTTCCGGTCGCCTTCGGGCCCAATCACTTGCCCTCGCGCCGTGTCACGCGCCGCTTACGTCTTCCGCAGGAAAAAAGCCTTCCCCGTCCATCTTGCTCTGGGGTGTTCCGCTTACGCGGAGCGGCTGGTTTCCTTGGGAAACGCCGGCAGGCAACGGCTAGCTGGGAGGGCGGCCGCAACTCACTGCTGGAATCCGCGCAGGAAGCTACGCTCTTGAGTGTAGCAATCTCGGCAATCCAGCGTCAATTAAACATGTCACGCGCGTGGGGTCGAACCCATTCATAGCGCAAGGGCTTGTGCACAATTCGCAACTGGCGGCTCTCTCCGCATCGCAATGCATCCCGTCGCCCCCCGCCATTACCAGGGGTACGACAGGTTCCCCCGTCGTACAATGAGCCGATAGTGACTCTCCAAAGATTTTGGGGATTTCAACACGATTTCAGTTGCATTGGAACCCAGCGGATGAAGATTGTTTGTGGCTTGGCGCTTCTTTGCTTTTCCTTTTCTTTGCACGGCGAGACCTGCACGCTCCAAACTTACGCATCTTCGTGGATGGTTACGGGAACCCCGTTTTCCGTCAGCTGCCCCTCGGGTCTTTACTCCGGCCATCTGGTGACAGTTCCGGCGCGCCGATTTTTCCGGCGCGGCCACATGAGACTCGTCTTTGATCAGCCAATGATGGTTCAGACAAAGAACACCGCCGACGAAGGCAAGATTCAATCGGGACGCGGCAAGCAGATCGCGAGCATGCTGATGGACGGAGGCGTAGGAATCGGCGCGAAAGATCTGACTGACGGCTTATCGGGAGCGGTTTTCAAGTCCTGGTACATGATTCCCGCCTCGTGCGTGACGCTTGCATTTTTCTCAAATGGCGGAGACGTAAACCTGAAACGCGGCAATAAGTTGGAAATCGAACCATTGAAGCGTTAACCGCGAAGCCCCGAAAAGGAACGAAACGTTCGCATGGATCATCTTTGGACTCCCTGGCGCTATGCCTACGTCACCACGGCGGAAAGCGCTGTGCGCGCGGGCGTGCCTGAAGCTCTGGCAGCATGGCCCGGCGACCTCGGCTGCGTCTTCTGCAACCTGATCGCTTCCATCGACCACGCCATCGCCAGCGGCATGGATCGCGACCAAGCCGAAGCCGCCGGCGGTCTGATTCTGCGCGCGAAACAATGCTTCATCTGCCTCAACGCCTTCCCTTACACCTCCGGCCACGTCATGGTCATGCCCTACGCGCACCTCGACCGCATCGCGGCTTTGCCTGCGGAAACCCTTCACGAGCTTGCAGACCTGGCGCAACTCACCGAGCGGGCGCTCGATCGCGTCTATACGCCTCACGGATTCAACTTCGGCATGAACGTCGGCCACGCTGCCGGAGCGGGAGTGGCCGGGCATCTGCATCTGCACGCCATGCCGCGCTGGGTGGGCGATACCAACTTTATGACCACCGTGGGCGAGACCCGCGTATTGCCTGAAGATCTTGACGTTACCTGGCGCAGGCTGCGCGAGGCGTTTGCGGAGTTGTAGGGACCAAGGGACCAAAGAAACGAGAGATTAGGAAAGTGCGTCGTTGATTCGGACGGTCTTTTTGAAACCCCGCGGAGCGGGCGTCAGACGAAAGCCCCAGCCGTGAGTCTGGGGAAGGCAGGGAATTCTCGCATGCCTCAGCCCCCGCAGGGGGCGGAAGAACCGGACATCCCGATTCCGCATGGTCCACCGATCATCGGCGATGCTTGACCCGCTGCACTTGAAGCCGCAGACGAGAGGCTCATGCCGGATCGCCCCCTTACCCCAGCGTGAGCGACGGGTCCGCGCTCAGCTCTGCCGGAGCGAATTCGCGGGCCAGCAGGCGCGGCCACGCCGCCGCGGCAATCATCGCGGCATTGTCTGTCGAGAGCGTCAGCGTCGGGAACGAGACACTCAGTCCGCGGCGCGCAGCTTCTGCAGTAAAGCGCTCGCGCAGTTCGCGGTTCGCCGCCACTCCTCCAGTCACGAGGATGCGTTTGGCGCTCAGCGAATCGGCGGCTGCGATCGTCTTCTTCATGAGATCGCCGATCACGGCGTGCTGAAAACTCGCGATCAGATCGAGCGTCGCCTGAGGGCAAAGTTCAAGTGCCTGCTCGCGCGTTTGCGGTGGTTTGAAGTTCACGAGTACGCGGCTCACCCGCTCCCTGGCCTCCGAGCGCATCCCATGAAGCTCCACGTAGCGCAACACGGCCGTCTTGATTCCCGAAAACGAGAACAGAAAGCGCGGATCGAGGCGCGCGATGGGAGCGGTCCTCGCAGCTTTGGTGCGCGGCGGCTTGCCGCCTAGGTGCGCCTTGACTTTGATCTGCGCGAACGAAAATGCCACCGCGCTCGGATCGCCGAATTTGGCCAGCGCATCAATCCATGGCCCGCCTGGATATCCCAGCCCGAGCAGCTTCGCCACCTTATCGAAGGCCTCGCCGGCAGCATCGTCCACCGTGCGACCAACGAGCCGATAGTTCCAGGTGCTTTCTGCGGCCCGCGCGAGATAAAGATGAGTGTGCCCACCGGAGACAACCAATGCCAGCGCCGATGCACCGCCGACTAGAGCGCCGTAGTCATCAACGCCCTTGTCATCCTGAGCGGAGCACGCTTGGGGCCCCGTCGCGCAACTCTTGCGCGGTGGGGTAAGCGGAGCGAAGGATCTGTGGTTGTCTTTCGGCAAAGCGGATCCACTCACGTTCTTCGACGCCGAAACGGCGGCTTCTTGCGTCGCTGCCTTCGCCAGCCCCTCTTCCCGCTCCCTCAACAGCACCGCATGTATGTGCCCTTCAAGATGATTCACGGCAATCAGCGGCAACTTGTTCGCAAACGCCAGCGCCTTTGCGTACGTGATACCCACGAGCAAAGCTCCCGCCAAACCGGGACCGGAAGTGACGGCGACCGCATCGAGATCAGCCAAAGTGACATTCGCCTCGGCAAGCGCGGCACGAACCACCGGAACAATGGCGCGCAGATGCTCGCGGCTGGCCAACTCGGGGACAACGCCGCCATAGCGCGCATGCGTCGCGATCTGCGAGGCGACGACCGAAGAAACCGTCCGCTCTCCGCGCTCGACAATGGCCGCCGCCGTCTCGTCGCATGACGTTTCAATGCCGAGAATGAGGCCGCGGGACATGGTTTTAGTGTAGTTGCCGCCGCGCGGGGTGAGAATAGAAGCATCGCTAATGACAGGGTCGCCCCAACTCGAAGCAGCCCTTCAGATCGTCGAAACGCTGCGCGCGAACGGCTATCAGGCCTACCTCGCCGGCGGCTGCGTGCGCGATCTCTTGCTCAACCGTGAGCCCGCCGACTACGACGTCGCCACCAGCGCGACTCCCGATATTGTCCTCGACCTCTTTCCGCGCACCTTTGCCGTAGGCGCGCACTTTGGCGTCGTCCTTGTCGCCCCCGATGCGGCAGAAGCCGGCTTCGTTACCGAGGTCGCCACGTTTCGTTCCGATCTCGCCTACTCCGACGGCCGCCACCCCGATGCCGTGCGCTACACAAAAACTGCCGAGGAGGACGTGCAACGGCGCGATTTCACCATCAATGGCCTGCTGTTGGACCCACCGCGCGAGAACGGGCTGGAGTCACTTCTTCGCCGCGAAAGAACAACCGCAGATCCTTCGACTGCGCAAGCCGGCTTCAGCACGTCTTGCTTTGCTCAGGATGACAAGACTGTGGGCCGGCAGGCTGCTCTTCGCTCCGCTGTGCTCGATTGCGTTGGCGGGCTCGCCGATCTCGATGCCGGCGTGATCCGCGCCATCGGCCGCCCCGAGCAGCGCTTTGAGGAAGACCATCTGCGCATGCTGCGCGCGGTGCGCTTCGCCGCGCGCTTCGGCTTTGACCTGGAAGCAGAAACAAAACGCGCGATCAGTTCCCTGGCTTCGCGTATTCAGACCGTAAGCCGGGAACGCGTGCGCGACGAACTCACCCGCATGCTCACCGAGGGCCGCGCGCGCCCTGCGTTCGAACTGCTTGACGAAACCGGCCTGCTCCGCGAAGTGCTGCCCGAAGTTGCGCGCATGAAGGGCGTCGAGCAGCCCCCGCAGTTTCATCCCGAGGGCGACGTGTGGGTGCATACGCTGATGCTTCTCCAGCAATTGGAGCCGGGATGCTCGATGACGCTCGCCTGGGGCGCACTTCTGCACGATGTCGGCAAGCCGCCTACTTTCCGCCGCGCACCCGATCGCATTCGCTTCGATGGACATGTCGAAGTGGGGGTCGCCATGGGCTCAGAGATCTGCCGACGGTTCCGCTTTTCCAATGAGGAGACGCGCCAGGTGCTCACGCTCATCGAGAACCACATGCGCTTCATGGACGCGCAGCGGATGAAAGAATCTACGCTGAAGCGCTTCTTCCGGCTCGACCGGTTTGGCGAGCATCTTGCTCTGCACCGCATGGATTCGCTCGCCGCCAGCGGCAAGCTGGAGCATTGGAAATATGTGCGCGACAAATGGCAATCGATGCCGGAGGAAGCAGTGCGGCCCCGTCCGCTGATCACCGGCCGCGAGTTGATCGCCGCCGGCTACATGCCGGGCTCACGCTTCCGCGAAATGCTGCGCGCCGTAGAAGATGCGCAGTTGGAAGGGATCGTCGCGACGGAAGAGGAGGCTCTGAAGCTGGTGCGCGAGCGGTTCCCGTCCTGAAAGACGGCTTCGTTCAGCGCCTGCCCGAGCCCGAAGCGCGCAAAGAACGAGCCTTGACCGCGCGAAATCGGGGTGCAGTCCATGCTCGCAGATCTTTTCGGCTCGTCTTGAACTTTACTCAGCCATGCGCACGTGTCGCGTGAAAATCTTCGAGGAAAAGGTGCTCGAACCCGGCGGCGAGAAATGCCACAACGGCCTCTTCCGGCGTGTTCACAATCGGCTGCCCATTCACATTGAAGCCGGTGTTCAACAACATTTGCCGGCCAGTGGTGCCGCCCACCGCGACCAGCAGCGAGTGAAAGTCGCGATTGTCTTTCACGCTCACCGTTTGCAGCCCTGCCAACCCATTGACTGAGGTGATCGCCGGAAACTGCCGGCGCATCTCCTCGCGAACCGGAATCATGCTGGTCATGTAGGGGAACTCGGCTCCTGGAGCCATTTCGAACCAGCGATGCGCCTCTTCCACGGTGCAGGCGGCGAAAAAGGGCCGGAATGCCTCTCGCTTCTTCACCATGGCATTGATGCGTTCGAGCATTGCAGCATGGCCGGGATCGGCCAGAATACTGCGATTCCCAAGCGCGTGCGGGCCGAACTCCATGCGTCCGCGCCACCAGCCAATGATGTGCCCCTCCGCAATCAGCTTCGCCGCTACGGCAAAGGTTTCTTCCCGCGAAGCGCAGCGCTTCCAGTTGATCCTGCCATTGCAGCGATAGAGTGCCGACTCGATTTCTCCAGCCCTGTAGCGCGAGCCGAAATACGGCGCGGGAAATCGCTCGTTCGGCACCTTCTGCACGCGCGATGCGCGATGGAGTGCCGCTCCCAAAGCCGCGCCCGCGTCATTCGCCACAGGCTGTATGTAAACCTCGTCGAAAAGATGCGCCCTCTCCAGGTTGCCGTTTGCGGCGCAATTCAGCGCGACGCTCCCGGCCATCGCCAGCCGGCGCAGCCCCGTCGCTTTGCCAAAGTGCCCGCACACATGCAGCACCACCCGTTCCAGACACTCCTGCAGCGCAGCGGCCACATCTTCATGGTTCGATTGAATCGGATCTCCAGGAGAGCGCCGCGGCGCAAGATACCGGTCGAGATAGGCGCGCGTAGCCGTGAAGTTCTCACTGGCTTCGCAAGTTCGGTTCAGCTTGAGAATGGGAACGCGGATGGAGCCATCGGGACGTAGTTCCACGGCATCCTCGAAGAACTTGCGATAGTGCGCTGGGTCCCCGTAGGGTGCCAGGCTCATCACCTTGTACTCGTCGGAATTGAAGCTGAAACCGAGATGGAGCGTGACCAGCGAATAGAGCGTTCCGATGGAATCGTTCGCATCGATTGCGTAAATCTTCTCCAGCTGGCCATCGCAGAAGCGGAAGACGCTGATGCTCTCCGTTTCTCCCCTGCCATCGTTGACCACGACCAGGCACTCGTCCCAGCCCGATGTATAGGCGGCGCTGGCGGCATGTGCCAGGTGATTGCTTACGTGGTGGACATTCGTAAGTGGAAAGGAGGGCAACTCGCGACGCATCTGCGCCAGCAGCGCCTCTCTGGAGAAGACCTTTTCGTAGAGATCGCTCAACACCTCGTCGCCGGTATAAAGACTGTGATAGGGCCTGTAGTCGAAACTGTGCGCGATCTCGTCGATCTCGTGAATCGAGACACCGGCTTCACGGAGACAGAACTCAATAGCGTCGATGGGAAACGCGCCGGTATGCTTTTCCCGATTGAAACGCTCCTGCTCGGCGGCCGCCACCAACTCGCCGTCGATCACAAGCGCGGCTGCCGCATCCATGCCCCGGGAGATCCCGTAGACACGCTCATCGAGATGCGGCCAGCGCGCCTTCTTAAATGCCGCCGCATTTTCCAGCCCGCTGATTCCGATAACCTTCATCGTTGGTCCTTCACGGCCCACGCGTCAACCGCCATCAGCCGCGTTGCCCTGTTCCGCACCCAGGCCGTTTTGAGATCGGCAATCGAGCTTTTTCGCATGCCTTGAGCTTCCAACCCATCGCGCCTCGCCGCAAACGATCAGCGAAAAGGTATGCGCGCTGGATCAGAAAAACGGCGCAAATCTGGCAACGAGCGCCATCACGTTGCACCTGGGCACGGCGTTGCAGGAGGAGAATGGCACATCCTGTCCGCGCCCTACCCCCGAGAGTAACGAGCATGAGAATCTTCGGAAATCCCACCTATGGGGGTTCTGGACCGGCCTGGTAACCTGGCGAAAGTGACTTTTGGGGGGATGGCCATCTTCCCCCGCATCGCCTCGTGCCTGCCGTGCCCGCTGGAGTATTCTTCTCATTCGGGGAAAATTGAGGAGCGCAGATGAAACAAATTGCATGGGTTCTATTGGCAGGCGCAATGTTGAGCGCCCGGTTGGCCAGCGCCGCTGGCCCCATTCCAGTGGCCATCATCGACGGTGAAAGTGCCGGCGCCTACCACAACTGGCGGCTCACCACCCCAGTGCTGAAAAAGGAACTTGAAGATACCGGCCTCTTCACCGTGACGGTCATTACCGCGCCGGCATCGGATGGCGACTTCAGCAACTTTCATCCGGACTTCGGCCAATATCGCGCTCTGGTGATGAACTACGACGGTCCCGATTGGCCGGCGGACCTCCGTGCGCAGTTTGAGAAATACGTCTCGGACGGCGGAGGACTGGTCATCGTGCACGCAGCCGACAACGCCTTCCCCGATTGGCCCGCTTACAACCTGATGGCCGGTATCGGCGGCTGGCGGCATCGCGACGAAAATGCAGGCCCATATTGGTACTGGAAGGATGGCAAGCTGGCCTCCGACCCCTCGCCCGGTCCCGCCGGCGCGCACGGCTTGCGCCTTCCCTTCCAGGTCACCACGCGCGATCCCGAGCACCCCATCATGAAGGGACTTCCCGCCGCGTGGATGCACGTGAACGACGAGCTTTACGGAAAGCTCCGCGGCCCTGGCAAAAACATGACCGTGCTCGCCACCGCGCACTCCGATCTCAAGAACCGGGGAACCGGCCTCGATGAACCGATGCTCATGGTGCTGCGCTATGGAAAAGGCAGGATCTTCCACACCGTCATGGGACACGACGTTTTCGCGCTGAGCTGCGTCGGCTTTATGACCACCTTCCAGCGCGGCACGGAATGGGTAGCCACCGGCCGCGTCACGCAAAAGGTTCCATCGACATTTCCCACTGCCATCACCGTCAGCTATCGCGTCGACATTGCGGAGATGGACCCCGGATTTCTCCAGGGAGCCACGCCGATCCAGTAGTCCATCGCAACCTCGCCCAGCGTTCGTCCCCCATGCTTTCTGCTTCGGCGGCTTGGCCCCTCATTGCCTTTCTGACCCCTGATCCCTGACACCTGCCCCCTGTACTTTCTGTCACAGGACGTTCACACTCTCGCTGTGATAGCATCCGGTGTTTGGCGAGGAGCTCGGCGGAAATCCCTCTATTTTCTTCCGCCCCGCCCGATCAGAGACGCTCCAAGATGGATGAGGAAGACGCCCGACCGGGAGCCCGATCCCGGCAATCCGGCCGCTCGAACGCCCCTACAGGCGCTGCCTTTCAACCCCTGCCCCTGGCGTCCCTTCCCCGATCGTCGTCATCACTTCTTCAGAATTCATCCAGTTTCAGTAACCGGAGTTCAGCTCCCACGCCGTTTCTCTGGCCTGGATCTGCAGAATGCCTGAGCGTCCTTGCCTTGCTTTTTCGATCTGGGAATCAAATTCCGCTTGTCCACAAACCTACCGGTCATTCGCACCAAGGAGCAGCTCATGAAAACGTATCAGGGAAGTGAGATCCGCAACGTAGCTGTAGTGGGGCATGCGCACAGTGGCAAAACCACGCTTATCGCCGCTCTGCTGCATGCCGCCAAAATGACTCCAACCCAGGGCCGTGTTGAAGACGGCTCGGCCGCCACTGCTTACGACGAAGAAGAAGTCGCCCGCGGCATCACCATGCAGAACGCCGTCGCCTTTGCCGAGTGGCAGGGCGTCAAAATCAATCTCATCGACACGCCCGGCTTCCACATGTTCACCCACGAAGCCCGCGCTGCTCTATTTCCCGCCGAGTCCGCCATCGTCGTCGTCAACGCCCAGAACGGCATCGAGCCCGTCACCGAGCGCGTCTGGCGCTATGCCGAGGAAGCCAACATCCCTCGCATCGTTCTCGTCAATCAAATGGACCACCCCAAAGCCGGCGGAGGCGGAGGCCTGAGCGCCCTCATCGACGATCTGCACGAGCGCTGGGGCCGCAATTGTGTTCCCGTCCAGTTGCCCATCTCCGATGCCAACGGCTTTCACGGCGTGGTCGATCTCGTCACGATGGAGGCCTACACCTACAAGCCCGGAGGCGATGGCCGCGGCAAAGTCTCTGCTGAAATTCCGGCTGCGCACGCGGCCGACGCCAAAGCCCGCCACGAAGCTCTCGTCGAGCTGGTCGCCGAAGGGAAAGACGAGTTGATGGAGGAGTACTTCGAGAAGGGCACCATCCCGGAAGACCATCTCATCGCCGCACTGCATGAGGCGATTCGCGAAGACCGCATCTTTCCCGTGCTCTTCTCCAGCGGCCTCTCCAACATGGCGCTCGATCATCTCCTCGACTTCCTGAAGGCCTACACGCCCTCGCCAGCAGAGCGGGCGCCCATCGCCGCAGCCGGCGAAACCACCCGCAAGATCGACGACGCCGGCCCCGTTGCGGCCATTGTCTTCAAAACCATGTCCGATCCATTTGCGGGAAGAATCAGCTTCTTCAAGGTCATCAGCGGTGTCATTAAAAACGATGCCACGCTCGAAAACTACACGCGCCGCGGCCAGGAAAAGCTCTCGCACCTCTCCGTCATGCAGGGCCGAAAGCCCGTCGAGGTCGCAGAACTCCATGCCGGCGACATCGGCGCTGTTGGCAAACTCCGCGATACGCTCACCGGCGACACCCTCGGCGTGAAAGGATCCGAGATTCAGATTTCGCTCGCCGCTCTGCCTGAGCCCGCCATGACCTACGCGATCGAGCCCAAGTCACGCGCCGACGAAGACAAGCTCGCGCCCGCCATCCACAAGCTCATGGAAGAGGATCTGCTCATCCGCTTCTTCCGCGATCCGCAAACCAACGAGTTCCTCATCGCCGGAGCCGGCCAGCCGCACATTGAGGCCATCGTCAGCCGCCTCAAAAAGCGCTACCACGCCGAAGTCACACTCAAAGCGCCCAAAGTTCCCTACCTCGAAACCATTCGCGGCAAGGCCGATGCACAGGGCCGTCACAAAAAGCAGTCGGGCGGTCACGGCCAATTCGGCGACTGCAAAATTCGCATGGAACCTTTGCCCCGCGGCGGCGGCTTCGAGTTTGAAAATGAGGTCTTCGGAGGCGCCATCCCTCGCAACTTCATCCCGGCTGTCGAAAAGGGCATCGTCGAGTCGGCCGTTCGTGGCTTTCTCGCCGGCTATCCTGTCGTCGATTTCAAGGTCACCGTCTACGACGGCAGCTATCACGACGTCGACTCCAACGAGCTCTCGTTCAAAAAGGCCGGCCGCCTCGCCTTCCGCAAAGCGATGGAGCAGGCCAAACCATGCCTGCTCGAGCCCGTCATGAAAGTCGCCATCGAAGCCCCAGATGAGTTCGCCGGAGCCCTGATGGGCGATCTCAACGGCCGTCGCGGCCGCGTGCAGGGGATGGAGAGCAAAGGCCGAACAACCGTGATCAACGCTGAAGTTCCCATGGCCGAGATGCTCACTTACGGCACCCAGCTCACCTCAATGACGCAGGGCAAGGGCAGCTATCGCATGGAAGTGAACCACTACGAAATCGTGCCGCAACTGGTCGCCGAAAAAATCCTAGCCAACGCCAAGCGGCCCCTCGAAGAAGAAGAAGAGTGATTAGTGCCCGTTGCCGTCTTGATTGCAACACCAGGCGAGGCGCCGCTTGGACAAAGAAGAAAGGAAGATCCGATGGGTTGGTACGTTGTGGCGATCGGAATCGTCATCATCATTGCTCTAATGGTTTCGGCGGGCAATGCCGAGAGGCGAAAGGTCGCCGCCATGTCACCAGAAGAGAAGGCAAATTACACGGAGGAGAAGGCAAGGAGGAGCCGAGAAGCATCCGCCCGGTTCATCCATGGCCCGCTAAATCACCAAATCATTTGTCCCCACTGCCAATGGACAGGGACGGTCAGGACGAAGCCCATCAAGAAAAAGGCGGGCATCTCAGGGGGAAAGGCAACGGCGGCCATCCTGACCGGCGGCGTCTCGATGCTGGCTACTGGGCTTTCCCGAAAAGAGGCCGTTACCCAGGCGTACTGCGATAATTGCAAATCTACCTGGTCGTTTTAATGAAGCCTCGCGGAGTGCCCATCCTTAATGAAGGGCTTAATTCGAGCGATCGAAAGTACCAGAACGGAGATCCGCGATGGATTACCGCGAAGAATCCTTTAAACGCAAATTCAGCAGCGCTGCTCAGCTTCTGGATGTCGGCCCCGACCAAATCGTATCCCTAAAATTCCGCGAGGACGTAGGCTCGAACAGCGACTATCGGGATCTTCTCGATACGCTGCAGCACGAAGCCGGAGTTCATTACTCAAAAGTCGACGGCGACTTACAGGGTCGCGGATACATCGTGGGCTTGGAAAAAGTGAAGCTCCTCCTGGTAGAGCATGAGACCGGGTTGGAGGTCTTGTACATCGCGGGTTCAATTGCGTCATCGTTCGGATTGATCCCTCTGATCCTGCAGAGGTGGGCCGCAATCCGAGGACGATTCCCAGGGCGACACGCGCAATTCGGTGGACCCGTGGAAATTCGCAGGGTCGATAACGCGGGTCATCTTCAGGAGGAACATCTTCACTCCCGACAGTTTTCTGCATCATTTTTCCATATCGGCACCTTTGCCTAAACGGTTTCGATGGCTAGCACCCTTCTAGAGAACGAGATAAAGAAATTAGCTGAAGAGGTTGAGCAACTTCGACGCCGGATTGACGCTGTCGAACACAACTCGAAGCCGAAGCAGATTGCCATTCCATCGAAACGGTCCAAGTCAAAAGGTAGCCAATCAAAAAGCAAGAGAAGCCCTAAGCAGACCCGAAGAAAGCCCTGAAACCTGCGAGAGGAACTCCATGGCCCGGAAAACTGTGATCC
This sequence comes from uncultured Acidobacteriaceae bacterium, assembly GCA_963802955.1. GTDB lineage: Bacteria > Acidobacteriota > Terriglobia > Terriglobales > Acidobacteriaceae > Telmatobacter. Next base: position 70,600 of record CAWDKT010000025.1, read on the forward strand.
CCAGCAGCCGAGTGCTCCGCCCTAACTTGCTAGGGTGAGATGGCCGATGCCGGCTCGCTCACCTCTCGCACCTCGCTCCCCTCCCTCTTCCCGTCAAGCCCCTCTTCCCGTGACTCGCTCCATCCACGCCACTTAACTTTACAGGCTATATCGCTGTTTCCTGCATAATCAAGATGAGCGTAGGAAACAATGAAAACCATTCCCATTGCCGTACCCAGCGACACCTATTACCGGGCCCCCATCTGGGCCGCGAAGAACACCATCTCGGTCTCAAGCATCGTCGGCAAAATTCTCCGGCAAATCGCGCAGCAAACCCCCACCGGCACCCTTCCCGCTCTTTTTATTTTCTGACTGTGAAACTGTGGACCCCGCCAAATCAACAACTTGGGGGCCACAGTTTCACAGTCCCACAGTTTCACAGTTTCCTGAGCACGCATCACCCGCCGGCCACACCGAATCGTGTGCGAGTGGCCCGAGGTTTGGATGCGCCCTCCAAACGAGGTCATTGCTTTTCTTGGGGCCTGGATCTCCATATGCAGCGTTGAAGCATGAAAGCCGCTGGTTCAAGAACAGCGCTTAATGGCCCCGTACCTACTGCTGGCCTTGCCCCATAATTCGCGCACTCGATCCGAACTTGCGGAAGTTGGCAAACTCCAGGTCGTTGCGTTCCAGCAGACTCCCGCCCTGCCCCGCGACCACTTGCGCGCTCACCGGCAGCAGATAGTCGTGATTGTTGATCGCCACGTAGTCGTAATCCACACGGATCGCCGCTCTGTGTATGCGAAACTTCTTCGGTATCTCGTCGGCGAACATCGTGATGCTTTTTACGCCGTGCGTGGAGCGATCAATATAAATTTCGCCATGGTAGCCCACCTTGATGGAGCTTTCAGGCACGGTCAGCGAGAGGCTCGAGTTCGCCTCCTCGACGCGATAGTCAAAGACCTCCACGGCATCGCCACGCAAAGTGCCCGTCTCCTTCCATGTGAATTCTGCCTTCGACTCGGGCTTGAACAGGTTGCTCAGCGCCACGCCAAACTCGCCGGTCGAAATCATCCCCAGTTCGAGCACGTGTTCAGGATCTTCCTTCGCGTGGTTCTGCTCGCCGCCCACCACCGTCCGGCTCTCATGATGGTTCACGTAGGTCAGAACCTCGACAATCGAATCTCTCTGCCTCCAGTCTCCGTCTCCGCGGGGATCGACAAAACGGTTTGTAGTCTGCTGGCAGATCAAGTCGGGAAGCGAATCTCCGTAGTTGAGCGCATTGGTTCGCACATCTGCCAGAATCCGGCCCAATTCTTCCTGCCCCGGACGCTCAGCCGTCTCTCTTTTTGGAGCCAGTCCGGGAGGATCGATCCGCAGCGGCGCTGCTCCGGGTCCGGCCGCCGCACCCTGCTCCGCGGCTCCCGTCAAGGCAAACTCGCCCGTCGTTTCCGCTCGCTTTCCGCCCTGGGTGAGGGTTGCGCGCAATTCATACGCTCCGTCCTCGGCGGAGTTGATCGAGAAACTTTCCAGCACAGGGCTCGATTCGGCGCCAGCCTTCAGCGTCGAGATGACCGGTTTGCCTTGCAGTGGAACTCCGTCGTGCAACACCTCCAGCTTGACGGTCGCCGGTTCCATCGACTTCGGATCTGTATGCGCAAGGAAGAAGACCGACAGGTCGTGCACGCCGGCGGGCAATTGGCCGTATAAATTCGGCACCACCCGCTCGCTGCCGCGCCACAGCAGATCGGGTTCGCCCTCGACATCCAAAGGCTCGATGCCGCGCACCACGATCATCGCGCTCAACTCCGGCAGGGTTCTTGAAGCGGATATTTCAAAAGCCTGGCGTTTTGCCGCCGCCTTGCCGCTGTTCTTGTCGATGATCGCGGTCTCAAGAACATACTTCCCCGGCGGAGCAGAAAAACTGCGCTCGAAAGAAATGAAATCGGGCGCTGATCCGGAACCGTTTTCCGCCTCCCAGCGGCGCGCAATGTCTTCGCTGAACCGTTCAATCTCGGTGCCCCTGGCGTCGTCGATCGTCGCCAAAACTGTTAAATGTGCCGAATCCAGATGCGTGCTCGTGTCTTCGTGAACTGTGAGTTCACTCAACGGCGTCTCCAGAGCCAGCAGATTCACGCTGCCCTCGTCTTGGTTTCCCATGGCGAGCACAGCCGCCCGGTAATCCACCTCGGCAGGAAGTTGCGGCCGCTTGAGGAGTGCCATTAACGGCAGTTCAAACGGCTGGGGAGTCTCGTTGATTCCAGCGCTCGGCGGCAGAGCCAGGTAGCCTGTCTGTGCACGCATCCTCAGCCCTTTTCGCGTCGTTTTGAAGGCCGTCGTATGAAAGCTTCCGTCTTCAATCGTTGATGCGGGGACGAACGACGCTTCGTAATAGGTCGTCAGTCCTCTGACCAGCCCTTTGACCCCCTTCGACATGCCCACACCGGAGTTGAATACGTCGCCCCCGGTTTGCCTGGCGAGCTCATTCAAATCATCGTTGGTGGACTCGGTGTTCGCCTTCTTTGCCGCCGCCGAGGCCGTCGTTTCCATTGCATACAATCCGTTGTCGCTGCCCATCAAGGGATTCCCCGCGCCGGTTATGTCCACGGGGGTGCTGCTGTTGGTCGCCGACATCCCGCCAAGGCTCAGCAGCGTATTCAGCGCATCATCATCTACCGGTTCGTCCGGCACCACAACGTAAATGTTTACGCCCGCCCGGTTTGCGGCACCAATAATCGAGCGCATTGCATCTTTTGCTCGGCTGTCCTTGCTTGATCCGCTGTCGGAGTCTGTGCTGCTGTCGTTGTCTGGCGCGAAATATACCACCGCCTTCCGCCCCGGCAGCGATTGTTGCGACTCCACCAGGGCCAGCAGGCACGCCAGCGACCGCGACAAATGCTGATCCTTTGAAATGTGACTCGACGTCTGCATCGCGCTGTACAACGACCGCGCCAGGGCCCGCTCACGCGTGTTTGCAGCCGCTCCCGTTGCGTCCTGCCCCGTCTTGGCGACCTCCACCACGCGCCGCTCTATCGCATTTTCTGCTACGCTGGTTCCCGCCGGCTCGGGCTTCACTGCAGCAAGAACCGCCTTCTCCAGTTCCTTACGATCCTCCGTATATTCCTGCTGGATCTGCAACCGCCCCCATACGTCCACCACCGCGAACTGAAACCCGTCCGCCGGAGCACTCTTAAGGAATCTCGTCGCGGCGTCCCGCAGCCTCCGGCTCGTCTCCCGCGCCGCAGACGGCGATCCGCCAAACAGCATGTCTTCCGAATTCCTCTTTTTGCTTGCCGGCAACCCCGGACGATCGAAGAGCAGCGTAATCAGCGGCTCATTCTTCTGTTTCCCATTCACTAACTGGAGATTGGTCAACTTCGCCGGCGCACCATTGTCCGTAATCGATATCTCGCTCGGCTGCAGGTCGAGGATGGGCCGGTTGCGCCGGTCGCGAACCGCCAGGTCCAGCACCACATCGTCCGCTTGGGACCGCGCGCTCGGTTTCGCCGTTGCGGCCGCCGTCTGCGCGGCCATCGGCGCTGCCAGCGAGGCGATCGAGAAAACGCTTCCTGCAAAAGCGAAGAAGCCAGCGACACAGACTTTGATCAGCCTCGGCATGATGATGGATTCCCGGAGAATTGCGAAGGGGCCTTTTTCACACGAATCAAGAACGCAGCAAGTTTATATGACCCGCGCCTTCCCCGTCGCGTCAACGAAAAGCGCCTTCGGAGACCCGGACGCCGGTTCGCTCTGGTCGCGCCTCTCTGACCGCTGGACACAACTCCGCATCCCCGGGTCCCTCGTTCCCGGCTAGTGTTCCCCCGCCGGCGGACCTGTCCCCACGATGTGCGCGCTCGATCCGTATTTGCGGAAATTGCTAAATGCAATGTCATTGCGCCTGAGCACCTCTCCGCTAAAGCTGTTGCCGTTCAGCTTTATGATTACCTGGGCGGTCACTGGCAGCAGATAATCATGGTCGTTGATTGCCACGTAGTCGTAGTCCACCCGCACCGCTGCCCCGCGAATTGAAAACTTCTTCGGTATGTCATCGGCAATGTTCGTCACGCTCATGACGCCGTGCGTCGCCCGATCGATATAGACCTGGCCATGGTAGCCCACCTTCGCCGACCCAGGGTTAGCGTCCAGAAAAAACGCTGAGTTTGCCTGCGCCACGCGATAGTCAAAGACCTCGGCCGGCTCTCCGCGCAGCATGACCGTCCCTTTCCATATGAACGCGGCTTTCGACTTCGGCACGAAGACGTCACTCAGGGCCGATCCGAACTCGCCGGTCGAGCTCACTGCATTACTCAGCGATTCACCGGCCGATTTCCTGGCAACTTCTGTCCGATTTTCTTCGTGGTTAACGTAGGTAAGATCCTCGACAATCGTGTCTTTCAAACTCCAATCGCCGATCCCGGCCACAGCGAAAAGCCGTTCCGTCGTCTGTTGGCAGATCAGGTCGGGCAGCCCGTCCCTATACCGGAGCGCGTTCCTGCTGGCGTCCTCCAGAATCTGCTGCAACTCTTCCTGCCCCGGCTGGTCCACCTCCTCCTTTGCCGCCGTCAGTTCCGGAGGGTCAACTGCCAACGGCACATCGCCGAGTGCGGCCGTGGTCCGGTGCAAATCCGCCCCTGTCAAGGCAAACTCACCCATCGTCTCTGCGGACCTTCCACCCTGCGTCAAGATCGCCCTCACCTGGTAATCTCCATCCGCGGCCGAACTAATCGAAAAACTCTCGATCACCGGGATGAATTCGCCGTCGGCCTTGAGCGTCGCGGTCAGCGGCCTGCCCTTCAGCGGAACTCCGTCATGCAACACCTCAAGCTTCACCTCCGTCGGCGCATCCAATTTGGGGTCCGTATGTGCAAGAAAGAAAACCGAAACGTTGCGCGCCCCTGGCGCCAGCTTCCCGTAGAGATTCGGCCGCACGCTCTGCTGGTTTCCCCACAACAGATCCGGCTCGCCCTGATCGTTGTCCGCGGGATCGACTTCACGCACGATCATCAGGTCGCTCAGGTCAGGCATCGGCCGCGCAGAATGAATCTCAAATGTTTGCTTCCCCGCCGCGGCTTTCCCGCTATAGTCATCCAGAATCGCAGTCTCCAGAACATATTTCCCGGGCGGAGCCGCAAAACTCCGTTCGAAGGAGATGACGTCAGGCGTGGCGCGGGGACCGCTTTCTCCCGACCAGCGCCGCACAATATCCTCTCTGAACCGCTCCATCTGGGTACCCGTGCTGTCGTTGATGGTAAGGAGAACCGAAATATGCGCCGAATTGAGGTGCGTGCTCGTATCTTCGCGGACATCGAGTCCACTCACCGGCACTTCCAGTGCCGCAAGCGCAATATCGCCATCTTCCCCACGCTCCATCTGCATCACCCGGGCGCGGTAGTCCACCTCAGCCGGCGGTATCGGGCGCTTCAGCAGTGCCACCAGCGGAATCTCAAATGGCTGAAGTGGCTTGCCGATTCCCTCGTTCGGTGGCAATGCAAGATAGCCCGCCCGCGCCCGCAACTTCAGCCCCCTGCGCGTGGCCTTGAAGACTGTTGCATGAAAACTCCCATCCTCAGCGCCGGCAGGCGGGACAAAGGATGCTTCGTAATATGTGGTGAAGTTCCGGACCAGATTCCTCACCGGCCCTATCAGGCTCTCACTCCCGTTCAATACCTCGCCCCCGGTTTGCTTCGTGAGCTGGTTCATTTCTTCTGAGACTGCAAGGACGCTCGGCGGCGGGGGCAGCATCAACGCTATCGAGGACGAGGCGATGTCGTTCTGTAACTGGCTCGGGCTCAGCGCCCCCATCATCTCGCTTGTCTGTTTACCCGGGTCGAGCTGGCTCATCACGACCATTTGTCCGTTACCCTTCAGTTCGTCCCCGACAACCACGTAGATGTTCACGCCAGCCCGGTTGGCAGCGCCGATAATCGACTTGAGTGATTGGCTGGCTTGACTGTCCTTGCCCGATTTGCCGGAGGGATCGCCCCCAGCTTCCGTCGAAGTGAAATAGATGATTGCTTTGCGGCCCGGCAATGATCGCTGCGCTTCTGCGAGCGCAAGCAGGCACCCCTGCGACAGGGAAAGATGCTGATCGCTGGCGATCTGACCCGAACTCACGAGCGCCGTATACATCGACCGTGCCAGGCTTCGATCCCAAACGCTCGCAGCAGCTCCCGCAGGCTCCAGTCCCGTGATTGCAACCTGCGCCAGATGTTTCTCCAACTCATTCGCCGTCACCACTGTCCCATACACCTGGGGTTCCACCGCCGCCGGAATCGCCTCGGCAACAGATTTCAGATTTTGATTGAACGCCTCTTGAATCTGTAAGCGTCCCCAGACGTCCATCACCGCAAACTGAAACTTGCCCGCAGGAAACGCCTTAAGAAACTTCATCCCCTCCTGGCGCAGTTTCTTGCTCGTTTCCTGCACGCTTGAAGCTGAGATGTCAAAAAGAGAGTCCTCCGATTTCGTTTTGGGATCCTGCAGGCCGGGACGGTCAAAGAGCAGCGTAATCAGCCCCGGACTCTTCTGGTCTCCATTCACCAGGTGCAGATCGGCCAGCCGGACCGGCTTGCCGTTGTCAGTAACCGTGATGTCACCAGGCCGCAGGTCGAGTACCGGCCGGTTGCGTCGGTCGTGAACCGCCAGGTCCAGCATCACATCGTCCGCCTGGGACTGCGCGCTTGTGCTTCCCGTCACAGCGGGCGTCTGCGCGGCCATCGGCGCTGCCGGCGAGGCGATCGAGAAAACGCTTGCTGCGAAAGCGGCAAAGAGGGCAACGCGGCGGACACTCATCGGTCTCGACATGGGTATGGATTCCAGGGCAGTAGCGAGGGAGCGCCTCTTTTTCTGACGATTCAGGAATGTCGGAAGTTTATATGATGTGAGGCCGGCCCGTCCCGTGGCTGCCCTGCGCCATTCCTCTGTCGACGGAGCCCCGCTTGCTTTCCGAACCTGCGGGACCGATCTCCAGCTCACTCGGCCACGCCTGCCCGCCGTCCCGTAGAATTGATGAGGTTTTGCCTCATGTCATCAATCGGGAGCCTAGTAGCCTCCCGGCCCTGAAATGCATTCGCCGAAATCCGTTCGCCTTAAAGGAAACCATGCCGCGAATCAATCCGTATGTCTTTCTGCTCACCCTTATCGCCACACTTGGCGGATTGCTGTTTGGCTACGACACGGCCGTGATCAACGGCGCGGTCGACAGCCTGAAGGCTTATTTCATCGATCCACGATTCGCCGACCTCACCAACCCCGCCCAGGCCAATGCCGCCAATTCGCTGCTGGGGTTCGTGGTTTCCAGCGCACTCATCGGCTGCATCATCGGCGGCCTCATGGGCGGATGGGTCAGCACCCACATCGGCCGCAAGCGCGGATTGGTCATCGCCGCGCTGTTCTTCCTCGTCTCGGCCCTGGGCGCCTCCGCACCGGAGTTTCCCTTTGCCCCCATCGGCCACGGCGGACCAGGATACATGGTGAACTTTGTCATCTATCGCATCCTCGGCGGCATCGGCGTGGGATTGGCTTCTATGCTCTCGCCCATGTACATCGCGGAGATCGCGCCACCCAAAGTCCGAGGAAATCTCGTTGCCTGGAACCAGTTCGCCATCATCTTCGGCATGCTGGTTATTTACTTCGTCAACTTTGGAATCTCCAAGGCCGGAAGCGGCGACGCCTGGCTCAATTCCATCGGCTGGCGCTACATGTTCCTCTCCGGCGCCATCCCCGCGGGCTTATTTCTGATTTTGCTCTTCTTTGTACCGGAAACTCCGCGCTTCCTCATGCTCAAAGGCGATGAAGCCGGCGCGCGCGAAGTCCTGGCCAAGCTCGTCGACCATGACACAGGCGAGCGGGAACTCTCCGAGATTCGCGCTTCACTCAGCGAACATCACTCCGGCAAAATGTTTTCCTTCGGCGTCCTCGTCGTCGTCATCGGCATCACCCTGTCGGTCTTCCAGCAATTCGTCGGCATCAACGTGGTGCTCTACTACGCAACCGACATATTCAAAGGCATGGGCATGACCACCAATGCCTCGCTGCTGCAGACCATTATTGTGGGCGCGGTTAACCTCACCTTCACCGTGGTCGCCATCTTCACCGTCGATCATTTCGGACGCCGTCCGCTGCAGATCATCGGCGCGCTGGTAATGGCGGTGAGCATGATCGCTTTGGGCACGGAGTTCGCGATCGGGGGAAAGGGCATGGTCGCCCTTGTTTGCATGCTGGTTTATACCGCTGGTTTTGCCGTCTCGTGGGGACCGGTCACTTGGGTGCTCCTCAGCGAGATCTTTCCCAACCAGATTCGCGGCAAGGCCATGGCCGTCGCGGTCGCCGCGCAGTGGATCGCCAACTATCTCGTCAGTTGGACCTTCCCCATTCTCGACAACAACCCGTATCTGGTCGAACACTTCAAGCACGGATTCGCGTATTGGATCTACGGGGTCATGGGCATTCTGGCCGCGATGTTTATGGCTAAAGTTGTACCCGAAACCAAGGGCCGCTCACTCGAACAGATGGAAGGGATCTGGCTGCGCGCAGCCAAGTAGCTGCGGCAGGCAGATCGGCCGAGAGATTTTTGAGATCCGATTTGCCTACCTCTTCACTCTCGCCTCGAGACGCGGGATGAACTCGGCCTGCGCGTCAGGCTCGAGTTTCTGCGCCTGCGCCAGTGCATCCTCCCACGCCTCGTGTGCCTCATCCTTGCGGCCCATCCGCGCCAGAACATCGCCCAGCACCGTGTCGCTCGACGGCAGCGCCGAATCGATCGCAACGGCCTCATGAGCAAGCTGCAACGCGGCTTCGTCATCGCCGTTCCGGAGCGCCTGCGAAGCATTCTGCACGCGCGCCGTTGCCGCTGCCTCGCGCATGTCAAAGCGCCCCCTGAAGATCATCACGCCGTAGTCGATGGTCTCGTCCGGCTTCATCTTCTGAAACGCGCGATAAGGGTTCAGCGCCGCGTTCGGCTCCTCGGTCGCCGCCAGGTCCGATGCGCTCAGCAGCACCGTGCCGTCAATCACGGGCGGAATGTTCTCCGCACCTCCCAGCCACCCCGTGTCAGAGGTTGGCAGATGGTGACAGCGGATGCCGTACGTCTCTGGATTAATCTCGGGATACACGAAATAGGCGAACCAGCACTCTTCGCCAGGATGCCGGTCCTGCCAGGCCTTCACCTGGAAGAGTTGCTCGCCCCATTCGACACTGGCATCGCTCAGCAGATTGTGCGCGTTCGCCGGCCCGCCCCATGCCTCGTTGGCGTATGCCATGAAATGCGGAAACACCGCCAGAGACGAGATCACATGTGCGGCCACGAGCACCGCACACGCCAACAGCCATCGGCGGCCCGATGCGGCGAGCGCCGCAGCCCCTGCGCCGGCGAAAATGAAGAGATAACCGTAGAACGGGAGCAGATGCCGTGAACCAATGTTCATGCCGAATGCGATGGCCGTGAGCAAATAGACGCCGGCTGGCGCCAGAACAAATGCCAGCTCCCGTCCAAGCGCAAGCTTGCGCGTAGCCATCGCGAAGAATGCAAGCAGCGTCAGCGCCAGCAGGCCTAGAGTCGTCTTGATAAGGATCACCGAGGGGAAATACCACCACACTCCATGTGGGTAGTTCTGCCCAAAAATGTAGACCGGGTAGGAACGTCCCATGCGCGCCACGTCGACCATTCCAATCAGGTAGGACTCGGGCAACAACCGCATCCGTCCCATGCCGTTCATAATGCTGGAAACAGTCGGACCCAATGGCCTCACGAAATCCGCCAGCGTTGTGCTCATCTTCAGGCCCGCTGGGCGCGCGGCAAAGCGAAACCCGTAGAAACTCCACAACACGAGCACGCCCAAAGCGGTAATCGCGCAAAATGCTCCGGCCATGCGCAGCGCGATGCGAGAGCGCGTGCCCTTCTCTGCAACGGCAACCTCGCGTGCAATCAGCAGCAGCAACATCGGAGCCAGCAGAATGCCCGAATGCTTCGTGCTCAGCAACAACCCGGCAACCACTCCCGCCACAATCAGACGCGTCCACGTCGGCTGCTTCACGTAGCGATAAAAGCACCAGGTGCTGGCCACAAAAAAGAGCGTGACACCAATGTCTGTCGTCACCAGCGCAGAGTTGGCCAGCACGTTCGGGTCGAACGCCACCAGCGCGAGTGCGGCGAGCCCCGCCCAGTCCCCGAAGAACTCCCGTGCCGCCATGAAGACGACGAGCGAAAGAAACAGGGCGAACATTCCTGCCGCCATGCGCATCTGAAACACGAGTTTGTTGCGGTCGCCGTCGTTGCGCGCGACCCATTCGCCGCCGTCGATATAGGCTTCCGATTTGAAGCTGCGATTCTTCAGCTCGGGCACCCACAGCGGGCGCCCAAGTGCCGGCAACGTGGCGAGCAGCTTCGCCAGCGGCGGGTGCTCCGGGTTCAGACCGTAGTCTCCGGTGTGCCACATCATGTAACCGGCAAACATGTGGTTGCCCTCATCGAATGTGAGCGACTCGCGATGAACGGCGAACGTAGTTAAAACCATCTCCACTGCAATCAGCCCAGCGACAATTCCCCAAAGAAGCCGCCCGGAGAGCTTTGGCACAACTTGCCTGCCTTTCTCAACGCAAATTGAAATCATACAAGTCGGCAAGCAGCGAAGGTCCGGCTGATGTCTTGCAGGTTGCTTTTCGCCGGCTCCAGACCTTGCGCAGCACCCCGCAACTTTCAAATTCGTCCGCTAGATCGCTTTGTCGCAGTCTCTACTGTTACCTGATTCTGGGACTGCATCCCGCAGCGCGCAGTATCATAAAAATAGTGAATCCCACAGTTGCAGAACACGCTCCGGCCGTTGCCGAGAGTGTGGTGCGCTCTGCCGATGGCACTCGCATCGGTCTTTGCCGCCTGGGCCGAGGTCCCTCTCTCGTCCTGGTGCACGGCAGCCTCTCCACCCACTCCGACTGGATGCGCGTTGCACGGCTCCTCTCCGGCCGTTACACATGCTTCGTCATGGATCGCCGCGGCCGACCGCAAACCGGCCCGGGTGTCTCAACCTATTCCATTCAGCGCGAGGCCGAAGACATCGCCGCAGTTCTGGCTGACGCCGGGCCGCGAGCCTTCCTCGCCGGCCACTCATTCGGCGCCATCTGCGCCATGGAAACGGCGCTGATTCATCCCGTTCCCCGGCTGATCCTGTATGAGCCGCCCTTGCCTGCCGGCGGTCCCATCGCGGGCGAATACCTCGCACCCTACGCCTCCGCCATCGCCCACCGCGACATTGATGCCGCACTTGAAATCGGCCTGAGCCGATTTACCCGCCTGAGTCCTACAGCCATTGAGAAGATGCGTAGCTCGCAGGCGTGGCCCCGCCTGCGAGCCCTCGCGCCAAGCTGGACCCGCGAACTCGCGGCTATGGATGCGCTGCCTTCCTCAGTGGAGCACTATGCAGCTCTTACCTGTCCCACCTTGCTGCTCAGGGGCAGCCTCAGCCCCGAACATCCCATGCAGGATGCTTCGCGCGCCCTCGCCGCAGTTCTGCCCTGGGTGCAGGTTGAAGCGATCATGGGTCAAGCCCATATGGCTCTGCGCGACGATCCTCAAGGCGTCGCACGTTTGATCGGCGACTTCCTCGAGTCCTAGTGTGGCGTCCCAGAAGTTCGTAGCATAATTCACATGGAGCAAGCGCAGATTCTTCGCCTCGGTTCGCCGCAAAATGCGGCAAACTTCGCTCATGATGACAGCTATTGTGGCGACCTGAACTTCGGGGACAGGACACTTGAACCCAAAGAGCAAATGCACCCGATCTTCGGTGCTTCGATCACACCGACGCGGAAGAAAGAACGTTTCCGTTCTCTCCCCCGCCCGGTCTTGCGTCGAACTCTTCTGTCTTTAAGTTCTAAATATTTATATATAAAGGGTTCGCGCGGAAAGTGAGCGTTGCTTGCCCTTCGCCGTTTCGATGCTCTCCACGTGGATCACGTTGGCCTGCTCGTCGAGTCGGTCATTCACCTGCACAACATTTTGTTTCGCCACACTTTGGCAATCCGTGGTCCAAACCATAAGCGGCTGAAGACACACGAATTCTCAGACGCTCTCTCGCTGCGCAAGAAAGAATTACTCGACTGAGTACAGGAAAATTTGCACTCGACGGAACAGCGGGAAAAAGGTTAGGTCCGCGCGCTTTCGCGTGCCTTGCCGCTGCTTTCGGCCTCTTCGGCTGGCCGCACGCGCCTTTCGAGCGCCCACTTCAGCTCGTCGACTCCCTCGCCCGTGACCGCCGAGACGGCGTGGAACTCGAGCTTGCGCCGCTTGGCATACCCCGCCAGCTTCTTCAGCTTCGCCGGATTTACCGCATCGATCTTGGTCGCGACCACGATCATCGGTTTTTCCGCAAGCGGATGTTCGCTTCCGTCTGCGAAGTTCGCGAGCTCATTGTTGATCACACGAAAATCCTCTACAGGATCTGGCCTTCCCGACGAGTCCGAGACATCCACCAGGTGCGCCAGCACGCGGGTGCGCTCAATGTGCCGCAAAAACTGCGTGCCCAGACCCGACCCGAGATGCGCGCCCTCGATGAGGCCCGGCATATCGGCAACCACGAACGACTGTTGATCCGGCTCTTCGCCCACAGTCACCACTCCGAGATTTGGTTCCAGCGTCGTAAATGGATAGTCCGCGATCTTGGGCCGCGCCGCAGAGATTCGCGAGATGAGCGTCGACTTTCCGGCATTCGGATAGCCCACCAATCCCACATCCGCCAGCAACTTCAGCTCCAGCCGGTATGCGCGCTCCTCGCCGGCTCGCCCCAGCTCGTGCTCGCGCGGCGCCTGGTGCGTACTTGTCGCGAAATGCTGGTTCCCGCGCCCACCGCGCCCGCCCTTGGCAATCACGATGCGCTCGTCCGGCTCGTGAAAGTCGTGAATCAGTTCGCCGGTTTCGGTGTCGTAGAGCGCCGTTCCGACGGGAACTTGAAGCGTGGTCGAACGTCCATCCTGCCCGGTGCAGTTCGAGCCCATGCCGTGCTCGCCGCGCTGTGCCTTGTGTTCGGGGTTAAAGCGGAAATGAATCAGCGTGTTATGCCGCTGGCTCGACTCCATGATCACGTCGCCGCCGCGTCCGCCGTCGCCCCCCGAAGGCCCCCCGCGCGGTACGAACTTTTCGCGCCGGAAGGCCATGCAGCCGTTGCCGCCGTCGCCAGCCTTCACGCGGATTTTGGCTTCGTCAATGAACATAGTGTCCACACGGCCGATCAAGACTCTCCCGCCAGCCAACCTTCAGGGAAGCGGCCTTGACTCATATGCCGTCTCTTCAGTCTATCGGACGGTTCTGCCTGCCCAGCTCCCCGCTGAGACGCCCGCAGATTGCTCGCAACGGCCACCAGGAAGCGCCGCACGTCATTCTGGGGTAAAAACATTGCTTTGTGATGCTCGTTACGTTTCAAAAAGGATCGCGCAGCATAGAATCTCTTCGCAATTCCTTTCAGCTTCCGGCAAGGCAGCAGGATAACTGCGTTTCGTTTGCCTTGCGCCGAACTCGTCACGAGAACGGGCCGGCTTTGTATTTTGTATCCTCCCCGGATCTGCCACGGCGGTGCTGTCGATGGCAGAGGCAAGACAGAACTGGATTCAATGGATGGCGTTGGGCGCGGTTTGCCTGTTCGTGCCGGCGGCAGCGCACGCCCAGGCAGCCGCAAATACGCAGGCCCCTCTCCGCACCGTGCAAGTCCAGTCTCCCGGCACCGGTGCGCTTGCCGGCCGTCTCACCGACCTGCATTCGACGCCGCTCGCCGGCTTTTCTGTCGTCTTGCGCGAGCAGGCCACTGGAATGACAGTCCACGCGATCACTACGAAGAACGGTGCATTCCATTTTGCCTCGCTCCAAGTCGGAAACTACACGCTTGAAGCAGTCAGTGCGCGGTTCGGCCGCGGCCAGCTTGAGGGCATTCGCATCACCGGCGGAGCGGAGTCGCGTTTGCAGGTTGCCCTTCGTCTTGAACCTGCCGCACTGGCAGAGACCGACACCGCGACAGCAGCACAGATGTCAGTCGCCGCGCATGACGCTGTCACACTGCCAGCCGCGTCGACTGCAAGTGCAGCGCCTCTCTCACCCGGCTTGCCGCGAAAAAGTGAGAATTCGGCGGCGGTTCTGCCGGTTCCACCGCTTGCCGAGCCGGAGCCTGCCCTCACAGCATCCATAGCCGCCGAATCACCTCGCTCGATGCCCTTATCCGCTACGTCAGTCGGCGCGTCTACGGACCCACGCGAGCCGCGCGCCAATCCATTGCAGCCGCCTTTACACCAGGAGACAGTGCTTGTTGTCAGGCGGCCAATACAAGAAATTGTTCCGTCGGATCGCGCCGCGCTGGAGACGCAATCTGTAATTCCGCAGGCTTTGCTCGCCCTGACGTTGCCGCAGAGGCTCCCGCTGGCCGCGGCCTTCGCATCCGATCAACTCCCCATCGTAGCCACAGCACAGCGGCCTGATCCCGTCAGCCCGGCCATCGATACAACTCTGACGGGCGAGCAGATACAGGCGTTGCCGGCGAGCGGACGCCGCTGGCAGGACTTCTTGCTTGACACGCCCGCTTCAAGCACCGGTGCTGGCTCTATACAGCCGTCTTTCCGCGGAGGGCAGGAGTCGAGCGCAACTACGATTGATGGAGCGAATACGAATCTGGCCTTTGGCTCCTCCGCAGCTTCAAGCTCGCATTCCGTTGACCCCGAAGCGCAGGACTCTGGCCCGACAAATTCAAACGATCTGGCTTCAAGCGGCAAGCGCGGCCTGGAGGTGAGCGAAGCCGCGATTCGCGAAGTGACCACCGCATCCGGCAACGTTGAAGCCGCCGGAATGCATGCTGCTGGCGGGCGCACTAGCCTGGTTACCCAAAGCGGCGCAAACGCGCTGCACGGCCAGGGCTTCCTCTTCGATCGGCAGAACACCTGGGGCGCGCGCAATCCGTTCACGCAATGGGTGCAGAATACGGGAAGTGTCGCAGCGCCGGCATTCGTTGCCACGCCGTTCACTCCACCCGATCATGAAATGGTGTTGGGGCTCGGCGCAGGCAGCCGCATCCGCCGCGATAAACTTTTCTGGTACGCCGCGCTCGATGCTACCCATCGCAACGATCCCGGCCTTGCAACGGTAAAGAATCCCTCCGAGTTCTTCAACCTGCCTGAGCCGACGAGCGCGCCAGTAACACTGCTGAGCGCCCAGCTCGGCGAAAGCCAGAACCAGGCGTACAAGGACTATCTCGGGATAGCAAACTCGGGCTACGCTCCGGCGGGTCTCGAGCAGTTGGCGGCTCTTCTTGGACCTGCACCGCGCTCCACCGCCCGGTGGTCCGGATTTGCGCGCATCGATTGGCAGGCAACCGAGCGGCAACACTTCACTCTTGAGGGCATCGGCGCCGATCGGAATGCCCCAGGAGGCAGCACGAGCCGGGTCTCTGCAACCTACGGCAATCACAGCTTTGGATCGAGCGAAGCCAGCAATCAATGGCTGTTGGCGCGCTGGGAAGCGTACCTCACTCCGAATTTGCTGGCAGTTACACAGAGCTCAGTCGGGCGCGACATTGCGAAAGCGCAGCCTGGCACGCCTTCAACCTTCGAGCAGAGTTTCCTCAGTGGGAATTTCTGGGGTCAGTTGCCCCAAATCGTCGTCGACTCGCGTTATGGATTTAACATCGGAAATCCTTCGCGCTTCGGACAGGGCAGTTACCCCGATGAGCGACTCTATCACGGCCAGCAAATGCTCGACTGGGCGCACAACCATTTGCTTGTGAAGGCGGGCTTCGAACTCGATCACAATACCGATGCGACCAGCCTGCTGCGCAACCAATCCGGGACGTATCACTATGCAAATGTTGCCAACTTCATCTCGGATGCACTTGCCTTTCAGAAATTCGGCCTCGCCGACGCTCTGGACCCGCGCAACCCGCACAACTGCGGCTCCACAAGCACATCATTCGGGAGCCAACCCTGTTATTCCTACTTTTCGCAAACCATGGGCCCCGCAAGCTGGCGCCTAAGCACCAACGACTGGGGCAGCTACATGACTGCGCAATGGCAGCCTGCCAAACTCGCGGTCTTCTCCGTGGGCCTG
The DNA here is from genome assembly GCA_963802955.1 of uncultured Acidobacteriaceae bacterium. Taxonomy (GTDB): domain Bacteria; phylum Acidobacteriota; class Terriglobia; order Terriglobales; family Acidobacteriaceae; genus Telmatobacter. The sequence continues at coordinate 86,648 of CAWDKT010000025.1, forward strand.
CGCTGGGAGCGCGAGCAAATGCCCCCGCCAATGGCCACGCTCGCCAATCCCGAGATCCCGCAGACCGAGTCACTGCCATCTCCGGGCAACAATTGGGGCCCGCGAGCCAGCCTGGCGATAGGCACCGGGCATAGCTTTTGGCCCGTTCTGCGCCTCGGCTACGGAATGTATTACGGACGCACGGCGAACGCCACGCTGGAGACGGCGCTCACCCAAACCGGCTCGCTGCGCGGCGATCTCAGCTTCTTCATGCGCCCTTCCGACGACTGCCAATTCTGCTCCGGTGGCGCGCCCCCGTTCCCTTACGTTTTTGCCGGCCAGCCATCCAGCGTGGTCAAGCCAGGAGCGGTAGAATTCGCACCCAACTTCCGCAATCCCGAGATCCACCAGGCAGTCGTGTCAGTTGAAGAGACGATGCCTAGCCGCGTTGAACTCACCGGCAGCGCGATGCTCAGCCTGGGTCGCCGACTGCCCATTGCGATCGACACCAACTTCAATCCGGCCGTAAATCCAGGAACCATCACCTATAGCGTGAAGGACCCCACCGGCAAAGGACCCATCAAAACGACGCAAATCACGGTTCCGTTCTACGCTTCATGGCCGTCGGCCACTGGAATCGCCGGCCGGCTCAATCCCGATTACCAGCAAATTACTGAGATCATGAGCCGCGCGAACTCCACCTATGAAGCGGCCACGATCGGGATTACACGCAACGGAAGCCGTGGCTTGAGCCTTCATGCTCATTACACCTACGGGCACGCGATGGACTGGAATCCGAACGAGACGACGCTCGTGGCCGGCAGTGACGTGCTCGATCCCGCCCATTTCAACCAGGAGTACGGCACCGGCAATCTGGATGTGCGCCATTCGGCAGCGGTCACAGCCATTCTTCAGGCGCCATGGAAACTCCGCGGCTTCGCGGGGCGCCTCGCAAACGGCTGGATGCTCTCCGGAGTCGGACAATTCCGCAGCGGCCTCCCTTACACCATGCGCACATCTGGCTCTCTGGCTGAGGAGTTCACGATCACCGGCGCTGCCATCGCAGGACTCGGACCGGGCATGAACGGTTCGGGCGGCGACAACCGCGTCTACGGCGTCGGCCGCAACACCTTCCGCTATCCCAACACGTGGAAAGCCGATCTCCGCCTTTCCAAGAGCTTCGACCTTGGCGACATGCGCCAGTTGGAGATCCTCGCCGAAAGCTTCAATCTCTTCAATCACCAGAACGTGACCGAGCTTGAAACGAACGGCTACGCGATTGAAAACAGCGGCTCGTCGGGAACCGGTCCGACTCTCTGCTATCTCACCATCAACACCATAGGTTACGCCAGTTGCGGAACCACGACGACAACCAATGGAGCAACTCCGATTGCAGCCTTCGGCCAGCCGCTCAACATTAATGCCACCGATTTCTATCGCGAACGGCAAATTGAGCTGGGCGTGCGGATGCGCTTCTGATATTTCGAAGCAAACTCGTCCCCATTCTTTCGTGCGGAGCGGATCGCAGCGGCGGAAGGTAAGGTGAAGGAAACCAGCACTGCGGCTTGAAACTTACTCGGCCGATGGCCTTTGCCGGCTGTCAGTCCTACAATCGTTCGGGATCGAATTTCTCATCTGGAGACGTTCATGCATTCCAGTTCATCGGGCATCGGCAGGAACCTCGCTCATTGCCGCTTTGTCTTCGCCGTCGCAGCTTTGCTCGTTCTGGCCTGGCCCGCTTTCGGCCTGAGGGCGCAGGAGGAAAAGGCGCCAGTCGCCGCACCGGGTGATGCCCTGAGCACTCCGGGGCCGTTTGCGCATCTTTCACCCAGGCTGACGCGCCGCGACCTGGCGAGGTCGATGAAGGTTGTCGCCGACTGGCAACTGGCCCGCACCCCCGGTAAGACACAAACGGATCGCATTGCACAAGTGGATTGGACATGGGCCGCGCTTTACGACGGCTTCATGGCAGTTCCCAACAAGGTGGCAGGCGACAAATACAAGCAGGCGATGCTCGGGATCGCAGAACAGCTCAAATGGCAGCCGGGCCCGCGCGTGATGCATGCGGACGACCAAGCGGTCGGACAGATGTACATGGAGCAGTACTTCATCCACAGAGACCCGAAGATGATGGCCCCCATGCGTGCGCGTCTCGACGCCGAGATGGCCACACCCGATCCGACCGATGCGAGGCGCCCTCTATGGTGGTGGTGCGATGCGCTGTTCATGGCGCCGCCCGTTTACGCTGATATGGCCAGGGCCACTGGCGACCCTAAATACCTCACTTACATGGACCACGAATGGGGCATCACAACGGCTCTGCTGTATGACCACTCAAAGGATCTATACTTCCGCGACGCGACTTTCCTCGACCAGCGCGAGAAGAATGGAGAGCCGCTCTTCTGGTCGCGCGGCAACGGATGGGTGATGGGTGGAATCGTGCGCGTGCTGAAAGAACTGCCCGCCGATTCTCCGTTACGGCCAAAGTTTGTTGAACTTCTCAAGCAGATGGCGGCGGAGATGCTCTCCATTCAAGGCACGGACGGGCTGTGGCGTCCCGGTTTGCTCGACGCGCACGCATATCCACTGCCCGAGATCTCTGGCAGCGCCTTCATCACCTACGCAATGGCCTACGGCGTCAATGAAGGAATTCTCGATCACGCCACCTATTGGCCGGCAGTTGAGAAGGCCTGGGCAGGAATGCTCACGCACGTCTACGCCGACGGCCGACTGGGCTCCATTCAGCCGGTCGGTGCTGCGCCCGGCGATTACAGCGAGAGCACAAGCTACGTCTACGGCGTGGGAGCTTATCTGCTGGCCGGGTCAGAGATTTATCGCGCGGTGAAGTAGCCCCGAATCGATCCAGTGCGGCCGTCGCCGCCTCCATGTATCATGAGCGTGCCGTCGAAAGCGGCTGTGAGGGAACGATGAAGAAACTGCTTTTTCTATGCGTAGGTCTGGCCATGATGCTTGCCCCGGCGACGATGCATGCCGCGGACGTGACGGGAAGCTGGACGTCGTCGATGCAATCGCCGGACGGCAGCGGCGGCATGCAGATCACGTTCACATTCAAGCAGGACGGCGACAAGCTCACGGGTTCAGTGCAGACGGCCCAGGGCGGCGCCATGGACATCACCAACGGCAAGATCGATGGCGACCACTTTACCTTTGACGTGTCGTTTAACGGGATGACGATTCACCACGACTGCACGGTCGACGGCGACCAAATCAAGATGACAACGAAGTCGGATTCAGGCGACTTCCCCGGCATGCAGTTGACGCTGGCGCGCGCGAAAGAGGGTGCGCCGGCTGCACCCGCAGCGCCCGCACAGCCGCAATAGGCAGTTGGACGGTGTCGAGATAATTCAGAATTGAGCTGAAGCGCGAGCACCCTCGAACCTGGCGCGCGGAATCTACTGCTCATCGTTGGCGTCGGCGCTTTGGTCTGCGCTGGCTGCGAGGGCCAGGCTGGGCTCTTCGTCGTGGGCTGCGTCCAGCAGATTTGCGGGGAGAGATTTGGACGTACGAATGCCGAGCTTTTTAAGCTTTTCAGCTTGGCCAACTAGATTGCCGTTCTCCTTGGTCAGCTTATCCATAGCGTCGCTATGAGCTTCCCTTGCAATCTGGAGATTCTTGCCGACCTTTTCCATATCCGACACAAAACCGACAAACTTGTCGTATAGGAGTGCTCCCCTTTTCATCACTTCGTCTACGTTCCGCGCTTGACGCTCCTGACGCCACAGATCGACAACGATGCGGATCACAAAGAGGACCGTTGTCGGCCCGCACAAAAGGACCTTCTTTCTATACGCGTCGTACCAGATGTTCTCATCGCCTTGGAGAGCGAGCAGGAATGCCGGCTCTATTGGCACAAACATGACGACGAAATCCGGGGATTCCATTCCAGCAAGGCCTTGATAGTTTCGCGTGGATAGCTCGGCGCAGTGATTGCGCATGCTATTCAAGTGTCTCTTCAGGGCATCCGCACGTTCCTTCTCTGTTTCAGCGTTGACGGAGTCGTTATACGCATTGAGAGAGACTTTTGAGTCGATGATGAGATGGTGGCCACCCGGTACTTTCACAACAACATCAGTTTGCCGTCGTTGTCCTAACTCGCCGTCAGCGTTGGTCTCGACGAAGGACTCTTGAAAGCTGAAATGCATCCCTTCTTGCAGACCGGACTTTTCAAGGATGTTACGGAGGATCGTTTCTCCCCAGTTTCCTTGCATCTTGGTGTCGCGTCGGAGGGCGGTGGCGAGATTGTGTGCCTCTTCAGTGAGTGCCTGGTTCAGCGATCCAAGCGTGCCAATCAGAGTCTTGAGTTCTGTCACTCCTGTCTTTGAATCAACGTTGGTCTGCTCAACTTTTTCGCGGAACTCTTTAATCTGCGTTTTGAGCGGATCAAGCAGATTACCGATCTCCTTCTGGCTCCCCTCGGAGAATGCCCTGGATTTTTCGTCGAGAATCCCCGCTGCGAGCGCTTTGAATTGGTTTGAAAGCGTCTCTTTCGCTGTCTCAATCAGTGCGATCTTCTCCTTGGTTTTCTCTTGCTCAGAGGCAAGCAAGGCTTCGAGTTCGCTGATGCGAGCGGCCTGAGTACGTGCTGATGCGATGCCGGCTTGCATCTCGGCGCGAGCACTGTCCCGTTCCGCCGAGATTCGTTCAATCGTCTTCTCGCGCTCGGTTGCCAACGCCTCAAATCCGGCCCGAGCAGCCGAATCCGATTGCATTTGCGCCATTTCGCGGCGTGTATTTTCAAGCGAGTTTGCAAGGTCCCCGTTCCGCTGCTCCAGCAGCGTTTTCGCCGCTTTCGCGGAAAGGAAGCGATACCAAAGAGTACCGGCCAGCATTGCGAAAACCGCCGCGAGAGCCCACGGAATTAAAGAAGGCATCACGATTCCTCTTCGCCAAATATACGCCTGGCGGCTGTGCATTTCCTGGCTGCCCCTCCGTTCCCTCTTCCCTGCCCCCTAGCCCCTGTTTCTTCAATCGTTTCCCCCCAAGTTCGCACCTTTACACCCAGGGGTCATGCCAGTAGACTTGAAGATTCGGGGCCATGCGCATTTTTGTTGGCGCGGTGGTTGTCGTTCACAGCCGCGGACCGGTATGGTAGGTTCGCGGGGCGGAGCGGTTGTTCCGGCCCCGGAGGAATTTGCTTGAGTTCTGAAAAACATGAGGAGACGCACGCATGGCCGTTGAAGAAAAGGTAAAGCAGATCATCGTCGAGCAATTGCAGGTGGACGAAGCTGAAGTCACCCCCGGCGCCAGCTTTCAGGAAGATCTTGGCGCCGATTCGCTGGACGTGGTTGAACTGGTGATGCAGTTCGAAGAAGCCTTTGACATGGAGATTCCCGACGAAGACGCCGAGAAGATCAAGACCGTTAAGGATGCCATCGACTACATCGAGAAGAACGCGAAAGGCGGCAAGTAAGCATTGGCCCAGGCACCAACTCGAAGAGTCGTAGTCACTGGCCTGGGGCTCCTATGCGGCGTGGGTAACACCGCATCCGAGGTGTGGCGCCAGCTATTGGCGGGGGCCAGCGGCATGGGCCCGATCCAGAGCTTTGACACCACCGGTTTCCCTGTCACCTTCGCCGCCGAGGTCAAGAACTTCGACCCTCTCCAATTTGTCGAGAAGAAAGAAGCGCGCAAAATGGGGCGCTTCATCCACTATGCCTTCGCGGCCACACAGGAGGCGATGGCGCAGTCGGGTCTTCAAATCCGTGAAGAGATCGCCGATCGCGTGGGTGTCTTCATCGGCTCGGGCATCGGCGGATTCGAAGTGATCGAGCGGGAGCACAACAACCTGCTCCAGGGCGGCCCGCGCAAGATGTCACCCTTCTTTATTCCCGCCGCCATTGTGAACATGGCGGCAGGGCAAATCAGCATCCGCTATGGCGCACGCGGTCCCATCTCCGCGACTGCGACGGCCTGCGCCACCAGCGCCAATTCCATCGGCGACTCGGTGCGCATGATTCTGCATGGAGACGCCGATGTGATGATCGCGGGCGGCGCTGAAGCCGCGGTCACGTCCATGTCGGTCGGCGGATTCGCCGCCATGCGCGCGCTTTCCACGCGCAACGACGATCCTACGCATGCCAGCCGCCCGTTCGACAAGGACCGCGACGGCTTTGTCATCGGTGAAGGCGCAGGCATTCTGATTCTTGAAGAGTTGGAGTTTGCGAAGGCGCGCGGCGCGAAGATCCTGGCTGAAGTGATTGGCTACGGCATGAGCGCCGATGCCTACCACATGACGGGCATCGCGCCTGAAGGCATGGGCGCACAGCGCAGCATGAGGGCTGCGCTCAAAGACGCGGGCCTCCGGCCCGAAGAGGTGGGCTACATCAACGCTCATGCCACTTCCACGCCGGCCGGCGATGGCAATGAATCGCTCGCTATAGAAGGCGTCTTTGGTGAGCACGCGCTCAGCCACCGCCTCAAGATCAGCGGAACCAAATCGATGACCGGCCATCTGCTGGGAGGCGCGGGCGGACTTGAGGCCGGCATTACCATACTGGCGCTTGTGAATCAGATGATCCCGCCGACTATGAATCTCGATAACCTCGATCCCGAGTGCCGGCTGGACTACGTGCCCAACAAGCCGATTGCGCACTCCTTCGATGTTGCGGTCTCCAATTCCTTCGGTTTTGGCGGGATCAACGCCACTCTCATCATGCGGCGCTGGAACGAGTAAGCCGAGATCTCGTTTTGCTGACGCCGTCTCCAATTCCAATTCGCCTTTCGCGCGGCCCCTCAAAGCCTTGACGTGCTTTACCATCCTCTTTTCGGAGCATGGTAAACTCGTTTTGCTTTGGAGGAGTCTTTATGAGAAAAGTGTCGGGCATTGCTGGCCTCTTTTTAATGATGGCTGTGTCAGTCGCTGCTTACGCTGCGGATGCAAGCGGCACATGGAAAGGGAGCTTCGATTTCCAGGGCACCAGCGTTCCTCTTACCTTCCACCTGTCAATTGCAAATGGAGCGGTAACAGGAACAGTTGAAGGCTTGCCCACTACACCGGCAGAAATTCACGATGGCAAGGTGGACGGCAACACCATGACGTTCTGGGTGAACACCGACTACCAGGGCCAGACTTACAAGCTGGCGTACACGGGCAAGGTGTCTCCCGCCGGAGATGAAATCGCGTTCAATTTTGGCACCGACGACGGAAACTTTAGCGCGCAGATGACAGTGGAAAGAAGCGCGGATGCAGCGCCCGCATCGGCTTCCGCACCTGCATCTCCCGATGTGACCGGGACCTGGAATGGATCGTTTGACTACAACGGCAGCACCGTACCGCTGACCATTCATCTGACCAACGCGACAGGCGCGGTAACAGGCTCGGTCGAGGGATTGCCCACCACGCCGGCTGAGATTCACGACGGCAAATTGGCTGGCGACACGGTGACGTTCTGGGTGAACACGGATTACCAGGGACAGACTTACAAGCTCGTCTACACGGGCAAAATCTCTCCCGGGCAAATCATATTTACTCTCGGAACCGAGGACGGCAGCTGGAGCACACAACTGACCGCGACCAAGGGGACCTAGCGTCGTGTTCTAAAGGCTTATTACATATTTCGCAAGGAGCAACCGCAGATTCTTCGCCTCCGTTTGCCGCAAGACGCGGCAAACTTCGCTCAGGATGATAGTTATAGCTCTGGCTTGAACTTTAGAAACAGGACGCTAGCGAAACGCGTCAATGAGCCGCGCGGTGAAGAAGAAATCTTCGCAGTCGCCAGAGGTAGATCCCGAGATTGAAACCGCAGACAGCAACCCCGATCACGGTAACCAGCCACGGAGAGACGTTGGGATAAACAATCGCGTCGAGCGTGTGTAGCAGAAAACTGCCCTGCCAGGCAGCCATGCCGGCCCTGGTTTCAAAGTACTGTTCCGCGAGAGTGAGCGGGCACGGCCACGGTCCGGCCTCTACGATGATTCCCCAAATCAAAGCCAGGATATGAAGGCCGCTCCACCATGGACGGCCGCGCGTGAACAGCGCGCCGAAGATCACGAGCACAATCCAGAGCAGATGCACCAGCAGAATCAGGATGGCGGCCGCAGTCATCATAGGCGCGCTGTGTTCATCGTAGTGTAGATTGGATGCACTCGCATTTTAGTGAAAGGATTTATTCCATGGGGTCCCGATCTATCTGCGTTTCAGTTGCCGTCTTTTTCTCGATGCTTCCTTGCGGAGCGAATGCGCAGGCATCAAGCAATCAGCCGCAAAGGCCTGCGGGATTCACGATGCCGCCGGTGCACGTAAACGCGCCGCTCGGCAATATTCCGCGCTTTCCCGGAGACGGCGAGGGCGCCTACAAGACACATCACTATCGAGATCTGTTTGCGGAGCAGGGACATTCGCCTGCCGAAACCCGAGCCAAGATCGAAGAAGCCTTCCAGCAGTTGTTTCACGGCGACGGGCAGGAGCAGCGAGTCTATTTTGAAAACGGCGCCAATCAAAACGGAACGCTCGCTTACATTACCGACTGGGCGAACAACGATGCGCGCACCGAAGGCATGAGCTACGGCATGATGATCTCGGTGGAGCTCAATAAGAAACGCGAGTTTGACGCGATTTGGAATTGGGCGCACACCTACATGCTCATCACCGACCCGAAAAATCCCTCGGTGGGTTATTTCGCCTGGTCGATGGACACCGACGGAACTCCGCGCTCCACCAGTGCCGCGCCCGACGGCGAAGAGTATTTTGCGATGTCGCTCTACTTTGCCGCGCGTCGCTGGGGCAACGGCAAGGGCATCTACAATTACCAGGCGGAAGCGGACAAGATTCTGCGCGGCATGCGCCATCATCCTGTGTTGACGGGCACGGGGCCGTTTCGTATTCATCCCGACGATCCGCCGTTCGTCCAGCCGGACCACCCCTGGCCGAGCCCGAACAATCGGCGCATGGAAGAGGAGATGAAAGCGAGCGGCAGAACGATGCCGAACTTCCGCTTCCCACGCGGCCCCCGCGGAGAGACCATCGGGCCGATGGTGGACGACGACCACGACATGATCAAGTTTGTGCCCGATCTTCCGGGTGGCACGACGGATGCCTCCTATCATCTGCCCGCGTTCTACGAGCTGTGGTCGCGCTGGGGCCCGGTAGAGGATCGCGCGTTCTGGGCGAAGGCCGCCGATGTGAGCCGCGACTTCTTCAATCGCGTAACGGGACCGGAGACTGGCCTAACACCTGACCGCAGCAACTTCGACGGCACGCCGGTGATTGGCTTCAGCGGCACGCCAACGCCTTTCAGCTATGACTCATGGCGCAGCGTGAGCAATTGGAGTGTGGATTACTCGTGGTGGCACAAGGACCCACGCGAAACCACGCTGAGCGACAAGTTGCAGAAGTTCCTCTTCTCGCAGGGCATCGAGAAATTCGACGACCGCTACACCCTCGACGGCAAACCGCTTTCCACGCGGCATTCTCCGGGAATGGTAGCGACGACAGCGGTGGGCAGCCTGGCGGCAACCGACGGGCCAACAGCGAAGGCCTTCGTCGATGCTCTCTGGAACATGCCGGTGCCCTCAGGCGGGCAGCGCTACAACGATGGCATGCTGTATCTGATGAGCCTTATGCATGCGAGCGGGAACTTCAGGATTATTGAGAGGCCGTGAGCCGTCAGCCGTGGACCGTGGGCCGAGCGTTCCAGGGCGCGGCCTCAGCCAATGCGCGGTGCACGGACGAGAGCGAAAGCGGCGAAACGGGACAAAACTGAAACTCAGCGAAATTCTGGAGCGATCCGGAATCTAGGAATCTTGGCCAAAGGCTGTTAGCTTCTTTCTAACCGGTTCCCCACCAGGCGGCTCAGGAGGTCACGGATGCTCGACGCCAAAATGCATCGAGGTACAGATGTATCGAGCGATGTGGCCGCGCACACGGTAGATGACGCAATCGGACGCGCGGCGCTACGCAAGGCAGGCCTTCGGCTGCTCCCTGTGCTTGCGGTGGGCTACGGCATGGCCTTCATGGATCGCATCAACATGAGCTTTGCTGCGCTCGAGATGAATAAGGATCTGCACTTCAGCGCATCGGTCTACGGTTTTGGCGCGGGACTATTCTTTATCGGATATGCGCTGTGCGAGGTGCCATCGAACCTGCTGCTGCTGCGCTTCGGCGCCCGGCGCTGGATGGCGCGGATCATGTTCACCTGGGGATTGCTTGCGGCGGGGATGATGTTCGTACACACTCCTATCGAGCTCAACGTTTTGCGGTTCCTGCTGGGCATGGCAGAAGCAGGGTTCTATCCCGGCGTGATTTATTACCTGACGCTATGGTTCCCAGCGAAGATGAGGGCGCGGGCCGTGAGCCGATTTTACGTATCGCTGCCGCTGGCCTCTGTAGTGATGGGATCGCTGGCCGGATGGCTCATGGGACTTGGCGGGAAGCTAGGGCTGGCAGGCTGGCAATGGCTATTTCTGGTGGAGGGATTGCCGACGGCGGTCTTCAGCCTGGTGATTTTGAAGATGCTCCCGGACAGTCCTGCCAAAGCGGCGTGGCTAACCGCGGAAGAGAAGGCGTGGCTCGCGAACCAGCTCATGGCCGACAGTGAGAAAGCGCACCTGGGGCACGGTGTCGGGGTGGCGCAGGCGCTGCTTTCGCCGAAGGTTTGGATGATCGGGGCGTACTTCTTTTTTGCGCTCATTACCAGCTACGCCTATGGCTTTTCCGCGCCGGCGATTTTGCAAGGGGTAACCGGCTGGAGCGTAGCCAATGTTGGCTTCCTGGTGGCGTGCTTTGGATTAGCTGGCGCAGCAGGGATGCTGCTGAACAGCGCTCATTCAGATCGTAGCGGCGAGCGCACGCTGCATTGCATCGTTCCGTGCCTGGTGATGGCGGCCGGGTATTTGACAGCGAGTTATGCAAACGAGCCCTGGCTGGTAGTAGCAGGGTTGGCGGCCGGTTTCATCGCGTTCATGTCGATGCTGGGGCCGGCAAACGCCGTCCCGATGCAGTTTTTAGCCGGGCGCGCGGCGGCCGCGGGAATTGCAGCGATGAATACCATCACCATGTTCGCCGGATTTGTGGGGCCGTACTGGATGGGCGTGATGAAGGACCACACGGGGAGTTATGACGCGGGATTGAGGGGACTGGCGCTGCCTTCTCTGCTTGCGGCGGGAACCATGTATGCCTTGGCGCGGAACCTGGCGCGCAGACCGGTTGCCGCGAGAGTAAGCCTGGCACGGGAATCGGCGTGATGATGCGGCCAGGCGCGTAGCGTTGAGCGCGCCTCGGCGCTTATTGGGCTACAATTTTGACGATCGAGATCCGGTCGCTGATTGTGAGCGAGGTTGAGTTCCCCTGCATGGACTGGTTGAAGGGCGTTGCATTGCCATTTGCGTCGAACTGGTAGTCGGTAGTGGCTTTGTATGAACTGCTCAGGTTTAGGCTGATGTTTTCAGGGGTCACCGAGATTGGTGTCGCGGTGACCGGGTCCCAACTGCTCTCTTCAAGCCACAAGACGAGCCAGAATGAGCCGTCTTGCTTTTCCAACAGCAGATGATTCAGCGTTGAGTCTCCGCCCGAGATGGAGTATTGGAGCGACCCCGGAGCAAAGGAACCGCTCGCCGTGTCGTTGAGAACGGAGAAAAGATTCTGGAGCGCGGTGAACGCGGGCTTGGGAGTCAGGTCGCTGTTGAGGAGGCCATAACCGGGAGATGAAGCCTCATCTAGCAACTCATACAGATAAGTCTTCTGAAACCCGAGGTTGTAGGCCAGAAGCAGCGTGCGCGGTATGTAAGAGGCCTCCACGCTTTCAGGCACGGTATAGGGAATGGTGGTTGAAGGATACGCCATATACCCGGTCTCGGTGATGAGCGAGGGAAGCCCGGGCGCATCGATCGCGGCCTGATTGAGCCACCATGCGAAGCTGCCGTAAGCATTCCCTTCCGCATCCTGGCCGATGCCCCAGCCGGAATTGCCTGGATTGCGTCCCCAGAAATAAATGTGCAGATTGTTGACGGTCATCTCGGAAGAGAGAATGCCGGCGGTAATGTAGGATGCCTGCTGCGTGAGTGAAGGGCCGAGGAGCGGAACATTCAAATTGTCGGCGGCGGCTTTGATTGTGGGGAGGAAGGCCACCATATTCAGGAGGCCGATGGCGCCAGTGGCGCCGCAGTTGCCCGCAAGATCGCATTCGTTGGGTGCTTCGAGTGATTCCATGTCTCCAACTTCAGAGGCGAAACTCTCGATCGCCTGGGAAGTTGTGGAGGAGGCGACTGGAACCACATAGTCGCATTTGATTCCGGCGGCAGCCAATTGATGGTGGGCTTGAACAATCGGCGACGAAGATGGCCAGGGATAATAGCCGTCGCGGATGTGATGGATACCGAGAGACTGAAGCGCGGCGAGTATCTGAGGGAACGCGGTGTAGTAGGGAGTATCGGTGTAACTGAGATGCGTGACAACACCCGCGCTGTCGACAAACGATGCGGCCGCGGAGGCCTGCACCGTGGGTAGAGAGCTGTTCGTTCCCGGAGGCTGCGTGGGGGGATTGGATGGAGGATTCGTCGGGGGATTCGATGGGGGATTAGTCGGGGGATTGGATGGAGGATCGGACGGAGGCGTGGAAGGAGGCGTAGACGGTGAGCCCGCGCTCGCGATCGTGACGATGCGGCCCCCGCAGCCGATGACGCCGGCCACGCATGCTATCGTGACGGCCGACGAGAAAAGTGTAAGAGGGCGGCAGCAGATTGTTATCTGCTTGACCTTCAAGATAGATATAAGAAAATTGCGGACGTGGCTCAGCCTGACGCAGATTGACCGGGCCACATTACGTACCTTGGGAAGACGCACTTCACCCATCCTTATGGGCGTGAGAAACCCTGACCGGAGGCAGAAAGCTCCGACGAGCAGGGAAATTCTGCAAGCCTAATATATTGCCCAAGAACTTTCACGAGGGGTTTCAATCGACTCTAGTAGAGGAACAATGAAATGGCAAGGAGAAAATGAATCGGATCTTCTTGCGGAAAATGCTCGCGGCGGGATATTCAGCCAATGGCGAATGCGACTTTCCCCGCGCTTCTTGCGCGGTGGTGATTCAATGAGAAGCAAAGCCAATATATTGCGGAGCGGGATTTAAATGGTCGCGGCAACAGGAAGGATTTCGTCTACGTCGATCCACTGCGTGGGGTAGTTGCCTGTATAACACGCGGTGCAGTAGCCGACCTTGCTTTCGTCCTGGACGCTCTTCAGCAAACCATCGAGCGACAAATATGCAAGCGAGTCTGCCTCAATGAATTGGCGAATCTGCTCGATCGAGTTGTTCGCGGCAATCAGTTCCCGCTTGGATGGCGTGTCGACCCCATAAAAGCAGGGTGAAATTGTGGGCGGGCAACTGATGCGCAGATGCACTTCGGTGGCGCCCGCACCGCGCACCATACGAACGATCTTTCGGCTGGTGGTGCCGCGGATGATGGAGTCGTCGATGAGCACGACGCGCTTACCGGCCAACAGATTGTGGACGGGATTGAGCTTGAGACGGACGCCGAAATCTCTGACGCGCTGCTCAGGTTCAATAAATGTGCGGCCAACATAATGGTTGCGTATCAAACCGAAACGGAAGGGCAGGCCCGCTTCCTCCGCGTACCCAAGCGCAGCCGTCACACCCGAGTCCGGCACGGGGACGACAACGTCGGCGGGCACGCCGGATTCGCGCGCGAGTTGGCGGCCCATCTGGTCGCGCGATTCCTGCACCCATCGGCCGAAGATGCGCGAATCGGGGCGCGCGAAGTAGACGTGCTCGAAGATACAGCTTGATTGCGGCACGCCCGACGCGTATTGGCGGCTGGTTACGCCGTCTTCAGAGACCATCACCAACTCGCCCGGCAACACATCGCGGAGGTACTCGACGCGCAGCAAGTCGAAGGCGCAGGACTCGCTGGCGAACACAACGGTATCGTGGCCGTCGGAGTTCTTCATGCGGCCCATGGAAAGCGGGCGAAAGCCGCGCGGATCGCGGGCGGCGAAGATGCGGTCGCGCGTCATCATCACGATGGAGAACGCGCCCTCGACTTGCGAAAGCGAATCGGCGATTGCGTCCACCAGCGTGTCCGCCTGGGAGTGTGCGATGAGCTGCACGATGATCTCGGAGTCGGAAGTGGTTTGAAAATACGCACCCTCGCGTTCCAGGCGCGCGCGCAGATTGCCGAGGTTCACCAAGTTGCCATTGTGCGCAATGGCGATGAGGCCCTTGGTGGAGTCGACGCGAATAGGCTGCGCATTAAGCAGCGCCGAATCTCCCGTAGTGGAATAGCGCGTGTGCCCGATCGCCATGCGGCCGGGAAGCTTGGCGAGCACATCGTCGGTGAAGATTTCAGAGACGAGCCCCATGCCTTTGATATTGGCCAGGTGCTGCCCATCTGCGGTGGCAATGCCTGCCGACTCTTGCCCCCGATGCTGCAGAGCGTAGAGCGCGAGGTAGGCTTCGCGCGCGGCGTGAGGATGATTGTGGATGGCGACCACGCCGCATTCCTCGTGGAGCTTATCCCCTACGGGGACTCTTCCAGGGGACAAGGAACAGGGATCCGGGACGAAAGGAAAGGCAAATAGAGGTCCTTCGACTTCGCTCCACTTCGTGTCTCTTCGCTCAGGATGACAGACGTTTTGATTGATGCGGAGGGATTCGGAAACATCGGGTTCGCCGTTGACACCCTGGAAGAGCAACCGGCTCATGCGGGAACCTCATCGTGAAGATTCGCTTCCAGGGCAGTCGCCCAGATTTCGCGGAGTTCCGTCAGCGGCGCCGAGATGAATGGTTCGCCATCGACCTTGATTTCAAGGCGGCTGCCGCCGGTCGTCCCAATCCGCGCGGAGAGGAACTTGTATTCGGCAGCCAGCTTCTCGATCTCGGGAACGACGCCCGAATTAGCGGTGACGATGACGGTGGAGGCCGGCTCGGCGAACAACCCAAAGAGCGGATGCGCCAGGAGCGATGAATCCTGCTCGATAGTGGCACCGATCCCCTTGGAAAATGCGGCCTGCGCCAGCGCAACGGCAATGCCGCCATCGGAAATATCGCGCGCCGAACGGATGAACTTGCGCCAGCCGAGTTCAGCGAGCAGCTTGTGCAGGCTGGCTTCTGCATCGAGATCGAGCGCGGGCGGACGGCCCCAGATACCGCCCAGAACGACCCTGGCGAACTCCGAAGACCCAAACGCCGTTAGATTCGCGGCAGCTTCCGCATCGTCCGCGTCAGCCTCTGCGCGCCCTCTTGGCTCGCGCTCAAGCACAGGCAACGGGTATTGGCTGATGGGCGGAGGATTGAGCGGCACCTTGAGATTCGGATCGGGTTCCTCGCCGCGTGGAATCGGCCACAACAAAATCACGGCGTCTTTTTCGTGCTGAAAATCGGCGGGCACGGCCTTCGTTACATCATCGAGGATGCCCACAATGCCCAGCACTGGAGTTGGATAGATGCCCTCGCCCCTTGTCTCGTTATATAGGGAGACGTTGCCGCCGGTGATCGGCGTGCCAAGAGCGGTGCAGGCCTCGGCAATACCATCAATGGCGCCGGAGAGCTGCGCCATGATCTCAGGTTTCTCCGGATTGCCGAAGTTGAGGCAGTTGGTAGCGGCTACGGGAGTTGCGCCGGTCATTGCCACTTTGCGCGCGCACTCTGCCACCGCGTGCATCGCGCCCAGCTTGGGATCGAGCCAGCACCAACGGCCGCTGCCATCGAGCGCCATCGCCAGGCCGCGCTCTTTGATCCCTTCTTTTCGGGTTCCCTTGGTCCCTGTCCCTTTGATTCTCATCACGCCGGCTTCGCCGCCGGGGCCAATCACGGTGTTGGTCTGCACCATGCTGTCGTATTGCTCGTGGATCCAGCGCTTGGAGCAAACGTTCGCGGATGTGAGGAGTTTTTTGAGGTCCGCAAGATAGTTGCGATCTTTGGCGAGTTCGTCGACCATCTCGGCAGAAGGATCGAGCGGAACCGGCGCCTTCCAGATGCCGATGGGCCGATGATAAAGCGGCGCATCGTCCGTGAGCGAGCGGTTGGGAATATCGGCGACCAGCTCACCGTGACGGCGAATGCGCAAGCGCGGCTCGGGCTCGACCGTGCCGACAATCACTGCGTCGAGTCCCCACTTGGCGAAAACGCGAAGCACCTCGTCTTCCCTGCCCTTCTCGGCTACGAGCAGCATGCGCTCCTGGCTTTCGGAAAGCATGATCTCGTAAGCGCTCATGCCGGTTTCGCGCTGCGGCACGCGGTCAAGCTCGACGTCGAGGCCCACGCCTCCGCGCGCACCCATTTCACAGGTGGAGCAGGTGAGGCCGGCCGCGCCCATGTCCTGAATGCCAACGATGGCGCCGGTCTGCATCGCTTCCAGGCAAGCTTCCAGCAGCAGCTTCTCCATAAATGGGTCGCCCACCTGCACATTGGGCCGCTTCTGTTCAGAACCTTCTTTGAATTCCTCGCTCGCCATTGTCGCGCCGTGAATCCCGTCGCGCCCGGTTTTTGCGCCGACGTAAATCACCGGGTTGCCGGCGCCGCTGGCTTTTGCGTAGAAGATCTCGTCCTTGCGCACCAGACCAAGAGCAAAGGCATTCACCAACGGATTTCCGCTGTAGCATGGCTCGAATTTCGTCTCGCCGCCCAAGTTCGGCACGCCGAAGCAATTGCCGTAGCCGGCGATTCCGCTCACCACGCCTTCGAGAATGGAATGGTTCTTATGGATGATCGCGCGCTCTGCGGTATCCGGCCCAATCGGCCCGAAGCGCAGCGAGTCCATCACCGCCAGCGGCCGCGCACCCATGGTAAAAATGTCGCGCAGAATGCCGCCCACGCCGGTAGCCGCCCCCTGGTACGGCTCAATGTAGCTAGGGTGGTTGTGCGACTCAATCTTGAAGGCGCACGCCCAGCCGTCACCCACGTCGATGATGCCTGCATTTTCACCGGGCCCCTGCACGACGCGATCGCTTTTGGTGGGCAGACGCTTCAGGTGCGCGCGGCTCGACTTGTAGGAGCAGTGCTCGCTCCACATCACGCTGTAGATCCCGAGTTCAGTGAGCGAGGGCGTGCGCCCCAGCGCCGTGAGAATGCGCTGGTACTCTTCCGTGGTGATGCCGTGCTGCGCCAGCAACTGCGGGGTGACGGTGACTGGCTCGGGAACAACGGCGGAGGAGTTGCTGGTCATCGCTGATGCCTTCATTCTCGCACAGGGGCTCTTGGCGAACCGGCACCGATGTGGAAAGCTAGCTCCATCTCGACTTGATCCACGACGGCCGCTGTGACAACACAAGCTCGGTGGCGCGCTCATCTTCGAATTTCGCCGTCTGCGATCGATTGCCTCTTCTGTCCGCGTCTACTACACCGATGACTCGCTCGACCAGATGCGCGATGTCCGACTGGCTTACACTCGCCGCCCCGCAGTCACTGTGTTTGTACCTGGATGCAGCGTTGCCGATATGTTATGCGGGCTTGACCGCTTCGCTGCTGCCGCTCGCCGTGCAATCGATCTGGGATGAGTCCGTTCGGGCAATTAAATGGCCGGTATGACTGAGGATCACGGTTGCTATACATGGCCTCTGCGCGATGTGTCATTTGAAGATCTATCCCATTCAAGGGCAGGAATATACTTCATTTAATTAAAGTAAGGCGACACCAAGTCAAAGTCAGTCCGTTGAATCACAATTGTCTTGCAGGTTTGAAGATGGTGTGCTAGAGTTTGGGAATTCTTTAGGGTCCCCCGTAATTCAATCCTGGATAGAACCGTCTTGGCCCGCACGAAAAGCGTCATATACTAGCGCGCCAGTATGGGAAAAGCTCCCGTTTGCGGCCCCGACCTCCGGGACCGAAGAGGGCGAAGCTCGCCGATTCGTGAACTCATAAAGAAGCGACTTTGGCTCATCTCTCCTCGGCAGGCCGATTTACCCGCGTCAGGCATTCTTGCATGGGAAACCGCTAATGCCAACCGATAATTCTTCACCGATCCCGCAAATCGGCTGACTGAGTTCTGGATCTCCGAGCTTCCAGCGGCCGTTCCCCTTATTCATTCTGCGTCCCTTCAAAAACCGCGCAAATAGCCAACCGCCGAACTCCGGCGGTGTGGGAGTCAAAGTCCGCGTCCAGAAGAGGAGTCAAGATCTGAAATGAACACGCTGAAACGACGTTCACGAATGATCACGATCCGGCTCTCGGAAGAGGAGCACCTTGCACTGTGCCAACTTTGCTCGACGACAGGAGCACGCAGCGTATCGGATCTGATGCGCGAAGCGATGCACATGGTTCTGCGAGGTGCGAACCGGAATGGTTTTCTCGGCATCTACTGGGACGAGTTTCAATCCCAAATCCGGGACCTTGACAAAAAGGTCGATCAACTCGCCGTCGATTTTTCATCATTCAAGGCGAATCGTGAATTTTGACTGCTGCCGCAATACCCCGTGCAATTGCTCAATGGCGAGCATGAGGTCTGCGCGACACTCCAGTCCACAGGAGTCGCAAATGAAACCTATCTGCTGGCTGCTCTCCTATTTCCTTTCGGCATTCGTGGTCGTCATGCCTGCCTTGGCGCAGCAGGAAACGTTGGAGCGAATGAGTCCAGGCTCGACTTCGATTAGCGAGATTCCAAATCTCCCTGTAGAGAAGATCGGACCGAACGACCTATTAGGACTCACGGTGTACGATTCGCCCGAACTAACGCGCGAGGTTCGAGTGGATGCCGATGGCGCGGTCCGGCTTCCCATGGTCAAGCAAAGCATTGCGGTGGCGGGGCTTTATCCAGCCGAAGTTGAAAATGCGATCGCAAAAGCATTGGTAGCAGACAATGTCCTGGTCGATCCTGTGGTCACGGTCTCTGTTCTGGAGTACCGGAGCCGTCCTATCACCGTTGTGGGAGCCGTGAAAAACCCGCTGACCTTTCAGGCCACGGGCACGATGACGCTACTGGACGCCATCTCGCGCGCCCAGGGCCTGACCGACAATGCCGGCTCGGAGATCCTGGTAAGCCGCCTGGCACAGAATGCAGACGGTCAACCCGCGACGCTGATGCAGCGCATCCCCGTGCGCGCCTTGCTCGACGGAGTGAATCCCTCACTGAACCTGAGTTTGCAAGGTGGAGAAGTGATTCGTGTTCCTGAAGCCGGACGCGTCTTCGTGGTAGGCGACGTAAAAAAGCCTGGCGCCTTCTATATCACCGACGGCTCACAGAGCAGCGTCTTAAAGGCCCTTGCTCTTTCGGAAGGCCTCGATAGCTTCTCCTCGCATAAAGCTTATATCTATCGAGCTGATGAAAGCGGCGGCGACCGCAAGGAGATTCCCGTCGAATTGAAAAGGATTATGGATCGCAAGTCGCCCGATGTTGCGCTCACAGCAGGCGACATTCTCTATATCCCCAATGCTACCGGCGCCAAAGCCAGCTTGAAAGCCCTTGAAGCATCGCTCAGCGTCGGTTCAGCCCTCGGCGCCGCATTCGTCTATTACGGGACGCGCTAGGCGCCTGAAGAGGACCCATGCCAAAACAATTGAGAATGAGAGAAGTGCTCTCTCCCGAGCTCCCGAACAACCAGATATTCCCTGCGTACCTTTCCCCGATTCCAATGCAGGAGGAAATTGAGCCGGATGCTCCCGTTGTGCCGCTTTCCCATTATCTCTGGATTCTCCGGCGACATGTGTGGAAGATCGTGGCATCTGTCGCAAGTTGCCTTCTGGCCACCTTTATTGTGTCGGCCAGGTTGCAGCCGATCTATCAAGCCACGGCGACTGTAGACGTGGATCGTCAAGCGCCCTCGGAGATTGTCGGCGACGACTCGACACGGTCCGCTGCTCCGAACGACGCAGACCAATTTCTCGCTACGCAGATGAAGCTGATTCAGTCCGACTCGGTTTTGCGCCCAGTGGCCGAGGAATACCATCTGCTTACTCTGGAAGGTCAGACGAGCAGCGCGGCCTCTGAGCATGAGCAGCTTCTGGCTGCCGCGCCGATCTCTCTGAAGCGCCTGAAAGTAACTCGACCTCCGAACACGTATCTCCTGCTCGTAAGTTATCGTTCCCCAGACGCACATCTAGCCGCAGACGTGGCAAATGCCATCGCCAATTCCTATTTGCTGCAGACATACGATTTGCGCATCCGCTCGGCAGCCGGCCTGTCGTCGTTCATGGAGAAGCAGCTCGACGAGCTGAAAGCAAAGATGGAGCGATCGAGTCTCGCACTCGCCCAGTTCGAGAAAGATCTC
The DNA here is from genome assembly GCA_963802955.1 of uncultured Acidobacteriaceae bacterium. Classification (GTDB taxonomy): domain Bacteria; phylum Acidobacteriota; class Terriglobia; order Terriglobales; family Acidobacteriaceae; genus Telmatobacter. The sequence continues at coordinate 106,803 of CAWDKT010000025.1, forward strand.
GACGTGATCAATCCTGAAGAGAAGACGAACATCCTTTCCGCGCGCCTTCTACAACTCAACACAGACTATACGGCCGCGCAGGCGGATCGCGTCCAGGCGGAAGCATCATGGAACGCAATCAAGTCAGGTTCCTTGCAGGCTGCCGAAGCATCGTCGCAAGGGGACTCGCTTGCCAAACTAAGTGAGACCCTGGACGAGGCGCGGCAGCACTTCGCCCTGGTGAAGGCTACGTATGGGATCAGTCACCCTGAATATCGAAAAGCAGCATCGGAAGTCGCCGAGGTCGAAAAGCAATTTAACGACGCTCGCGAAAACATTGCGGAAAGAGTTCAGACCCAATACAAAGAGAGTCTGAACCGCGAACAGATGCTCCAGGCAGCCGTCAGCGAAACCAAGGCAGAGTGGGACAGGAATAATGCGCGTTCTTTCGAGTACCAGCAACTAAAGCAGGAGGCCGATACCGACAAATCGCTCTACGACGAATTGATCCGAAAGATTCGAGAGGCGGACATCAACGCCGGCTTCCAGAACAACAACATCCGCATTGCCGACATCGCCCGCCCACCGCTGAAACCGGTCTTCCCGAATATGGAGCTCAATCTTATCCTGGCGTTTCTCTTATTCAGTTTGCTGGCGATCGGGGCGACCATTCTGCTGGACTCCCTCGACACCACCCTGCGCGATCCCGCCGAGGCCAGCCGCTTCCTCGGTGCAGACGTCATCGCCACCATGCCCAGCGATCGGGCAGCCGCTCAACTTCCGCGGCCTCTAGCCGCAGTTACTCCCGCGAAGATCGTTCCGGCCACTACCGATCGGGATCGCCGAAAAGGCTACTATCGCGCCACCTCCAGCTTTGACGAGGCGGTGCGCACGCTCCGCAACACGATCTTGCTCTCCGACTTCGAGGGCAGGCTGAATTCCATCGTGCTCACCAGCGCAGCGCCGGGTGAGGGTAAAACAACCCTCGCCGCTCATCTCGCCATGGCCAACGCCGACCGCGGCAAGAGGACGCTGCTCGTCGACGGCGACCTCCGACGTCCCAGTTTGCACGCTAAGTTCGGCTTATCGCCCAACCAGGGGCTCGCCAATGTTCTTACCGGCGAGATGCTCTGGCAGGATGTGGTCATTCCTATTGAAGGCAGGCCGAACCTGAACTTGCTTCCCGCGGGGATCGGCTCGCATCGCGCCGCCGATCTCATCGGCCCCCGCCTCGCCACATTGCTCGATGAATTCGGGAAGGATTACGCCCTGGTGATTCTCGACTCGCCGCCGCTTCTCGGCTTCGCCGAATGCCTGCAGATGGCCTCCGCCGCAGACGGCGTCCTCATCGTGAGCCGGGCCGGAGAAACCAGGCGTCGCGCGGTGGCAGAGGTGCTCGGAGTTCTGCGCCGACTCCGTTCCAACATCATCGGCGTGGTCCTTAACCAGATGACTTACTCCCCTTCCCCCGACGGGTACGGCTACTACGCCTATCACGAAAAAAATTATTCGAAGTACTATGAGTCAGCGACGTCATAGCTTGGAGAACGTACTCCAGAAACTGCGGCCCGCCGACTCGCTCAGCGGTCGATTTGCCCGCGGAGCTGTCTGGTCTCTCATTGGGGCCGTCATTTCGCAAGGTGCAAATTTGGGCGCATCGGTCGTGATTGCACGACTTCTCGGGCGTGAGCAGTTTGGCGAGTACGGCATGATCCAGAGCACGGTTGTTACGCTTGGAGTTTTTGCGGGCGCGGGAATCGGTGTAACTGCAACTAAATATGTCGCTGAATTTCGAAACCGCGATCCAGAACGGGCCGGACGCGTTATTGGCTTGGGCACAGTTGTCGCGACGATATCTGGCATTCTGCTAAGCATTGGCCTCTTTGCATTCGCTCGAGTACTTGCCGTTCATACGTTAGACGCTCCGGATCTCGTACCGGAACTTCGCATTGGCGGTGTGTTGTTATTTTTTAATGCAGTTAACGGCGCCCAAATCGGTGCCTTGGCTGGCTTCGAGGCATTTCGGGCGATCGCGCGCATCAACTTTGTGCGGGGAGTAATCTCTCTTCCCTTAACTTTCGTCGCGGTGCTTCTCTGGAAACTTCCGGGGGCGATATGGGCATTAGCCGGTGTGGCTCTCGCCGCTTGCATCGTGTCTCAACTTTCCCTGCGGCGTCACTGCGCTGTATTCGGGGTCCCCACGGCCTTCTCGTTAGGGGCGGCGGAGTTCCGGATCTTCTGGCATTTCTCGATTCCTGTCGTTCTCACAGGAGCCACGTCGGGACTGGCGATTTGGGGAGCGAACACCATGCTCGTCAACAGACCACAGGGCTACCTCGAACTAGCCGTATTCAGTGCTGCTAGTCAATGGAAGAACGCCATTCTCTTCGCGCCGCTGGTCCTGGCGCAGTTTGCGCTTCCCCTTCTATCAAATCTCTATGGCGAGGGTAACTTGGGGAGATATGAGAAGACTCTGCGGTGGCACCTCGCTCTTACGGCGCTGGCTTCCACCGTAGTCGCGCTCCCGGTCGCTTTGGCCGCTCCACAAATCATGGGCGCGTACGGGCGCGATTTTAAAGGCGGGTGGTTGGTCCTCGTACTCTCTGCGGCCACAGCCGTGATTGCATGTCTCAACGGTGTAGTAGGAACTGCAATTCTCAGCGCCGGCTCGGTGTGGACCAATTGTGCGTTTAACGGGATGTGGGCGGCCGTGCTACTCCTCATGTCCTACTGGCTTGTCCCACGGCAGCTCGCCCTCGGACTGGCCACGTCCACGCTAATCGCGTATATAGCCCACTCTGTCTGGCAGTCAGCCTATCTTTGGCACCGTGTCAGACGTATGCATTTTCAGGCGCGAACCCTGGAGATACTCCAGAATACGTAGAGCGGAGCCGGCGCAACGCGCACGATCAGATCTTGTATTTGCCTTGAAAGATTAATTGCGTTTAGTCCAATGAACTCTCCGATCGTCTCGATCATAACCCCAACATTCAATCGAGCCCACTTACTGTCGCGTGTGTGGCGTAGCATGCGGGACGAATCCGTTTCGTTCGAGTGGATTGTCGTTGACGATTCCTCCGACGACGACACGCCGTCGGTAATAAGGAGCTTTGATGATCCCCGCATCATCTTCACGCGCCTCTCCCGAAATAGCGGCCAAAATACTGCGCGAAATGTAGGTGTTCGCAGATCGCGCGGAGCTTACGTAATTTTCTTGGATAGTGATGACGAATTAGCTGTGCATGGACTGAGAAACGCGGTAGACGCGATCACCGCTGTCCCCCGGAGTGTTGGTGCAGTGCTCATGATGGCCGTTCCAACCTTTTCAAGGAAAGCAATGGCGGTTTTACCCGACGGCGCGTTGTTGACTGAGGAGGACCTGGTTGTTAAAAGAAAACTTCGGGGCGATCGAGCCGTTATATACCGTCGCGAGGTCTTCGCAAAGCAAATGTTGCCTGAGAAGTATCGCTCATGCGAACAGGTGTTTGTCTTTGGTATCAGTCGATGGTGGAATTATTTCGTCGTAAACAAACCTGTCACCCTTGTCAACCGCGATGGAAGCCACTCGTCATCTCCCGCGGAAATCACCCGAATTTCAACTCAGATTGCGCAGTCATGGGAAGATGTGATCGCGAACCACAGCTCAGCCCTGAAGAAGAATAAGGGCGCACGGTCGTCTTTGTATATGATCGCCCTGTATCGCTATGGCGTAGGAGGTGATTGGACGTCGTTAAGGCGGGTCTTTACGACGTTGCGTCGCGATGATCGAAGTTACCCTACAGCGATGAAGGCTATAGGTATCGCTCTGGCCGGCGTTATTGGGCATCTAGGCGGCGATTATTTGCGGCTGACGTTCATTCGTTGGCGGTTTGCTCACGGCGGAGCCTCGAGATGATGACGCTCGGGTTCGCATTTTTGCTTGCCGGAATCACCCTTGCGAACTGGATGCACTTTCAGCGCGTTCTCTGTCCCGCCGTTATCTTCAGTGGCGTCTGGGCAGCAATTCTGTTTGGGCTGGTTCTGTCGGGGAGTGCCTTCTATTCATTAAGCCCCGCTACGCTCGCGCTCTGCACCGTGTCGATCACATGTTTTAGCATCGGAAGCCGGCTCGTTCCGTCTCCGCGTAGAACCCCGAACCCTGCAGAGAAAAGCTACACGTTGCCGGTAGTAGACGCTTGCCTGGTAGCTCTTGTTTCTCTGTTTCCGCTCTATTGGGAGCGGCTGAATACAATCGGCATGAGTTCTGGGGATCCGAATTTTTTGCGGAAAATCCGCGCAGACCTTGTTCTAAATGATGTGGGGGAAGGGGGGATGGGATTGGGACCCTTCAGATATATCATTCCCCTGCTCGTAGTCTTCACACTCATCGCAACGGTGGAATGTTATCGGGCGCGAAAAGGAAAGTGGCGGATCGCGGTTTGGATGCTGCTTAGCCTTGCCTACTTCCTTCCGACAGGGTCTCGTCTCGGGGCGATGATTCTTTTGATAAGCGTTGTGTGCGCCATAAGCCTGTCGTCCGGCCGTCTGCGCCTGCATACCGCGTTACTTTTTGTTCTTCTATTTACAATGGTCTTCTCGTTCGCCGCAGTCGAACTGGAGAAGGGCGGCAGCCCATACTCTACCCTCGAGGAGAACGTCTCTGGCGTCACCTACAGCTTTCGCTTGTATGCGCTGGGCGGAATTGTTGCATGCGATCAGCTGCTTTCGTCCAACACAGAACCGACTAGCGGACAAATCAATAGCCTTAGATTCTTCTATGCCTTCAGCAGGACTATTGGATTGCCGGTCACTGTACCTGCTAATGTCGAGATCTCTGTCCAGACACCGGAACTCACAAACGTTTACTCTATCTACTACTATTACTTTGAAGATTTTGGATGGCTAGGGCTCATGGCTATCTTCATTTGCCTTGGCAGTCTCCTTGGCTTCGTATTCAACCGGGCGCTCCGCGGATTCCCTGAGGCGATTGTGCTCTCAAGTGTGGCATGCGCCTACCTAGTGTTCACCTGCTCTGGAGATCCCTTTCTAAACGGATTGAGTCCCTGCATCCAGACAACAGCGGAGGTATTTGCAGTGTATTTTGTTGCTCGTCTTCTTCGCCGCGCAGCTCGTCGTCGCACAGCGAGGGTGCGGTCGCACCAACAGCGATTTCTTTTCGTCCCCATTATGAGGAAGACATAGGGGTGACCAATCGGACCGCCGACGCTCGACATTGTCATCGTTAATTGGAATACCGGCAGTGCCTTGAAGCTTTGCCTGAGTTCCATTGGACCGGCCCTGAGCGACAGGTTCCGGCTATCGCGCTTGTGCATAGTTGACAACGCATCGACCGACAACTCAATGAATGAGCTTCAAGAGTTTGATCTCCCACTCCATATCTTCCAAAACGAATCAAATCGAGGTTTTGCGGCAGCTTGCAATCAGGGTGCACATGGTACACATGCGACATACTTGCTCTTTCTCAACCCCGACACAAGGCTTAGCCCATCATCGCTAACGATTGCTATAACCTTCATGGAGGATCCGCAAAACCAACGAATAGGGATCTGCGGGGCTCCCTTGCTCGACAACTCATCCCAACCAAGTACCTGCTCAGCATCCTTTCCCTCTCCATTGTCGATGTGCATTGAGAGTTGCGGTTTGTCTCGACTATTTGGAACTCCGCGCTTCGCCGCCTATTCCGAAGCGGAATGGTCGCATGGGAACCATCTTATCGTCGACCAAGTGATTGGCGCCTTCTTTCTAGTCAGGTCGTCTGTATTCACCAACCTTGCCGGCTTCGATGAGAAATTCTTTATGTACTTTGAAGAGGTTGATTTCTCTCTCCGTGCGAAGGCTGATGGCCATGCATCGTGCCTCGTATTTGGGACTCGAGTCTGGCACACGGGTGGTGTCAGCAGCCAACAGGTCAAGGATCTTCGCTTGTTCTATTCGCTGCGCAGCAAGCTTCAATATGCGCGTAAACATTTCTCGCCGGCAGCCCAGCTAACGGTTCTGATCTTCACACTTCTGGTCGAGCCGCTCGCTCGGTGTATTCAGGGGTTCTCTAAGAGCCCGCTCGCTACTTTCTCGGTAATCTTTCACGCGTATCGTCGGCTGGGCCTAGAGCTGATTTCAAGGTCGGTTCATAAGCGCCGGAGGCGACCAGTTGTAGCGAGGGCCATCGAGAGAGCACCAGCCCCGTGAAAGCAAGCCCGTGAAGAAGCTGCGAAGATGCTAGACAAACGCGATACCATAACGAGGATTGCCCAGCATTACGAGCAAGAGGACTTTCAGCTTGAGCTGGGTTGCGGCGCGCGGAAAAGATCGGCAAACGCCATCGGCATTGACTTGGCCGACCATCCATGTGTTGACATTGTGGGAGATATGGCTGAGGTACTAGCGGCACTGCCTCAGGGCAGCATCTCGAAAATTGAGGCCTTCCACTCGCTGGAGCATGTCGAAGACTTGGCCTCCCTAATCGGGCGAATCGGCAATGTGCTCAAGCAGAACGGCACCATTTCGATAACAGCTCCTCACTTTTCAAACCCTCACTTCTATTCGGATTACACTCACAGACAATTTTTTGGGCTATATACGCTGTGTTATCTCGCGCGTAGCTCCCTCTTCAAGAGGAAGGTGCCGCAATACAACCCGGACTATAGGCTGCGGCTCGTGAGCGTCTCCCTCGTGTTTAAGTCGAGTCCCCCGTTTTACGGGCGTCACGTGCTTAAGAAAGCCGTGGGGAAGCTTGCCAATAGTTGCCGTGCGGCACAGGAATTCTACGAAGAATGTCTTTGCTGGTTGTTCCCTTGCTACGAGGTCAGATACTTTTTGACGAAGGACAGGCAATGAAAGTCCGGGCCTGCGTGCAGTAAACTAAGGCGCCCGCTTCCGGGTCTCGCGGCCTAAGTTGACTGGTTCTGGCCAGGAAGAACGGATGACAGAGGTGAGAAATCTGGAGGTTCTATTTCTGCCGCGCTACGAACGGCTGGGGTCGAGCAGCCGAGTCCGCTGCTACCAATACCTCCCAGGGTTGAAGAAATTCGGCATTAACTGTCATATCGTTCCACTATTGTCCGATCGATATATCAGACGTTTGTATACTGGAAGACCGATCCCGTGGTTCGACGTGATTGCGGGCTTTCTGAGAAGAGGGTGGGAGTGCATCAGAAACAGGCGCGTGGATCTGGTATGGATTGAACGCGAGCTTCTCCCATGGTGGCCGCATTGGTTAGAAGGTGCACTTTTGAACTTGCTGGCCGCGCCGTATGTTGCAGACTTCGATGATGCAATCTTTCATCGCTATGACCTTCACAAGCGATCAATCGTTCGCAAAGTCCTTGGCAGTAAAACAGACCGATTCATGAGAGGGGCGGCGAGCGTTGTCGTGGGCAATGAGTACCTGTATGCTCGTGCAGTTTCGGCCGGAGCCAGACACGTCGAGATCCTTCCGTCAGTTGTCGACACGGCCAGATACGGAGTGAGCCGCCGACAGAGCGAGCACCAGATCAGGATAGGATGGATCGGTGCGCCAGTCACCGCGAGTTTCTTGGACTTGGTGCGACAACCGCTCGCTCAGATCTGCGCGAAATATAACGCTCGCGTAGTAGTTATCGGAGCCGAGCTTCGCGGCTGGAACGAAGTGACAACCCAAACAATCTCCTGGAGCGAGGAGATCGAGCAGGATCTTGCTGAGATTATCGATATTGGAATTATGCCTCTTACAAATGGTCCATTTGAACAAGGGAAATGCGGGTACAAGCTGATTCAATACATGGCGGCGGGATTGCCAGTGGTGGCGTCCCCTGTTGGGATTAACAAAGTGATTGTCCGTCACGGGGTAAATGGATTCCTCGCTGACGGATCAACTGACTGGTCGACCTACCTGGGACTACTTTGTGAGGACAGCGCGCTGCGCTATCGGTTGGGGACCAAAGGTAGAACAATAGCCGAGTCAGAATTTTCGTTAAAGATGGCTACCCCGCGTCTTGCAGAGATGCTTTGGAGAGCGTCTGCAAGAGCGGAACAAAGCGTTCCCGCATGACCAGTATCATCCCAAACAATCAGAGCCCGCGCGTAGCCATCGTTACGAACTCGGCGCAGGGCGCAGCGACCGGCATAGCCCTTGTTGCGCAGCGCCTCAGCAATGCTGACGTGGTCCTGGTCGCCCCTCCCGATTCAGCATCAGACCGGCTGCGAGCGATGGGGCTGCAAGTCGCGGACTGGCGCCTGGACCGGGATCTCTCCCGCATGTTCGCGTTCCAGCTTTGTTCGGCCACGCTTGATCTTATAACCATCTTAAAGCGCGAAAAGATCGAAATTGCGCACGGACTGGGCCACATTGCAAACGCTTCCTTGAGCCTCGCAGCTCCCCTCGCCCGTACGCCGGGGCTGGTGCTCAGCGTGACCGGCCTTGGCTCCGCCTTCGTCGGTAGCCACCCGTTCTTCCAGAAGGCTTTAAAACTCACGTACTGGGGTGCAAGCAGGCGTGGCGCAATCGTTACGGCGGAAAATCAGGAGGATGCACTGGTCCTTTCCGCGGTGGTTGCGGGGTGCGTACGCGTGCTGCCTGTTGCAGGCGTCGATCTGAATTACTTCTCGCCGGAAAGCACCGCCGATGCCGCCGGCGCCACACGACAAGCAATAGATCACAATGACCACAGGACAATCCTTTTTCTCGGCCGGCTCACAGCGCATAAAGGAATCAACGAACTCATCGACGCATGGCGGCAAATCAGACCGAAACATCGCGAAGCGCGGCTGCTGCTTGCAGGTGAGCCGGATCGCGGCAATCCATACGCGGTTGACACCGAGGCGCTGAAAGGAGAGGAACGCGTTGACTTTCTTGGGCAACGCTCCGACGTGCGCGAGTTGATTGCCCTGTGCGACTTTGTCGTGAATCCCTCCTACAGAGAGGGGTTGTCGCGGGTGAATCTGGAGGCTCTGGCGATGGGAAAGCCGATCGTGACGACAGCGGTTCCAGGATGCGTGGAGACCGTTGAGGACGGAGTCAATGGACTGCTGGTTCCGGCCAGAGACCCGCATGCCCTGGCAGACGCAATGGACCGACTTTTGTCCGACGCTAACTTGCGGCGACGGATGGGAGCCGCGAGCCGCCAGAAAGCGCAGCATTTCTCGATAGAACGCACGGCGTCTGCCATGGCCGCACTCTATGACGGTCTAAACCGGCAATCGCCGAAGGCCGGGGAGCGGCCACGCCTACCAACGATGGCCAAGAGCGGCAGCGAGCGCATCCCTCTGCGCGATTGAATAAACGGTTGTTGCGAGCATGCAAAATGAGGCTAACGCCAACGCCCCACAGAAGCTGACAATAACAGATAGCAAAATCGGGAAGCCAACCGAAAATGATCGACGGAAGTGATTCAAGCGACATCGTCGCCATGACCCGCGATGACGTGGAGGACGTGATTGTCATTCATCTGCGGGCTTTCCCCGGTTTCTTTCTGTCGCAGCTTGGCCCAACCGTCCTTCGCGTCTTATATGGGGAACTCCTTCGTGACGGCACCGGCATCTGCTTTGTGTGCCGGAGCAACGGGAGAATCATTGGCTTTGTGGCGGGAACGGTCGACCCGCGAGGTTTCTACATGAGGCTCCTGCGGAACCGATGTCTTCGCCTCGCCGTTTCGTCTTTCGGCGCAATTTTCAGGATCCCGGGCGCTGTGCCCCGATTGCTGAATGCGTTTCGCCGGACGCGCGCAGAAGGCCATGGCTCGGGGTGTGGCCTCTTAATGTCCATCGCCGTCGATCCGGAGTTTCAGGGAATCGGTCGCGGCCGAGCGCTAGCCTGTCATTTTCTACGCGCCTGTCGCGCTCGGGGGTTGTCCGCAGTGCATCTTTTCACCGATCGTCTTCAAAACAACGATGTCAATCGCTTCTACCTGGCCTTGGGATTTGAAGTATCGCAAGTAATTACAAGCGATCATGGAAGGCTGATGAACGATTACCGAATCACACTTTCAACTTAGCTTAGTTACTTCAAGAAGCCAAAACATTGCGGATCTCAAATTGCACTGCATACCGGATGCTTGAAACCGAGAAATCACAGTGAGCATCGAGGGACTTAGTTCGTTTTTACCATTCTGCCTTCCTGACATTGGTGAAGAAGAAATTGCAGAGGTATGCGACACCATGCGCGCGGGGTGGCTAACCACCGGCCCCAAAACCAGGCAGTTTGAAGAGGAATTTGAACAATTTGTGGGATCTGATGTTCAAGCGCTGGCGGTAAATTCCGCAACTTCAGGGCTGCATTTGGCTCTGGAGGCCAGTGGAATAAAGCCCGGCGATCAGGTGATTACCACAACGTTCACGTTCACAGCCACTGCGGAAGTTATCCGCTATCTCGGCGCTCATCCTGTCTTTGCAGACGTAAACGAGGACACGCTAAACATTGATCCGTCCGGAATCGATGCAGCAATCACTCAGCAAACAAAGGCAATCGTGCCTGTACATTTTGCCGGGCTTCCCTGCGATATGGAGACGATTCTCTCAACTGCTCGTCGTCGTGGCCTCAGGGTGATCGAAGATGCTGCACACGCATTGCCGGCGACTTCAGGCCGCCGTCTCATTGGGAGTCTGGAGACCGATGCCACCGTGTTCAGCTTTTACGCGACAAAGGCGCTTGCCACTGGAGAGGGAGGAATGATTGTCACTCGCAACTCGGAACTGGCGAGCCGGTGCCGGGTCATGCGTCTTCATGGAATCGACCGCGACGCGTTCGATCGATACACCTCTGAGACACCCTCATGGTTTTACAGTGTGGTTGCTCCTGGATTCAAATACAACATGACAGACATCGCCGCTGCGATCGGCATTCACCAGCTGCGGAAGCAAAGCCGCTTCCAGCGCAGGCGGCAGGAGTTGGCGCAGCGCTATACCGAAGAGCTCCAAGACCTCCCCGTTCGGCTTCCCGCATGCGCTCCTCCAGGCGACGTGCACGCGTGGCATCTCTATGTTATCCGCATAAGCGACGAGGCATCCATTTCGCGTGACGACTTCATTACCGAGATGTCTGCCGCCGGGATCGGGACCAGCGTGCACTTTATCCCGCTCCACCTGCACCCCTATTGGCGCGACACGTATAGCCTGCATCCCGAGCAGTTCCCTAACGCCACGCGGGCGTTCCGGCAAGTCGTGAGTCTGCCTTTGTACACTCGAATGACCGATGCGGATCAAGGCCGCGTGATTCGTGCAACGCGTTCGATTCTTAGCCGGCGCCATCGAAATGTCGTGGCGATGCAAGTCAAAGCCTGCATCGAGGTCTGAAGACAATGCTGCTGAAACGTCCATTGGACATCGTCCTGAGCGCTACGGCGCTTATGTTGACGTGCCCGATCCTCCTGGCAGTCGCCATTGCGGTTTGGCTCGATTCTGGAGGGCCGGTATTATTCCGTCAGAAGCGGATGGGGCTCCGTTTCCATCCGTTCTATATCCTCAAGTTCCGGACCATGCGGCCTCAAGCTGATGGACCGGTAATTACGATTGCGGGTGATTCGCGAATCACCCGGGTCGGTAAACTCCTTCGCGTCACGAAACTTGATGAGCTGCCCCAGTTGTGGAACGTCCTGCGTGGCGAAATGAGTCTTGTTGGACCTCGTCCGGAGATTCCAGAGTACGTAGATTCATTCAAAGAGCGTTACCGCACTGTGCTCAACGTCAGGCCTGGAATCGCGGATTTGGCGAGTATCCATTTCCGTAATGAGGAAGACATCCTTTCCCGGAGCGCTGACCCGATGTTGGAATATACGGAGAGAATCCTACCGGCAAAGCTGGATTGGGCTGAAGAATATGTCAAGACCCAAACATTTTCGGGAGACATCTCTATCCTGTTTCGAACTATACTGTCTGTCGTCGGACACTTGCCAGCCCTGAATCGAGTACTCATTCGCTCGATCAGCGAGAACGACCACAGCGATACCGCAAGACGTTCCTTAATTATCGTCGCTCACTGCATTATCTTCGCTTTCTCTGCCATTCTTGCTTTCTTCCTGCGATTTGAGTTTAGAATGCCCACTGGCGAAATAAGAGACCTTTATGTGGCGATTATCACCTGGACACTTATCAAAATCATCGTCTTCCACTTGGTGGGGCTGAATCGAGGCTGGTGGCGGTTCGTATCAATTCATGACTTGGGGCTATTGGGTCTTGCCAATGGGATTGCATCTATCGCCGGTTTCGCCGTGATCAGCCTGACGACGAACGGTTTTCCACGATCAATTTATGTCATCGATCTGTTGATCTGCCTTTTGAGCACCTGTGGTATTCGGGTCATTGTGCGCATGCTCATGGAGGCCGGAATCCAGATCCAGCGCGCAAGCGGAGGGAAGCGCGTATTGATCTATGGTGCCGGAATCGCCGGTCAGGCATTGTTGAGAGAGATTCGATCCAATTCGCAACTGGAGTTTCAGGTTTGCGGGTTCATGGACGATGACATCCGCAAGCTTGGCATGACAATTCACGGTGTGAGAGTGCTTGGTGCTGGTAATGAACTCGCAGAAACGGTTGCGGCGCATGTGGTCGATGAGGTTTTGGTCGCGATCCCATCTGCATCCGGCACACAAATGACAACAATCCTCAGGCGTTGCCATCAGGCTAAGGTCTCCTGCAAGACGATTCCAAGTCTCGGCGATCTGGTAGGATCCTACGAACTCAGGTCTCAAATTCGTGATGTAAGTGTCGACGATCTGCTGGGCCGAACTACGGTGCATTTGGACGAGGAGCAAATCCGAAGCGCTATTGAGGGAAAAACAATTCTCATCACCGGCGCCGCAGGATCCGTCGGGTCTGAGCTCTGCCGCCAGATTGCTCGGTTTCGCCCTGCCGCGATCGTCGGGTTCGAGATCGCAGAGTCGCCGCTGTTCGAAATCGATCAAGAAATGCAGCAGACCTTCCCTCAGGTTCCTTTCTTCCCGGAGATCGGGAACATTCAGAACCCTGCTCGAATTGACGAGGTGTTGAACCTGCATAAGCCGAGCGCCATCTATCACGCAGCAGCCTACAAGCACGTTCCTCTGATGGAGACACATGCCTTCGAAGCCATAGAGAACAATATCCTCGGAACTTATAACATGGCTGCTGCTGCTATAAAGCACGGGGTCGAGGACTTCGTGTTAGTTTCCTCTGATAAGGCAGTTCGCCCAACCAACGTGATGGGCGCTACTAAGCGAATCGCAGAGCTGGTTCTTAGCGGTCTTGGAGACGACCGAATCAAATTTGTAGCGGTCCGCTTTGGTAACGTACTCGGCTCTAATGGGAGTGTCATTCCCATTTTCAAAAAGCAAATCGCTCGCGGTGGACCTGTTACTGTTACTCACCCTGAGATGCGTCGATTTTTTATGACCATTCCCGAAGCTTGCCAACTTGTGCTTCAAGCGGCCGTCGTCGGCGAGAGCGGACAAACCTGCGCCCTGGATATGGGGCAACCGGTAAAGATCGTCGAATTAGCCCGCAATTTGATACTCCTGTCGGGCCTCAAACCCGACGAGGACATTAAGATTGAGTTTACCGGGATGCGCCCCGGCGAAAAGCTCTGTGAAGAACTGAATACGCTTCTTGAGAACACAGTTCCAACCGCGCACGAGAGGATTCGGATCTTTATCGGCGAGAGTATGCAAGCCGTTGAGATCCAGGAATGGCTACATGACCTTCGCGAGATCTGTGCAACTCGTGACGCTGGCCGTCTCGTGATTGCCCTTAAGGAAATGGTATCGGACTACAGCCCGAGCACTTACATTCTAAAACATATGATGCAGCACCCCAAACTCCCGCCAGTTAGCGTTCCAATCGACTGGACCGCGAAGAGGAGCCAGCTTGACCGAACAGTCCCAGCGGCAGCGCCGGTCCGACTCTCCGCGCTGAGAGGATAAGTTAGATTCGATCACATACTCAATTCCAGCCATCTTCAAAAAACTTCGCGACAAGATGACAGGAGCCTGGCTGCTTCCGGGCAGGTAGATATCCCGGTCTTCCCGCCTGAGCACTCGGCGTGGAGGTTGCGCCGTGATCAGCGAGCGGGACCAAATATAAGTTGCCGATTTAACTCTCAATGTAAGTTTCGCTACGACTAAGTGCCCGGCTCACAGCCGGTAGTACCCAATAGGCCACGTTGCGCCCTCAAAAAGCGCAATGTGGCTTTTCTTGTTTGCGCACCTTCCCTCTGGGAAGAGATCGGCTCGCTTGCATGATCGATGGAACACCGTACAATACAAATGGCGATACGGTATGCGGGTTTTGGTCCCGAGCGCAAACCGGAAGCCCTCTAAAAACAGATCTAGCGCTCGGAGGAAGCGGCGTCTAAACCGGCGATCGCCCGCTGTTGCTGCGAAAGCTTGAAATCCAAAACATCGACGTAAATATCGTAAAATGGACATTAAACAGATGTGCCGGGATGGCGGAATTGGCAGACGCAGCGGACTCAAAATCCGCCGATCGCAAGGTCGTGGGGGTTCGACCCCCCCTCCCGGCACCATTGTAACTTGCGCAATATAAATAACTTAAATGTTTTTAGTGACTCGCGTGCGTATTACGTGTGATACTCTTTCCATGCTCACGGTGTTCCGGAGACATCTGAAGTCGTGCAAGTCCGCGGCGAAGGGGCGCAAACATCGCCATTGCGGATGCCCACTCGCAGTCGAAGGGAAGCTGCGCGGCCGCATGGTGCGCCGGTCCCTCGACATGCGGGACTGGGAAGCGGCGCAGAAGTTCGTGCGCGAGTGGGAAGCCGAGGGGGCCAGACCGGTGCTTGTAAAGGACGCCATTGACCGTTTTCTGGCCGACCGGGAATCCATGAAGTTGAGCGAGGCGATGATGCGGAAATACAAGCATGTCGCCAGCGAGCTAAGGGACTCGATGGGGACATTGCCGCTGCGGAACGTGACGGTGGATGACATTCGGAAGCTCCGCGAAGGCTGGAAGTTGGCGCCGATCACGAGCCAAAAACGGCTGGAGATGGTTCGGAAGTTCTTCAGCTTTTGCGTCGATTCGGAGTGGCTCGACCGGAACCCGGCGAAATTGGTCAGAATGCCGGCGGCGAAATACGATCCGACGTTGCCATTCTCGGAAGACGATATGGAGAAGATCCTCTGGGCGGCGGAATCGATCCGTGAGGCCCACCCGAAGATCCCGAAAGAGACGCCAAAGAAACTTGTCGCGCTGATCCTGCTTATGCGCTATTCAGGTCTGCGGATTTCTGACGCGGTCATGTTCCGTCGCGGCCAATTAAAGGAAGGAAAGCTTTTTCTCCGCCAGCAAAAAACGAAGCATCCCGTCTGGGTGCCCCTGCCCCAAAAGGTAATCGACGCACTGAATGCCTGTAATGAAGGAAACGAGCGATTCTTCTACGCGGGAATTGGGAAACCGAAATCGTGCGTCACGGAATGGCAGCAGCGGTTGAAATTAGTCTATGAAATGGCGGGAATTCCCGATGGCCGAAGCCATCGCCTTCGCGACACGTTCAGTGTCGATCTCCTTTCAAAGGGAGTTCCACTTCACGTTGTTTCGGTTCTTCTCGGGCACACTTCGATCAAGACGACGGAAAAACATTACGCGCCTTGGGTGCAGTCGCGACAGATCGCGCTTGAAAACGCAGTGAAATTGTCCTGGGCTTCTTAGATATTGCATCAAACGAGAACCTTCAAGTAGTACTTGCTGACGCCGCCCGATCTTCTTTCGACATCAAGATACCCAAATTGCTCAAGTTCTTTGATGGCCTTGATCACAGTAGGGCGGGATGAATGCGCTTCCTTTGCAATTGTTGTTGTCGATGGGAAACAAAATCGCTTGCCACGAAAAATGTGGACCGTGAGAACCCAGAAGACGATCAAGCAGGAACGTGAAAGGCGCTCGTCCATGAGTATCTGAGTGGGGATAATCGAAAAACCCATCTTCCACTTCATTGGTGAATTCCGGGTGTATTTTTTCAATAGTCCCGCCTTATTCCATTTTTCTGATTCCATTCTTCTTCTTTGTGTAAAGTTTTTTTACAGGTACCAGTAAAGGATTTTTCCAGGTAGGTGTAAAGATTCTTTACTGGTGGACGGATCGACCGTTTACGAAAAAACCCTTTAGCCGGAGCACCTACAGATTTCTCCGTGGATGCCACCGCTAAAGGGTTCTATTTCGGTGTATCCTCCGGCTATCCATTTCTGGATACCATAAGCATAGGACATCTGTAAGACGCGTCAAGTACGCAACCTGTGGATGAGAATCTCGCGAAGATGAGCAGTACATCCTGACCTAAGCCGGTGGGTCACAGAAAACCGCCCTTCCATTCGTGGAACTGTGGGGCGAGTGTCAGTGTCGAAGCAAGTCAGGTCTAAATGGATCATTAGCACAATAGTTCGGAAAGAAATGCTTGGCCGGCTTCCTCAAGGTTTCCGGCTAAAGCGAATGTCTGGCTGCGGACGTGTACATCCCCGACGTCGATATCGAGTGATTGGCCAAGTTTGTTGGATAAATCAAAACACCTCCTGCTAGCGGCTTTTTGATTCCCGTGCTCGTTTCTTAAGCTTGTCAGCATCCGCTTGCCCAGGGAGTTCCTGTGCCTTTTGCTCAAGATCGAGAAAAAGGTTGGACAAGGTTACATCTAAGGTCTTTGCAACCTTGTGGATGTTCTGGAAGCTCAGATTGCTCTCGCCGCGCTCAATCGTTCCCATAAATGTGCGGTGGACGCCGCATTTGTCGGCAAAAGCCTCCTGCAAATAACCTTGCTCCGTCCGCAATTCTCTGATTCTTTGGCCCAAAGCCTTCAGGAGCAGATTGGGAGGTCTTTCTTCCATGCCCGAGAGTGTTCTTGATTTGACCCTTTTGCGTCTACACTATTTGCATAGCCTCTATATGAGTAGTATTCTTGATTGAGCAAAGGCGGTTCTTTCGGAACCAGAAAGGAGGCCCAGAGTGAAGAGTCGGAAAGCCTTGACTGGTGGTGGCGGCGGCGGTTAACGGCAGTCCCCGAATTTAATGACCGGGTTTATGGCAAGCCAGCACCCTGCAATGCGGGTTTGCTCCCACATACATGCAATTTTCTCTTGAGTCCCTCGCTGCCTTGGCAACCATTGTAGGGACAGCGACCAG
The DNA here is from genome assembly GCA_963802955.1 of uncultured Acidobacteriaceae bacterium. Classification (GTDB taxonomy): domain Bacteria; phylum Acidobacteriota; class Terriglobia; order Terriglobales; family Acidobacteriaceae; genus Telmatobacter. The sequence continues at coordinate 123,852 of CAWDKT010000025.1, forward strand.
CATCTTTGCGGTCATACAATCCCGTTCCTGGCTTGTCCTCGCGAGCCTGCTTTTCGTGTGCCTCTCAATCATCGCTGGCCTATACGCCCGCAAGAAGCGCCTCGCCCTCAACGCCGCCTCGATAGAGATCGAAGGTCACCGCATCGATTCTCTGAATGTAGCGAACCTCAAGCGGCGTGTGAATCGGACCCTTGTTATTCAAGAGGCCCATCATACGGCGTTAATCGATAACGAGGATATGGAAATTACCTGGCAGTATTCGGGATACTGCAGATCGGACCGCGAAACCTCGATCGACTTCAGCATTGACGCGGACGACAGCACTGCATTTGAAAATCTGAACTGCGTTGCCTTTGACCTTGTTCGTGATCCCGACGCGGCCCGGCCGATTCGACCGCTCCTTGTAGGCTCAGAAGGCATTTCGCGAAAGCTCGCGGTTCCTTTCTTGGAACCGCTCAAAGCAAACGATTCCTTCGCCGTGCTCTTGAAATGCGCATTGCCTAGCTGCGTAAAAGCAGGGTTTGGTTACTTACACGTCAACACTTTCTTTCGCTCAGGATTGTGTCCCGCTGTGCCAGGTTCGCCTGATTTTTAATGGTCCCGCCCCGCGCTGGCTCAGAGTCTACGAATGCTCGGCACTGCGCCGGCCCGACCTGATGAAGACGCTGGCACCCACCCAGCAGACGCCCGATTCTTGTGAATACCTCGATGTTGAAGAGGAAAGGCCGGGGCAATCGACCAGAATATACGTCTTTTGGCGTGACGCAGTCTGGACTTGTGCGAACTCATGGGTGACCAGAGGCTGTCCTTCGGCGTGACCAGCGCGAACGGTGCGTGAGTGTGGCGATCGGTCATGCTTTCACTCTGCGTCGACCATGAGCCGCAGCCAAAGGCGGACTCACATACTTGAGGGTGGGTTTGGGAGAACGCTTGAGAATCGTCATTCAGGTGGCTACCGGCTTGCTATCTTTTGCTTGTAAAGGGGATTTCCGAGGCAACTTTGTTGTCATCACACTCCCCTGGGGTGTGCCGGCCGTTCCTCACAACCATGGACAGCCTTTGGCCTTTTGTCTTGTGATTGGGAGGTTTAGCGTCCTGAACCCTCATCCCGCGACCTTCAATAATTTGCCGGCAATCTTCACACGGTCGACCGGTTTCTTTGCCCGCTTGCCGTTCTGGACAGCGTCGGTCTGCGCGCTTTTGGTGCTGCTTACCGCATACAGAGCCAGCTCGACACGCGAGGAAACGCCGAGCTTCTCGAAAACATGAAACATGTAGTTCCTGATTGTATGCTCGCTTAGTTTAAGTTCCTTGGCGATCTCGCGGTTCTGCAGGCCTTCTGCCGCGAGACGCACAACCTCTTCTTCCCGCTTGGTCAACAACCGCATTCCTTCTGCGTTCACCACCCGCATGGGCGCAAGCTGGGATAATGCCTCGACCACCTCCGCAAGCTCGCTGCTGTTTGCCCAGATCTGCCCCGCATGGACCTGCTCCACGCACCGGCGTAGCGACTTGGAGTTCGACTGCGAAAGGCAAAAGACGCCTCGAGCGCCTGCTCGAAAAGCGTCCACGACCAGATGTCGTTCAGGGCCGTAGAACAGGATGACCGACTTCACCTTCGGAGAGCACTCACAGATCTGCCGCAACGCTCCTACGCCGCTCAGCGGACCGTCTGCCAAGGTCGCACTAATCAGTGCGACATCGACATGTCCGGAGCGCACCGCATCGAGGACCTCCTCTGCGGTTGTAGCGCTGGCAGCCATGTGAAAGCGCTGATGCCGGTTCAGCGATTGCATAACCAGGTCGCGTGTCAGTACGTTCGGGTTTGCGAAAAGAACGGAAATGACAGCACGCTTATCATCCATAGCCCAAACACCCCGTTAACAGCCTTCAGTGATATAGGACCGACAACGGTAGCCAGCATGCCTGCAGTTGGCACCAGCGAAAGAAATTGGGGGAAGTTAAATTCTGAGCTTAAAGCGCCGTGCGCAAGCGTCGAAGTGAAGCGGCGTGCCTAAATACGGCCCGACTCCGGGCATCGCTTAAAAGATAAGGCTATTCTAATCCGAAAAAGCGACAGAATTGCAAAAAATCGCCGCTCGTTGCGATTCTTGACCCAATTGTTGCGGGCATCACGTTTTGCCTCGTCTGTTTGGGATGCGGATTTGATTCGGACATTAATTTTGTTACTAAATTGCAATTGACTCGCAGCGATGTCTCCGCGTGAGTAACCATCTTTTTAGTTACTATCCGCGAGTTGCTAGAGACAAACGACTCTAGTCCGACCTGAACGAAAGTTTCTAATTTCTGGCAGGGACAAAAGACCCTTCAAATGCGCCGAATCACCGATGCGAGCAGTGACAAATGTCTCTAGCCTTCCGCGACGAAACAGGGACATATGTCTCTGGGACTTTCTTTCTCTTGTAACTGTCTTCGACCAGCGGGCACAATGGAATTCCTTAATTCAGATTTCACTGTTCACCGGTTGCGGATGGATTGAAAGTGGCAATCATAATGCATAGTGTTATCGAACTGCGAAAAGCCAGACGCTACCGGTTGAGCGCTCCGGCGCTCTTCGAGTGGGCGCCGCCCCACGGGGGGGATCCGCAAGGCGGCCAAGGCGTAACTCGTGACATCAACCCGTCCGGGGTATACGTCGTAACGGATGCATTGCCACCAATCGGAGCACTCCTCCAACTGGAAATTTTGCTTCCCAAACTGGAGGATCCCGGCGTCGGGATGTCCTTGGCTGGCGAAGGCGTTGTGCTTCGCGTCGAGCCCCACGGCTCCCAAGGCGCGAAGACCAGCGAAGCAGGTTTCGCCGCTTCAGTGCACTTTTACCCGGAAGCGACGGCATCGGCTCTTTCACACCTGGAAACTTCCGGGCAAGTTGTGTAAGCCCAGGTTTACGAGCAGGCGCGCACGGTTGGGCCCGCCTCTTCGAAAGGCAGTTTTTCCTTCGAAGAGGTTGTGGAAAAAGAGACTTTCCGAGTAAGGATGGCGAAGCTTTGTCTGAAATCATCGAGCGAGTCGCGAGCTTAGAGAGCTACGGAGTCTTCTGCCCCGATGTGGACGCCTCATCGCGATGGTTTGCGCTGTACACCACCCCCCGCCACGAAAAGCATGTTTCAGAAATGCTGGCGCAGCGCCGGATCGAGACTTTCCTGCCGCTCTATCGGACGACCCAGCAATGGAAGAAGAGCCGCCCTGTCATTCTGGAACTGCCGCTGTTCCCGACCTACGTATTTGTCCGCATCGCACGGGAGGCGCGAGGCGCCGTCCTCGGGATGCCAGGAGTGCTGTCGATCGTGGGCTCTGGACGAGAGCCGTGGGCCCTGCCCGATCCGGAAATCGAAGCGTTACGTTCCGGCCTGCTCGAACGCAAGATCGAGCCGCACCCATACCTGACCGTGGGCGAGAGAGTGCGAATCAGGGCTGGGGTGATGGCGGGCATCGAGGGGGTCCTTGTCCGCAAGAAGAACGACTTCCGCGTGGTCCTTTCGCTGGATGCGATCATGCGGAGCGTGGCTGTTGAAGTCGATGCCGACGATATCGAACCGGTTAATGCACTGTCCGCGAGAATAGCTTGCTAAGGAATTAGAGCAGCCCGCCGCACCTCCCATGTAATGGCACCGCGACGCGGTGACTACGAGAAATCCAATATGGGTTCCGTCAAACTCATAGATTCGGCTGTGCCGTTCGAGACGCCCTATGCCTTCTCGGCAACGGCGATACCGAACAGCTATGAGCGGTTCGAGATAGCCACTGCTTTCATCGAGCGAATGGCCGATCTGATTGCCGTCATGGCGGCAACAATGCTGGCGTATGCAACGTACGAACTCCTGCGGATGGGCAGGCAGCTTCACTATCCTGCGAGCACCGTCCTCCTGGCTGCCTTCGGTTTTGCAGTGATGTTTGTGCTGATGCTCGATCACGAGGGCGCGTATAAGCGGGCGAACAGTCTTCTGCGCATCCGCGAGACCGAACGCATCCTGCGAGTCACGGTGCAGGCATTTGCGATGGTTTTTCTGGTCACCTTTTTCCTTTCGCACACGTTTTCGCGCTGGATTGTCGTGCTGGCTGTCGTCTTCGTTCCGCTGTTGGCGATCATCGAAAAACAGCTCGTGTTTGTGCTGATCCGGAATTTGCACAGCCGTGGCTACGGTTTGCGGAGCGTGCTGGTATACGGCGCGGGGATCACCGGCCGGCGCGTATTTTCCACGATTGTCCGTTCCCCCAAGCTAGGACTCAATCCGGTCGCCATCGTAGACGACGACGAGAAACTTGTCGGCAATGAGGTTTACGATGACGGCTACAAGCACGAACGCTCGGCCCAAATCATTTCCGGCCCCCTAACCACCGCCCTGATCGGGGAGTTGAGCATCAGCCTCGTGGTGGTCGGAATCCCGTCGTTATCGAAGAAGCGCCTCAAGGAGGTTGCAGCCGAGGCTTTCGCGGCCGGAGCCAACGTCGCCTTTGTTCCTCAACTCTCTTACAACTCAGAAATGCCGATGAACTACGTGGACATCGACGGCGTGCTCATCGCGTCCATGGATTTGCCCGCACGCAAGCGTCTATATGAATCTAGCAAGCGCATGTTCGATTTCGGCACCGCGCTTGCCCTCCTTGTGCTCACGCTACCGCTATGGGCAGTGCTTGCAACGCTGATCAGCTGGGATTCAAAGGGTCCAGTATTCTTCCGCCAAGAGCGGGTGGGTAAGATGGGCAGGCGTTTCGATCTTTACAAGTTCCGCACGATGCGGGTGGATGTGCCCAAATTTGGCCTGCACCCAACCAATGCCGATGATCCCCGCGTCACTCGCGTCGGCCGGTGGCTGCGCCGCACAAGTCTCGACGAATTACCGCAGCTCATTAACATTCTGAAGGGCGACATGTCTCTCGTCGGTCCCCGTCCAGAAATGCCATTCATCGTGGAGCATTACAATGCCCGTCACCGGCAGCGGCTGCAGGTAATCCCCGGTTTGACAGGCCTCTGGCAACTAAGCGCCGACCGCTCGTTCTTGATCCACGAAAACATTCAGTACGACCTCTACTACATCCGAAATCGGAACTTCTTCATGGATTTGGCGATTCTGCTCCATACCGCCGTATTCGCAATGAAAGGGATGTAGAATGCGGGACGCAACGACTGATCATGTGGACGCCAGTGCGCACACAGCATCTTGTATACCAGAATTGGGCATCGTGGGCAGGGAGCGCGGTGAGCAAGTTCGGTTTCACAAATGCCAGGATTCGCGAGGCAATGGGTACCTCCCAATTGGACGTAAGAAGTGAGGTTCGAAATGAAGTACTTAATCATTGCACTGGCGGCACTGATTGTGGCGATAACGAGTCCAGCGGCCGCTCAGGGGCCTGCGACCCCCGATACGACGGCGACGGCTAGTTCGTCTTCGATTGTTGCCGCTTCGACCAATGAGGCCCCGGGGCTTAAGGAACGGGCCCCTCGTTATCAGCTGCGAAAGGGCGACAGCTTCGATCTGGATTTCGCACTGTCTCCCGAATTCAACCAGACAGTGGCGGTCGAGCCGGACGGGTATGTGACCTTAAAGGGAGTTGGCTCGATTTTTGTCGAAGGACAGACTGTGCCGGAGCTGACGGAGGCGGTGAAGGTCGCTTATGCGAAGATTCTGCACGACCCGGTCATTACGGTTGCCCTAAAGGATTTCGACAAGCCCTACTTCATCGCGGCCGGCCAAGTGGCTAAGCCAGGCAAGTACGATCTCCGCAGTCCGCTCACGGTCACGGAGGCGGTAGCGATCGCAGGGGGCTTTAACGACAGTGCCAAGCATTCGCAGGTGGTGTTGTTTCGCCCAACGTCAAACGGAATGTTTGAAACGAAGCTCCTCAATGTAAAGAAGCTCCTTGCCTCGCGCAATCTGTCCGAAGATATTTATCTGCAACCCGGCGACATGCTTTACGTGCCGAAAAGCGCTTTCTCGAAGATTCGTCCCTTTATCCCGACCGCAAATATGGGTGCGTACTATAACCCAGCGATGTTTTGAGCGCATAATTCCATCTTCGATCGCAATGTTGAATCCTCAGCTCACGAGACTCGTGACTTGTTTCAGACCGTGAATGCGAAAACAACATGGCGGAGGTCAGTCGCAATGGTTGAGTTTCCAAGCCGTCCTTTCGAGCAGTCCCTCGATGGCCCCTTCAAGAGTCGATCCCAAGATTCTCGCACTGGGTCCGATATCGGCCTAGTTATCCTGCCTGAACAGAGCAAATGCATTGGATTCTTTGGGCAGCAATTCCTACTTATGCGCCAGAAGCAGTCCTGGTCGCCGACCGTGATTGCGGGCCAATTCTGGCGGTACCTCATCAACATCGACATGCGGCGCGAGGTACTTCACCTCCTCAAGCTCCGACCGTATGCTGAAATCGTGCGAAACAACCCCAGATTCTCTTTCAAATATCTTGCAACCAACTACCTTGGCCGAGGCCTCACAGTTAAGGAACGCGCGTCCTGCTTTTTACATCACCACAGGTTTATGTATGCCGCGCTTCCTGAACGCGTCCTACTGCAGATTTTGCAAGGAGACGTTACACTACACGAAATTGCTAAAGACAACAATCGCTTTTCCGTGTCGATTGGTTCGCCAGAACGAGTCGGCGATAGGGAAGGTGAACTGGCCCTCAATATACAAGTAGATGCCAAAAAGGTCTTCAATCTGTCTTTCACCATCATCCCCGGATGGGTGGTCAAATCGGAGGCTGCACAGGTTCTCTTGATTACACGGCTTCAGGGCACGTCAGGATGTCGTCCCGAGATCAGACTTGCACGAAGAGCCTTACATGAGTTCTTCCCTGGAAAACTCCTTCTTGCCGCCCTGCAAGGTATCGCAGACGCCTTTGGAGTCTGTGAATTGTGGGCGATATGCGGCGCAATGCAAAGGGCCTATTCACAGAAATACTCTGCCATGTTTGAGAGCTGCTATGACGATTTCTTCGCTAACCTCGGGATGACCAGAACTACCGCCGGCTTCTATTCCATTTCTTTTCCGATAGATTATAGACATCTAGCATCATTTAAGGGGCGTAACAGATTGCGGGCAAAGAAGAGACGGGCAATGAGACAACAGATTCAGACGGCCTGTGCCGCCTGCCTTTTGGGAGCATCTGATCGAGTTGCCGCCTTTTCTTCCGGTGTATCGAGTTCGACCCTGACCCCCGGTAACCCTCGAATCACGGTTCAGCCCCCTTTTTTGTCACGCGCAGAACGACAATCTAACTCGTTAACTTAGTAATTTACAACTGTTCCTATGGTTGAAACCAACTCACTGGCCCAAAGAACACTTAGAAATGAACATCTAATGAGAGGTGCGGCATGAGAACCGACGAACTGGCAATCGCGAAAACCGACAGCCTGGCAATCGAACGGTATACCCGAAAACCGTTGCCGACCTTGCGCGACATCATCTCTGTGCTGTTCCGCCAGCGCTGGTCAATGTTGGCCGCATTTGCCCTCGTCGTTATCGCGATGGGCGTGTCCGGCGTGTGGATCCCGAAATATGAGGCCCAGATGAAGATCCTCGCTTTGCGCCAGCGTTCGGATGCGATCGTCACTCCAGCGGCGAATGCACCCGGCGAGTTCAACAATGACGAAGTTAGCGAGGAAGATCTCAATTCCGAAGTTGAATTGCTTAACAGTTATGACCTCTTGCGCAAAGTAGTTCTGGCCACGGGACTGACTGGGCAACCCATTTCGTCGGTCGGCGGTGCAAATGAAGTGCAAGTCGCAGAAGCAGTGCGTAGATTAAGTAAAGATCTAAAAATCGAGCCAGTGCTTAAGACCAATGTCATTTCTGTAGAATATCAAGCCAGGAATCCGGAGCTGGCGGCAAAGGTGCTCAATGCCTTGGCTGCAGCATACATGGAAAAACACTTGGAAGTGCATCATCCAGTTGACGAGTTTAAGTTCTTCGACCAACAAATGGAACAATACAAGCAGGGACTGAACCAGGCGCAAACAAAACTGACGGACTTCACTAAGGGAACCGGTGTCGTCTCCGCGGGCCTCGAACGCGACTCTGCACTGCAGCAATCCGACGCCTTCGACTCCACGGCACGTCAAGCCCAGACGACTTTGCTGGAAACTCAACAACGTATCCGTGCTCTCCAGGCCGAACTGCAGTCCATCAAGCCGAGAATAACGACGGCGGTGCGTGATTCCGACAACCCTCAGCTACTTGAGCAATTGAAATCCACCTTATTGAATCTCCAACTCAAGAGAACCGAACTCCTGACGAAGTTCGACCCTACTTATCCATTAGTTCAAGAGGTCGGCCAGCAAATCGCAGATGCAAAGAGCTGCCATAAGTGCTGAAGAGGGCAAACCGATTCGAGATGAAACCACTGACCAGAACCCCGATTATCAGTGGGTGCAGGCTGAGCTGACCAAGGCTCAGGCCGATCTCAGCGGTCTGAAGGCTCGCGCGAATGCTGCATCCGCCGTCGCCGCGAAGTACCACGAAGAAGCTCAAGCCCTCGGCCAAGACGAAATCGTACAAGACAACCTTCAGACCGCCGCGAAGACGCAAGAAGCGAATTATCTCTTGTATGTGCAAAAGCGCGAAGAAGCACGCATCAGCGACGCCCTTGACCAGCGCGGCATCCTGAACGTCTCTCTGGCGGAGCAACCAGTCGCTCCGGCGCTACCCAAGCGGTCTCTCATAAGCGTGGCCCTCCTTACATTGCTGCTGGCCGGAGCCTTCAGTCTTACCACCGCGTTCGTACTCGATTTTATGGATCCAACGTTCCGTACGCCGGACGAGTTGGCCGGATACCTGGGCGCTCCGGTGCTCGCTGCACTGCCGAAAGGCGGAGAGTAGAGGGATGTTATTGCAGTACTTCGGATTTCGGCGAGATCCATTCGGGACTGCCCCTGACCCGGGATGCTTGTATCTCAGCCATACGCATCGGGAGGCAGTGGCATCGCTGGAGTACGGCTTTTTGAGCAACCGCGGTTTTACTGCCATGATTGCGCCTCCGGGAATGGGGAAAACAACGATCTTGTTCCGTTTCCTTGAGAAGTTCGGCGAGTTGGCCCGAACTGCATTCCTCTTCGATGTTGATTCCCAATGTGAACCATGCGAGTTTGTCGGTAAAATCTTGCGTGACATCGGCATCACCCCCGCACAGAGCAGCTACGAGATGCGCGAGCAATTGACCGAAGCTCTGATTCGAGAGAATCGGGCGGGGCGAAGATTCGTGATCGTAATCGACGAGGCGCAGAATCTGTCGGATGCCGTGCTGGAAAGAGTTCGCCTGCTCACCAACTTCGAAACGTCCCGGGGCAAGCTGATGCACGTAGTCCTCTCGGGCCAGCCGCAGCTAGCCGATAAGTTGATGCAGGATTCTCTGGTACAACTTCGCCAGCGCATATCGACCGTCTGTCGGCTTGAACCGCTTTCGGCAGAAGAGACGATCGGCTACATCGACTACCGGTTGAAACAGGCGGGCTATGGGGGCAAACCGCTGTTTGCAGAAGATGCGCTCGCGATGATCGCAGAGGCCAGCCGCGGCATTCCCCGGACACATCAATAACCTGTGCTTCAACGCGCTCTCATTGTGCTGCGCGCTGAAGAGCAAACAGGTGGAAGGTCGCATGGTGTCCGAAGTAATTGGCGACCTACAATTGATTCCGCAAGCAAAAGAGCTTGTCGCGGGCGTCGGCGACGTTGTGGCTGAACAGCCCGGCGAACGTAAACAACGGAAGCAGACTAAAAAACGACTGCTGAAGTTCTGGACTCCGGCAGCCTCGGCGCTGCTAGCTATGTGCGTATTGGGAATTGTTGGGTACACCGAGCGCTGGATTCCTCATTCTCGCACGACGGCTGACGATCGCTCATTGAATCTAAAGGTTCGGCCGGCATCAGTCCCTACGCCAGCCGCGGCAGACAATGGTGAGACCATGGCCGGCGGAACCGCCCCAAGCAATGCGCCATTTGAAGTCACCGTCGCACCCAGTCAAACGCTTAAAGACATCGCTGTGCAATACCTGGGGGGCTTCGATCTTCAGCGCCTGCATCAAATACAGGCGCTCAATCCGAAACTAACCGATCCGGACCATATTGAAGTAGGACAAAAGATCTGGCTTCCGGGACCGCCGCCAGTGTCGGTGGCAACGAACGCGACGCCTCCCGCCAGCGCGAGGAAACTTCCATGAGCCGTAACTTCGAATTAATGACGCAGCTTGAGCTTCAGGCTGGCGTAGCAGAAAAACCCAAGCCTGACGCTGCTGATCGTGTCGCCGCAAGGCAAGTTGTCCCGATCCTCTCGAGCCACGCCGGCAGTGCCAGCGGTGAGGAGATGTTGCGCCTCATCCAGCGCATATTCTTGTCGGCCAACGGAAGTGCCCCGCGGCAAGTTGTGCTCTGCGGCGTGGACGGTGAAAATGGCAGCAGTTCTGTCTGCGCCATGGCGGGCCGGACCCTCGCCGCCAACAGCTCGCGGCCGGTTTGCCTCGTCGACGCCAATGTGCGTTCACCGCGCCTCTCGGGTCTGTTTGGAGTCGAAGGAAAGAACCCTTTCTCCGGTCCATCCGCTCCTCTGCGCGACCAGTGTGTGAAGGTCGGCAGCAACCTTTGGTTGGCCGGAGCCGAACATTCTGGCCGATAACAGCCGGGTACTTCTGCCGCCAGATCAGCTCAAAGAGCGCCTCGCACAACTGCGCGAAACGTTTGAGTACATGCTGATCGATGCCCCGGGAACAAGCGTTTGCGGAGATGCCCAATTATTAGGTCTGGTTGCCGATGCTGCCATTCTCGTCATCGAGGCCAACAGCACGCGCCGTCTGACCGCTCGCAAGGCAAAGGAAACTCTCGATGCGGCAGGTGTTCGGCTGTTAGGAACCGTGCTGCACAACCGCTCATTCCCGATTCCAGAAGGTCTCTACAAAAGACTCTAATGCTTGTTGCGCAACGTTCTCGAAAAGAAAGAAATGGCTTAGTGCGCGCTGGGAGCAGCGTCGCTGACGTGGGAATCAGGAAGAAGGTCCTCCGGGGCGGGGCCTTCCTCACTGTCCGCCAGGCGATCGGAATGGCACTTAGCCTGGCCGGTGTCCTTCTGGTCACCCGCATTATAGGCCCCCGTCAATACGGCCTGTATTCGGTGGCCATGGGCGTTGTTCTTTTCTTATGCACAATTGGTACCTGGGGACTCGACGTTTACCTGCTCAGGAGAACGGAAACACCGGCGGAAAAGGAGTTCCACCAGGCATTCACGCTTCTTCTCTGCATCTCAGGAGTGTTTCTTGGAGGGCTCTGCATTCTGAGCCCCACTATTACTTCTTTCGTGCGGATTTCCGGAGTGGCCCGGCTGCTCGTGTTTTTAGCGGCGGGGCTCCCGTTCAACCTGCTGGCTCTGCCGGCAGTTGTTAAGTTGGACCGTGACCTGAATTTCAAACAAGTCGCCATAAACGAGCTAGTCAGCCAAGCCAGCATGTATCTGGTGGCAATACCCTTGGCTTTTGCTGGTTGCGGCGCTTGGGCTCCCGCAAGCGGCTTCTTGACACAGCAGATCGTTTTACTTGGCCTCAGCTATCGAAGCGCAGGTTACAGACCTTCACTTCACTGGGATACGCACCTGATCCAACGGATGTTAGGTTACGGGCTGTCCTATTCCAGTTCCACCTGGGTCTGGCAACTGCGCAGTTTAGTGAATCCCCTTATTGTTGGCCGGTTTGCCGGGGTTGAGGCAGTAGGATATGTCGCAGTTAGCATTCGCTTCGTCCAGGTCCTCGCCTTTGCGAAAGAGGCCACGTGGAGGATCGCCATGGCCGCGCTCGCTAAGATGGGCGGTGATCGCAGCCGCCTTCGCAACAGCATTACCGAGGGGATGAGATTGCAGGCATTGGCTGTCGGGTTTCCTCTTGCCGTGTTTGCCCTTGCAGGGCCATTGCTGGTTTCGTTCGGGCTTGGTCACAATTGGATGCCCGCGTTGGCCGTGTTCCCCTTTATCGCGCTAGGTTACCTCTCCAATGCGATGTTCAACCTGCACTCCTCCGTCCTGTACCTGCTCGAAAAGAATTACCAAGTAACGGTGTTTAATTCCGTTCACATAAGTCTATTCGCTGGTTCCGCTCTTTGGCTCGTACCACAGCTAGGGTTCCGCGGATATGGCTGGGCCGAGGTGGTTGCGCTACTTAGTTACCCCGTGATTCACGCGTATTTAGCGCGGCAGGTGGGTAGCCCATCGTACCGGGTCGCTGGAATCTGGTTCGCAACAGTGGCGTGTGTGTTGGCACTTTGCAGCATTGGACCGCCAATTCTCTATGCCGGAGTTGTGGTACTCCTTCTTCCGCTTTTTTCCCCGAAAGAGCGGGCTAGCCTGATGGGATACACCCGGATCCTATTCCCTCGGATTTGCGCATGATGACGGCCCAACCGTTGATCTCTATCTTAATTAATAACTGCAATTATGGGCGCTTTCTGCGCGACGCAATCGAGAGCGCACTGGATCAGACATATCCTAACGTTGAAGTCATCGTGGTGGACGACGGTTCAACCGACAACTCGCGGGAAATCATTGCCGAGTATGGAAAGAGAATTATTCCAGTCCTAAAGGACAATGGTGGACAGGCCTCCGCGTTCAATGTTGGCTTTGCTGCAAGCAAGGGAGAGTGGATTCATCTTCTCGACTCAGATGACCTCTTCCATGCGAGAAAAGTGGAGCGAATTTGCGAACTCGCAACCGAATATCCCTCGGTAGGATTAATCGCTCACAACCTCGAGTATTGCAATGCGGATGGAGCACCGCTCGACTTCCACCACCCTCCAATTCGGCGACGCAGGCTTGTCGACGATCGGCAGGCAGCTCGCGGTGGAAACCTCACCGCGTGTCTTACTCCAACTTCTAGCCTTTGCATCCGTCGGGATATTCTCGGACATCTTCTGCCCATGCCAGAGGAGATCCGCGTGACCGCAGATAATTATCTGGAGGCCGTTGTGCTGTCGTTGGTCCCCGCCCTGCTGCTGCCGGAAGCTCTAGCAACACAACGCATTCACAGCGCAAACTTTTATACGGTGGCCAATCAACAGCCGCGGGGCGGCGCCCGGCTCCACTGCGCGATGGTTGATGCAACGGTCACCTTTCATCTCAGAAAGGAGCATCCGCTCCTTGCGCGCATGGCTTGGAAGCGATATGGTCGGATGCTCTATCAGCTCTGGCGCTGCCGGTCCGAAGAGTCCCGGGCAATAGAGGCGGAGATCCGAACTCGCTACAGTGTAATCGACTTCACTCCGCGATGTATCGTCTACGTTGGAAGAGGATTCGTGAGGACGTTTGTGGAGGGTTTCATGCGCAAGTTCAAACGCTTAAGCGTGGGCTTCTTCATCTGATGGCTCACGCGTCTGAAGCCGAGGCGCTTTTCATCGATGACAACCGCGTCTCCCTGGGCGAACACACAGAATATGACGGCTCTGCGACGCTACACAATTCAAGTTCCGATCTTTGTGAGCGTACTCCTGATCACCCTGCTTAGCTCCTATTGGCTTACAGGCCGATACGGCCTGATGGGAACTGCTGTCGGCGTGCTTTTGGGCAACCTAGTGCAACTCCTCCTGAGTGCGGCAGTCGTCTGGCAAGCAACTCGGGGAGACAACATGCGCGCTGCCACAGATTTGTGCACTGTGATAGGAACAGCAGGGTCTGAACCATGAACATCGTCTTCGTATCGAAGGAGTGTCCTCCCTCACCGCGGTCCTGTGGGATAGGACTTACATTTGGAAAACGGGTTGCGCACCTGCGCTCTTGCCGCCACCTAATAATTATCGCGGCGACAAACGCGGACTGGTTAACTTCATCAATACCGTCACACGATTTACTGTCATTCTGATCACAGCCGATAAAGAGGTAATCTCATTTACTCTTGCGGCGCCCCGCCGCTCGGCCGTGCCGGAAACCTTCAAGGGATGATTCGCATGCAATCGTCACGCAGGCCTCCACTTCCCTCCGCACAAAACGAGATTGAACTGCAAACGATTCGTGCACGGCTGCGCAATCTTATGTTTAGCGAGCTTTGGGCGATAGGGATTGTTCGGGCGCCCATCCAGTCGTTCCTTAATCCATGCTTTGTCCCCCGGGTGGAGTGGATTGATCAATGCGGGCCGCTCGAATACCTGGCCGATTGCTTTGGCGTCATCGAAGGAAACGACCGCTTCATTCTAGCCGAGCGGCTGAACTATCGCGATTACGTGCGAGGAACCGAGCAAGATGGTCCTTCGTCCTTAGGGAGAGGCCACATCACTTCTTTCAGTATCGATCGAGCAGGGCAGGTGGCAAACGAAGTACCTGCGATTGATACTGGGCTACACATGTCCTATCCATATACGATCTTAAACCATGGCTCCTGGTACTGCGTGGCTGAAGAGATTAGTGGTAGAAGTGTTAACCTGTACCGTCATAATGGCGATGGTAAGTGGCAGTATGTCAAGGAGCTTCTACCGTTCAGCGTCGTAGATCCGACGGTACTTAACCATCAGGAGCGATGGTGGATGTTTGGCACGACACCTGAACAACCGTGCAGCGAGCTTTGCATTTGGCATTCTCCAGACCTCGAGGGTACATGGCAGCCGCATTGCGCCAATCCCGTGCGGATTGATCGGCGAAACGCACGGCCAGCCGGCACGCCATTCTTTGGCGACGGTCATCTATATCGCCCAACCCAAAACTGCACCAAGACTTATGGCGGCTCAATTGTCATAAACAAAGTAGACGTACTTACAAGTGAGGCATTCGAGGAACATTCAGTGTGCGAAGTCTTTCCTGTCGCGTCGTCGCCATTTAGGGATGGTATTCATACGCTTTCTGCTTTCGGGGATTGGACGCTGATTGACTCCAAGAAGCACACAGTCCTCCCAGAACTAATCTTAAGAAGAGCTTATCGAAAGCTAGTAAGATCATGGCCTCTTGGACACCATATACGGGAGAAGGCCCGCTCCGCCCGGTCCTGATGAGCTAATCGGATGCAATTACTCCTTAAGACGGCGAGGTGCCCGAGGATCGTGCCTGGATCATGAATGTTATTTTCGTATCGAAGGAGTGTCCACCCTCGCAGCGGTCATACGGGATCGGAACCTACGTGTGGGAAACGGGTCGAGCGCTCGCGCAGAACGGTCACAACGTGACAATCATAGCCGCTTCCGACAATGGCCAGCTCAGCTCATCAACGCCGTCGCCACGCATGACGGTCATCAGGCTGCCAGATGAAGAACTCGGCATCGAGAAGAGGAACATTGTCGCTCGGACTCTCGGTGCACGGTCCGATCTGGGAATTCTCTACCGGAGACGGGTTGCCGAATGTATTCGACAGCTAGCCGAAAGCCATCGCCCCGACATCATTGAGTTTCCAGGCTTCCGAGGTGAGTCATTGATGTGGCTTGCCGGAAAGCGCACGATCCCGATGGTAGTGCGGATACACGGATTGACCACCGGTACGGCGCCCGTTTGGAAAAACCTTTTATCTGCAACCAGGCGCCTTCAGGTGCATTGGGAACGCAAGGAAGTGAGAGCTGCCGACATCATTACCGTTGTGTCCGAGCACCAAGCGTCATTAGCGCGGGCGCAATTCGGCACTGATCGTGTCCGAGTTGTGCACAACAGCATCGACGCGAATCAGTGGAGGAAGCTCTCCAAAGATGCCCCTCGGGAGTTACTGGCGACCGATATTCTTTTCGCGGGCAGTTTACTCACACAAAAGGGTATATTCGTACTCCTGAGCGCCGCCAACCGCTTAAGACGGGCCGGGTGGCAAGGCCGGCTCGTTCTGGCTGGGCGGACAACTCCGCAATTTGATCGCTTCATTCGCCTGCGCGCTGCCCTAGGAATAAAACTGCCTGATTGGGTCGTCCATCTGGGCATCTGCCGGCGGGAGCGTTTAGCCGGCTTGTATAGGGATGCTGGAGCCTGCTGTTTTCCGTCCTTATCCGAGCCCTTTTCGTATACATGCCTTGAAGCGATCGCAAGTGGAGGAATCGTAGTTGGTTCGTTGAGAACTGGGATGGCCGAGATTCTCACCGAGACCTGTGGATTCTTAGTTTCTCCCGGCGACGTTTCCGGGCTCGCCGTTGCACTAAGGTCGGCACTCTCGATGAGCGACGAGGAACGTAGGTCGATGAAAGAGGCCGCCCGGGAGAGAGTCCTCGACCGGTTCGATCACGGTGTGATCATCCCTCAATTGCTCGAAATCTATAACAGCATTATGAAACGCGAACTGATCACATTATAGACAAACCAATGCTGACCTACGTAGTCATCTGCATCACCGCATACCTGGTTCTGGAGATTGTGCGTGCGCCTACTAGCGCCGACGCCGCTGGGTACGTTTTAGTAAGCGCACTTATTCCGCTTCCACTGTATATCATCGGCAATAGCGCGGATGCTGCTGTGTTTGCAATTGACGTCTGCCTGCTCGTGTACGTTCTGGCGCACGGCAAGACAGCTTTGAGCTACGTGCTTGAACACAGAGCGCTATCTGCAGGGATCGGAGCTCTCTTTGGTTTTTCCATCCTGGCTACATTTTCTGGTGTCTTCAATTTCATGTTCGTCGACCCAGCCGCCCTCAAATTTTATGCTTTTACGATAGTGAAATTCTGGGAGTATGCACTTCTAGCTACTCTCCTGATTGTGAGCAGGCCAAACGCAGCACAACTACGAAGAACCTGCGTAATCCTCCTTACAGGAATTCTAATTTACGAGATCCTCCACGCGTTGCACATGAGCGGCATCGTGTCGCTCTCAGGCGAACAATATGTCGGGCCTAACGCTGCAAGATATGCCGCAGGCGAGATGAGAGCTGCTCCTTTTTCGGATCGTACCGCATGGTTCCTGGCGTCTTATCGGGGAGCTATCAGCGGGAAGGCATCAATAAGCGCATGGTTTTCGCTCATGGCGTTCGAAGCATATCGCGGCAAGATTAAGGTGGTAGCTGCTACCACGGCTATCCTGTCGGTCTTCTCAGTGTTCGCGGTGAGCGATCGCTCCGACATTGTTGGATTGGCAGCTTCGGCCGTCGTCTTTGCATTATGTGCATCGCTGCGGCGATGGAAAGTGTACGCAGCCGCAGCCATCGCTGTTGTAGGCCTATATACGGGCTACGTGACACTAGTCTTGTCCCCTGCGAACCAGGCTACGGCAACAGAACGAATGAGCGAGCTGTGGAACCCAGAACTACGTGCAGAAGGATCCTATGCCGATCGCTCCGCTGACAGGGCGGCCTTGTTACGTTATCTCCCAGAACATCCCAGGGAATTCCTGATTGGGGTTGGTCCGGGCAACTTTCATTGGTATATGGACCACAGGATCACTTACAACTTCAGTGGGCACAATGTATACCTACACTGGACTGCAGAGCTCGGCATTGGCGGTTTCTTCGTGCTCATAGCGTGGTGCCTTTCTGTCTGTCTTTTTGCGGCGAAACGGCTAAGGAGCGAGCTGACTATCTGTCAACTTGTTGCTCGTACTTGTCTTGCGTTAGTTATTGGAAGAATGGTTGGAGGCTGGGGGGGCGAAAGTTTGTTTGGGACCTCGGGGAACGGTTATAGCTTGTATCTTGTCGGGGTTGTCTATTTGCTATTGTCGATCGTTTCCGAAGGCGACAAAACGGACTCGCGCGCTGCCGGTTCCGCCGTATTTGTCACGTCGCATATCTGACTAAGGATAGGCTCAATGCTCATTTCTAGTGCCCCGATGCGGATAAGTTTTGCTGGCGGTGGTACGGATTTCCCGGAGTTTTATACCAGGTATCCCGGTCGAGTCATCTCTACGGCGATCGACAAATTCATTTTCATTGGCATTAACTATGCGCCTTACACGAATCACGTGGCTGCGCGGTATTCCGTTTGTGAGGAGGTGTCACATCCTTCAGAACTGAAGAACACGCGGATCCGAGAAGCACTCCTGGATCTCGGAATCGAGAGGAATATCGAGATAGGATCATTTGCGCCGATCCCGGCGAGAACGGGCCTCGGGTCCTCTTCCAGCTTTTCCGTGGCCCTGATGAAAGGGCTGTACGCATATGTCGGCAAGAAGCTGGATAAAAGGGAAGTCGCGGAAGCTGCTTGCCGACTGGAGATCGATTTGGTGAAGGAGCCGATCGGTAGGCAAGACCAATATGCTGCGGCGTTCGGCGGATTTAATGTGTTGCAATTTAATGCTGATGGAACCGTTGACGTCGAACCGGTATTGCTCGACTATCAAGAAACGGATGGACTTGGAGAGTCACCTGATCCTGTTCTTCCTTGGCACAACACGCGATGCGTCGTCTGTACTGGCCGAACAGAAGGCTAACACCGAAAGGAACTTCGATACATTAAGGCGCATGTCTGATTCAGTTCCCATATTCAAGGAAGTCGCTTCTCGACGGGGATTTCCAGAGTGCGGGAGAAATATTGCTTGAGGGCTGGACGATGAAGAAGCAACTCGCCTCCGCGATCTCAAATCCGGCTATCGACAAACTGTACGAGATCGCCATGAACCGCGGGGCCTGGGGAGGAAAGATGCTCGGAGCCGGCGGGGCGGGATGTTTGATGATGCTAGCGCCGGTTAACCGACGAGCGGCGGTGGTCGATGCGTTCATGGTGGGCGCCAAGGCGCGAAGGGTTCCAGAGCGTCTGCGAGATTCCAGTCGGGTTTGTTCAAGCTGGTGCCGAAATTGTTACCAATTCCTACGGAAGGTGAACTGCAATGGAACGCTTCATCCAGGAGTTTTCGCAAAAGGCAATCTCTCTACTGCGCAATCTTCCCAAGGTCGAGATCGCCAAGGCGATGAATATTCTTCAGGCGGCATACGAACGCGACGGCCGGATTTACGTCGTGGGAAACGGTGGCTCTCTTGCCCTCGCGACTCACTGGGTTGCAGACTTCAACAAGACCGTGTTTAGCCACAATCTTGACGGACACCAACGCAGGTTCCAAGCCATCCGTTTACCTACTACTGAAGAAGAACTGACCGCGTGGGCGAATGACGTTGGATACGACATGGTTTTTGCCGGTCCATTGAGGAACTATATACAGGATTCCGATGTCCTCATTGCGATTTCGAGTTCCGGAAATTCTGAGAACATTATCCGTGCAGTGGAGCTGGCTCGGTCTCAGAAGGTCCCGGTCATCGGGATCTCTGGGTTTGACGGCGGACGCCTTAACCCACTCTCGGATGCGAGGATATGTGATCCCAACGACGCAGGGCGAGTACGAGCTTGTGGAGGGTATTCACGCCATCGTTCTTCACATTTTCACGAAGTACTTCAAAGAATACTTTGACCATGTTTTCGTTTTGGGGCAGGGGCGGGGAGCGGTTCATGACGCGGCGAGTTCGAGCGCGGACGATCGCACCTATGCGTCGCTGTAACTTCGCGAAAGATCACGTATCCGATAACATAGATCCGGTGGGTCGAGAATGAGTCGAGTGTTGGTTACAGGTGGTGCGGGCTATGTAGGGTCCGTGTGCTCCGAGGAACTGCTTCGCCAGGGTCATGAGGTGTCTATTGTGGATAACCTCTCGACTGGCCATCGCCAGGCGGTACCAGAAGGAGCGGAGTTCCATTGTATAGACATTGGCGATTCGGCGGGTATGCGTGAAGTACTTGCTTCCAAGGCGTTCGACGCCGTATTCCATTTTGCAGCAAAAGCACTTATTCCCGAGTCGGTAACGAATCCCGCCGCGTTTTATCAGGTGAATGTCGTTGCGGCAACAACGATGATCGATGTTGTTCGAGAGGCGGGCATCAAGCGCTTCATCTTCTCGTCAACGGCCGCAGTTTATGGAAATCCTGTGGAGTTACCGATTCCAGAGGAACATCCCAAAGCGCCTGTCAATTCGTATGGGGACACGAAACTTGCTTTTGAGCGTTTGCTGGAATGGTATTCAAAGGGCTATGGCATTAGCGTCTGCGCATTTCGCTATTTCAATGCGGCGGGCGCGACCCTTACTCACGGCGAAGGGCATGTGCCGGAGACACACATTCTGCCCTTGCTATTTGAGGCGGCTGTGGGCGAGCGCGAGTTCTTCACCATATACGGCTGCGACTATCCAACGCCGGATGGAACATGTGTGCGCGATTATGTTCACGTGCTCGACATTGCTCAGGCGCACATACTTGCATTCCAGACCATGAACTCCCCAGGGTTTTCGGTGTATAACATCGGATTGGGTAAAGGCTACTCTGTGCGGGAAGTCCACGCTCGAGCCGAGCGGATCATAGGCATCACGATTCCAATTCGTGAAGGCGCCTCCCGTGCGGGAGATCCCGCGGTACTCTGTGCTAGCCCCAAGACGCTTGATTTCGGAACTGGGTTGGAATCCACAACACTCCGATCTCGATCACATCATTGAGACCGCCTGGGCATGGAAGAAGCGCGGTAGTTCGATCGTCGGCGAAACCGCGCAAGCGAGGCGGCAGTGAAGGGGTTTCTTCTGGCAGCAGGCAACGGCACACGATTGCGACCGCTTACAGATTGCATTCCTAAATGCCTGGTGCCGATCCGTGGCGTTCCTCTGCTCGGAATCTGGTTGGCATGGTGCGCCAAATATGGCGTTGATCAGGTACTGATCAATACTCATTCGCACAGCGAGCGAGTTAGGGAGTTTGTGGCTGCGTACCGAGGGCCAGTAGAAGTTACGATGACGGACGAACCCGAATTGCTGGGAAGTGCTGGCACTTTGTCCGTCAACCGTGCTTTCGTCGCCGGCAAGCGGGAGTTTGCTGTTCTATATGCAGATGTTCTCACCAATTGCCGCTTCGATAGCATGCTTGACTTCCATCGGCTAAAGCGAGCACCGATAACGGTCGGAACATACCGGGTACGTAACCCAACTCAGTGCGGAATCTTTGTAGTGGATGAGAAGAGACGGGTAATGGAATTCACGGAGAAGCCCATGGTTCCAAAGTCGGATATAGCATTCTCCGGAGTATTGATCGGGGGCCCCACTCTCCTCGACAGGATTCCCGCTCAGAACTCCGTCAGACATCGGTTTCGATGTGCTTCCGAACCTGGTAGGGGAAATGTTCGCATATCCAATTGCTGATTACGTCCTCGATATTGGAACAATCGAAAAATACGAACTAGCTCAACGAGAATGGCCTGGATTGGGCTACAACGACTGATTCACTCATGAGTATACTCTCGATGCAAAGATCCTCACATTGCACGCCCCTAGTCTCCATTGGTATGCCCGTTTTCAATTGCGAAAGAACTGTCGCACAAGCTATCACTTCGATTCTCAATCAAACTTTCAAGGATTGGGAACTACTCATTATCGACGACGGGTCAACAGATAATACCCTCGAGATTGCGACCTCATTCGACGACCCAAGGATCATTGTCACGAGAGGCGGTGAGAATAAGCGTCTGCCTACACGTCTTAACGAATGTATAAGCAAGGCAAGCGGCGCGTTCTTCGCCCGTATGGATGGCGATGATGTTGCATATCCACGGCGGTTGCAATGTCAACTCGAGTATTTGCAAGGTCATCCCGAGGTAGACCTCATAGGAGGCTGGGTATTAGTCTTTCGCAATGACGGTACCGCATTGGGTGCGCGGCGCGGCCTTCTAACGCACGATCAGATGTGGGCTCACCCGTGGAAGGGCGTTCTTATGCCGCACTCGACTTGGATAGGCAAAAGCGAATGGTTTCGCCGCAATCGTTACCGTACAGTTGCTGCTTCGGAAGATCAGGAACTATTGTTCCGCACCTACCAGACTAGCCGGTTCGCCACCGTGCCGCAGATCGTGCTGGGTTATCGGGAGGATAGGTTGTCGTTACGATATCTTCTCTTTATGCGGCGACATGTCTGTAAGAACATTGTCCGAAATGCAATTCGCCAACACAAGTTTACAAACGCGGCTTTGTGTATCGCAGCTGAGGCTACTAAGGGGCTGACAGAGGCGTTTGCGATTTGCACTCGGCTCAATCACCGTATGCTTCGACGTCGCGCTATGCCCATCCAAGGAGACGAGGCGAGGGAATGGCAGTCCGTGTGGGAAGAAGTACGCCTCGCCTCTGAGAAGCATCAGCCAACCGCCGTGGCAGTCAGCGACGCAACTGTCGGCTGACACTCCGTCC
This sequence comes from uncultured Acidobacteriaceae bacterium, assembly GCA_963802955.1. Classification (GTDB taxonomy): domain Bacteria; phylum Acidobacteriota; class Terriglobia; order Terriglobales; family Acidobacteriaceae; genus Telmatobacter. Next base: position 145,936 of record CAWDKT010000025.1, read on the forward strand.
TCTGGCCGGACGCGGCGATCGGGGCGAGCAGAAGTGGGAACCACGACGGTCCGGGCTGCTATAGCACCATTGGGTTAATGCCGGAAGACCAGTAACAAGAACAGGCGAGGAACGAGTCTTGCAGTTCGGTTCATGAGTTCCAGCGTGCCGCGAAGGACAGCTTGCATTCTGGTCTTAGACAGCTCGCCGCTACCTTCCAATCCGCGTGGCGCGATGTCGCTCTCCGGCCTTCTTCCAAGGGGACGTGAAGCAGAAGGAAGCACAGTGAAATGCGCGAGCAGACCGCGTATCGATTTGCCGTGCTTCAGCTTTTTGGTGCGAATATCCATAGGCATTCCAGCCTGACTTCCTGATCCCGCTCTCGATATTCAATTGTGTCTCCGTCGGCTTGCGCGGCCCGATGCCGGTTCGCTACCTTGGCCGACGCCAATCGCTTCGTATTTTCTGCGAAGCAAAAGCTTTTAAAAGGTATCGCATGCCTCTCAGCTCTGCTGATGGAGGGATATCAAACACCCGGAAGGAAGGTACATCAGCGTGAACACTCGACCAAATATTCTAATTATCGTCCAAAATCTCCCCGTGCCATTTGACCGGCGCGTATGGCAAGAGGCTGTAAGTTTGCGCCGAGCCGGATTTGGCGTCACTGTTATTTGCCCTAAAAAGAAAATGTATACCAAGAGTGTCGAACAACTTGAGGGCGTGCAAATCTATCGGTATTCGATGCTGTATGATGCAGATAAAGCGGCCGTCGGATTTTTCATTGAGTTTATCTGCTGCTGGCTCGCGACATTATGGTTGGCCATAAAGGCCTATATTCATAAACCTTTTCAAGCGATTCACGCATGCAACCCGCCAGACACATATTTTGCGCTTGCGTTGCTGTTTCGGCCATTGGGTGTAAAGTTTATTTTCGATCACCATGACCTCTGCCCAGAAATGTATCTTGCGAAGGGGCGAGCTAGGAAGGGAATGCTCTATCGCGGCCTGTTGCTCCTCGAGAGGCTCACTTTGCGCTCTGCGGACGCTGTAATTGCAGTGAATGAGTCGCACCGTGACATTGCGATTCGGCGCGATAAAATCAAGGGCGACAAAATCACCATTGTTCGCAGCGGCCCTCGACGCCTCTGGTCTGAAGTCCAGGCTATTTGTCCGGAGCGAAAGAAAGGTAGACGCTACCTTGTGGTGTTCCTGGGAGAAATGGGCTCCCAAGATGGAATTGACTATTTGCTGCGCGCCATTCGTCATTACGCGGATTCATATCCTCGGGATGTTTTATTCACCCTCATCGGCGGTGGGCCAGAACAGCATCGCATGGTGGATATGGCGCATCAACTAGGACTCGACGAATGGATTGACTTCACTGGACGCGTGACCGAAGAGAAGGCCCTCTGGCAATTTCTCGCGACAGCGGACCTATGCATCGCTCCCGATCCTTTTACAGAATACGGCGACCTTTCGACGACGAATAAGATAATAGAGTACCTAGCATTCGGAAAACCGGTCGTAGCATTTAACCTTACAGAGCACCGTCGAACCGCACAGGATACTGCTGAGTACGTCGAGCCGAATGATGTCGTGCAGTTGAGCATGGCGACTCGCAATCTGCTCGTGGATGAGGCGCGGAGACAAGACATGGGCCGACGAGGTCGGCGGCACTTCCGCGACCATCTAGCGTGGGAGAATTCAGAGAAGGAGCTCGTCGCGCTCTATTCAAAGCTGCTCTGCAAGGAGAACACTGTAACGACCCATGACAGCGTAGGGATCGCGCGCGAGTCATTGCCTCTTCAGTAAGATCAGCTTCAGAACACATCTCTGTTTATTGCTCTTTTGTTCTCGTTCATCCTTGTATTGTGGCTTACGAATTGCGGGACCTCTTACTATGTGCGGAATTGCAGGTATCTTCGAATACAAAAGCCGTAAGCGAATTGACAAGGCTATTTTGCATGGGATGCTCTCGACGATTGAGCATCGAGGTCCGGACGAACGAGGTGTATTGTTTACCGGCGACCTCGCCGTGGGTATGCAGCGGCTCAGTATTATCGACCTTGCCGGAGGAAAACAGCCCATATCGAATGAAGATGGGAAGGTAACGATCGTTTTTAATGGGGAGATCTACAACTACCGCGAGCTTCGGGAAACTCTGCGATCCCGCGGTCACATACTGCGTACTTCGAGCGATACGGAGGTCATTGTTCACCTCTACGAGGATCTTGGGGAGGACTGTGTTAAAGAACTCCGCGGCATGTTTGCGTTCGCGCTTTGGGATTCTGCACGCAAGCGACTGTTCATCGCTCGTGATCGTCTCGGGATCAAGCCCGTTTATTACACAGACCAGAACGGCTCACTTATCTTTGGATCTGAGATCAAATCAATCCTGGCGCACCCGGATGTTGTAGCATCGTTAAACCTTGAGGGGCTGGGCCACTACATTTCTTTGAAATACGTGCCCGCTCCAGAGACGATGTTCTCCGGTATCTGCGCTCTCCCGCCAGGGCACTTGCTGACTTGCGACAGGAATGGATCCAAGGTCAGGCGATATTGGGACCTTTCGTTTTCCGAAAGCAAAGAGAATCACCGAAGCGAGGAAACGTGTGCAGAACAACTTGAGGCTCTGTTGCGCGAGTCGGTGAGGCTTCATTTGATGAGTGATGTACCGTTCGGGGCCTTTCTAAGCGGAGGAGTGGATTCGAGTGTGGTAGTGGCTTTGATGCAGCAGGTCATGAACGTGCCTGTGAAGACGTTCTCGGTAGGTTTCCGCGGCGGCGGGAGTGAGGTGTTTAGCGAGTTGCCGTTTGCTCGTCTTGTTGCAAATCGCTTTAAAACAGACCACCACGAAATTTATGTGACGCCAGATGATTTCATGGATCTTGCAGGAAAGATCGTTTGGCACTTGGACCAACCGATTGCCGACAACGCGTGCGTCGCTAATTACATGGTGTCTAGGCTAGCCGCACAACACGTGAAGATGGTTCTTACCGGAGAAGGCGGCGATGAGTTATTTGCCGGTTATGCCCGCTATGCAGGAGAGCGATTGTCGTCCGTGTTTCAATTTCTACCGGCACAAGTCAAGTCAAGTGCCTTGAACCTGGTGCAGCAACTACCCGGGTCACGGCGACTCAAGATTGCCCTCTTTGCATTTTGCCAGCCGGATGAGCTCACGCGCATGGTTAGCTGGTTCCCTCTATTTGATCGAGCCAGGAAGCCCCGTTTGCTGACGGAGGAGGTCTTTCATCAGCTCAGTGACCCCTACGCAGTAGACGTATTTCGGAAACAACTTGAGAGCGCAGACGCAAAGGAATGGCTGAGCCGCATGCTCTATGTCGATACGAAGCTCTGGTTGCCTGACGATCTTCTGGCACGGGGTGACAAGACGAGCATGGCGGCCTCTCTTGAGGGCCGGGTTCCTCTGCTCGACCATAAACTAGTCGAATTCGCTGCATCTCTTCCATCAGATATGAAGATTAAGCGGCTCGTCCGGAAGTATTTGTTGAAGAAAGTTGCTCGTAAGTGGCTTCCCGCGGAGGTGATCGACCGGAAGAAGGCGGGCTTCCCAATGCCGTTTTCGCTTTGGTTTCGCAAGGAGTGCCGGTCCTTCGTGCACGATCTGCTTTCCCCAGAGACTACGAAGCGGCGGGGTCTATTCAATTCAGACTATATTCAGTCGCTCCTATTGGAACACGACGCAGGAACCGCGGATCACGGCCAGCTTCTGTGGGGATTGATGAGTGTTGAACTTTGGCATCGTGCATTTCTCGATTCGCCCCATCGCGTTTAGTATTAGCCGCGGCTTCCCTTTGAGGTTGTGATTCCGAGTCTTCGTACCGTCGCATCGTCAATGTTTGCGAGGCGCAAACACGATGAAGACCTTTAGAAACTGAATGCCCGATGAGTGAGATACAAACTGGCCTTTTCGGTCGTCCTTCAAGTCTTCCATGAAGATTGATTTTCAGGGTGACGAGTTAAATCCAACGCCGGCCGACTTTAGTTCGACAGTTGGATCGAGGGGCCAGTGTTTGTACGAACCGTAATGTTGGGGTTCGAGGACCCTATTTACAGTCACTTCGCAGCTAGCTGCGAGCTGGCTGGTTCTTCGACCACAAATGTTGTGGTAGTCTTGAAATTCTTTTCTCGAGAGCTATAGGCCACTGGATTCTGCGCTGAAAAAGGGGCTCCGGTTTAGAAGTATTTCAGTCATTCAATACCGAAAGCGATTTAGCGGATCGCGACAACCAGTTAATTCTATGCAGATCTTAGCTCGACACGAGTGAGGTTGAACATGATTGAACGGATTTCCTCGAATGACAAGCTGTGGGATCTGTGTATTGTAGGCACCGGTCCCGTGGGCATGGCCCTAGCACTAGAGTTCGAGCGTCTCGGGGATGAAGTGCTTGTGCTTGAATCGGGAGGACGCGAAGTCGATCCTGCGGCGGCCGAGGCGTCGCGGGCACAAATTGTGGATTCCAATCGCCACGCTGCGATGGAGATCGCAGTATGCAGGGCATTGGGCGGTACTTCGTGGACTTGGAGCGGCCGCTGCGTGGCCTACGACGATATTGATTGCATGGAGCGCGACTTCGTGGCGGACGCTCGATGGCCCATCGGCCATAATGAGATTCGACCCTGGTATGCGCGGGCATCCGAATATCTACTCTGTGGCAATGACCCCTTCTTCGTCCCATATAAGCGGAAGCTTAGCGGCGGGCTAACGTTGGATTCTGTAGAGCGCTGGGCCCGGGAATCGAAGGTGATTCTGGAGCATCGCGATCATTTGCTCGGGTCAGAGCGCATCAAGCTGAGTCTGAAAAGCACGGTGACGGGTCTGAATCTGAGCGCGAACGAGGAGTTTGTGGAGAGTCTGGATGTGAGTACACCAGAGGGGGCGCGCAAAGTGAGGGCGCGGCGGATTGTGCTCGCAATGGGTGGCGTCGAGACCACTCGGCTCCTTCTGCGCACACAACAACGCTGGCCTGGACACTTTGGCGGCGTGGATGGTCCGTTGGGCCGGTACTACATGGGCCACATTGCTGGGAAAATCGCCAACATCATGTTGAATGATCCTGACTCGATCAACGAATTGGATTTCAGACTGGACAAGAACGGGGCCTATCTGCGCAGACGGTTGATGTTGACTGCAGATGCGCAGTTGCAACATAAGGTTTTGAATACCGCATTCTGGCCCGACAATCCATCGTTCTATGATCCCAGCCACGGCAGTGGCGTGCTCTCCTCCGTTTTTCTGGTCTTGGCCTTTCGGCCAACGGGTCGGCGTCTGCTGCCTGAGGCAATTAGACTCGCGCACACAGGACCAAGGCCGTACCGGCTGGCAGCACACCTGCGGAATGCCATACTGGGCGTGCCGAGCGACACGAAGTGCATCTATAGGATCCTGCGCGACCGTTTTATCAAAAAGCCTGAGAAGCCGGGATTCCTGGTTCCCAACCGAGGCGGCAAATATGCGTTGTCCTACCAGGCTGAACAGGTTCCTAACCGGGACAGCCGTATAAGGTTGGGCAGTGAAACCGACTCATTCGGCGTTCCGCGCGCAGTGATCGATTTGCGTTATACGGACCAGGATGTGCAGAGCGTGATCGATTCGCATGAGCTATTGGATAAGGCCTTGCAGGCAAATGGAATTGGCCGCCTGCAGTTCCAGTACGGCCCAGAGCAGCTGCGAGAACGGGTCTACTCACACGCATCAGATGGGTATCATCAGGCCGGCACCACGCGGATGGGTGTAGATGCTGCGCAAAGTGTTGTTGATCCGAACTTGAAGGTCCATGGTGTCGAGAATCTTTTCGTGGCTTCGTCAAGTGTCTTTCCCACGTCTGGACAGGCAAACTCTACACTGGTGGCGGTTGCGCTCGCCGTTCGACTGGCAAATCATCTTCACACGAAGGAAGTGATGGCAACAGAGCAGAGCGTAATTTACGCCGTATAGCACGAAAGGGCGAGATGCAAGATATAGAACTCGGAAACACTGGCTTGCGGGTGCTGCAAGTCGGCTTTGGCTGCTCGGCCCTGCTGGGCCGATCGGGAAGAACCGAGTCACTGCGAGCTTTGGCCGCTGCATGGGATGAGGGCATCCGTTTTTTCGATACGGCGCGCGCGTATGGATATGGTGAATCGGAGTCGCTGCTTGGGGAGTTTTTGCAGGGACGTCGCGGTCAGGCTATCATCGCTACAAAATTCGGGATATTGGCAGCGCGTCAATCAGGCTGGAAGCGTGTGGCAAAGACTGTGGCGCGCAAAGTCTTGGCAGTGCTGCCTTCGACGCATTCCTTGCTCCACAAGGGAGCGGCAAGCCAGTTCAGTGACAATCAGTTCACGATTCCGGTATTGCAGCAGAGCATTGAACAAAGCCTGCGCAAGCTCAGGACGGACTTCGTGGATATGTTGTTTCTTCATGCAGCGCCGGCGAGCGTTCTGGACCAAGATGTCCTGCTGGATGCCATGGGAAAACTGGTAGAGACAGGCAAAGTGAGGATCGCCGGGCTTTCCGCAGAGCCAGATGTCGTAGAGCTTGCAATGGAACGGCAGACGCAACCGCTGCGGGCGATGCAGTTTCCCTGCAACGTATTTAATATTTCTGGCGCTGCGAGCTTTTCACAACAGAGCGCGGGGAATTATGTGTGGGTGGCCAACCACCCGTATGGCGGGGTGGCAAGAGTGCAGCGGTGCCGGGAAGTTTTGCGAGCATTGGTAAAGAAACAGGAGCTAGATCCAGTTCTGTGCGAGAAACTAGGGGCTCTGGGAGACACCGTATTTGCCGATGTGGTGTTGAACGTGATTCTACGTGACAGCGGGGTCCATGTGGTGGTTCCTGCGATGATGCGTGTCGAGCATATCCGGGCCAACGTGCAGGCGGTTTCGAAATCGCGCTTTGATTCACGGGAGATCGCACAGATTCGCAAGGCGCTCGCCACCGTCACCGAATAGACGAAACGATTTAGTCAAATACCGCCGACTTAAGGTGGTTCCATTCATTGAAGTACCAAATGGCGACCTTCACAATTCAGGATACCGTGGAGCTTGCAATCGGGGTGGTTATCGTGACTGAGGGGAGGACGTCTGCGTATACACGTACGCGCCGATATCCCAGCCTGACCCGTAACTGTTCTGGTTGTCGAGGATGACGTTGCTAGGCCAAGTGGAGGTGGGATCGAGGCCGTACTGATAGGTGGAGCCGAGGTTCAAACCGGCGTCGATCACGGGAGAGGATGGAGCAAGGGCGAAGTTGTTTGTCGACGTACTAACGAAAAGAGGGTTGGCCTCTACCGAGTGCGAACAACCAGTCGAGCCGCAATTTCCCATTGCTGCTTCCCAAGAAGAATATGTTGAATAATACATTCCTGATCCCCACTGAATAAAACTGCTGGCCTGTGGCCCAAAGTCGTTATAGTTATAGACATTGCCGTGGCCATTGGTTCCATCGTTTTCGCCACCGCTTACAGCTATAAGTGCGCTAGCAGTGCTGCCTACTGCAATATTATTTATTAATTGGTTGTCGACTGTCCCACCTCCCCACACCTGAAAGCCTAGGGCGTTTCCATAAGCGGTATTATTGTACCACAAATTGCTTGACGATAAACGGAAATTCGAGAATCCGGCCACCCCATTGTTATAGGATACGTTTCCGTAAATGGTGGCGCCTTGTGAATCCTCAAGGGCAATTCCATCGTCGTTGTTGTTATAGACCTGATTGTAGGCTATGACCACGTTGCTTGGGACGGTGTCGATATAAATGCCCGATCCGATATCGTACAGATTCGGATACGCCTTGAAATCCGGGAGTGCACTGCCAGCGTTGTAAGCCAGGTTATTTTCGATCGTCAAGCCGTTCAGAGTCGGTCCCAACACATGGATTTCCCCGTTAGGGCTATTGGGAGCAGCAGATGAATCCCACACATCGTCATGGCCAACGTTTCCGGTGATCGAGACATTGCTGATCGTATCGCCGTCGGTCCACACGTCAATGCCGGCAAAGCCATTGCCCGTCGTCGTGTTGCCAGAGATGGTGACATTGCTTATGGAATACCCGCGACCACTGTCGTAGACATTGATTCCGTCATCATAATTGTCCTCGGCAGTCACTCCAGCAATAGAAATGGAGTGTATCGCCTGCCAGTAACTGTTGATCGACACACCCGCCCACGCAGCATTCTTAACCGTCAGGTTCTGCACCGCGATGTAGTCTGCGCCCTGGCCGGATTCGATACAGTCCTCGCGCACGGAGACTTCCATTGTGTGACCGCTTGGATTGTCACCAGCAATCGTGTAAGCCGAAATTTGGCCGTTCGCTGTATTCAGGTACCACTGCCCTGGAGCGAGGGAGGAGACACCCGCGGTCTCCTGTGTCAAGCGCGTGCCATCCTCGAACACCTGAAAAAAGCCTAACCCCAATGCGGTTGTCGACGGCTCGGGAGCGTAATAGCTCCCTGTGCCCGTAGCAGTCCAACCCGTGACCAGATTCGCTCCGTTGATAATCGGCGCGGTTCCAGTCCCATAGGCCCCGAAGGTGATCGGATTCCCGGAATTTCCTGAACTTGGAGGAATCAGCTCCTCGCGCCATGTGCAGGTACGTTGAAACAGAATCGAATCACCGGGGTTGTAGCGATGCGCGTTGACGTGCGCGATGGTTAGCCACGGCGTGGAAGTCGAAGTACCATTGTTCGCGTCGTTTCCCACCGTTACGCAGTTATCCACATAGTAAGTCGTGCCCCCGGTCGGCGGCGTGCCTATGCCAGTCAGGGCGATCACCGCCGCCCCATTGGTCGATGAATTGCTAGCTATAGTCAGCTGACCCGTCGCTGCACCCGCAGCGGTGGGATCAAACTCTACATTCAGCGTCGTCTCCTGGCCGGGACTCAACGTGACCGGAAACGCTTCGCCTGGCATTGTGAAGCCCGCACCCGTCAGAGTTGCTCCATTGATCGTTACTGGCACAGTGCCGGTGGAGGTCATCGTCACAGACTGTGTAGCCGGCGTATTCACCACCACATCGCCGAACGCCACGCTTGTCGCGTTGATGCTTAGCGCAAGGATCGCCGCGTTTAGCTGCAGGGTAAAGTTCTTGACCACGCCGCTCGCGCTCGCTGTCATCGTCACCGCCTGAGCAGTTGCCACCGAGGATACCGCAGCTGTGAATCCTGCCCTGGTCGAACCCGCCGGTACTGTCACCGAGCTCGGCACCGTCAGCGCTAAACTGCTGCTTGACAGGTTCACATTCAGCCCGCCGCTTGACGCCACAGTGCTGAGTGTCACGGTGCAGGTGTCCATGCCCGATCCCGTCATGGTTCCGCTATTGCAGGATAGCGCGCTCAACGCCGGTGGCGCCGCCATTCCTGTGCCGCTGAGACTGATTACTGTCGAACTACCTGTGGACGAGTTGCTGGCGATGGTCAGTTGACCAGTCGCGGTACCCACGGACGTGGGATCGAACTCCACATTCAGTGTCGCCGCCTGGCCCGGGCTCAACGTCACCGGGAAAGTGATTCCCGACACCGAAAAGCCCGAGCCAGTCAGGGCTGCCGCACTGATCGTTACTGGCACAGTACCGGTGGAGGTCAAAGTCACGGACAGTGGCGTGGCCGCGGTGTTCGCTGTGACGTTGCCGAAGGCCAACGTATTCGTGCTGAGGCCGAGCGAGGAGAGTGCCGCATTCAATTGCAGGGCAAAAGCCTGCGAGGCCCCGCTTGCGCTCGCCGTGAGCGTTACTGTTTCGGCAGAGCCAACCGAAGACACGGTCGCCATAAATCCGGCGCTGGTCGCACCGGCAGTTACGGTCAAAATGGTCGGCACAGTGACTGCCGTATTACCGCTCAGGAGACTCACCGTAAATCCCCCGCTAGGCGCTGCTGCATTCAGTGTCACCGTGCAGGCATCCGTTCCTGCCCCCGTCATTGATCCGCTGCTGCAGTTGAGCGCGGTCAGCACCGGCCCGCCCGTACCGCTCAGGTTGATGGCAGTTGTAGGTCCCGCCGAAGAGTTGCTGGTCAGTGTCAGCTGACCCGTTGTCGCCCCCGGACTGGCAGGAACGAACTCCACATTCAGCGTCGCAGCCTGGCCCGGATTCAACGTCACCGGGAAGGCGGTTCCGGACACTGAAAACCCTGTACCAGTCAGCGTAGCCCCGCTGATCGTAACCGGCGCAGTTCCGGTGGAGGCTAAAGTCAAGGACTGCGGCGCCGCCGGCGTGTTCACCAACACGCTGCCGAATGTGACACTAGTCGCATTGGCGCTCAGCGTGGGCACCGAGGCCCCCAACTGAAGGTTGAAGGTCTCGGACACACCGCTCGCAGTGGCCGTTAGCGTCACCGTTTGTGCGGCGCTGACAGAAGATGCCGTAGCCGTGAACCCGGCAGTGGCTGCGCCAGCGGGGACCGTCACTGCGGACGGCACAGTGACTGCGCTATTGCTGCTCGCCAGACTGACCGTCAGGCCGCCGCTGCCCGCCGCCGCATTCAGCGTCACCGTGCAGGTATCCGCAGCTGACCCTAATAGAGCACTGCTCGCGCAGCTCAACGAGCTCAAGGTTGTCGTGTTGGCGGCGGCGCCCGTACCGCTAAGACTGATCACCATCGTTCCGTTGCTGACGGCGTTGCTTGCGATCATTAGCTGGCCCGTAGCCGCTCCGGCCGCGGCGGGAGAGAACTTCACGCTGATGTTATAGGTACTTCCGGCAGCTACAGTGATTGGAAGATCGCTCGCACTGTTCAGGGTGAACGACTGCCCCGTGACACTCACCTGCGAAACTTGTACGGCAGCAGTGCCCTGATTCGCGAGCGAAACATTCGAGCTAGCCGTCTGGCCTACAGATAACGCGCCAAAGGTCAATGTGCTGGGAGATGCAATGATGGCGCCCGTACCTGTTTTCGTGACCACAATTCTGCCGCCGCAGCTGGACAGAGCGACGGGGAGGCAACAGGACGAGATGGCGAGTAGAACAGTGCACCAACCGCCTAGGCGACAGATTTGAGAATGAGCGTGCGGGCGGCGTTGTTGCGGTTGCAAGCTGCTGTTGCTGGGCGACGCAATGTGGCTTGCAGATTCGAGATCCGGTGGAGGAGAAGCCGGAACTCCATGCACGGCTTCACCTCTGCGAGTGCTTTGACGATCAAGCACCTTCAGGCTCCTCACTTCCTTTCGGAAGACGTCACAAAGAGTTTAGCAACGCTTTCGTTGCTTAGGTAACCACATTTTATTACCTTTGGTACACTTTGGTGTTACTTGATATAAGTATAATTGAATCTAATAATTAGAGCGGATCAGCGTCGATCAAATACTGCAGGATCACGCTCAGAGAGGGCAAGAAACGGCTTCTTGGGGAATATCTTTCGAGCGTAGGTAATCAGAAGCGTGGCGAACGAGGCCTCTCAGGTCCAAACCTGTGACCAGGCGGATGCGGAGCGGGCCTTCGAGGCGCTGCTTGCCCGATACAGTCCCCAGCGAAGTGAATCGCCATAGGAGCGCGGCAGCCACCGCCTAGGTTTGCTTTTCGCCCAAAGTATCGATTTATGTAGGCGTCGGTTGGGTAGAGATCCCGACCTGGCATAAACACCTCGGGCACTCGCAGATGAAACACCTGTTCTTGCCCCACAAGGCCGCTAGTAACATTCCTCTCCACGGCGCGGTAGATCACTCTGATTGGCATCGCTGGCAGGACCTTGTCCGGAGTTGTCTATCGGTTAAATCATTGAAATAGCTGCGCTTACCAATCACGGAGAATGACTCCAAAATGCCACGATTGTTGCCTTTGTTCGTGGCATCAGCAGGAGCATTGACCTCTAAGGAGGGAAAAACAACAAATGCCTGCAACACGGCTTTTGAAAGTGCCGGAAGTGGCAGAAATGCTGGCCCTTTCGCAGAAATGTATCTGGCTGCGGATCGGGGACAGGCGCATTGAGGTGGTCTGGGTTCGTGTCCCGGTGTCAGAGATTGACCGCCTAGTTGAAGAGGGCACCACACCGGCGAGGCATGGATGAACGGGTGTCTACGTTCGTGCAGGCTGAATCAGCGTGGCAAGCTAATCACTTGGAACGTGGTCCCACCGCTCAGGATTCCTCGCGCCCTATGGGCTCTATCGAATGGCAGTCGTCGGCAGCTCGGAAGAGGGCGGGGCTATCACATAGATAGAATGAGAGTCTGTGTAAGCTATTGATAATGGGCGGATTCTGCAGACAAGTTGAGCTGAGTACCTGTGAACTCCCTTTTCAAACATAAACAGGATAAAAAAGGAGCCTGCTGAACGCCGGCTCCAAATGAATTCGATGGAGGGTTTAGGCCGCAACCGGCTTCTTTGTGGTTTTCGCTGCCGGTTTCTGTTCGGAGGCTGTCTTCGCGGTCTTTGCCTTATCCTTCGTGGCGAATTCCTGCTTGACCTTGGTTGTGATGGCTCCCACATCCACCTTGTAGAGTTCGGCGGCTTCGCGCAGGGCTTTGCTGGATTCGTTGGGTGTAGCTGCTGCTTGGAGAACGGCCAGCTCGACCAACAGACGGCCCAGCGTGCTCTCATCGGCCTTGCGAAGAAACGCTGAGAGCAGTTTGGGCGGTGCGTCGGTGGATCCGTTCGGTTTGCCGAGGTTATGCTGTCTCAAGATGATGGCGAGACGGCGTTCGTCCAGAACGGCGCAGAGCCGCTCGACTACAAAGAGCAGATCCCGCTTCATCAGGCGAACCGGTACAGCTTCGGTGATGGCGCTGAGGACGCGCAAGCCGGTGACCTGGGCTATGGCTTCCTCGCGCCGGCGCTTCTCCTGTTCTGCCTTGAATGCGGCGTCGGCTGCGGGCTTTGGTTTCCGGGCATGGTGAACTGGGCATTCGGGATTGGCACAGACGCGCCGGATTTCGCCCTTTTCACTGCCCTTGGTGACGATGGCTTCCGAGGTGAACTTGCAGGTCTTATACTCCGGCCAGTTCGCCTGCTCCTTCTTGGTCGGTTTTTCCTGCCGGATTTCAACGTATCGATTGCGCGGAATCGAGGCACTGCCCTCCTTCTGCACGCCGTAAAGCCCTGTGCTTCGTCGAGTGGATGTACGTCGCGTCGTTGCAGGTTCTCGACAATGCTGGTTTCAAGAGACTGGGCGTCGCTGAGTTCGACGATGCGAACCGGCGCGGTTTCGAGCCCGACAATCTGAGCGGCCCGGAAGCGCCTGGCTCCTGCAACAATCTCAAAATGCTGGCCGACAGGGCGCACAACCAGGGGCGCGAGGATCCCCTGTGTCTTGATGCTCTCGGCCAACTCATTCAGTGCTCTTTCATCGAATCTACGGCGCGGATTGTTTGGCGACTCTGCCAGGCTTTCGAGCGGAAGATCTCGGTACTCCGATGCAGTGATCATGAGGGGTTCTCCTTTTGTGGCTGAATGGGTTGAGGAGGCGGGCACGGATTGCCGGACCCGCTTCAATGGGAATCAACTGGCCTTGGCCAGCGAGAGGCAATCGGCTGAGTTCGTCGCGACCAAGAAAGCTCCGAGTTTCGCAGTCGCTCTGAACTGTGGGACTGGGTCCAATTCCTTGAATGCGGACGTAAATGCGTTCGAAAGACTCCAGAATGTTCGTGGTGAAAATTCCGGATACTTCGGATCGAAATAGTGCTCGTGGACGAGCCGGGCAAGGTGCTTCGGCGCTTCAAGCCGATCCTCGATAAACGCACGATAGATCACGAGCTTCGCTGCATCGTCGGTGAGCTGGAAGCCCCTCCAGGATTCCACTTGGCGCCGCATGGGCTCGAAATTGCGCTGAATTCGGTCAATGCCAACGGCCAGCGCATCTTGCAGGTTGAAATGCTTCGAGTGCTTGGCGAGCACCGGCGTGAAATCGCCGTAGAACGCCATGTTGTCGCACACAAAGACGCGAAAGCCCACTGTGAGTGCAAGGCGCATGGATTTGTCGTTCGCGTTGCGGATTCCAAGCGAGAAACGCGCCTCATCGAAGGTGGTTTCCAGATCAAGAACGCCGAACAGCTTCATGCCATCGTCGGAGACGGCGTATTCGTCGCGAACTACGTTGATGTGCCGATAGGAAAGCCCGTCGAGCACGTTGTGAATCAGTTCCGCGTGAGAGATTGGCTTGAATGTCTCCGTCGATTCCGGAGGCAGAATGGTGGCGAGTTGATCGCGCGAAAGCATCGACGCTCCCGCATGAGCGCACAGTTGCTCCATGTTGCTTCTCCTTGATTGATTTGGAAATGTGCTGCGAGGACGCTTTCAAACGTCCTGGCCGATCCTGCTGCTGGGCAGCAAGGACCGGCCGGGACGTTCGCGATGTCGATTGTCAGCGGGAGTGTTTCATACGGGGCTGCGGCCGCCTGGAAGAGTCGACCTCAGAGCGTCGCCGCTTATCGTGATCGACGCAATACAGAGAATTCCGGTGGCTTATCCAGCCACAGCCTTTATAGGTGCACATGAACAGCGGACCTTTTCGAACTTGATTGATGGGCTTGCGGATTGCCTTTGTTGTCATGGATTGTGCTTGCACTTGCCAGGAGCGATGCCGGGGATTGGCCATGCCCCACCGCCCGCGACCTCGTCACTATAGCGAACCCGCGTAAAAGCGCAAGTGCTAGCACTCCCGCTGGGGGTCAGTTTCCAAACCGCCAACTATACGCCGGGAACTCAGGAGCTAGGCGGCGCGATAGGGACACGCAATTGCCGAAACTGACCTGCCCTGGCAAAATTCCGCCAATTTCCTATGCTTAGGGTAGCTGCTTGAAAGGACAGCTACTTATGGCCGGACGGAAGCCCGATTTTCGGGTCATGTTTGTTGAAGATAATGGGAAGGGGCGCAAGACGTGGTTCAAGGTCGGCGCTGCATGGAAGAACGGCGAATCGAACAGCGTCGGCATCGATGTGAACATCGGCTTGCCGCTCATCCTCCACCCCCACACCAAGCTGGTACTCGTCGAGAACACCCAAGAAGACGACACCGGATTCGAGCCGCCCGAAGAGCAGGAACGGTAAAAAACTCCGGCTCATCAGGAGGCTACAATGATCAACTTCGAAGCAATCAAGCACGGTGTCAAAATCACGGATGTGTGCGCCCGATACGGGATCCAGTTGCGCTTCCGCGGCGAGTGGGCAAGCGCGAAATGCCCCCTTCCTATGCACAAGGAAGGGGACAAGGACAAGACGTTCCAGGTGAACATCGCCGGCAATTTTTGGAAGTGCTGGAGCGAAACCTGCAACGCGAAGAACGGCGGCAAGCGTGGGGGTGACGTCATCAATTTCGTGGCCGTGATGGAAGGGTGCCGGGAAAGGGACGCGGCGCAAAAGCTCGCGGATTGGTACGGTGTACAAAGTGCCAAGTTTGTATCTCCGCGCCCGGAAGATGTACACAAACAGAAAGCCCCGCAGCGCATGGCCGAGGGGTCGAAAGAAAAGCCGAAAACCCAAATGCAAAGTTCTATCCAGAACGGTAGCACTTTGGGCGATAGCGTCAAGTACATGGCTTCGATCGACCTTTGGTACGATGAGGCGTCTATCCGGTTGCCGGACGAATCTGATGAGGATTACCGGAAACGATTCCTCAAAGGGCTAAAAGCGAAGCTGATCGAATCGTATCGGGCTGGGAAGTTGGCTCGTTCTGCGGCATAGTTTCAACCTTCGGGTTGGGTGGTCTGCCCCGACGTTTATTGTTCGGGGCTTTTTCTTGCCCGAGAATGGCAAGCTCGGCATCGATCCGGTCGCGCTCGGCGAGCAGGAGATCGACGGCCTGCTGTTTCAATATTGCGACTTGCTGCAGCGTATTCATACTGTCCCCTTCCGGTTGCGCAATATGGCGGTAACGAAAAGAGCGGCCGACTCGTTTACTTCATTGACCTACTGCTCACCGGGCAATAAAACGGTTGTTGCATTTCTGTCCGGTTCGGTGGTAACCCAGACCTCCGTGCGATCCGGAAGATGGTACGAGGATAAAATGCGCCCTCCCATCTCCAGTGCCAAGTCATTCGACTTCTTGTCTTGGTCAGTCACATCGCCCCAGTCGCCCAAGACGTGCCGCTGAACAATGCTGGAGGCCGAGATGTTCGCCCGTTCCAACGCTTCAACCGCTCCTTCGGTGATCCCGATCTGTCCCAGAGGAAACATCGGTTTCATCGATTAGAGAAGGTCGGTTACGATCTGCTGAACGTCTTCCAGGTGGCTTGCCGACAGGACCTGGAGTATGGCCCGGTCGTAATCCCTGAGAGCCGATTCAGCCTGATCGGCGTACGGACGCTTCATCTTCTCGACGAGGTCCTCGACGCCTTCGTTGGTGCCGAGGATCCTGCCCCAGAGGGTCGCGGGCTGGCCGAACACATCCATCCCCTGCAACTTCTGGGCAGACTCGGACAACTGGGAGCCGATCTGCTTGACCTGTTCGACGAGTTTGACGATGCCCTGGCGCTGCATGATGCGAGGCAGCACTTCCTCCTTTACCTTCTGATCCATCTCGCGCCGAAGTTCGGTA
>CAWDKT010000026.1:0-86774 GCA_963802955.1 uncultured Acidobacteriaceae bacterium
TTCTCGGCATTTTCGATTGATAGAAAGCCAGTAACGACATCGTTGCGAACCGCATTCGGCGAGCGCTCCAAGGGTTCACCCCATCCCCTCCGCCGCCGGTACGGATGCTTACAACATCGTCGTATTGCAACTTGAATGACAATGTCTGCCTCGTATCCAGTATCTCCTTTCCTCGATAAACATGAATACGATTGAGAGTGCCAGGTGAACCACCATTCATTCCCCACGGGGGGATAATGGCGCGGTTGATATCTGTCGTGAAATCCGCGGTTGTGTTCAGAATTCGATAGTCCTTGATAATTCCTGCTCCACCGCGGAACTTTCCGTGACCGAATCCCGTCTCCGTATTGAACTCGTATCGATCGACGCGAAGCGGATAACGCGATTCAATCACCTCCACGCTCGACGCGAACGTTTCTCCGTCTGCGAAGCATACAAGCCCGCTTTCACCATCCTGATCCTGTCCTGCACCCCACCCGCCTGGATTCGGTTCAACAAGAGCGAATGGCTCCCCATTATCTGCACGGATTCCCGCGATAATCTCCCCCACGACACTAAGGAAATGTCCTGCCGATAAGCGTTCAGGCACCTGGGGGGCCAGCGCCTTCCAGACAAGGTCTGCGGCGTACGTCAGTGCTTCCCAGTAAATCGACACCGGCGCCGGGTGTGTTGCATTAAACAAACTCCCTTTCGGAGCAGTTACTCTCAGCGGAGCAACTAATCCCTGGTTATACTTTTCCTGCGGGGCCACCAATGCCATATATACGATCCGCACCGCGGCCACCGTACCCGGAAACGTCGTATTCATCGGAAACGGAAGTTGCGCGGCATTCCCTGAAAAGTCGACGTGGAATTCGTCGTCTGTGATCTCGATGTTGACGTGGACCGGCAGCGGCCCCCCGTCAGGAGCAGCTTCGTCTAGGTAATCACTGCTGCTGAAGTGTCCTTTTGGAAGCGACTTGAGATGCTCTCGCGCGATCGTTCTTCCAGTTTCGAAGATATGGTCGACTGCGGCGTTGTAAGTTTCAAGGCCATATTTCGCGACGATTCTCTGGATGCGTTTCGATGCCGCACGCATTCCGGCAATCTGCGCTTCCATATCACCGATGCTGGTATCCGGTAGCCGCGAATTGGCTGCGATGATGTCAATGACAGCATCGTTGGCCGCGCCCTTAACATAGACCTTACAGATGGGCAGTTGCAGTCCTTCCTGGTAGATCTCTGTACGACCCGGTCCCCAACTCCCAAACGTCATTCCGCCTACGTCGTTCCAGTGTCCTTTGCTGGCAGCGAACGCGATCAAATCTTCACCCGCGTAAATCGGCATCACAACTGCAACATCATTGAGGTGCGTTCCCGAAATGTAGGGATCATTCAAAATGATCACGTCGCCTGGTGTCGAGCTGTGATTCGCCAAACTTTCTCAGAACTCCACGAACGTTGAAATCGAGCATTCCAATGAATGCAGGTACTGCAACCGCTTGGGCAATTACGTCTCCCGTGCGATCGGTCAGCGCCGTCGAAAAATCAAGGACGTCGTAAATGATCGGGCTCTTAGCTGTTCTCGCAGTAACCAGAAACATCTCTTCACTGGCCGCTTGAATAGCATTGGCGACGATGCTTAACGTAAACGCGTCCGCTTCGATCCTGGCTGCCATTACGACCTCCCCCTTTTGAGGACCAGGTTGCCAATCTGATCCGTCGTGGCCGTATAACACTCCGGTACGAGGATAGTCGTTGTCGATTCCTCGACAACGGCGGGACCCTGCAGTTGCATCCCCGAATGCAATTGATCCCGCAGGTAAATTGGCACTTCCAATAAGCCCCGGTCCGGCCAGAACACGGTCCGATTTGTTTTGACTCCTTCACATTGCGAGTGCCCGTTTTCTGGCATCTTCTTTCGCGCCAGTGCGGGCTTTGGGACCGTATGTGTTCCTGTTACGACGAGGTCGACCAGTTCAAGCTCGCTTTGCAATTCGAATCCAAACTGCTGAAGATGCAAACGCCGGAATGCATTGGCCACCTGCACAAGAACGCTTTCGCTTATCCGTTCCACCGGCACTTCGATATTCAGCGTATGTTCCTGTCCGACATAGCGCAAGTTTGCGAAGCGTGCATATTCAATCTCGCTCGTCACTTCTTCCTGGCGGAAAGTCTCGTCCACTTCCCGTTCGAGCTCTTGATATGCTCCGTCCAGAACCTGCGATGTTTTCTCTTTTTCCAGCTTTTGAACATGTGTCCGGATTGCCGTATGTTTCAGGTCACTCATAAGAAGACCCCATGCGGAGAAATTTCCTGGGGGAATTCCAGGGATCACGACTTTTGAGATTTCAAGTTCTTCCGCGATGAATCCCGCGATCATCGGACCTGAGCCGCCATAGGCGACGAGGCTGAAGTCGCGGGGGTCGTGCCCTCGCTGCACCGAAATGAGCCGCAGGAGCCTTGCTGCACCGTCTGCAGCAATGCGGAGCACTGCATTCGCGGCCTCCTTGACGTTGATCCCAAAATGCTGCGCGATCGATTCCAGAGAACGTTCTGCCAGCACTTTCGAAACCGGCAGTGAACCACCAAGAAACGCTGCCGGGTTCAACAGGCCCAGAGCGATATAAGCGTCGGTCAGAGTCGGCTTCGTTCCCCCTCGCCCATATGCAGCCGGACCAATCGTCGCTCCGATGTTGCCTGGCCCTACTCGAAGTTCTCCAATCTCATCGATCCAGACCAGGCTTCCGCCGCCAATTGGAATCTCTACAATATCGGCGACGGGGACACGAATCGGATACCCAGGCCGCAATTCATTCCGTTCAACAGCGTAGTCTCCCATGTACCTGATCTTGAGATCCTGCACGAGGCTTGCTTTTGTTGTTGTGCTGCCTCCATCCATCGCGATAATGTTTTGCTCTCCGATGGCTTCTCCAAGTCGCACCGCGCCCACAAGCCCAGCCACAGGTCCGGATTCTACTGTGTCAATCGGCTTTTTTGCCGCATAGCTGAACGACGCTACGCCACCGTTGGAGAGCATCATAAACAGTGCTCCCGGAATGCCCATGCGCTTGAACTCCTTGCTAAGTTCGCTAATGTACGAGTCCATCGCAGGCATAACAAAAGCATTCAGCACGGCGGTATTGGTGCGCTCATACTCCCGCCACTCACGGCAGAGATCAGAGGAAATCGTCAGATACGGGGCCTCTGCATTTCCGGAGGTGTTTTGCAATTCGCTAAGAATCGTCCGACTTGCTTGTTCATTCTCAGGGTTCGCATAACTATTGATATAGGCAATCGCGATAGACTCTGCTCCCATATCCAGCAGCGTCCGATATGCAGCGTGAAGCTCATTTACACATACTGGTTTTAGGATCTCTCCGGTGGCGGAAACTCTCTCGCTGACTTCAAGTCGCAGCTCTCTTGAAACAAATGGAACCGGCTTCTTGTACCGGAGGTTGAAGATGTCTCTGCGGTTAGCCCGTTGCAACTCGAGAATGTCACGAAATCCCCGGGTCGTTATCAGACCCGTCTTCGCGCCATTTCGTTGCAGAATTGCATTGATCACGAGCGTCTGGCCGTGCATAAGCTGACAGACCTGCGCTGCATCGACTTTGCTTTGTTCAAAAACCTCCTTTACGCATTGCTGAAGATCGTTCGGCGTTGTATAGGTTTTCGCCCAACTCATTTCTCCGGTCTCAAGATCGATGGCTGCAAGATCCGCGAACCCGCCGCCAATATCGATGGCAATTCTTATCACTAACCACTCCTCATTACGTGATATGAGCTTCCTGACAACTCACAAAGGAACAGACTTCACTTGATATCGTTGTCATCAAACGTCAAAATACATCGCATAAGGAGTTGCGTAACCGATGGCGTAAAACGGTTTTAAAAGGGGCTCTGCCGAGGCTTGCATGGCAAACTCCAGCGGACCATTCGCCCCTTTCGAGCTGCAGGCCAGGGTTCTGTCTGGAAATCTTAAGCATCGGCTCTTGCTCCTGGACCAGAACTACAGGGCCATAGGCGATTGCAACACGATTGGGATGGAATTTGTCGATCG
Source organism: uncultured Acidobacteriaceae bacterium (assembly GCA_963802955.1). Classification (GTDB taxonomy): domain Bacteria; phylum Acidobacteriota; class Terriglobia; order Terriglobales; family Acidobacteriaceae; genus Telmatobacter. Next base: position 4,043 of record CAWDKT010000026.1, read on the forward strand.
GCACGGTGCGGAGCCGCATCGGCAGATGCAATTCCACCACATCACCATCCATCCATTCACGATCTACCGCCGCCCAGCTTCCTGGTGAGCACACTGTTTGAAAAGGATTCCCATTCACTTGGACAGTCGCTCCCATGCTCCACTCGGGGATTCGAAGCTGCAGATTGAACGCCAGCTTCGTCTTGTTCGCGGTGGCGATTGCGATTCGCGTGGTCTCAGCCTCTGGATATTCGGTTTTCTGGGTCAGCTTGATTTTTGAATCTCCATGGCTCCACTCAACCGTCGAAGGAACAAACAGGTTAACGTAGAGGCTTTCGGAATTGTGGAAGTAGATGATGTTGTGGTAATCGGCGACGTCCTGGATATAGGTCCCAGAGCAGCATGGCCAGCACCCCCAGTAATATTCCTTACGCGCCCCGCCCAACCGGTAGTCGGAATAGTAGAAGGTGCGCCCTCGATCTGGCCCCCAACCGTGTTCGGTCCAGATGTCATTGAAAAATGGATTTTCGTGATCCGCCATGGGAAGAGCGGCAGAGATGCCGTTGTAGAGAATTCTCTCGATCCAATCTCCATACCGAGCATCGCCAGTAAACTCCAGTAAGTATCTTCCGAGCTTGAATACAGCCCAGGACCCACAGCCCGTCTCGAATGAAGAACCGGTTCCCAGGCGATTGCCTTCAAATTCGATCGCCCGGCCGAGCGACCCATCGTCTTTTACCAGTTGCTCTACAGGTCCATATCCACCTGTAGCATAATTTTGGACCGCTTGAAAGTGGTCATGCGCGCCCGTGATCACCTGTAAGAAGTGCGGGTCTGCTGTGACCCCATAAGCCATCGCAGCGCTGCTCAGAGTATTGACATGGCTGTATGCATGCAACCCATGAAGATCAATCTGATCGGACCCGGTGAATTTCGACCAATATGCGGGATAGTGCCAAACCGCGGCGAAGTCCCGATACTTCTCATCGCCCGTCAATAGATAAGCCCGGTAGAGATTTTCGGCAAGGGTATACCATTCACCCCCCGAAGGCGGAGGCCCGGAGGTGTGTAATAGATTTGTGGCTCTTGGGTCCGCCAATGCATCTGGGAGCAGACGGCTCCTGTTTAGGTTCTTCGTACCCCAATCAGCCACCTGATCCAGGAGTTGGATCGCATCATTGTTCTCGCCGTACAGCCCCAGATCCACCAGGCCACATACCGTTTTGTCAAACCCATAGTGTCCGCCGGTTCCGGTGTCTTTCCGGCTGTTGATATTGAATGTTTTGCTCCATTCAGTCATAAGATAGCTTGCCTTCTCGCGCATCGGTGCATCATTCGTTGCTCTATACATGCGGGACATCCCGCTTAGCCATTGGCCGAATGTTCCCCCGAAGAGATTCGTAAATCCACCGCCCCTTCGCGGCCCGGAAGAAGCCAGGTTTCGTGTACCCCCCATATCTTCCCCAGGCGCCGGCAAGCCCGCGCTCTCTCGAAAGCTCTTCAAAATATCGTCATTCGGAATATTGAAATAAAAGTTGCGGGTCGCAACAAACTGCGCTTTCAATCGACTGTCCAAGAGAGTCACACCCTCATAATCGAATGAGCGAAGCTTTTGGACAGTAGTGGACAGGTGGACTGCCTTACCTTTCGAGTTGGAGACGGTGGCTACTGCTCCAAGGGCGACTTCGGGAGATGACGGTCTCATGACGACTCCTCGTGATGCCAGCTTATGCTGCAAGACTTTTTACTTGAACGTCGGTTGATTGTCTTTCACCGGTCGCTTCTTTCGCCAGCGACTGCACAATTTCCTTCGCGCGAATGTCGAGCATATATCTCTTCCGCCGCAGCCTCACTTACGAATCCCATCTGGACGTCGCGATCGACAAGTTTTTTCGGCCGTTCGAGACGGTCACCGTAGCCTGATCCACCAGAAACTATGACCTCCAGAATTTCAGAGACATCCCTCAACTCCACGAGTGCTCCGCATCCGCAGCTCTGACGATGTCTCCCTGCAGAATCAATGACTCGTGCGCTCGCGGTGATCCCTGGTTTCCCTCCAAACAACCCTTCAACTGGAAGCTCAACCCCTTCCGGATACACTGCAGCGAACGTCGACAAGCCATCATTCGCCAGCTTTCGCATACTGAGTCGTTGTCCTAACCCTCCCCGGTGCCGCCCTGCGCCTCCCGAGTCAGGGATGTAGCTCTTCTCCAGTACCAAGATCGGAATTCGTGATTCAAACAGCTCCACCGAGGTGTTCGATGCGGACGTTGGCCAGAGTAACCCGGAGATTCCATCGCGGGTAGACGAGGCTCCCTGTCCGCCACCCATAAAAAAGATGTCGGAATATACCTGCCCGTCCGCCCTGTGGCCATGGATGTTACAGGTGAATGGCAGCCCGGTGTTTGCCTGCACCCGATCGGGCAATGCTGTCGCTAAACCGCCGAAAATACCTGGCGCGAGATACCAGCCGGTGCGTTGGCGCAGACCAACCGCTGCGGGTCGCTGCGCATTGAGAACTGAACCAGGGGGTGCAGATACGCTGAAAGGACGATAACAACCTGAGTTGCCTCTCATCCGTGGCGTAAGCATACACTTCAAAGGATAGGTTGCATGAGCCTTTGTGTAATTCAGAGGACAGTTGAGCCCTCCTTGCGGCGATAAAGGGGGAGCCCCGTCGAAGTCCAGATGAATGTCGCTTCCTCTAACCGTCAGCTTCAGTGGATATCTAAGCTTATCCCCGTTGGGATTGTTCCAGGCTGCTCCGAAATATTCGCCATCCGGAATCGCGTCAATGGCAGCGCGCATCGCCATTTCGGATTTGCGTTGAATGACCGTTGCAAGCGCACGAAGATCTCTTATTCTGTAGTCGTGCAAAAATGAGGTAAGTCGATCGACTCCGATCGCGTTCGCAGTAACAAACGAGTAAATGTCGCCTAATATATGCTCCGAATCGCGAACATTCTGTTGAAGCAGCTGCACCAGAGTCTGATTCGGTTTGCCAGCGTCAAATAACTTCATCGGAGGAATCTGCAGCCCTTCATCATAGATCTCACGTGCGTGTGCCTGATCCTTCGTTCCTCCAATATCGGCAACATTACCAACCGTCGCCAGAATGCCAATCAGATGGCCGCTTACAAATGCTGGGGTAATTACAACCACATCGAACAAGTGGCCAGCGCAGAGCCATGGGTCGTTGGTAATCAAAACGTCGCCAGGATTGAGAGTGCTCGCCGGGAATTTTGCAAGAACACCTTTAACCGCGTTTGGAAGCGTCAGGTTAAACACTGGCATCGCTCGCGGTGAATGAGCGAGAGTCTCTCCGTCTGAATCCAACAAGTCGCAAGCGAAATCCTGAGCTTCTGAGATGACGAGAGAATAGGCAGTTCGGCGGACCGTGAGCCACATTTCCTCGACGACGTTTATCAGTCGGGCCCACATAATTTCCAACGAGACGGAATCGTCTTCGATGATTTCGATGGCGTTCGCGATGGATGGGTCAGCTCCGACTTTCGACTTGCGAGGCTTGCTTGGGGCGACGCTGATACACAGATTCCGGTGATCATCGACAATTAGGTAGTCATTCGGAGAGAGAACCGTCGTCGATTCGCACTCCTCGATGATCGCAGGGCCATTGATGCAATCACCAGGATCTAATGCATACCGGTTGTAGACGGGTGTCTCCCAAACACCTTCGTCGAAATATGCGGGGCGAGTACTTTTCTGCTTAGCGACTCCATTCGACCCCTTGCGAATTGACGCAATGGAAAGGCCTGGAGAAGGCGCTGAGCAGCGGACCCGAAAGTTAATAGCCTCTATTTGGGAATTCTGGTTGACCTGGGTGTAGCGCTCCTCGTATGCAGCGTTAAAGGCTGCCTGAATTTCTGCGAAACTGCCTGGGCCAAGCGCGCCCTTGGGAAGAGCGACTACAATTTCATGGGTTTGTCCCACAAGCCGCATATCAGCCATTCTTTCGACGATCACATCGCCGTGTTCAAAGCCGGTCCCTGCCAGATGCGAACGAGCCTCTATCTCTAATTCATTGAGCAGACGATTGACTGCATTACAGGCAAAATCTTCCTTGATTTCCGTCAAAAATGATCGGATAACTTCAAAAGACAATGGCGCTGATAAGAAACCGAGAGCCGAAGCAGCACCCGATGCTGGTGGAACGATCGCTCGGGTTGCGCCGACATTTCTCGCCACATCCGCAACGTGCGCGGGTCCTGCTCCTCCAATTCCGACAATTGCATAATTGCGAGGATCTTTGCCTCTCTCGATCAGGTGCCCCTTGATGGCCGACGCCATGTTCTCGTTTACGAGTTTCCGGACTCCAGAAGCAGCTTCGATGGATGTTAATCCGAGGGGTTCTGTAACCCTTTCAAACGCTCTCTCCGATGCGTGACCATCGAGATGCATGCAGCCACCCAGAAAGAAATCGGGATTATAGTAGCCGAGCAGTAGGTTCGCATCAGTTACGGTCGGATGGTCGCCGTCCATTCCGTAGCACGCTGGGCCGGGATTAGCTCCTGCGGATTCCGGTCCCACCTTAAGCAGTCCAGCGTCATCGATGCTTGCGATTGACCCACCACCCGCGCCAACCTCCACCATGTCGACTGCGGGTGTTTGAATCGGCAACCCTGAGCCTTTGGTGAATCGATGCACCCGAGCGATCTCGATGAGGGGAATTGTCTCAATTCGCCCCCCTTCGACCAAGCATGCTTTTGCGGTAGTTCCTCCCATATCAAATCCAATCACGTCAGTAAGTCCTGAAGCAGCCCCAAATAGCGCGCTAACCAGGCATCCACCCGCCGGGCCAGACTCAAGTAGTCTGATCGGGAAGGTTCGTGCGGTTTCAAGCGATAGCATCCCCCCACCCGAATGCATCAGCCTTAGCGAACCGCAGAATCCAGCGGCTCTCAGCCCGCTCTCTATACAGCCAAGATAACGAGACACGATTGGCCGCACATAAGCGTTAGCACAAGTTGTCACGCATCTCGGATACTCCCGGATTTGAGGGTCAACTGCAGAAGACAACGAAACTGAGAGCTCCGGGAACTCCCTGCTTGCAAGTTCTTCCACGCATATCTCATGTTTCGCATTCCGATATGAATGCAGAAAACAGACGGCGACGGACTCCACTCCAGCATCAGCGAATTGCGAAAGCGCATTTCGCAAACTGCAAATATCGAGATGAGTGACGACAGCACCGCCGCTGTCGATTCGCTCCATCACTTCCAATCGCAAATCACGAGGCACCAGTGGCTCGGGAAAGCGCAGAAACAGATCGTAAATGTCGTAGCGCTGCTCCGAGCCCAACTCTAGAACGTCACGAAATCCGTCTGTCGTAATGAGACCGGTCTTCGCGCCTTTACGTTCGATCAGAGCATTGCTGACCAAGGTCGTTCCATGTACGATCTCCCCAACTTCCCTCAGGGTGATACCGGCGAAATCAGTAACTTCTTTCAGACCGACAAGAGCCGCATGCGAAGGATGGTCCGCCGTTGTAAGGCGTTTGTGAACGTGAAAGGCTCCCTTCAATGCATCGTAGAGGACAAAATCAGTGAAGGTTCCACCAATATCAACTCCGACGCGATATCGAATGCTCATAGTCGCAATTAGCCGAAGACGCCGCTACAGATCCTGGTTGTGTTTCAAAAGTCGAGGCGAAGAGCAAACTGATACACTCGAGCGTACCCATGTGGCACAAGGCTAGTAAGCAGCCCGAATGATCCGGAGCTGAGGGTTGAGTTTGGAGGGCTAAAGTTCGTGCGATTGGCTATATTGATCGCCTGCGCTATAAAGGTCGCGTTGAGCCTTTCGCGAATCGGAGTCTCCTTTCTTATCTCCGCATCCACATCAACAAAATTCGGCGCGTAGAGATCGTTGCGGGCTAGCTCCGCACATCCACTGCACGCCGTTTCAGACAGGATGGTGCCCTTCGCTGCCGGGTTGAGGAACTGGGTTTCCTTTGTCTTCGAATAGTTTTTGAGGGATGACAGGCTCGCCCCAGGCATCAGGTAGGCGCGATCATTGGTGACTCCGTCCTCGTTGTTGTCCAATCCGGAAGTGATTGAGAAGGGCTGGCCTGTATTCGCCGAGAATATCGAGCTCATTTGCCATCCGCTGATCGCACTACAGCGAATTCCACTAGTGCACTGTGCAATTAGGCCACTTCGGCCGATCGGAAGGCGATAGACGACGTTACCTGCAAATACTTGAGGTATGTCGTAATCCGAGTTTCCATAATCTAGCATCGGATCATTGCTATTAGTGTTCTCTCCTGATCCGGTTCCAGAGTCTCCAGATAAGTCATCTAGAGCATGAGCAAACGTATAGGAGAGCTTATAGGAAAGGCCGGAACTGAATCGATGCTGAAGTTCCGCGAAAAACGCACTGTAGAACGACCTGATATCCGTTACGTACTCATAGTCCACGCTGTATGCAGGGTTCGGACGGACCGGATGGATCGCATAGCTGGTGTAGGTGGACCCACCGTTGTAGAGCGCTGTACGGTTATTGTGGAGTCCTCGGTTTCCCATGTATCCGACGGTAGCCTCAGTGTTGCTCCCAAAGTTCCGCTGAATACGAAGATCCCACTCCTCGTTATATGGAATTTGATCGCTCGGGTCGAATGTGCTCATCGTTGGGGCACCCGCACCTCCACCAGCTGATGCAAAATAGCCGAATGGCAGATTGGTTACTTCGCTTAAATCTACATATGGCTCATTGGAGCCCACACCGAACATGTATTGCATGAAGGGTCTTTCATAGGCCATCGAGAAGCCTGCCCCTATCGACATTTGACCTTTTCCAGTTGGATCCCACGTGATCCCGAAATTCGGCACGAAGTGGGTCCACTGCTTTTTCCATAAAGGCAAACTGGTGCTGGTCGTCGCCAGTACTGTGTCGCCAATATTTGTGGAGTTCACATCAGCGCCAGGAACTGGCTGCCCTGAGCCATTGTTGAGATAAAGGTTGTCGAGGCGCCCATGCGACTCGGTAAGCGGACTCGCATAGACCCAGCGCAGACCGTAGTCCAGGGTGAGTTTCCTTGTTGCTTTATAGTTGTCTTCAATAAACAGCGACGGCTGGGTGACCCGAAAGCCATCAATTCCCTTAAACCCTGCGGGGAAGATGCTCTCCGTCTGGCTCTGAAACACGCCGGTAGTCAATCCGTTCTGGAGACATTGTGTGCATGAGGAAGCATCGAGCCCGCTACCAAAACCGTCAAAGATATCAGTACGGTTAATTTCATTCGCTGCCTCCATGTTACCTTGCTGGCGAAGATAGATCCCGCCAAACGTAAAGGTGTGCAGTCCATGGATCCACGTGAACGTGTCTGCATACTCAAAGGAGTTTTCATGACGACTTTCAGGCATCCAGTTCTCATTCCCCGCTGCCGCTAGCCCTGTACTGGTTACTGATATGGCCGGAAGACTCGTATTTGTCGCGCATGCCGCATTGAATCCGTCAGCGATTAGAGCGCTCGGTGGTGGATCGGCGCAAAAATCGATGTTGTTTCGGTCATAATCTACGTGCAAGTCGTTTACCTTGTTCGGCGAGACCACGGTGACAAGGCGAATCAACGCGTCGTTCTCAGAAAAACCTTCGTTTACGTCGCCGCCGATGACCCCATCTCCCTGGACCGCACCATTGTCTTCCAACCCGGACCCTTGCAGATAACGCAGAGTAAGTTGATTCTGGTGCGGAAGATTCACATCGATTCGGCCCATTCCCATGTTTCGGGCTTCACCTTGGTTGATGATTCCAACGCCAGTTCCCACTAGACCATTTGTGCTCGTCCCAGGAATGTATGCCGGAAACGTATCGGCGTAGATCTCCTGTAAATATCCATGCGCAGCACCACCGGGGATCATCGCGAGAAGCGATGGTGTCGGAACAGTTACATTATCCGTCACCGGTTGAGTGCTTCGGAATCCTTCATAGTTTCCAAAGAAGTAAATTGACCGCGATTTGCTGATCGGGCCACCGATTGATCCGCCAAACTGGTTCTGTAAGTAAGGCGCCCGTTTGCCCGCATTAAAGAAGTTGGCGGCGTCAAAAACCGTGTTGCGGAGATACTCAAACATCGAGCCATGAAACTGGTTAGTACCACCCTTCGTCGTGATGGCCACAAGTGCCCCCGCCTTGCCACCTGCGTCCGGCGGCTTGTTGATCGTATAGACACGGAATTCTTGGATCGCGTCCATGCTGAGGCCGCCATTCGTGACGTTTGTCCAAGCAGCCTGGGGCCAGATGGGTGGAACAGCGTTAGCACCATCAATCGTTAAATCCTCATCGAAAGCGCGCATTCCTCCAACAAAGCCGCCGACATCCTCATTTTTGTCACTTTCTTGAGTATTAATCGCACCGGGTACGACACCGGGCTCTGTCCTCAGCAGTGCGGAGCCGCTTCGTACATCAACGGGAAGGTTGCTGACTTCCTGCGCGCCTATCAGATCGCTTATTGCCGGTGTGCTGGTGTTCACCATATTCGCTGCGGCGTTAACTTCAACCGTCTGTGTCGTCGCGCCTACCCTCATCGTTACAGTGACTTCGTTCAAGATGCCAGTCTCTACAACGATATTTCTTTGCTTCATCGTTTCCATTCCGGGCGCAGAGGTCGTGAGCACGTAACTCCCGGGCTGGATGTCGGTAAAGAAGTACGTACCTTTTTCCCCAGTGGTCACGGCTCGTTTCGCGCCTGTTGCCTCGCTGTTGAGCGTTACGGTTGCATTGGGTATCACAGCTCCGGAGGAATCCTGCACAGTGCCGCCGAGACTGGTTGCACCAGTCTGTGCCAAAGCAACTCTGTTGACACAAAACAGACCCCACAGAACCATAGAGACTACTAGAATCCTGGCGTTTCTGACTTCACTCATCGATGACCTCCTTCTGCACTGCATTTCATCAAGCCGGGGAAGTGGCGCCCTAGAATTGCGCTTCGATCTATATTTCGAAGTAGATGGCGTAGGGAGTTGCATACCCGACGCCGTAGAAGGGTTTCAACATAGGGGATTTCTGGGAAGAGCCAACAAACTGCAACGGCGCATTTGCTTGATGCAGAGAGCTGCCCGGATTCTCTTTCATTAAATTCAGCACCGGCTTCTGCTCCTGCGCCAAGACGACCGGACCGTACAAAACAGCGACGCGGTTTGGATGAAACGTATCTACGGCGTTCACGCGCAGATGCATGGGCATCCGAAACTCTATCAAGTCTCCGTCCGACCATTCTCGGCGAAGAACCGCCCATGTGTTGGGAGATGCGGCTGTCCGAACGGACTTACCGTTAATCCTGATGCTCGCGCCTTCTGCCCATGGCGGCACGCGTAGATTTACATTGAATTCGCTTTTCTGGCTCGTACGGATAGTGAGCGCCGTGGTCTCTTCTTCCGGATAGTTTGTTTTCTGTGTCACCATCACTGAAGAATCTGCGTGACGCCATTGAACCTGTGACGGAACGAACAAGTTCACATAAATCCCGCTCGGATCCCGGAAGTAAATCAAATTATGGTAGTCGGCCACAGCCTGAATGTAGGTGCCTGAGCAGCAAGGCCAAGGAGCGGGATAATAATCTTTGCGTCCTCCACCTAACCTGTAATCGGAGTAATAGAAGGTGCGGCCGCGATCCGGGCCCCAGCCATGTAACGTCCAGATGTCGTCGAAATAGGGATTTTGACGGTCTGCCATTGGGAGTGCTGCTGAAATCCCGTTGTATAACACCCTCTCGATCCAATCGCCGTACTGCGCCTCGCCGGTGAATTCCAGAAGGTATCGCCCGAGTTTGAACACAGCCCAGGAACCGCATCCCGTTTCAAAGGTGCACGCTTCATAGTTAATGGAGCGGCCCAATGAACCATCTGCCTTCACCAACTGCTCTACCGGTCCAAACCCGCCGGTAGCAAAGTTCTGATGGGCTTGAAAATGGTCGTGCGCTCCCTTGATCACATCCAGAAAATGCGGGTCACCCGTAACCTCATAGGTCATAGCAGCGCTGCTCAGCGTATTCACATGGCTGTAAGCGTGGAGTCCGTGCAGATCAATCGCATCTTTAGATGTGAACTTCGACCAGTAGAGCGGATAGTGCCATAAATCGCCAAAGTCCCGGAATCTCGCATCACCGGTGATAAGGTATGCGCGGTATAAATTTTCAGAGAGCGTGTACCATTCTGTTCCGGTCGCTGGCGAACCAGCAATGTTGATCGGCTTTGTGAGGGCCGGGTTCAGCAACACATCCGGAGGCTGACAGCTTCGATTGAGGGTCTTGTTTCCCCAGTCGACCAGCTGGCTCATCCACTCCCCAGCTTCTTTGCTTTTGGCGTAGATCTGAAGGTCGACGAGCCCGCACAATGTCTTATCGAAAGCGTAATGCGCCGTCGCTGACGCACGAGCGGTAGGTTTTCCACTTTTGGCAAAGGCCTTTCCCCACTCATCCATTAGATACAGCGCCTTATCGTGCATTGCGGTGTCGCCGGTAGCACGATAAATACGGGCCATTCCACTGAGCCATTGGCCGAAAACACCACCGGTGTCCGTCTGGGCCCAGCCGCCCATATCGGCGCCGGGGGCCGGAAGTCCCGCGCCTTTCCGGAAGCCCTTTAGAATGTCGTCGTTCGGAATCCCAAGATAAAAGTCGCGCGTGGCTTTAAATTGAGTTCTCAGGCGGCTATCGTCTAAAGTCACGCCTTTATAGTCAAAGGCCTCAAGTCTACGACGCGATGCCGTGGAGAGCACAGCTGGTGCGTCGGAAAGCCCGAATGCAGGAGTGGCTCGAAAGCGAGAAGCAATAACGACGCCTGCGGCGCCTCTGACAAAATTCCTCCGGGAAACCATTGGAAGGCCGACCTCCGTCAAATGTGTCCCGAATGTATACAATATGGGATATTATGTCAAGAGTTTTTCAACACAATTTTCTTATTTGCTCGGGCTTCGCCAAGAAGGTTGGTTCGGAAAGGTTTCTGGCCATGCGATGGGTTCGAACGTACACATCATGGATTCCACATAGGACGACCGCAGTTGGTTATTGATTTAAGCGCCAGCGACTCTTTACCAACTTCCGCGCTCGCCAAATGCTTTTATCACCTCTGCCAGCCGGTCGCATCCATTGCGCCAATTGGTCTTGAGGCCACATTCGACGCGGTCCGCATGACCGGACGCGATTGCCGCGATAATTGCATCATGCTCTGCAACTGAGAAATACAGATTGCTCATGATTGAACTCGCATATAGCCGCCAATAACGCTCCGCCTGCGGTACGATCGAGCGATGCAGGGCGAGAAGTCGAGGTCCTCCACCAGTCTGGACGATAATCTGATGGAATTCCCGATCCAAGTCGAAGATGCTTGTATGGTGGGCCGATTTTTCTTTCGAAATGGTTCGCAACTGATTGTTCAAATCCCTGAGGCGTGCGGCAATTTCCATCCGACTTGCTTTGCCAAGCAAAGCAGTTTGCCTTCCCGCCAGGCCCTCGATGGCAGCGATGATCGAGTACAATTCTGCTGCATCCTCCCGTGTTAGTGGTGCAACCATGCTGCGCGACTTGCTTCGGTTGCGGTGTCCGACAACATAGCCCTCCCTCTGCAGCAGTTGGATCGCACCTCGTACAGGCGTACGGCTCATTCCAAGCTTTTTAGCAATGTCTGCCTCTACGATCCAGTTTCCCGGAGCAAGTCGTCCGTGAACGATGAGTTCCCGGATCTCTTGAAAGGCAACTCGCAAGCTGTCTCCATGCTGCGCCTTCGAGCGGGAGGCTTCTCTCTTGATGGTAGCTAATGGCATGTGTCGAAATTAAACTTCGTCTGTCAAGAATCGCACCAACCTCAGTTCCCATAAATCATTGAGATTGGCTCAGAGCTCAGGGTACCATCGATAAACCCCAAGACCGCTGAAAAACTCTCTATGCCTGCAATTCCGTCAAATCGGCGAAGGTGTCGCCTCAATCCACCGCCTAATTTCAAAGCGGCTTGCGCGGCTCTCAGGACTACCGAACTCGGCCCTAAAAAACCCTTTGACAAAAGCCTTCATTCATGTATACAGTTTTGCATACATTCTGATCTAAGAACGTAAAAAAACAAGATCAATAATCGAACCCCACTCACACTGAAAACCAATTTGGGAGCCAGTGGCAATTGCAAGTTCGCGCAGTTTGGACAGATTCAGACCACTATCGGCGCTGCGATTCGTTTTCTGAATATCCTCCGGTGTGAGGTTTGTCTGAGCTGCTACATCGCTAAACGGATGGCTCATTTGCCTTCCCCTTATTAGCAGAGCCCTCTCCGGAAGTGCCTTCGTAGGAGTTCCTATGTCAATGTCCCGTCGCGGATTCGTTAAAGGCGCGATCATCGCCGCTGCCGCTCAGGCGGATCGTCGTCTCGCACGAGGTCTGATTAGATCAACGCAAGTAAACGGCGGATCCTCGATCCGGAAGCTGAATGCCTTCAATTACCAAGGCGTGACATTAACTTCTGGTCGGTTGCGGGACCAGTTCATGTCTACCCGCAATTTCTATTTCAACTTACCGAACGACGACATTCTTAAGGGCTTTCGTGAGGAGGCCGGACTCCCGGCCCCTGGTGAGGCTATGCGCGGTACGATTTCGGGTGGTAGACCGGTCGTATCCGATATGGGCGGCGTCTTTGGGCAATGGCTTAGTGGAATGGCACATATTTACAGAGCAACAGGCGACGTCGAGCTCCGGGACAAGGCCGTACATCTCATGACTGAGTGGGCCAAAGCCTGCCCATCGAGCGGTGCCCCGACCACGCGGAGTTCGCCGACAGCTCACTATGTCTTTGACAAGACTGTATGCGGTCTCGTCGACATGGCGCGGTGTACAAACAATAGCGAAGCTTTGACCTATCTGGACCGACTAATGGCTTGGGGAATGGCGACGCTGAGCCAGGAGCGCGCGCTTCCCGACGCACTTATTGATAATTCAAAGAAACCAGTGAACATCAATGCTCCCCGCTCCTCCGGGAGTGAGTGGTATACACTCTCAGAAAACGTGTATCTTGCATTCCAGCTTACGAATGAACCCAGATATCGCAGTTTTGCTGAAGTTTGGCATTATCCTCAGTACTGGTCAAGGTTTACTAATTCCAAGACGATCGACATTTACGGTCTACATGCTTATAGCCACGTAAATACTCTGAGCAGCGCCGCAATGACTTATGCGATAAGTGGTGACCCGCACTATCTGGATGTGATCACCAGCGCTTACGACCATTTTCAGAAGGTTCAGAATTACGCGACTGGCGGTTTTGGCCCTGTGGAGCAGCTGGTCCGCGACGATGGAATGTTAGGAACTTCGCTCGAATTCGAAGATAGCTCTTTCGAGACGGGATGTGGATCATGGGCGGTATTTAAACTCGGGCGATATCTGCTGGAATTCACCGGGCAGGCGCGGTACGGGGATTGGATTGAGAACATGCTTTATAACGGCATATCAGCTGCTCTGCCGATGGCCGACAAAACGAATCCATATTTCAATGACATCTGGAGCGAACCAGGCTGGGGCCCAGTCCGTGGTAGAACATTCTATTACTCTGACTATCGGTTGGGCGGCGCTCACAAAGATTATTATCCAACGCCTTGGCCTTGTTGCTCCGGTACCCATATTCAGGATATTGCCGAGTATCCCAATCTGATTTATTTTCACGACCCGGAGAACCTCTATGTGAACCTGTTTGTTCCCTCCAAGGTGGAATGGAACTATGGAGGAACTGATGTAACAATCACGCAGAAAACAGACTACCCCGAGTCCGAATCAACGGCTCTGACGATTACCGTGCCCCACAAGGTGACCTTCGGAGTTAAGCTTCGCGTGCCTCAGTGGACCGAAGGTGCGAGTGTAAGAATAAACGGTAGTGCTGTGATGGTTCCAGCGTCTCCCGGCTCATGGGCTGATCTTCACCGCGAATGGTCTGATGGAGATGTGATTGAGTTTCATTTGCCGATGCACCTTCGCACAATACCAATCGATAAGCAGCATTTGAACCGTGTAGCGTTCGCTTACGGGCCTGTCGTTCTGGTACAGGAAGAGACTCCCAGTTTTCTAGTCCCCGCAAAAAATCCGGAAACAACGTTCAAGCCGGCAGATGGTCGCTTGCGATTTCTTGCACAGGGGTCGCATTCACCGATATTGCAACCGTTCTACAGTGTCGGCTACGCTACTCCGTACTCAATGTATTTTGATATCGATTGAGTTTGGCAGAGGGTCGAAGTACCGGCTAGCATGAGTGCGCTGGGAGGCAGGTGCATACGAGTTGATGTGTGAGCTTCAGGTCTCGAGCGATTGCGGACCGGGACACGAAAGTTCTAGGTATTTTCTTTCATCGTCTTATGCGTGAAGTTGCCGCCAGAAGTGATTTCATAGTTGTGAATTCGTGAAGAAAGTCGCATACGCTGTTCCAAGAGAGTCAGACTTCCAGCTGCATGAGTTGTAAACCGGCTGCTTTTTCGCGCTGAGCCGAGTAGCGCGGCACACAGACTGCACACCGGAGTAGCCCGCTCGTAAGAGCGGCGCTGTCCGTATTCTGTCCGTGAACTGCCGACAAAGTGGCCCTAAACGAGCAGAATGGAGAGGAGAGATTTGTTAGTTTTCTTTGGATTTGCATGGTTGGCGTGGTTCTGATTTGGCGATTCCTTCCCCTTCATAACCCCAAGGTCGGCAGTTCGATCCTGCCCTCCGCCACCAATAAAATCAAGTACTTACAGTGGCAAGGGATTGTAGTGTGTAGTTAAGTTGCCGGAATCAGCGGATTTTTCCTCAACTCCTAAAGCTGTCTCCGGGGCTTACCGGGCGAGCGACAAAAGTCACGCTTCCGCCTGAACCTCGCCCATTGAATACTCTGTTGCGTCGACAGGCTCTTCAGAATTCTCGCTGGAAGCCGAATCCTCTGAATCCTGCGGACAATGGATGGCAAATGCGCCGCGCATGATCAACGGCGTGATTAGCGTGGTAAGCAGAACAACCGCAACCATCACCGCGACTTCAGTTTCATTGAAAATCCCCGTACTGGCGCCCATGGCTGTGACGATCAAACCGACTTCACCACGGGAGATCATTCCGCAACCGACTCGAAAGCTTCGGACCAGCCCCATGCCCATTCCCAAGGCCGCCATTCCGCAACCGAACAGCTTGCTAACCACTGCGACGGCGAGAATTGCGGCCAACAAGAGCCAGTGCCCGCCGAGGGCGCGGAAGTTGCTGGAGAGCCCAATGGAAACGAAGAACAACGGAATCAGCAGTCCGTGACCGATGGCGGCAAATGTACGCTCGAAAATGCTCTTCAATCTCGCTTCTGCACAAACATAGCCAATCAGGTATGCACCCGTGATTCCCGCAATACTGCCCAGCCACTCTGCACTCACTGCATAAAAAAGCACGAGTGCGAGAACGCTGCTTGTTACAGCTTCATTTGCATCTATCTTTCGGAATAGTCTTATGACCGGGTCGATCCACTTTTTCGCGGCGCCGTACCCGATTGCGAAGTAGACCGTCACGCAAACCGCTATCAGGCTCATCTGAATGACAAGCGGATGCAATCCAGCCCAGGGAATGTTCTGCTGAAACCAAAGCGCAAGCTTCGGTGCAACTGCGAACGCGCCCGTGGTTTTGGCATTGAAAGCAGCGGCGAGAAAAGCCAAAACGAACAGCCCCATCACGTCGTCGATGACCGCCGCTCCAAGAATCACGGACGCCTCGGGTGAAGTCATTTTCCCCGCGTCCATGAGTGTGCGGGCCGAAATCGAGACGCTGGTGGCTGTGAGCGCGCCGCCCAGGAACCACGCAGCGTTCCAGTTCACTCCAAGAAGATGGGCAACTCCCGCACCGAGAAAAAACGGCCAGATCACGCCAAGAAGCGCTACGAAAAATGCAGTCGGACCCGCCTCGCGCATACGCTCGATGTCAGTCTCGAGGCCGGCGATAAACATCAGCACGAACCCGCCGATTTGGGCCAGGAGCATGAATGCGTCGCCCGCGGGCGTACCGCTGAACAGGCGCATGTGCAGCATGTTCAGGCAGCCGGGGCCAGCCGCCACGCCCACCATCAGCTCGCCGAGGATGGCAGGAATGCCGAAGCGCGAGCAGATGGAGGCTACAATCTTGCTGGCGGGAAGAAGGATGGCGATCAGTAACGCCAGTTGCAGATCTGCGGGCATGCTCTCCTACCTGGAGCTGGCAAGCAGCGGACTGGATTTGGAACGCTTCGCTTTGCGGTTCTTGGGGGTGAGGCGAGCGAGCAGACTCTGGTAGCCGCCGCGCTCGATGCCTTCCCGAAGCATGGTGCGAATGGTGGTTGCCTGTTTGCGCGCCAGCTCCGATTGCGCCGCATTCGACGCTAACTCCGCCGCCTTCTGCGTCTCCTCCTCCGCCTGACGGCAAATCCGCAGCCGCATTAGCAGCTCGCCGAACTTGAGCCGGGCGATGAAGCAATCCGGCGCCTGGCGGGCAGCTTCACGCATCTGTTCCATGGCTTCCTGCGCTTGCAGGTCCACGCACAGCGCCATGCCGTAGACCACGCGGATCTCGGGAATGTTGGGCGTCAGTTCGACGGCATTCTTCAGTTCCGCCACCAAATCGCGGCGCTCTTCCGGCTTCAGCACCCGGGGGTCACGGAACATGCGCTCCAGAAGATTCGTCGCTTCGTGGCCAAGCAAAGCCGGCAAGGCCAATGCGGCAGTTGCCGCCGGAGCGATCGAGAACTGCTCATCGATGGCTTGGACAGAATGGGTAAGCATACTGATCCTTTCAAACCTCCAGGGAACTACGAAAAAAGTGGGCAGCAAGGCCATGGCAGATATGCCTTGCTGCACCAGGAGAATGCCCTTGGGCAAACTTCTTTTGAACTGCGCGTTGGCACCGCCCCGCTTAATCGGCTTTCTGTGAGTTCCGCGCGCACGCGGAACTCACAGACGATGCCACGGGGAAGCAGCGGAGGCCTTCTTAAGCAACCGCCGCCCGTTCTGCGGCCCGCATAAAGTCGGGCGCCGGTTGGAAGACGAACTCCGGATAGCCAAGCTGCCCCATCTCCGGCAGGTCCAGGCCGGCAACCTCGGTTTCGATGGAAACGCGCTGTCCCAGGATCACGTCTAGAATCCAGTTGAGAACGAAACTGAAGGTGAATACGAAGCCCACCAAGGTTGCGCAACCAACAATCTGCGCCACTAACTGGCTGGCATCGCCATAGAACAGGCCGGTTACGGAACCGTTAACGCCGTTCCACGATCCGCCATAGTTACTTGTGCCATCGGCAAAGAAGCCGATGGAAAGCACACCCCACAGCCCACAGGTGCCATGGACAGAGACGGCGCCGACGGGATCGTCGACTTTGAGGACGTTCTCGACAAATGCGCAACTGAAGCAGACCAGCACGCCTGCAATAAAGCCGATGATGGCGGCGCCCATGGTACTGACGAAGCCGCTGGGTGCGGTGATGGCTACCAAGCCGGCGAGAATGCCGTTGCCGCTCATAGAAGCGTCGGGCTTGCCCTTAACGATCCACATGTAGAGCAGCGCGCCGAATGTCGCAGTGCAGCCGGCGAGCATGGTGTTGACGGCAATGGAGCCAATGCGCAGGTTGCCGGCGGCGGAGGCGCCGAGAGTGCTGCCGGGATTGAAACCGAACCAGCCGAAGGCGAGAATGAAGCACCCGATCAGCACGGCGGAGATGTCGTGGCCGATGATGGCGTTGGCTGAGCCGTCTCGATTGAACTTGCCAATGCGTGGACCCAGAATCATGGCTACGGCCAGCGCCGTCACGCCTCCGACCGCGTGCACAACGCCCGATCCCGCGAAGTCGCAGTAGCCTTTGCCCAGGCCGGCGTTGACGCCAAGCTGCGAGAGCCAGCCGCCGCCCCATGCCCAGTTGCCATAGAGCGGATAGGTGAAGGCCCCCATCAGCACTGAGGAAACAGCAAAGGCGAGGAACTTCCACCGCTCCGCGCAAGCGCCGGTTACGATGGTCAGCGCCGTATCCATGAAGACCATCTCGAACAGGAAGATGACCATCACGCCCACATCGTAGGTGCTCCTGGCGAGGAACATGCCGCATTCACCAAAGATGCCCCAGTGGGTGCCGAAGAGGGTGATCAGATGTTCCGTATTCAACGGTTGCAATCCACCCAAATTCCCATTTCCGGCCGCACCTCCCATCTGGATCGCGAACCCTATGATCCAGTAGGCGAATAGCCCACACGTGTAGACAAAGAAATTCATCATGTACGTGTGGTTGGCGTTTTTGACGCGGCAAAGGCCCGCCTCAACCATCGCGAATCCGGCCTGCATGAACATGACCAGAAAGCCCGTCACCAGCGTCCAGACAAAGTTGACGGCGATTTTGTTCTGGCCGACCTGGTTGGCGACGTCGCCCAATGTGAGGCCGGTTTTGGCATTGGCCACGGGCACATCGTTGATCGTACCGGTGGTCACCCCTCCCGGATCGCCATTTGCCTGAACAGCGGTTGTGGGCGCCGCGGCAAGGGCGTCCTTCAACTCGGCAGCCGACGCGGAAGGTGCGGCGTCAGCTCGAGCCACAGTCGTTGCGCCAGCCATGAGCAGGATCGCCAGGGCGCAACTCCAGGTTGCATAGCGTGCAATTCTCATCGGTTGAGCTCCGTAATTGGGTTGAACAGCGCCAAGGAAAATTGAGAAGGGCAATCAAGCCTTCCAGATAGCGTTCTTGTTAACTGCGGGCGCCAGAATGAAGCAGATTCCGGCCAGGGAGACGGCAAAGCCCACAATCGAAGTGACCATACGCCCGCCAACACCGGCCGTGAGATGCAATCCCAAGAGGACGAACAGCCAGCCTCCCACCACCACGGCCACGCCGATCAGTTTCATCACAGCGGGTTGTGGGGTGCCCCCGGTCTTGCCTTCGAGAGGCTTGATTTTGAAGAGTCCCCAGAGCGATATCGCCAACACGATGATGCCGGCTATGAGCGTCACCTTGGCCACGCCCGATGAGAAGAATGCGATTCCGGCGCAAACTGCGGTCAGCCCGGCCAGGAACAGCCCGAATTCTCTGCCTTGCGATTTTGTTGCCGCCATACTCTCCCCTCCTTGAGAGATCCAGAAGATGTTGAAGTCAAATACAAACAAAAATTTCCCATCCTGCTGCGAGCATCACAAGGAAATGGGAATCAACCCGCGCATCACTCCCTCCGCGACTGTGAATCGAAACCCGCACATCTTCGCGCGCATCATCACGGATGGAACACGGTGAAACTCTTCATCCCACCGGTTCACGCTTCCCATCATGACAAGTTGCAGGCAATGATTTTCGTCGGCACGATACATCCGCAGGTCTGCAAGACCAACTGCGGGAAAAGACCGGAATATGACCGCACGCAGCTTGAGTGCGTCCCGGAATGCCTGCAAGGTCTGATTCTCTGTGGCTAGTTCCGGCGGCAGACACTCGTCCCACGGATCAACAGGCCGCATAAGCCAATCGCACTCCACCAAATCGCCCTTCCACTCAACTCGCAGCAACTGGAGCGGCTCGCGCGACAACTCACCGGATCTCAACTGTCTTCGCGTTCGGCGCAGAAATTTAGCGATCTCGGTCAACACTCTCATGAGCGGGAAACTCCTACCGGCTGTTTGGCCGAAGGCAACGCGAGAAACACAATGAACTGGGCCGCGACTGTCACTTCGGCCACAAGCGGAACACCCATCTGCTTTCGCATAAGGATCAGGAGCACCACCATGCAGACCCATTGCCACCGCGATTGGCGCAAGCGTTCCAATCTCCCCACGAGGGCGAAGAGCCGGGCAGGCGCGAAGCCCTGCATGCTGGGAGACTCGGCACGCGCGCGCAAGCAAGCCACGGCAAAAAAGCCGGAGAGCAGAATTTCCGCGAGCAATGCCTGTGTACTCACGCAAACCTCCCTCGGGGCGAGAGAATCTCTCGCCGCAGCTGACGAGCAGCAGCGGTATGGACTTTTGCAGAAGGTTATGTTGCGCTGCTAACCGGCGAAGCGGAACCTGATGATGCTTTGAGCTGGTTCCAGGACTGCCGCAATATCGAAGATCGATAAGAGCAGGCGATCTATTGGCAGGATGGGATAGATCGGGCTTGAGAACAACCTATACTTTGGTATACATTTTTGCCGCGGAAATAAGGAACCCATAAAGATTTAGCAGAGTCTCCAGTCCTGCTGATCGATTCAACCGCGGCGGCTCTTCACGCCGGCTCTTGAGCCTTCTCGCAGAGTCTTCACCAATTCTGCGAGCGAATCTACCTGCATCTTTTCCATCATGTGCCGCCGGTGAGTTTTCACCATGATCTCGCTGAGATTCAATTCGGCCGCGATTTGCTTGTTCAGCAGTCCCGCGGTCACCATGGCCATCACCTCCCGCTCTCGCGGGCTCAGCGAGTCGATGCGCGCGCGGATCGAGCGCAGATTGTCATCTTCCTTCCCGTTTTGCGCGATCGAGTGCAAACGCCTCTTGCACGGCGTGCAGCAATTCCTCCTTCTGAAACGGTTTGGTGAGAAACTCAACTGCGCCCGCCTTCATGACTTTGCGGACCATCGGAATATCGCCGTGCGCCGTCATGAAGATGATGGGCAGATCGATGCCGGTTGCGCGCATCTGCTCCTGGAATGCAACACCGCTGATTCCCGGCAGCCTCGCGTCCAGAAGCAAGCAACCGGTCTTTTCCCGGTTCCAACTGTCTTTGAAAGCTTCTGCGGATGCGTAGGAATCAGCCGGAATACCGACCGATTCCAGCAGATTTGCGAGTCCCTCGCAGATTGACGGGTCATCGTCGACAATGAAGACGGTCTGCTTCACTCCTTGCCCCATTGTCAAATTTCACTCATGCCTGCGTGTCGAACTGTAAATTGAAAAACAGCTCCTCCGTCACGGACCGTTCTCTGCCCAAATTCTTCCATCGTGCATTTCGATAATGCTACGGCAAATTGCCAGCCCCATGCCCGTTCCGTTCGGCTTGGTCGTGAAAAATGGTTCGAAGATGCGCTCTGAAATATCTCCTGGAATGCCCGGCCCCTGATCCTCAATCGAGATCAATGCTTCGTCTCTGCTCTTTTGCAGCGAGCGGATGGTCAAATTCCGCGACCCCGCGATCTCGGACATCGCATCCATCCCATTCATGGCTAAATTCAGGAGCACTTGTTGAATTTGAACGGGATCGACTTTGAGCTTTGGCAATTCATCTGCCAACATCAGCGCGGATGGAAACGTCGCGCCTGATTGCTTCGTCGCGCAGCAGGCGCGCCACACCGCGGATCAAGCTGTTGATGTCCGGTTAATTCGCGTATCTGTGCTTCTTTTCGGAAAAGTGCGCGGACCCGGCTGACAACCGCGCTGGCTCGCGTGCTTTCCTGCACAATCTTCTCCGCTGTCGCGGAGAGCCTTCGCGATATTCAGGGCGTCTTCGCGTAACCACTCGCGGCAGGCATAGGCGTGCGTCACCACTGCGGTGAGCGGCTGATTCAACTCGTGCGCAATCGAAGCCGCCATTTCCGCCATGCTCAGCAGATGCGAAACCCGCGATTGTTCTTCCTGGGCTTCGGCAAGGCTTTGCTGAGCTTGACGCTGCTCCTCGATATCGATATGAATCCCATACCATCGAGCCACCGCGCCGTCGTCATCCAGCTGCGGAACAGCGCGAACCAGAAACCACCTGTAGCTTCCTTCGGCGCTGCGAACCCGCGCCTCGGCTTCGAAGGTGTTTTTCGAATGCAGTGCTGTGCGCCACGCCTGGCGAACAAGCGGCTCATCTACCGCGTGGAAAATATGGAAAAATGACTCGCCTTGCAGACGGACACGCGGGGCGGCCCAGGTATGCGAGCAAGTGTCCATTCAGGTATTCCACGTTCCCTGACGCATCCGCACGCCAAATCTGTTGCGGGATTGCCTCAGTAAGCTGGCGCAGTTGCCGCTCGCTCTCCTGGATCTCTCGATTCGATTGCTCCAGTTCCATCGTGCGTTCCCGCACCCGCTCCTCAAGCTCATCGCGAGCAGTCCGAACGGCAGTTTCCGCTCGTTTTCTCGCGGAACTTACAACCGTAATAGCAATCGCGCAGAGAATAAACGCCGTGAAGAAGCTCTGAGACTCCTTCCCAATCGACATCGAGAAGAACGGAGGAATAAAGAAATAGCCGATCGAGCAACGAAGAAAGAATGACGGCGATAAGTCCCGCGACCATGCCCCCGAACCAGGCGCTGCCCATGACTGGCGCCGAAGAAAAGGAACACAAACGGATATGCGATTGCGTGTTGTAAAAGGAATGTCCACAGGAGCGCCACCAGCACAAACACGACCGCAATCGCGAACGGCTTCAAGACATGTTCCATGAGCCATTCCGGTATGCGATCTGCGGTCGAGGCGGTCATGAACGCATCATAAAACGCCAGGTATCGATATGGAGCGGTCAACTTCCAGTTGCAGCGGAGAATGAGTTTGCAAGACGATCGAAGCCATTCCTTGCAGGGATCATTTGCCGCGGGGCAATAGCACCATCGCAATTAGCATCGCGACAGGAACCAACAGCAGTAAAAGATAAAACAAAATCGTGCGCGGCAGGTGCGCCCTTGGATTTTGCCAGCTGCCCAACTCTGGACGCGTTTCGATTCCGACTTGGTCGAGATGGTGCAAATCATGCGCAAACTCGTGCGCTCGCGCATACCGTTTCTTCGGGTCTTTTTCGAGAGCACGATAGAGGACTTCCTGAAGATGCGGAGAAATTGACGGTAAGGCAATACTTGGCGGAATAGGAGGGCTCTGCAGCCGTGATTTCATTGCCTCCGCTGGTGAGGAGCCTTTAAAGGGCAGCTTACCCGTGAGCATCTCATACAGAATCACGCCCATCGCATAAATGTCTGAGCGGCCGTCACCGCGCTTTCCCGATACCTGTTCAGGAGCGATGTAATCTGCCGTGCCGAGTTCGTCCGCAAGATTCGTATACGTCAGTCGTCGGGACGTTGCGTCTGAAGCCAGGTCGAAATCGATGAGCTTGATCTTGTCGTTCTCATCGACCAGGATATTTTCTGGCGTCAACGCTCGATGCGCAACACCGTTGTCGTGGAGGTATTGCAGGGCTTCTAACACAGCGGTGGCAATGCGAATCGCGCGCTCCGGTGCAATCTTGCCTTCGTCGATGATCTGACGAAGCGGTCTTCCATTGCACCATTCCATCACCATATAAACGCGCGAGCGCTCTATCTCGTTGAATACCCGCATTACGCCATGGTGCCCCAGCTTTTCTCCAATCTCTGCTGCCCGTCGAAAACGTTCGAGCAGGAAAGGATCAGTTTCCATGTCAGGGTCCGGAACCTTCAAAGCCACAGTCCGGCCATCTCTCAGGTCTGTAGCGCGGTACACCGCCGCAATTCTGGTTCGAGAAACCGGAGCGTCGATGCGATATGAATCGATCTGGTCCCCGATTTTCAAAATATTCAGAGGGCTGGCCATAGTCGCTCCCGAATGCAAGTGTTCCCTATCATACATAGGCTTTCGCATCTCAATCGCGACTTGAGGATCAGATTTGTCACGCTCATCAATAACTCGAGAGGACGAAAATGCCATTTACGGCGAGAGTCGGATCCTCATCGTGGGCCATCCCGAACGCATGCGGCGATCTGTCGGACGCCTCAGACGCGCCTGTCGAGCTCAGCGCTCCCGCACTGCGCGCGATTTCGCCCTTGTTATGACGCTGCAAACAGCCTTCGTTGCCCAGAATGTGACCTTTGGGCCCTCCTGGCCTTCGTATAGGCTTTCAACCAGGCCTGTGCAGACCGGCAAAGCGGGTAACGGGTCCGTTCCAGGAAGAGCTGAACACTGCAACTAGCGCCCCAAGGTCGGCGGATCGATCCTGCCATTCACCACCGGTTCAGCTCAACAAAACAAATTCCTTCTTGGCCCGGATGACCGGAAGCTTGGCTGTTGCTATTCGTTCGGTTTTCCAGGAGTCACGACCTGTCTGTCTCCTGAGCTATAAGAGATTACTGCTATGAGTGGCCCAGATCCGGAGGCCGTAGCCTGGTGCAGAACTCCCGCCGGAACGCGAACAAGATCCCCTGGCCGCAGCGAAACGGTCTTGTTATCCACCGTGGTGGTGCCCGTGCCTGAGAGGACGTATAGAAGCTCCTCGCAGTTTGGGTGCAGGTGCAAAGCATTCGATTTCCCTGCATCAATACGCACAACGCCAAGCGTCTGTTTTGCACCGGGATCAATTTTGCTGCTCATTAGCCAGCGAATTGCGCCCCACGGATACTTTTCTTCGGGTTGCTTGCTCATCTCAATTACTGCGACATGAGCCACGTGTTGCTTCCGCAGCTGTGAGTGTTCCGTTCCATTTGCTGGTCCTTGTGCATGCTGGGCGAAGACGGAAAGACCACCGACCCACACGAACGAGCATATTAGCCATCGCTGAACGCGTCGTGACATTTATTGAACTCCTTTTTCTGTTGCCAAACATCACCCGAGGTACCAATCTGACGATGCTCGAATAAACCAGCTTGGCCGTGCGCGAATTGTGATGTTCGGGCGGGGAAGCTTATCTCACAAAGGCGGGGGCCACGATCTTAGGCCATGCTCAGCTCGGAGCCGTTTATTTCCGACCTAACCGCCCAGCCTCCGAGCGGCCCCAGTTTAGCACCCAAGCGCCCAGCGATAGGGTGTCATGGCCGGGCTAAGGACCCTGGACCAACAAAATGGTGGGGCATTTGGCGGAGGAGGACGTGCGGGCTCAGGATTTCGCCTGCGGGCTCAGACGCCTGCAGACCGGCTCAAGTTCGATCCTGCCCTCTGCTATCGAGCCCTGTTTCCCACAGCGACTGCAGCGGAGAGGGAACCTGCACTCGCCGGCGCGGCGCACCATTTTGTCTTCAAATCTCTTCGATCCAGCGTGTTAAAATTTGCCCACATTGAACGTCATGAATGCAGATTCCCTACAAGCCGAAGCTGTATTGGAAGTCGTTGCTCCCGACAGCACGCGAGAAGAGGTCGCCCTCACGCAACTGGCGCCGTTCAACATCGGTCGCGGAGGCGAAGGCGACAACACTTTGCAACTCGCTGACGGCCGCATCTCGCGCCGATGCGCGACGATTGTCCCCGAGGGGGCCGGCTATCGCCTGCAAGACCGCGGCAATCGCTGCGGCCTTTTCGTAAACGGACACAGAGTGCAACAGAAGGCGCTGCGCGATGGAGATGTGATCACTTTCGGTCTCGACGGGTCGTATCAGATTGTCTTCCACTCATCCGCCGCGCAGGAAGCGCCTCCCGAGGCTGAGGTTGCCAAGCTATTGACGCGCATCGGCACCCTCTCTGACTTCACCGGCTCCGCGACGGGCGCCGGATTGAACAAGCTGAATCTGTTGCTTGAGGCCACATCGCTGCTCCATTCGCAGCTACCGCTTGAATCCGTGCTCGGCACCATGCTGGACCATGCCATCTCCATCACCCACGCCGATCGCGGGCTGCTGATGGAACCCGATGCCGGCGGCGCCTTACACGTCCACCTGGCTCGCGGCAGCAAGGGAGACACCCTGCAACCGGAAGGCCTGAATCCGAGCCAGACGGCAATCAACCAGGCCATCAACCACGGTTCGAGCGTGATTACCGAAGACCTGAATCTTGCCGGGCTGGATCTGAAGGGGGCCGAAAGCATCGTGGTGCAGGGGCTGCGGGCTGTGATCGCGATTCCGCTTTACACCACGTCGCGCGCCACATCCGACACAGGTGCGCCACTGGAGCGAGGTCAACTGCTCGGCGTCATCTATCTCGACTCGCGACGCATCGCTGCGTTTTCCGCGCTCGATCGCCAGATTCTGGATGCGCTCGCAGTGCAGGCCGCAAGCATCCTGGACAACGCGCGGCTGGTGCAGCGGGAACGCGAGCGCCAGCGCCTGGAGCAGGAGCTCTCGATCGCTCGCAATATCCAGCAGGCTCTTCTGCCGCAAGGGCTCGCGGATTTCCCTCATCTTGGGGTATCCGGCGTGCAATTTCCTTGCCACGAAGTGGGAGGCGATTATTACGATCTCGTCCCGCTAAGCGAAGATCGCGCGGCGATCCTGATTGCCGACGTGAGCGGTAAAGGATTGGGCGCGGCACTGCTGACAACCATGCTGCAGGGAGCCCTTTCGGGTCTAACCATGGGTGCGGACCCTTTGAAAGTCTTCAACCACGTAAACCGGTTTCTTTGCCGCCATGCCGAGGTGGGCCGTTACGCCACGATGTTTATCGGAATGGTTGGCAGCGACGGCATGCTCGAGTACATCAAGGCCGGACATCCATCGCCGCTGCTGCTGCGCGGGGGAAAAGTAAGCGAACTCTACACCGAGGGGTCTTTTCCGGTAGGCCTGATTGCGGAGGCGGAATTCACCTCGGCCCGGCTGCAGCTCGAGCCGGAGGATACGCTCGTCTTGTTTAGCGACGGTGTAACGGAGGCCGAAGATCCTCAACAAGAGCTGTTTGGCGTGGAGGGCCTGACTCGGGTCCTGGGCGGGCAGCAAGGAGTCGCGATCGAAGATTTGCAACGGTCCATCCTGGACGCGGTGCGAACTTTCACCAAAGGCGCACACCAATCCGACGACCTGACCTTGCTGGTCGTACGCTACCGTGCGACAACCTGAACCGGATCAATGCCTGACCCGAAAGTGGGTGAAAGGTCTCTCGCCGGATTGATACAATCCACACCATGACTGTCCCGGAAGTCATTGGCAGGTACGAGATTATCGAGGAGTTAGGGCGCGGCGCAATGGGCAGCGTCTTCAAGGCGCGCGACCCGGTGGTCGGCCGCATCGTTGCTCTGAAAACGATCCATTCCACGGCGCTCGAAGGCGCGCAAAGCGACGAATATCGTGCGCGATTCTACCGCGA
Source organism: uncultured Acidobacteriaceae bacterium (assembly GCA_963802955.1). Lineage (GTDB taxonomy): Bacteria > Acidobacteriota > Terriglobia > Terriglobales > Acidobacteriaceae > Telmatobacter. The sequence continues at coordinate 30,874 of CAWDKT010000026.1, forward strand.
GGCCAGGGCATCGGGCGTCCTGGCACATCCGGGTATTGTGCCTGTTTTCGACGTCGGCGAGCATAACGGCGCACCGTTTCTGGTGATGGAGTTTGTTGACGGCAGGACACTTGCCGACGCCATCAAAAAGGGTGACCGGTTCACGGTCGACCGCGTTTGCGAAATCGGCCAGCAGATGGCCGAGGCTCTCGGCTACGCGCATCGCCAGGGTGTGATTCATCGCGACATCAAGCCGGCCAATATCCTGCTTACCTCACGCGCGGTATATGGAAGCGAGCGGCCTCGCATTACCGATTTCGGCATTGCCAAGCTGGCCGCCAGCGAAATCACTACGACGGGTCAGCTACTGGGAACGCCTTCATTTATGCCGCCGGAGCAATTTACGGGTGCGCCCATCGATGGCCGCGCAGACCTGTTTTCACTCGGCGTAATTCTTTATTCCCTGGCTGCGGGCGAGCAGCCGTTTCCCGGCGAAACCATGACGGCTGTTTCCTACAAGGTAGTGCACACGGAGCCGATTCCTCCTGCAAAGCTCAATCCTGCGATCCCGGCGCCGCTCGAAAGTGCGATTCTGAAGTGCCTGGCAAAGAATCCCGCGGCGCGATATCAGACCGGCGAGGAGATTTCGGTGGATCTGGCCGCGATTCGAATGGATGCGAGCTTCAGCGGGCATCAGACCCTTGCGCCGACGATTTCCGGAGCGGACGCCACGCTGGGGCCCTCGGCTGTCACCGTCTCGCGTGCATCGGCCCAGTCCTCGAAGGCGGAAACCGGAGGGCCAGCTAACGCGTCCAAAGCGGCCCCAAAACCCCGCAAGCCGATGCCATTTGAAACGAGGTTTGCGGTCGTTCTGCTTTCGATCGCGGGCCTGGCCGCGGTTCTGGCGGGAGGATGGGCGATGTGGGAGCATCATCGCAGCATGGCGGCACTCGAGCAGCGCCATGCGGTCCCCCTTCCCGCTCCCGAGCCGGCTGCTCTAACGCAGCAAGTGCTCCCTGTGGCACATTCTGCGCCCCCTGCCTCTGCCGCCGAGGTTCAGCCCAACGAGCCGGCTCCGGAAGCTTCCGAAGAGAAAAAGCCTCGGGAAGCGGCTTCGGCGCAAACGAAACTCGCGGCAACCAAACCGGCCCCCGCGAAGCCGGCGCCCACTCCGCAAGCGGCATCCCAGACGGTCGCGAAGTCTGAGCCGCCTTCAGCGCCAATTGCCGCCGCGGCGGCATCGCATCCAGCGACTATCGCTGCCTTCGATCCTCGAAAACTGGATCCAAACACCAACGCTAAGCTGAAGATTGAGTTGAACCGCCTGCCCGTGGGCGTTCCCTACACCGTGGAAATGAACGGCAAGGTCTATCTGCGGGGCATCACCGGTGAGGACGGGGACCTCGACAATCTCTTCGTTCCTCCAGGCGTACAGGAGTTTCGCGTGACCATGAGGAGTGGCGGCCAGCCAAGAGTGTCGAATATCGTAAGCGAGGACTTCAAAGCAAAGAAGCGCAAAACCCTGAAAATTGAGCTGCTGGGCCAGACCAGTGTCCCGGCTTCGTCCGCCGAGCCTCTGAGCGGCAGCGCCAAAGTCTATCTTTCGCTCAAATAAAAGTATCGGGGCTGGGGAGAAGCTCTGTAACAACACTGTCACATTCTTTGATTAGGATCACGCTAACCTTCCGGCTGCCTTTCGTGATCTGCGGATCGAGCCAGACCAGTGCCGGAAGCTTCCCCAAAGCCGGTTACGATTTTTCGCGCCGGCTGCGCAGGAGTTTCGAACCATTCCACGATCTCGCGACGCGAAAAGGAAGAAAGACATGCAGATTTCGACAGAGGAAATGGCCGGCGGCATTACCAGGATCAAACTGGATGGACGCCTTGACATAGCCGGAGCCTCGCTTGTGGATCTCAAAATGAACGTGGTGGCAGGGAGCAGTAAACACCTGCTGATCGACCTCGAAAAAGTCTCGTTTCTCGGTTCGATGGGTTTGCGTTCGATTGTGCTTCCCGCGCGGTCAGTGCTTGGCCGCGGCGGCAAAGTCGCCCTCTTCGCACCCACTGAGATGGTGGAATCGGTTCTCAAGACGAGCGGCATCGATTCCCTTCTCCCCATTTTCCACGATCTAGCCGCCGCAGTCGCTGCATTGCAATGATGACCGAATCCAATTCACCGGCCGCAACCATGCTCGCAGAAGACACGCCCAAGCCCGCGCCCCGGCTGATCTTGCAGAGCCAGCTCGATGAACTTGAGAGGCTTTGGCCCTGGGTCGACGCTCTCGGGACTGAATTCTCGATCCCGGCCAACACGCTGTTCTCGATTCACCTGTGCCTTGAAGAAGCACTGGCGAACGTCATTCGCCACGGCTACTGCGGACAGGGCGGCCACCCCATCCTCGTCGAATTCACATCGGAAAGCGGAATCGACCTCGTGTTCACGATTGAGGACCAGGCTCCGCCCTTCGACCCGTTGGCCTATGAAGCGGGCTCGGAAACGGGATCTCCGATGGATTTGCTTGAACCCGGGGGGCATGGTATCAGCTTCATGCGCAAGTACTCCGGCGGTTTGGGCTATCTGCGCCTGCCCCATGGCAATCGACTCACCATCCGCTTTTCAGTCAACCGATAAGCCCGGCGCCTTGACCTCTTCGGGTCCGTTCCCGGCGGCATACGCCTTCCCATGACACCACTTGGGTTATCATTGCGTCTATAGGATAAGAGCGGCTGGCTTCCCCTCGTGAAGCCGCTCCGGTGGTGAGTGTGTCCCAGACTTTCAAACGGATCGTTTTCGCGATTTCAGTCGTAATCTTCGTAACTCTTGGCCTGGGCTTCGTTCTGGGCCAGTTCGGGTGGATTGGAGTGCATGCCGGCGACGAGCAGGCGGGCGCATACCAGCAGATGCGCGTCTATGCCGAAGTTCTCAGCAAGATCCAGAACTACTACGTGACTTCTCCGGATATCACTTCGGTTACCGACGGCGCACTGCACGGTCTTTTGGACTCACTCGATCCCGATTCAAGCTACCTGACGCCGGCCGAGTTCAAGATGTACAACGACCGTCCTGCGCAAGACAACGGGCAGACTGGACTCACCATCTCCAAGCGCTTTGGCTACGCCACAATCGTCAATGTCCTTCCCGGTTCACCCGCGGATCAGGAGCATCTGCGCGACGGCGACGTCATCGATCTTGTCGAAGGCAAGTCAACCCATGAACTGCCGCTGGCACTTGTTCGTTTTATGCTCGACGGCAAGCCGGGAACCACGGTCACCATCTCGGTGGTGCGGCCTTTCAAACCGGACCCCGACAAGATTACGTTGACTCGCGTGCCGCTGACACCACCGGCACTCAACGAGCAGTTCTACGAGAACTCGAGGCATTCTTTACCTGAAACCGGGGATTCTGACCGCAGCGCGCGTGGACGACATCGCAGCGAAGATCAAGGGGGCCGGCAAGAGCAAAAAGATTCTGCTCGACCTGCGCGATACCACCGGCGACGACCCTAAGCAGGGACTCCGCCTGGCGAACCTCTTTATCAAGCAAGGGACTTTAGCTTCACTGGAAGGGCAGAAAGTCCCCACACAGACGTTTACTGCCGATCCGGCGCTTTGCATTACCGATGCGCCCGTCGCCGTGCTGGTGAATCACGGCACGTACGGGGCACCGGAGTTGACGGCGGCCGCGATTGAAGGTTTGAAACGCGGCGACGTGGTGGGCGACAGGACCTTCGGCGAAGGCGCGGTGCAGCGGACTATCGACCTGCCCGATGGCGCCGCTCTAATGTTGACCGTAGCTAAGTATGAAGCTCCGGACGGAAAGAAGATTCAGGATGATGCGGTCACGCCCAATGTCGTAGTCGCATCGCCCGAAGACGATGGCGAGCCGATGCCGCCCAACAATGCCGACGAGCAGCTCAATCGAGCTCTGGCGCTATTGAAGGCCAAGAACGGCTGATCGCATTCTTGTTCGTATCACCTTTTCCTCGTCGAGCGTTGTGTCCCGGTCTTGCACGGTGTGGTGCGCGTGCTTTCGCGCGAGTGATTCTCTGCGTTGATCCGATGCTAGGCTGAGACTGAGTGTTTGACCGCCGCGTCTGGTGCAGCGGCGCCGGTAAGGCAAGGTCCCAGCTTGGCTACAACTTCCAATAAACCTGTTTCAACCCGCACCTTGCGCCGGGTACCCAGCACTGCGAACTCGCCGCTGCCTCCGGGCCGGCGACGCAAATTGGCCGGCCGTTCCGCGATTGCGGTTTTGATCGTACTCGCAGCCGTGACCGGCTCACTGGCCGGCCTTACCCTGGTTTACTCCGCCAATCTGCCTCAGATTGAAGAGCTCGAGGCATTACCGGCCCTCGACCATCACCGATCTCTACGACCGCAACGGGGAGGTGATCGGTTCGTTCGCGCTGCAGCGCCGCGAAGTGGTCGGCTACGACGGGTTCGCACCCGTCCTGCGAGAAGCTGTCATCAGCATCGAGGATAAAAACTTCTACTCGCATTGGGGCATCAATGTGTTTCGTGTGGCTGGAGCCGCATGGCACGACATTCGCACGCACGGCCGCGGCCAGGGCGCATCGACGCTCACCATGCAGTTGGCGCGCGATCTCTTCCTTTCATCCGATCGAACTGTGACGCGTAAATTGCAGGAAGCCTACCTCGCCATCCAGATCGAGCGTGCATTCACCAAGCAGCAGATTTTCACGCTCTACGCCAACCAGATCTATCTCGGCAGCGGAAACTACGGATTCGAGGCTGCTTCAGAATATTTCTTTTCAAAGCACGCCAAGGATCTTACGGTGACCGAGGCTGCGCTGCTGGCCGGGCTGCCGAAAGGCCCGGTTGCTTATTCTCCGGTGCTCAATCCTGAGCGAGCGCTCAGGCGGCGTAACCTCGTGCTGAGCGAAATGGAGTCAGATGGACTGATTGGGCATGCGCAGGCCGATGCAGCGCGCGCCACTCCGCTCGGGCTGCATATCGCAGAGCCCGAAAGCGCTGTGGCGCCGTGGTTCCAGGAAGAAGTGCGGCAAGAACTGGATAAGCACTTTGGTTCAGAGGAAGTGCATGAGGCTGGGCTGCGGGTGGACACGACGCTCGATCTCAAATTGCAGGAGACCGCGAATCGAGCTGTACTCGGCGGGCTGGCCGCCTATGAGCGGCGGCGCGGATGGACCGGCAAGCTTGAGAATGTTCTGGCAAATGGCGCGACGCTTGACGATTATCGGCATCCCGACTGGGCGGTCGAGTCCGGACCGGGAGATTACGTGCATGCACTTGTGACCCACGCGCGCGCGCTTGAAATTGACGCGCGCATTGGCCCTGCCGATGTGCCCCGCTCGGAGATCGTTCTGCTCCCGGCCGATTGGAAGTGGACCGGTGTTCGCGACGGCGATGCCCTGGTCAAGCCCGGCGACATCATATATGTCCATTTAAGCGCCGACGATGAAAACAGCATACATCGGGCTACGCTCGAGCAGGATTCGGGCGCGCAGGGGGCTCTGCTGGCCATCGATAACACCAGCGGCGACGTGCTCGCCATGGTGGGCGGCCGTGACTACGCGCTCTCGGTCTTCAATCGCGCCACCCAGGCTAAACGCCAGGTTGGCTCCAGCTTCAAGCCATACGTTTACACCACCGCCATTGAGGATGGCGTGAAACCTACAGACATCATCGTGGACGGACCCGTCCGGTTCGGCGACTACGTTCCCCACAACTACGAGAACGACTTCAAGGGCCCGATGACCATTGCCGCCGCATTCGCTGAATCGCGGAACATCCCTGCGCTGAAGCTCGCGGCGCGTGTAGGCATCGATCATGTGATCGACACGGCGCACCGGTTCGGCGTCACGTCGAACATTCCTCCGTATCTGCCCATTGCGCTCGGTGCGGTCGAGATCACGCTCGAAGAGCAGGTGGCGTCCTACTCCGTCTTCCCCAACGACGGCGTCCGCGTGGCGCCGCACCTGATCCGAAAAGTTTCCAACGCCGACGGAATCACACTTTGGGAAGATACACCCGCGGTGAAACAGGTGATCGACCAGCAAACTGCGCGCACCATGATGGTCTTGCTGCGCGACGTTACGGACCATGGCACCGGGGCGGCGGCTGCAGAGCTTGATCACCCCCTCGGCGGCAAGACCGGCACCACCAGCGACTTTACCGATGCGTGGTTTTTGGGCTTCTCACCCTCAGTCACTTGCGGAGTGTGGGTTGGATACGATAGCCGCGAGTCGCTTGGCAAGCGGGAAACCGGCGCCGCGGCGGCCTTGCCCGTCTGGATTGATTTCATGCGCGCTGCCATCGCCGGCAAGCCTGACGAGCAGTTTCCGGGCGATCCAGAATCGATCCCTTTGACTCAGGCAGCGGATAAGGGTGTAGCGGAATCTCAAGGCAGCTTGAAGACAAACCGGAATCAGTGACAGATTGCCGGCAACGAGCGCGCCAGCTTCGCCAAAACAGGCCAGGCTGCGGCGGGTGAGTTATTCAAACGTCCGCCGCACAGAATCCAGCTGCGATGAACGCGGCGCCCATCTCAGGTTTCTGACGCAAGGCCGAAAATGCTGAATCTCTTTTTCCTCTCTTCGGCTGGCAATCCCGAAGCGATCCTGGCCATCACCTGAATCGCCTGCTGAATTCCCGATCGCTTGAGGGCAAGAGGCACCGCGGTGTCCTGCATCTCGCGGACGGCGGAATAGTCGTTGGGAATTCGCCAATCGGCCTGCCGCGTGAGAGCTCCGTCGATCGTCTCAGCCCCGATACCGAACATTTCGGCTTTGTACCGGTTCAACACGATCTCGAGCTTCGAGGAATAGGGCTGCAGGCATCCGATGATCAGGCGATTGGCATTGCGCAATTCGGAGATGCCAACCTGAGTCACGAGATAGATGGTCGAGGCAAAGTCGAAGAGGCGTGTCTCCGCCAATTCCCAGCGTGAACCAGCATCGACGACCACGTTTTCGAATGACTTTGACGCAACCATGATCAATTTATCGATCGCCGAGTCGGCGATTTCGGTGCGGAGAAATTTGCCCGGCGCACCAAGCACGAACAATCCCGAGCTGTGCCGGGCCGCCAGTTGCTGCAAAAACTGCGAGTCGAGCCGGTCGGGTTCCCTGAGCGCGTCCATCGCAGAGAACTCGCTCGTAATCCCAAGATTGAGAGCTGCATCGCCCAGCGGAAGGTCGAGATCGATCAAAAGAGTACTGCGTTTCGACTCCTGGGCCATCGAAATTGCGAAATTGCAGGCGGCTGTCGTCGCGCCCGAGCCCCCCTTGGCCCCGAGAAAAAGAAATGACTTGCCCGTGACGTTCCTCCTGTCGGGCTCAAACCCGCCACGGCTGTGCGCCCGGCTGAACGCCTCCTCAATGACACCCGGCGCAAACGGGTAAACCAGGAACTCTCGCACGCCCGCACGCATGCAGCGAATCAGCAAGTCGTCGTTGCTGGATTCCGAATACGCCATGGGCGTCGTGGACCCGGCGCGGCACAGTGCCTCGATCGTCTTCAACGCCGCCGCCTCATCTCCGTCGACCGCGAGGAGAACCACGTCGAAATTCTGGCTGATGATCAGCGCGGAATTCCCCACTTCGCGGAGAGTCGTGACTCTCGGCATCACGGCATTCGTCCGCAGTCCGCAAACGACACTGGCGACCGAATTGCGCCGTTCAAGGACTGGATCAACGACCGCAACGGACAATACACGATCGGAGGCGCCGTTGGGGCTTGCGCTATACACGCCGTTCTTCATTTCACCGGCCAATGGAGAATTCAATTAAGTGACCTCTCTTGAAAGCCGTTCGCCCATGTATCTTTAGGTCGATTCGTCGCCGGGCTTCGCTTTGGGATAGCGAAATGCCTTCGCTGATCTCTCAGCGCTACCTTTTTTGCGGGATCGCCTCAAGCTTGCTTCGGGGCCCGATGGGGGATTCGAAGACCTTGGGGCATCCCAATTAAACGGATACCTGAGGAGAGTTTAGCCGCGTTGTGATGCAGCGTCAATTACGATTCTCCACAGCTTCACCGCGCTCGTCGGGTGCGATTCCTTCACAATGTGTAGAAACATTCGTTAACGAGCCAGGACGACCCGTCGTAATCGCGAACGCTGATTTCAAGGTTACCTTTAGCCCACTTCAGCCGCTGGTAGTCATCGAATTCAATAAACGAAAGTACCTCTTCGCGCGCGTTACGTCTGCGAAGATTTGTACTTTCAATGCTTGCGGCGAGGGCCACTGCTGCTCACCGCGCAGGCGGAGGAAAAACTCAAGTTCAATCGGCGTATGCATGTTCAGATCGACCGGCTCGAAGTCAAGAATGTGCGATTCGACCGCGAAAGAGGCTTCGCCGAACGTGGGTCGGTTGCCAACATTGGTCACCGCTTGAAAGACGCGCCCATCAATCTTCAGCCTCGTGATGTAGACGCCAAAGGCCGGCAGCAGCCCGTCATACGGAGCCAGATTAACCGTGGGAACCAGCAGACGCGTACCGATCCCTCGCCCCGCGGCCGGCGTGGACGCGACTGCGAAAGGGCGTCCGAGCATCCAACGCGCTCGGCGAACGTCTCCGGCGGCGATGAAGGCGCGGACCGCCGAACTGGAAATCTCCATGCCGCGCACTCGCACGGCTTCGTGCGTGTGCACGGTGAAACCCATTTCCGCACCCAACTCGCCGAGTTCGCGTACTCCGGCCCTGGCACCGTGTCCAAAGCGGAAGTTCCGGCCTTCATGAACACTCCTTGTTCCCAGCGCCGAAACCAAAATGCGCTCGACGAACTCGCGTGCCGATAGATTTGCAAAGGAAGGATCGAACGGGAGCACGAGCACAGCGTCGATTTCGGTTCCGGCCAGAATGCGCAAGCGCTCGTCCATCGGCGTAAGCAATCTCGGCGCCTTCGCGGGCCGCAAAAGTTGTTCGGGGTGCGGATCGAAGGTCACAGCCACAGCACAAGCACCTGTGCTTCGTGCTTCGGCCCTTACCGATGCGAGGATTTCGCGATGCCCCAGATGAACCCCGTCAAAGTTGCCCACAGCCGCCACGGAAGGGCCGAAACCAGCAGGGATTTCCGCAAGCGAGCGAAACACAGAAATCCCGCCGCTCTGCGCCGCGCATGGATCGCCGCTCATATATCCACGGGCACGCTCAACCCGTCATGAGCCAGACGTGCGTTTTCAGGCAGGGTGCGATTGGTTTCTTCATGGCCCAGATCGTGCGAAATGTGGGTGAACCATGTCTGACGCGCGCCGATGCGCTGCGCCCATTGGAGCGACTGCTCCAAAGTGGAGTGGCTGGGGTGAGGTTTGCGGCGCAAAGCCGACAGCGTGAGCACTTCGACATCCTTAAGAAGCGCAAAACTCTCTTCTGGAATCGCGCTTACGTCCGTCAGGTATGCCGCGTTGCCAAAGCGAAACCCCGCGATCTGCTGCTCGCCGTGCAACAGCGGGATGCGAACGAATTCCACGCCATGGATCTGGTTGCGTGCGGCCAGCGGCTGAAGCTGCACCCGCGCGCGCGTCGGATATGTGGCGCTCGGCGAAAGCGTATAGTCGAAGGTTCGTTTGAGCACTGCGGCGGCTTCCGCGTCGCAGTAGAGCGGAATGGGTCCGCCGCGCCGCTGCGCGATAAAGCTGAGCGGCCGAAGATCGTCCATCCCGAGGATGTGATCGGCGTGGCCGTGAGTATAGAGAACTGCGTCGACGTGGGTCAGCCGCTCACGCAGGGCCTGTTCGCGAAAGTCAGGTCCGGTGTCGATCACCACGATGCGCTCAATTCCGGTCCCGGGTTCGGTCCAGCGAAGCAGAGCGGAAGGCCGCAGCCTGCGGTCGCGCGGGTCAGCCGACTTGCACACCGCGCACTCGCAGCCCAGCGTCGGAACTCCCATCGAGGTGCCCGTGCCCAAAAATGTGAGCGTCGCTTGCATCGGCTTCATGTACCGTGGATCGTGAGCCGTGGACCGAGGCCAGTTCACGGTTCACCGTGCACGGATCACGGGTTACCGGCCCCTGTTGGTTGGCTCTACTTCTTTACCGGCGGTGGCGGAACGGGCTGCACGCTCATCATGCTGGTGAGTTCCAGAAAGGCCATGCGCGCTTCAAAGAGCGCCGATTGCAACATGCTTTCCTCGGCGCTGGAGAGGTTGCCGCGGGTTTTTTCGGCCAGAACTCCGAGCAGGTCGATGGTGGCGCGCGCGCCCACGATGTCGATCCGTGGCCGTTGCCCTTCCTGTGTGCCCGCTCCCATCTGCAGCATGGCGGTAAGGTAAAACTGCTGAACCAATTGTTCGAAATTGACAGGGGGCGGCGCGCCCGCGGAAGGATTCTGTGCACGGATCAAGTCTTCGAGCCGCTGCGCCGATGCGTCATAAGCAGCTTTCTGCTCTTTGCTTTCTTCAGCGGTCGGCGCAGGTGGAAGTTCATCTGCACGTCCTTGTTCCTCCGCGGTTTGCACGGGCTCCGGCGCGGCTTCGTGCCGCGGCTCATTCACAACCAGGCGTGGACCCGGCGCAGGCTCCGCCTGGGCGGTAGACGCTGGCGCCTGCTCCGGCGCGTGCCCGGCGTCCTTTTCCTCTTCCGCTTTCATCTTGCGGCGGTCAATCACCTCGAACTTTGGGGTATCGCTCATAACTCCAGCTTCTCACCTTTGATGGGGGCCGTTCCACCTTAACCCGATCCCGAATTCGTTCCTCTAATCGCCCGAAGAGATGACTCGCTACTTGCCAAGCTTCGGCGGCGAAGCCAGTATGCCGGCAGTTCCCTGGCCCGTCGCGGTCGTATATTTGAAAGTCTGGCTCTGAGTCTCAGCCTCGGATCGAATCGTGCCCAATGCGAACGCTCGCCGCCCGTGCTTGATTGGCAGTTCGGCCGCACTGGTGATCTGCCCGGCGGCTGATCCGTCTTCCTGGATCAGCTCGGCGCCGGCCGTGGGCAACGGCCCGGACAATTCCAGCGGACGCAAATGGCGATGAACGTTGCCACGTGAACGGATTCGCTCCACGATCTCCTGGCCCAGGTAGCAGCCCTTGCTGAAGTGCAGAGCCCGCATCTGCGCGGTCTCCTGCGGAAGATCACGCTCCGAAATGTCGATGCCGTACGCCGGGATTCCCTCTGCGATGCGAAACGCCTCCAGCGACGCGCAGCCCACCGGTGTGGCGCCGCCGGTGCGCAGGCACGACCACAATTTCGCCAATCCGGCCGATGGCAACCAAAACTCATAATGCGGAGCCAGCACCCCGTGAACGCGAAGAATCCTGAGGTCCCAGCCGTTCCACTCCACGCTGGTTCCCGTCATGGGGATCCCTGCAGCCGGCAGTCCGACGCGTTCAAGCACTTCGCTGGCCTGCGGCCCTGTGAGTCCAATCGCCGTTTCAGAGCCTGTCTCACCCACCTGCTCTTCTCCCAGGGGCACGAGTTCCACATCGTCCATAATGATGAAACGGTTGAGGTGGGCAAGCAGCTTGTCGAACTGGTCGGCCGCAATCTCCAGCTCCAGCCCGGATTCTCCGGCGAACGGCGTGCCCAGAAGCTGGTCCGCTCCGAGGGAACTCGCGCCATCCGGCCTCCTCCGCTGCGGAGACATCTCCTCTCCAAGCCGCCACACCGTCAGGTCGCCCTGGATGTGGCCCTGCGCGTTTAACACGAAATTCCAGGCGCCGGTGTTTGGAAACAGGTCGTTTACGGTGTTGGTCACCATTCCGCTCAGCCAGCGAAAACGGTCGGCTCCCCTCACCGCGACGCGCCGCATCCAGCCCAGGTCATGGAGTGCGGCGCCAGAGGTTAGAGCCGCTGTTTCCAGCTCTGGCACGTCCAACTCTCGTGGGGTCAACGCGCCCCGGTAGACATCCAGTTCCTGGGGAGTACGGGAAGATTCAAGCATGACGGCCAGCGCGCTGACCTGTAGATTTGTGGCAAGATCGGACTCAGCCATAGGAACTCTTCCGTGGTTCGGCGTCGGTTTTCCGCAGAGATCGAACGCGGAACCGCATCCTGATTATAGCCTTGAAGCGTAGGCCCCGATTCCCGGTATGGGACTGGGGCGGCGAGCAAGAGTATCAACTGGAGAATGGATGATTCATAAGCTGAAAAACGGAAAATTGAGCCGCGGAGCCGCTCTGGTGTTCACGCTCTCGCTTGCCGCAGCCACAGCCTCAGCAGCCCAGCAAACCGCGCCGGCGCCTCCCCCAAACCCGCCCTCGAGTCCTTCCAGCTCTGCCCAGCCACAAGGGAATCAGGGAGCCAAATCCGCCACGCATATCACTCCGGAGCAGGCCCAGCAGCTTTTTGCGTTGGTCGATGAGCTGCAGAAGTTCTCCTCGCAGGAGACCGGCCTGCCCATCAAGAGCACCGTCAAGCGTCAGCTGATTACCCGTGCCGCCGTGGAGGCCTATCTCGAGGAGAAATTCAACGACGACCAGAGCGCAAAACGAATGCAGCGCGATGAAATCGTGCTGAAGAAGTTCGGGCTGCTCGACCGCGACTTCGAGCTCAAGCCATTTCTTCTGGCGCTGCTGAAAGAGCAGATCGAAGCCTACTACGACTCAAAGACGAAGACCGTGAATCTGCTCGACTGGGTCGATCCCGACGAGCAAAAACCGGTGATGGCGCATGAGCTGACGCACGCGCTGCAGGACCAGCATTCCGATCTGGAAAAATGGGACGACCAGACTCCCGACGATGTTTCCACCAATGCAGCCGGCGATGAAGACCATCTCGCCAAGGATGAGATGGACACGGCGCGCGACGCGGTGGCCGAAGGCCAAGCCACGGCCGTGATGTTTGACTACATTCTGAAGCCCCTCGGGAAGAGCCTGATCAAGGATCCAGAGGTGCTGGATATTGTGAAGTCGCAGATGAATAGCTCCACGGACTCGCCCGTGATGGCTCGTGCGCCGCTGCTGTTGTCGGAGTCCTTGCTTTTCCCCTATCGCGAGGGATTGAGCTTTGAACAGGATGTGTGGATGGACCAGGGCCAGGCTGCTGCCTTTGCCGGCGCTCTCGATCGCCCGCCCACATCGAGCTGGGAGATCATTAATCCGCGCATGTATGAAGAGAAGCGCATCCCGGTGATTCCGCTTTTGCCCGACATCCATCCTCTCGTCGATTCTCTCTACCGGCCCTACGACATTGGCCAGATCGGCGAGCTCGACGTACACATCATTACGGAACTCTTCGGCGGTGACGCCTCGGCACGCGATCTGACCCCGGCCTGGGATGGTGGACTTTACTGGGCAGGCCAACTGCGCAGCGCCACCACGCCCGCCGAGCAGGACAGCACCAAATCGCTGGCACTTTTCTACCTCTCGGTTTGGAAGAGCGCCGATTCAGCGCAGACCTTCGCCAAGCTTTACGCCAACAATCTCGGGCGGAAATATGCCAGCGTTCAAAACGTCTCGGTCTCCAGCAAGCCGCCATCGGGAGACGGATCGGTCGAACAGGTGTACTCCACCAACGAAGGGCCAGTGGTCATCACGACGCGTGGAAAGATGGTCTTCGTAGCGGAGAGTTTCCCGCTGCCGCTGGCGCACAAACTTACCGCGCTGATCCTCGAAGCCCAGGGAGGAGGCGGCGCGATGCGCATGACCTCTCTTCCCGTCTGGCCTGGCACACGTTTTTTTGAGCCGCCTTCCGACAGTTGGGCCGTTGATTCCGCCGCGATTGCCCCATCCTTTCCGCCCTTATCAGCGGAAAGGCTCGGATCGGCCGAGATTGGCGGTCCACTTTCCGGCGATCTCGTCCGCTTTTTCGGGGATTGCGGCGTAATGAAGAGCGCCGTGGACGCGATGATGCGGGTGGAGCCTGCGCACTCCGGCCTGCTCCACTGACAGGCGCTGCATCGATCGCTCTCGATCAGCGCTGGAAATCGCGCGAGACCGCTGCCGCCCCGCACATTTCTCCCACACTCAGTCGGGTTATGATGTAAAGCCGGGAGCGGCAGATGCCAAATGTAGCCGCCCTTTCTTTCTGGAGCAAGGAGACCGCTCGTGCAAGGCAAGCTCGAAGTCATGATGGGACCGATGCGCAGCAACAAGACTGCGGAGTTGTTGCGCCGTGCCGACATGCGCCGCCAATATGCGAAACAGTACGTGATAGTTTTGAAGCCCAGTGACGACACCAAGGGTGGCCCCGGAGTGGTGGAAAGCCGCAATCCCAATGGCGGCGGCAAGATGAGCGCCATCGAGTTCAAGTCGTGCAACCCGTGGGAAGTCCTGGCCGGAATTCGCGACAAAGAGCAGGAGATCGGCAAGCGCGTGGAGTGCATTGCCATCGACGAAGGCCAGTTCGTCGACCAGCTTTTTCTCTTCGTCAAATACCTGCTCGACGCCGGGCACGACGTCCTCGTGGCTGGACTCGATCTGGATTTCCGCGCCATGCCCTTCGGCGAAATGCTCAATCTTACCTGGCTGGTGAATGCATACGGCGGCAGCATCACGGAGTGCATGGCCTACTGCAGTTGCGGCGCGCGCGCCCTCTATTCGCAGCGGCTCATCGACGGCAAGCCCGCACCCTATGACAGCCCCATCAAGATGCCGGGCGACTCGTACGAGCCGCGCTGCGCAGAGCACTTCGTACTGCCCGGCCGGCCGCATTAAAACCGGGTTGCCAGCCCCCGCTCACTCGTCGCGGAGCGCGACCATTGGGTCGATGCGTTCGGCGCGGCGAGCCGGAAGCCAGCTTGCAAAAAGCGCAACGACGGCGATCATCGGCGCGATGCTGCCAAAAACCAGCGGATCATCGGGACGCACGCCGCGCAACAGGCTGGCGACCAGGCGCGCGAGGCAGTATGCCAACATCAATCCCAAGATGAGGCCTACGTCCGTAAGCCACGAGGCACGGCGCAGAATCATGAGAAGTACGTCTTCACGCCGGGCTCCCATGGCCAGCCGGACACCGATCTCGCGGGTGCGCTCGCCGACGAGATTGACCATTACGCCGAAGATACCAATGGCCGCTAACAGCAGAGCAATCACCCGTCCATGACAAGTGATCCTGCGGCGTATTTCAGCCCCGTCAGGTTGTCATTCTGCAGTTGCTCGTACGTCTCCACGGTGAGGACAACCGGAATCGTGTGGACTACATCTCAGGTCGTGTACGAAGTGTAGTTTAGAAACGCCAAGGAGAAGCCAATGAAACGTTCGTATCCCGGACGCATGTTCGCGATCGCCGCCTCTGCATTGCTGGCAGGCGCGTTAGCCTCGGTCGGTTGTAACAAAACTTACCCCGATCAGAAGTCGGCCGTTTCCGATTCGCTCAAGAGCAATAATCTGAGTGCCGTTGATGTTTCTCAAGACCGCAGTAAGGGAGTCATGACCCTCAGCGGTAATCTCTCTTCCGACGATATGAAGGCACAAGCTGAGAATTTGGCGAAGCAGGCTGCGCCCGATTACCGCATCGACAATGAGATCGGAGTTCGGCCTCCCGACGTCGCGAACGCTGGCGCCGTGGCGTCGGACCTGGACAAAGCTATTGACGACAACTTCAAAGCTTCAATCAAGGCGCACGAAACCCTGAATGATCAGAGCATCAGCGGCTCGGCAAAGAACGGGACGCTGGTTCTGAAAGGATCGGTTAAGACAGCCGCCCAGAGGAAGGAAGCTGAACAATTGGCCAAGAAGGTGCCGAACGTCCAGCAGGTGGTAAATGAGCTCGAAGTGAAGCCGAGCAAGCACTCCACGAGCGGCGATTAACTCTTCGGCAGTTGAATAGGCTTATCGCCCGGGCGGCCCGATCCGCGCCGCCCGCATCTACTTCAATTGAATTGGCTTCGAGCCGTCGGGCCGGGGAACAAAAATGTCCTGGCAGGCAAGTCCGCACTCTCGCACCATCCGAATCGGGTACTCAAGGCGGCCGAGTTCTGGTTCGGCATTATTGGTGCCGAAGGAGAATTTGCAGCCGGCGGCTTTGGCGCGCTTGATGAAGGCGGCGCTGGGAATCCTGCGCCGATTGTTGATTTCGATGGCGACGTCGTATTTGAGGGCAGCGTCGATCACTCGCTGCATTCGCTCGGGAGTCCATAGCGCGTCGTAGTCAGCGGCAATCTGGTCGGGCAGATAGGTCGCGTTGGCGTAGATATCGATCGGCTCGCGCATCACGCCTTCAATCCGTTTCAGGTACATTTCCATGAACGCCTGTTCGTTGCCGACGATTCCGATCTCCTCGGGAATCCAGATGCGCATCCTCTTGCCTGTATCGTCGGTGAATGTCATCGCGTCGGTAAAGGTGTAGTCGAAGCGCGCGATGGATTCCGGCGAAACCAGCCCGGGCCACTCGCGCCCCTCGCCCTGCAGTGCAACGTAGCACGGCTGGCCTTTCATAGTTTCAAAGTAGTCGCGCACGCTTGTGTCATCGTGTACGGGAAAGCTCAGCCCGCAATTGATCGCAATACCGTAGCCGATGCCGACGCGCCGCGAATTGGCGAGAGCCTGCTCGAGCGTCAGTCCGCCCTTCAGGTGGGCGTGATAGTCGACGACCGGAAAGTTCTCGGCGCCAAGTCGAACGATCTCGCGATAGACGTCGTCCACCGCGGGCCTCTCATTGGAAAGCTGTGGGATCGCGTCGGACAGCGGACGGACTTGCAGATTCCTGAAGCTCGCGGCGCCTCGCGCGTCGAGTGCCTGCACAGCGATCGCGCCGCGCGCGATGCGGCATGCGAAGTCTGCATTTACCGAAAAGGCTTCCGCGGGCTCGATGTAGTCCACCACGAGCATGCGATTGAGCCGGATCTGCACCTGCTTCTGGCGCACAACAATGTTGAGTTTGAACCACTCGTTGACACCAACGAGTTCTTTGTAGACATTGCGAAGCCCCAGCAAAGAGCCGGTCTTTCGCCGCTCGACATAGCGGCTTGGAAGCGGCTCGCTGTCCGCAAGGAGCACCTGGAAACCCGGCCGGAGCGCCCCCGAAGATTCTGGCGTTGTATGAAAGCAGATGGCGGATTTCGCACCCGGCCGCAGCATGACTTCCGCGCTCAATTCGAAGTTTCGAAAATCCGCTTCGCGCCCTGAGCCGACATAAATCAGCGTGGCAGGACCGCCGCGCGCGATCACCGCACCGTCAGCAACTTTGAATGCACCGGTTTGTCCGGCGACTTTCCACCCGTTGAGAGTTTTGCCGTTGAAGAGCGGAATGCAGTCTTCAGCTGCTTCATTTGCGAATGCACTGGCAGCCGCTGGGATGGTCATCAACAGCGCCAAAAGCTCGCGACGCGACAGTGCGGACATGAACAACCTCCAGGGCCAGCCTGAGCACAGGCGTTCCCCTAGACCCCGGCGTGTTCGGGCACTCCGTCGGGATACAGCACCCGGTACGTGTTGTATCCGCCGGAAAGATTGCGCACGCGGAAGCCATGCCGTTCGAGAATCCGGCAAGCATAGTATGCGCGCTGGCCCACCTGGCAATTGACCCAAATCTCCTTCGACCGCGGCAGCTCACCGATTCGCGTGCGCAACTCGCCGAGCGGAATATTGACCGCCCCGTCAATTGAGCCAGCGCGGAATTCGTGCGGCTCGCGAACGTCCAGAACGAAAGCGGAAGTGGAACCCAGGTCCTGCCACGAAGCGACCTTCATATCGCCGCGCACGACATTGGAAGCCACCATCCCCGCGAAGTTCACAGGATCTTTGGCGCCGCCGTACTGCGGCGCGTAGCAAAGCTCCGCCTCTTCGAGATCGAAGACAGTCGCCTGCATCTGAATCGCCTGCGCAATCACGTCGATGCGGCGAGCGACACCCTGTTCTCCGGCAGCTTGTGCGCCCAGCACGAGCCCGTCGGATTTGCGGAAGAGCAGCTTCAAATGAATGGCTTGAGCTCCCGGATAATAGCCGACGTGATGGCTCGGGTGCAGATACACGCTCTCGAAGCCGGTCATTCCTGCGCGGCGCAGAGACTTTTCCGTTGCGCCGGTAAGCGCAACCGTCAGCCCAAAGAAACCGCAGACCGCTGTTCCCTGCACGCCCCTGAACCTGGTGTCGCGGCCGCAGATCGAATCCGCCGCCACGCGGCCTTGGCGATTCGCAGGGCCTGCCAGCGGCACCAGTTCCCATTCGCCTGTGACCCAGTTCTTCACTTCCACGGCGTCACCAATCGCCCAGATATTTGGATCGCCGGTGCGCATCTGCTCATCCACGCGAATGCCGCCCCGGTCGCCAATCTCGAGTCCGGCGTTGAGCGCCAACTGTGTTTCAGGCCGCACCCCGATGGAAAGCACAACCAGCTCCGCCTCGAACGCTTCTCCGCCTTGGGTGCGCACCATCAGGCCTTCGTCTCCGTTCGGTTCAAACCCCGTGACGCCTTGGCCGAGAATCAGATTCACGCCGTGCGATTCGAGGCGTTGCCGTGCATACTCGGCCATCTCGGCATCCAGCGGCGGCATCACCTGATGGGCCATCTCAATCACGGTCACTGCGATGCCTCGATGCATCAGGTTCTCAGCCATTTCCAGGCCGATCAATCCGCCGCCGACAATTACTGCCGTGCGCGGTCTTCTTTCCGCAATCCATTTCCGAATTTCGCGGCTGTCCGGCAAAGTGCGCAGAGTGAAGATTCCCGGCAAGTCAATTCCCGGCCAGACGGGACGAATCGGCGCGGCACCCGGCGAGAGCACGAGAGCGTCATAGTGCTCAATACTCTCCGTTCCGTCGTCGAGATTTACGACCGACAGAGTGCGCTGCTCGCGATCGATTGCAACCACTTCATGTTTTGTGCGCGCCTCGATGTTGAACCGTTTACGGAAGAGCTCCGGCGAGGCGAGCAACAGCTTGCTTTCGTCCTGGATCACGTCGCCAACATAATAAGGAAGACCGCAGTTCGCGAAAGAGACATACGGCCCCCGATCCAGAACAAGAATTTCGGCGTTCTCGTCCAGCCTGCGCAAGCGCGCTGCACAAGTTGCCCCACCCGCAACACCTCCCACAACGACCACCCGCTTCTGACTCATGACACCTCGCTTGCCCGGGGAGCGCTGGGCGCCGGAAGGCTCCTCAACAGAAGAAAGTCGCCAACTTGGGCATTCGTTACAAACTGAGGCGAACTGGATGGTAAGAAACCAGCCGCGAAGGGCCGAAACCCCTTATTAATGACGCATCCCCTGTTGACAGCTTGTTGCGGTTCGCGCCCTACCGCTATGACGAGGGTCACACTACGGCTCATGAGTTGCGCGAGGGGAAATCGGAATGAGTAATGGCGCTTGGCGCGGCTAATTCTCGCAGCCCATGTCGCCGCGGCACCCGCCGCCCTGGCCGCAGCAGGGGCCGACACCGCAGGGCGGTCCGGCATCCGGCATTGAGTGAGCACTTCCTTTGGAAATTGCTCCTGTGCCTCCGCTGATCAGCCGTTTCACGCTGCCACCGCACTCCGGACATGCCAAGATGGGCGGGTCCGACATCTTTTGCCGCCGCTCAAAGTGACTGCTGCAGGCTGCGCACTCGTATTCGTAGGCCGGCATCGTAATCCCTCTCTCAATGGGTTTCTATTTCTATTGTACGAAGGCACGGCAGATCCTTCCAATGCGGCCGGGGCATCGCGACGGCAGAAAACCCGCCGCCATCGCAATCTTCTCGCGCTCCGACGCCCTACCTTAACCCACCAGCGGCAGGCGGACTGTAGCGCGGGCGCCGCCTTCCTCGCGATTCACAAGCGATATCTCCCCGCCATGTGCCCTGGCGATCTGTTGAGCGAGCGCCAGGCCGATCCCGCTTCCTGCCGCCTTGGTGGTATAGAACGGGACAAACAGGTTCTCCGGATTGGCGACGCCCATCCCGGAGTCATCAATCACGATCTCAACATCCTCGTCGCTGCTTCTCCAGGTAACCCGCACAGGCTTTGCACCATTCGTCAAGGATGCGTCAACGGCATTGGCCAGCAGGTTGATCAGCATCTGCTCCAATTGGTCCGGATCGGCAGTCAAGCTGACTGCAGGTCCAGGGCCGATTTCGACGGAAACGCGCTGTTCGAGAAGCACTACGCGCTCCAGCAGCGGCGCAAGCGGGACCGGCCGAAGCTGAGGAGGGGGCAGCTGGGCAAGCGTGCGGTACGACTGCACAAAGCGGTGCAAAGCATCGGCTCGAGCCTCCACCACGCTCAACCCGCGGCGGAAATCATGCTGTGTCTCTGCAGGCAGGCCATCCACCCGTGCCAGAAGGCTGCCGGCTATGGACTTGATCGGAGCGAGGGAATTAGAAAGCTCGTGACCCAGCACGCGAATCAAGCGCTTCCATGCCGCCTGCTCCTCTTCCTTCAGGGGCAGGCTCACGTCTGCCAGCAACAGCAGCATATGCGGCACACCGTCCTGGCGGAATGCGGCTTTGCGCAGCAGCCATCGCGCAAGGCCGGCGCCAAACGCATGCGTGGTGTGATCTTGTGCATTCAGTAAATCTTCAAGCCCCAGCTCGCGGGCGCTGCGGCCGATGCACCGGGAGTACGGCAAGCCCAGCAGCTTCAGCCCGACGTTGTTCACCAGTTGCAGCATGTTCTCCTGGTCAAAGGCGAAGAGCGGTGTGTGCATTACTTCGAACATTCGGGCTACAAGGGCTGTTGACTCAAGAGAACGCACACGCTGTTTCTGCAAAAGGTCCGCCAGCGCGTTCACTTCCGCAGCCAGCTCGCTCATCGCATCCTGCGCTCCTGCGCCGCGCGCACGGAACGATGTATCTCCCTCGCGCAATGAAGCCAACACATTAGTGAGCGTTTGCAAGGGGCGGACGATCCCGTCTACGAGTGAGGCGGCGACCAGCGCAAAAAAAATCAACTGGCAGGCTGCAAGCAGAAGGGCCAGCGAGACGCCGATCGAGCCTTCGAAAAGCAGAACGGCGTCGAAGATCAGGCCCGGCAAGGCGATGAGTAAGCAATGCCACCACATACGGTGAATCGCCGAGCGTTTAATCTTCTTCACGCCGCTTTCATAGGCCATATTTTCCAATGCGCCGGTACAGTGCGGCACGGCTCAGACCCAGCGCCTCCGCGGCCTGCGAAATATTGTTATTGCAGCGGCGAAGCACCTTCGAAATCAGCATCGATTCGACTTCATCGATACTCATGCTTTCAAAGGACTGCGAATTCTGCCGCGTCCCCGTGATAGCCAGGTCCGACGGTTCCACCTCGTCGCCGCGGCAAAGCAGCACAGCCCTCTCTACCGCGTGCTCAAGCTCGCGCACATTTCCCGGCCAGGAATACTGCATCATCTGCTGCATCGCCGCGGGCGAAAAGCCGCTCACCTGCTTGCGATACCGCGTGCGATTGCGGTTGAGGAAGTGTGCCGCCAGCACCGCAATGTCTTCACGCCGGTCGCGCAGCGGCGGCAGATGGATTTCTACCGTGTTGATGCGAAACAGCAGGTCCTCACGAAAGTTACCCGACTTCGCTTCTGCGCCCAGGTCTGCGTTGGTGGCACACAAAAGCCGCACGTTCACTTGACGGGTTTGCGAAGACCCTACCCTTTCCAGCTCGCCGCTTTCAAGCACGCGGAGCAGTTTGGCTTGCTGCCGCAGGGGAACATTGGCGATTTCGTCGAGGAACAACGTCCCGCCATTCGCCAGCTCGAAACGGCCGATGCGGTCGGTGCGGGCATCGGTGAAAGCGCCTTTCACGTGCCCGAATAGCTCGCTCTCGAAGGTTCCCTCGGGCAGCCCGCCTGCGTTCACCGCTACCAGCGCCATGCGAGCCCGCGGCGATGCTGCGTGCAGCAATTTGGCGACGATCTCTTTTCCCGTCCCGTGTTCTCCGGTAATGAGCACATTGGCATCGGAGGGACCGACCTGTGCAATCAGTTCCAACACCGGCTGCATCGTGGGGGCCTGGGCAACAAACTCCGGCAGGCCCTCTGCCCGCAGCAAGCGGTTCTCAAGTTCAAGTTGGCGCGCCCGCCGCAGAGCCTGGTGTAGCTCGGCATGCACGCGAACCAGGGAAAGCAGGCGTTCGTTCTCCCATGGTTTTTGGATAAAGTCGCGAGCGCCGCGTTTAATGCATTCAACGGCCAGGCCGATGTTGCCCCACGCGGTCATCACGATGACGGGCAGCCGCGAGTCGTATTCCTGGATCCGCGCCAGCAGGTCCAGGCCCTCTTGCCCCGAAGTTGTGTCGCGTGTGTAATTCAGATCGATGAGCAGCACGTCGTAGTCGCATTGGCCCAGCGCTTCCATCAGCAGTTGCGGTGAACGCACACAATCCACGTCGATGCCATGCGGAGACAGCAACAACTCAACGGCTTCCAGAATGTGTGGCTGGTCGTCGGCTACCAGGACGCGGATTTTCCCTTGCTTAATGGGAATGGTCGTCCTCCACTTCACCGGTCTTTGAGCCGGCGATTGACTGCCGGATTGCGAGGAGCATCGTGAGTTTGGATTTCCCCAATCCTGCTGGGGCCTCGCTTTGTTGTTGTTCTTTATGCATGATACCCAATGTCCAGCGCTATGCGCTCAGGGGTGACGACCGCGCTCTCAAGCGCTGTCGTGCGATCCGATCCATCGTTCCGGAGATTCTACGGCGCATGAGTCACCACGCCCGACTTTGCATCATCGATCGAGACGTTCATCCGCTCCAAAGTGTCTCCGATAGCACGGTCGATGTCTACCTTCTTCTCTTCTAACGCTGCTTGTGCATCATCGAGAGCCGCCTCGGCCGTGGCGAGTGCGCTTTCCGCGTTCAACGTATCGACGCTGGATTTTGCGCCGAGCTGTTGCTCCTGCTTGGTGATGTCGAAGGTCTTCTGGGCAAGGTCGCGCGCTTGCTGGGCTGCTTCCACGCGGGCCTGGGCCTGTTCAAGAGCAAACTTCGAGTTGCGAACGTCGAAGAGAATGGTTTTCTTCTGCTGCTCGTAGGTGATCTGGCTCTGACGGTAGGCCAGCACGGCACGGAACTGATCGGCCTTCGCCTGGCGGTTGCGGAGATTAATCTGGAGGGTCACGCCGACCTGATATTCCGGAGAAGAATAGTTGAAGGTGTTCGCGAACATACTAGCGAAATCCGTTGGCAGATCCGATGCGCATTCGGCCCCGAGGGTGCAGTATGGATTCTTCGGGCCGGCAGTGCCCGCGCCGGCGTAGAGGCCATACATGTTCAGGGTCGGCAAAAGCTCGCTATTGATGTCCTTCAGGGCCTGCTTCTGCACTTCGGCCTGCATCTCATATATGGCAACCTCGGGCCGCTTCTTCTCAGCCTCGGCGATGAGGTCGTCGACGGATTTGTCCGCATTCGGGTCCGGCTCTGCATGCAGGTCAAGGGGAATGATGGGCATCTCGTCGATGATGGGATCATCCACCTTGGTGAGCGCGTTCTTCATCAGAAGCTCGTTCAAACGCAGATTGGCGCGGGAAACGGTGAGATTGCCCTGGGCGGTAGCCACTGCGTTTTGATCGGTCATCACCTGCAACGCGGGAATCGCATTGAGTTTGAGCTGCTTCTGATCATCGGAAAGCGTCTGGTTGGCGAAACCCAGAGAACGCTCATTGATCTGCTCGTCCTCGTAAGCGTCGACCAGGTTCCAATAAATATTCTCGATCTGGGTCACGGTGGCAATGACCTGTGCTTTGAAAGCAACATCTGTGATCTGAGCATTGCGCTTGGCAATGCGGATGAAGCGCTCATTCGTGGAGAGCCCGAAGCCGTATAAAAAAGGCTGCGAGACGATCATCTGAAACCTGCCATAAAGCTCGGGATTGACGCCGTTATATGGCCCGTTGCTGGCGGCACGCTCGCCGATATAGTTGGCCGAGACGTTTGTACCGATAGGAAACGATTCGGAGAAGTTCGATACCACCTCGATCGTGTTGGTCTTCAGAATTGGCGTGCCCGTCAGGAATTGATTGGCTTCCTGCACAACTGTGTGATCGTCATAGCCTTGGAAGGTGAGGTAAGGATCGAAGGAAGAGACGGCGGTGCCGGCGCCGAGGGTCGACGTGACGATGCCGCCATTGCCGGCAGAGAACCCGGATCCGGATGAACCGGCGCCGCCTCCAGTCGAAGCGGAAAAACCACCCTGCGTGGACTGGACGATGGCGGTGTTGACGCCGTTGGCGGGACTGCCCGCTTTTGTGCGCTGGATGTCGGTCTGCGCAATGGGGAAGTTATAGCGGAAGTAGGCCAGATCGAGGTTATTCTCGATCGCCACGGCGATTGCGTCGCGCAGAGAAAGATAGATCTTCCCATCTCGGATAAGGCTCTGGAGACGTTGTGAGTTCGTGAGATCCAGGTCAGGCGCCGTGCTGGGCCTGTAACGCGCAAACGGATTGTATGAGTGCGGCATGGGAACGTAAAACGGCCGCTGCGGGGCAAACCTTTGCTGCGCTTGCTGCAGCTCTTGCGCCAGGGAAAGCGGCGCCGCTGCAGATCCGTTCGCGGGCGTTGGAGCTTCCACCGGCGGTGCAGATGGCGCCGGGTTTTCAGGCGCCGGTTGTGAAGACGCAGGATCAACCGCGAACGCCATGTTCACCTGCAGCAGCACCATTGCGACGATGGCAATGAGGCGCGGACCGAATTGGGCGGATTTTCTTTTCATGTAATCCTTTTCGGAAAGGTTCACTTGGATCCAGCCTCCGGGGATTTCGCCGTCAGGATTTCATCGCGCGTAATCCAGCCGTCGCGCAACTCGACGATGCGCCTGCCGTAGTGAGCATTCTCTTCGGAGTGCGTTACCTGCACGATCGTGGTCCCCTCGCGATTCAATTCGCAAAAGAGTTGCATGATGTCGCGCCCCTGCGTGGAATGCAGGTTGCCCGTTGGCTCGTCGGCCAGCAGAAGCGAAGGCGCATGCACCACCGCCCGCGCAATACCCACCAACTGCTGTTGTCCGCCGGAGAGTTGGTTGGGAAACAGGTCCTTCTTCGCCACAATCCGGAAGCGGTCGAGAATGTCGGCGACCATCCCTTGCCGCTCCTTGAGAGGCACGTTCTTGTAAGAAAGCGGCAGATCGATGTTCTCGGCAACGGTTAAATCGTCGAGCAGGTGATAGCTCTGGAAGACCATGCCGATGCGCTGGCGGGCCAAGTCGGCGCGCTGCTTGCGGTTGAGGGTATGTGCAGGCGTCTCGCCGAACCAGTACTCTCCCTTCCAGCCATCGTCGAGCAGCGCCAGGATATTGAGCAGCGACGACTTTCCCGCTCCCGACGGGCCCATGATGGTGACGAAATCGCCTTCGCGGATCGTCAGGCCGATGCGGCGCAATACCCATTCCTCGGTGTGCCCGTTCTTGTAACTTCGTTCTACGTTCTTGAGTTCAATCATTGTCTGAAACTATCTCCGATCTCTATCCGACTGGAATGATTTGTGCTATTCAATGCGCAGCGCCTGCATGGGTTCGATGGAGGCGGCGCGGCGTGCAGGAATGAAGCTCGCAATCGCCGCGCAAACTCCGAGGATGACGGCTGCGCCGGCCAATGCCAGTGGATCGTAGCCGTGCACCTCAAAAAGCTGGCTCGACATGAAATGCCCGGCGAGCAGCGCTGCGGGGATTCCCAGGCCGAGGCCGATGAGGATCTGCGAAAGCGCGCTTTGCATCACCATCGCCACCACGCTCGAGCGAGTAGCGCCCAGCGCCATGCGAATCCCCACTTCGCTGGTTCGCCGCGCCACAAAATACGACGTCACACCGTAGAGGCCCACGGAAGCGAGCACCAGCGCCAGCAGTCCGAAGAGGCCTGTCAAGCGGGCCACCAGCCGTTCCTGGTTGAAGTTGCCCGCTACCTGGTCGCCGAACGTGCGCAGATCGGTCACCGTCAGGTTGGGATTGATGCCGGCAAGCGTGTTGCGAACCAGCGTCTCCACATTGGGCGGCGCAGCGTGAAAGTCGAGGATCATTGTGTTCACAAACAACGAGCGAGTTTCGGTCCGGATCATTCCCGGGTCGGTATAGCCCGTGAATTGCTGCGTGAGCGGGCGCAGAAACACGGGATGAACCTGCTCCCGCGAATACTGCAGATTCATCTTGAAATCGCGGAACACACCGACAATCTCGAAGGCACCCGAGAATTCCGGCCGGTCGATGCCAAACCTTCGCCCCACGGGGTCCTGGTTGGGAAAGAATTTCTGCGCAAAACTCTGGTTGACGATCGCCACCGCCGGCGAAGTCGCCGTGTCCTGCTCCGTAATTCCCCGGCCGCGCACGATCGGCGCCCCAATAGCGTTGAGGAAATGCGTATCGACGCGGTCCCATGTTGAATCGCAGTCGTCGCCGCGGCGGGGCAGTGGACGGCCCTGCGCGATGACACACTCGCTCCAGTTGTCGCCTTCGAGCGGGCTGTAAAGCGCAAGACTCGCGGTCGATAAACCCGGCAAAGCTGAGAAACGATCCTGGATCTCGCGGTAAAGCGCGGGTAACTTGTCGACGGTGTAGCCAGCTCCCTGCGCATCGAAGTGGAAGATATAGCGGTTGGCGGTCGCCACGCCAAAGTCCCCGTTCTCCAGGTTGGCAAGCGACTTTGTCATGAGGATCGCGCCGGTGATCAGCACCACCGACAGTGCGGCTTGGAAAACAACCAGTGCCTTTTGCGGCAGTGAGGAGCGGTCGCGTGTGGTACGGCTCACACCGCGCAGTGCCTCGGCCGGCTGCGCGTGGAGAGACAGCCATGCCGGCGCCACCCCGAATAGAATCCCGGTCACCAGTGAAACCGCGAAGGCAAAGCCGAGCACCGGGAGCGAAGGACTGGGATTGATGGACAGATCTCGGGCATGGGGAAATGCGAGCGTGAGAATCGTACTGCTTCCTGCGTAAGCCACAAGGAGGCCGGCGAGACCGCCAATACAGCTCAGGACCACGCTTTCAGTCAGGATCTCGCGCCAGATGCGATGCCGCCCCGCGCCCAAAGCAGTGCGTAATGCGATTTCGGCTCGCCGTGTTGTGCCGCGCGCCAGCATCAGGTTGGCGATGTTGGCGCAGGCGATGAGCAGCACAACCAGTGAGAGAATCATCAGCAGCTTCAGGCCTTTGCCGGTTTGCTGCTGAAGATTCTGGATGCCGCTGCCGCCCGGAGAGAGGACAACGTGCATTCTGGGGACAAGCGCTGCTCCCCCATATGCGATCAAGTTTGGACGCGACAAAATCCACTGTCGGAGCGTGACGGTGAGCTTGGCCTGAAGCGCGGCAATGTTGGTGCCGGGTCGAACGCGCCCGATTGGATAGAGCCAGTTCGACTCGGGTTCGTTGAGCACCGCATCTCCGGCCTCAATGTAAGGCTCCGTGTGGAGCGGCATCCAGAAACTGGGCGGAGTGTCTGTTACCCGGTCGCCGAAGAATCCTGGCGGTGCGACGCCAACAACCGTGAACGGCCGCGCTTGAACGTAGATTGTCGAGCCCAGGATTGAGGGATCGGAAGCGTATTCTCCCTGCCATGCCCGGTAACTCAGAACCAAGGCGGGCGGCGCGGCGGAGGTGTCGTCGTTGTCGGAAAAGATCCGGCCTTCATAAGCGTTCACGCCAAGGGTGGAAAAATAATTGCCCGACACGAATTCCCCATGCAGCGATTTTGCCAGTTCGCCGCCGCGGCGAACGCTCCACGAGAATTGGCCGGCCTGCGCGGCTGCAAGCTGCTCGAACTCCGGAGCCGATTGCTTCAAGTGTTGATACAAGTCGTAGGAGAAGATCGAGTAGTCGCCGGTTTGCGAGGCGTCTTGAGGGAATCCGCCATCGATGCAGCATTGGTCCTCGTCGCCTATGCGGTAGAGTTGCGACGGATCGGAGACCGGCAGCGAACGAAGCAGAATGCCCTGCACCAGCGTGAAAATGGCGGTGTTGGCCCCGATACCCAGCGCCAGGGTGACCACAGCCGTCAGCGTGAAGCCCGGGGACTTGCGCAACTGGCGCAGCGCGTAACGAATATCGTGCCAGATGGAATTCATCGCGTTTCTTCTCCTTCGCGGATCCGGAAGATTACTCCGTTCTGAGTGCTTGCATGGGTTCGATGGAAGCTGCGCGGAAGGCAGGGACAAGGCACGCAATTACGGCTACAGCGCACAGCCCAACGCCGACACTCGTGAACGTCAGCCAGTCCGCCGATCCGACGCCGTAAAGCATTCCGCGCAGAGAACGAGTTGCCACGAGCGATATTGCGAGGCCTACGGCCAGCCCCGTCAGAGCAAGACGCAGCCCTTGCAGCACAACTTGCCGGAAGACGTCCCCCTTGCCTGCGCCCAGCGCCATGCGGATGCCGATCTCGTGCGTGCGCTGCTTCGTCGTGTAGGCCACCACTCCATAAACACCCACTGCAGCCAGCAGCATTGCCAGCAATCCAAAAACTCCGGCAAAGACCACGACAATGCGCTGGAACATGCTGCCCAGCTCCATATTCTTCTTGAGGGTGGTCACGTTGAACACCGGCAGATCGGCGTTAAGGCTGTGAATCGCATCTTCAACCGCCGGCGCAAATGCCATGGGATCCCCGCTCGTGCGCACGCTCAGGATCACCGGGCTCCGGGAATCCTGCATCAGCGGCAGAAGTACGAGCGGCGACGGGTCGTCGGTCAAGCGGCGGTATTTCGCGTTGGCTGCCACGCCAACCACCGTCAACGGCCGCCCGTAAAACTCGACTGATTTGCCGATCGCGTTCTGGCCGGGCCAGAAGCGATCGACGAACGCCTTATTCACGATGGCGACGCGCTGTGCGTCCGCATTGTCCGCCGTGGTAAAGTCGCGGCCATCGAGCAGAGGCGTGCCCATTGTTCGCAGATAATCCGGTCCCACGTTTCCCCTGTCCGCTTCAACCGATTCGTGTACGCGCGGTACGTAACCCTGGGGCATCACGCCGTCGGAGTGCATGGTGAAGCTTAGAGGAGAAAAATCGGCGAGCGTGGCTGAGGTCACTCCAGGCAGTGCCTTCACTCGCTGCAATACCTGCCGGTCAAATTCCATCGCGTTGCTGTCGGAGTAGCCCATTGGATCGAGATCGTAGGACGTGAGCAGCACGTTGTTTGCATTGAATCCCGGATATGCTTTCTCGGAGTTCATCAAGCTGCGAACAAACAGCCCCGCACACACCAGCAGCACCAGCGAGAGCGCGATCTGCGCCGCAGCCAGCCCGGCAGTGAGGCGCGATTTACCCAGGCCTCCCGATGTGCTCAGCGCCTCGTCCTTCAGCACCGTGACCGGCGAGAGAGCCGATGCACGCAAGGCCGGCACGGCGCCCGAAATCACCGCCGTCAACGCCGCAACAAAGAACGTGGCCAGCAGGACCCTGGCATCGACATGGCCGTTGATATCGAGAGGCAAAGTCGTAGTGGGTAGAAACGACCCCAGAGTGCGTGAGGTCCAGAGCGTGATTGCCAGCGCGACTGCTCCACCTGCCAAAGCAACCAAAACGTTCTCTACCATCAGTTGCCGCACCAGCTGCCCGCGCGTTGCCCCCATTGACAGTCGAATCGCGAACTCACGCCGGCGCGAGACGGCGCGCACCAGCAGAAGATCGGCCACGTTGGCGCAGGCCAGCAGCAGGAGCACGGCCGCCAGTCCCAGCAGAATCGGCAGTGTTCCCGACAGATACACATTGGCGCCGAATGGCGAGCGCCATAGCGGATCGAGCGACAGCCCGTTATTTCCGAGATGAGAGTCCGGAAAGCGCTCGACAATGCGCTGCATCAGCAGGTTCAGCTCGTTCTGCGCCTGCTGCCTATCGACGCCCGGCCGCAGCAGCCCCACCACGTTCAGCCACGAACCGCCGCGATGGTCGATGCGATTCGAGCCCCACACATAGTGGTCCATGCCCAGCGGCAACCACAACTCCGTGCGCAGCCCCGTTTTGCAGCCCTCAAATCCGCGCGGAGCCACTCCCACCACCGTGTAACTATGCATGTTGATGTCGATCTTTTGTCCCACGATCGCGGGATCGCTATCGAAATGATGCTGCCAAAGGTCGTAGCCCAGCACCACCTCGGCGGCGCCGGCGCGTTCGTTGGCCGCAGTGTCACTGAGCGATCGGCCCAAGATCGGCTTGACGCCCAGAACCTCAAAATAATTCGCGCTCGTCAGCGCGCCATAAATACGTTCCGGCTTGCCATTGCCGGTGATGGCCATGAAGTCGTCGTGATAAGCCAGCAGACCGGAGAGCGCCGTTGTTCCGCTGCGCAGATCGACATAATCGTCATACGAAAATGGCGGCGATGGATGCTCGCTTCGTTCTCCGCGCTGGATGGTCACCATCGCACTTGTGTGCGCAACCGCTGGAATTGGATTCAGCAATGTGGAGTCGATCCAGCTGTAGATGGTGCTGGTGCCGGCGATGCCCAGCGCCAAGGTAAATATGGCGGTGAGTGCAAACCCGGGCGACGAACGCAACTGCCGCAATGCGTAGGTCAAATCTTGCAACATTTCGACCCTCCTCGAGCGGAACCGCCGTGGCCCGCGCTTCTCGTTCCTAAGAACATCCCTGATGGACCAAAGCCCCGCATTTTCCTGCATTGTTCGGCCGTTCTAAAGCCGCGCCCTCTCTGCAAAGCTCGGCTTGATTAAGCTTTTCCGCAGCCTGCCGGTCCTTCGTGTTTTGCTTTTACGCTTCGGCTTCTTCTTCGAGCTTCTTCTGCTCCTCTTCCGACACAACCTTGCCGTCGAACAGATGCACCTCGCGAGCGGCGTGCCGGGCAAAGCGCGGATCGTGAGTAACCATGCAGATCGTCGAACCCTCACGATGCAAATCGGCCAGCAGCCGCATCACGGCTTCGCCGTTCTTCGAGTCCAGGTTGCCGGTCGGTTCGTCCGCCAGCAGAATCGACGGCGAACCGGCCAGCGCACGCGCCACGGCCACACGCTGCTGCTGGCCGCCGGAGAGCTGCGCGGGATAGTGCCGCATGCGATGGGCCATGTTCACGCGCTCCAGCGCTTCCTTCACCCTCCGCTTGCGCTCCGCGGAGGGCATTCCGGCGCGGTAGGTGAGCGGCAGCTCCACGTTTTCCTCCACGGTGAGGTCGCCAATCAGATTGAAACTCTGAAAAATGAAACCGATCTCCTGGTTCCGGATCCGGGAGCGCTCGCTGAAGTTCAGGTTCTCCACGGGATTTCCGTTCAGCAGATAACGGCCGCCGGTGGGTGTGTCAAGCAATCCGAGAATGGAAAGCAGCGTGGATTTGCCGCAGCCCGAAGGACCGGACATCGCCACAAATTCTCCTCTCTCTATGTTGAGGTGAACTCCGGAAAGCGCGTGCGTCTCCACTTCGTCCGTGTAGAAGATCTTGGTCAGGTCCTCAATCTCAATCAATGTGCCGTTTGTTTCCATTGCACCTCTCCTCGTTCCGATTCCGTTGTTGTCCAGTTTTCCTGCGCTCAGCTTTTCGCGGCGTTCGCTGCGCGGCGGCTAATCCAGGCGAATGCGATCCACGTTGTCCCAGCGCGACATATCTGAAAGGATGACCGTATCGCCTTCTTTCAGGCCTTCCAGAATCTCGATATTATTCACCGAGGCGCGCCCCACCTTTACCGGAACGCGCGTTGCGCCTTTGCCGTCGGGATCAAGCTTGAACATGCTCAATGTTGAGTTTTCGTTTCCCAGTGCGGGTCGCCCGACATAGAGCACGTTATTCAGATGTGCCAGGTCGATCGTGCCATCCACGCTCAACTGCGGCACCGCTCCCGGCGGCAGCGGCCCATCCAGTGATACGTCGACGGTGCGCGTTCCGTTCAAAACAGCGGGATCGATTCTTGTCACTTGCCCCGGAATGATGCCGTTGTGCGTATCGACCTCGGCCGGCTGTCCGATCTGGATATCGCGGGCCTGCGTTTCGGCGATCTGCAGCGCTGCCTTCAGCTTGTCCAACTGAATGACCTTGGCCACTGAAGTTCCTGCGGTAACGTGTTGTCCAACCTGCAGCGGCGTATCCAACGGCGCCAGTTCACCCGTGATGCCTGCCCTTACTTCAAGCGCGGCCGACTGCCTTTCGTACAGCGCGAGCAAAGCCTTGGCCTGGTCGATCTTAGTCTGCTGCGATGCGAGCTGAACTTGAATTGCATTCTGATTCACGTCGAGCTGTTGCTGCGATATCTGGTGCTGCGTTGCCAGTTGCTCTGCCGTGCCTTTGGATTTGTCATAAGCCAGGCCGGAGATGACGCCCAGGTCGAAGAGCGCCTTGTCGGTCTGGGCCTGCAACTGGTCCTGCGTATAATCGGAGTTCACCTGAGCGGCGGCGGCCTTCTTATCCATCAAAGTGCTTTGTAGAGTTGCCTGCAGGCTCTTGTAGTCTGCTTCCGCGGCCTTAAGTGCCAGTTGTGCGTTCAAGACCTGCTGCTGAAGCTCGGGGTCCGACAAATCCATCAGGATCGTATCGGGAGTCACTTTCGCGCCGGGCAGCACACGGATGCGCACGACAGTTGCATCGGTCTGCGCGGGAATCAGTTCAATACTGTCCTCGCGCGGAACCAGTGTGCCCGTCGACGAACGAACCTGGATCGTCAGATCGCCGCGTTTCACCGTGTCCGTCCATATCGTGGAGCGATCCACATCGGGTGCGGCAGGCTTCAGGCGGAAGACAATCACGGCAAGCACCGCGACGACAACCACCGCTGCGCCGGACCAGATCAGCATTCGGCGCTTCCTCTTTTTCAATAGATCAGGGCGTGCAATGTCCATCACGCCAGGTAAAGGCACGCCGCTCGCCAAAGCCGCACCGGCTGCAACCATTGAAAACAAAAAGCTTCGGGACCCAACATTGCCGCTTCAGCCCAAGTCATTGACCGATTTCGCCAAACAACTGTTCGATTCCGAACACTTCACGACCGAAAGACATCGACGGAACCACCCGCGTGTGGTCTGCGTAATGAAACTCAGCGCGCACATCACCTGGGGGACAAAGCATGTTCAGCGACCTGAAGCTCGCACTACGTCAATTACGAAAATCGCCCGGCTTCACTGCAACTGCCATCGTCACCCTGGCCTTGGGCATCGGCGCAAATGCTGTCGTGTTCAGTGTTCTGAATGCATTGGTGCTGCGTCCGGTGAATGTGCCCAATGCGCAAAATCTCTATACCGTGCAACGTATCCAGTGGCCGTCGCAGTCGTACCTTGACTATCTCGACCTGCGCGACCGCAATCGGACCTTTGAATCTCTGATGACCTTCGCGATTGACGGCCCTGTCGGCGTAGATACAGGTGGGAATCCATCGACTGCGTGGCCCTACATGGCCAGCGGCAACTACTTCGATGGGCTCGGCATTCAGCCGTATCTCGGCCGCTTCTTCCACGCCTCCGATGAAAAGGGGAAAAACAGCGCTCCGTATGTCGTGTTGAGTTATGCGTATTGGCATGGCCACTTTCATGCGGACCGCAGTGTGATCGGCCGCCCCATCGACATCAACAAACATCCGTTCACGATTATTGGCGTTGCGCCACCGGGCTTTCGCGGCACCGAAATCTTTTTTGCCCCGGCATTCTGGATCCCGCTTGTTGATGATCCCTTGATACAAGGCTTCGACAACCTGCAGTATCGCGGCAATCACAACCCGTGGGTGATTGGACGCCTCAAGCCGGGAGTGACGCCCGCGCGAGCGACTGCCGATCTGAATGGCATCGGCGCATGGCTGGCGAAGACATACCCGTCTGACGATGACGGCATCAAATTCAGCCTGGCTCGACCCGGTCTCGTCGGCAATATGCTGGGCGGCCCAGCGCGCGCATTCATGGCCGGCATGATGCTGCTCGCCGGCTTGATTCTGCTGGCGGCTTGCGCCAACCTCGGAAGCCTCTTCGCCGCGCGAGCCTCCGATCGAGCCAAGGAAGTGGCGCTGCGCCTGGCGCTGGGTTCGCGGCGCGCAACCATCCTGCGCCAACTGCTGACCGAGGCGCTTTGCGTTTCACTGTTTGGGGGAGCGCTGGGGCTGGTTGGCGCCGTCGCGATCCTGCACGCCCTCACCGCATGGAATCCATTCGCCGACGCGCCCATCAACGTACCGGTCAATCCCGACATACGCACCTATCTGGTGGCGCTGCTCCTGGCGCTCCTGAGTGGATTGCTCTTCGGCATCGTACCCGTAGGTCAGGTGCTACGCTCCGATCCGTGGCAAGTCATCCGCACGGGAGCGGCCGGGGATGGGATGAAGAGATTCGCGCTCCGCGACCTGCTTCTCGTGGCCCAGATTGCCATTTGCGCGGTGCTGGTCACCTCGTCGCTCGTCGCCGTCCGCGGGCTGATGCGCTCGCTCCAAAGCAACTTCGGGTTCTCGCCGCAGAACGTGACTCTCGTGAATACCGATCTTCATATGTCCGGATATTCGGGAGACGCCGTTCCGCAAATCCAGCGCCGCATGCTCGATGCGGCGACAGCCATTCCGGGTGTGACCTCGGTCGGATATATCGATCAGCTTCCGCTCAACCTTGGCGGCGGCGGAGACTCCGATGTCTTCTCCGATACCACAACCGACTATCGGCCTACCAATTCCGTTACCGATGCAATGAACTACAACATTTCTCCGGGTTATCTTGGAGCAGCGGGTACCAGGCTGCTGGCAGGGAGAGATTTGCGATTCGATGACGATAAGAAATCACCAACCGTGGCGTTGGTCAATCGTCAATTCGCAGTGAAGGTCTTCGGATCGGTCCAGAAGGCCGTCGGCGGCCACTTCAAGTTCTGGAGCGGAAATCGCGCCGAAGTTGTCGGCGTCGTCGAAAACGGCAAGTACCGCACGCTCACCGAAGATCAGCAGCCTGCGATGTTCTTCTCGTTTCAACAGCACCAATCCAGCGACACCTGGCTGGTCGCGCGATCGACGCGCGATCCGCAGGAGATGGCCAAAGCAATCGAAAGCTCGCTCCACGGGATCGATTCCAGCCTGCCTCTTGCCATCCGGCCGTGGCCCCAGGAGATGGACTCTGCGTTATTCGCCGCGCGCGTTGCTACCGCAGCGCTGGGCGTGCTCGGCCTGCTCGGCGCCATGCTGGCGGTGACGGGCGTCTTCGGGATGGCGTCTTACGTGGTCAGCAAACGATTCCGCGAACTCGGAATTCGCGTAGCGCTGGGTGCGGGCCAGCGGGAGATCTTGCGCGCCGCACTCGGCCGCGCATTCCGATTGCTGACGTTCGGCTCGGTCGCGGGTGTCATCCTGGGAGTCCTGGGATCGCGTGTGCTTTCTTCGATCGTTTACCAAGCCACGTCGAAAGATCCTCTCGTTCTCGGTGGCGTCACGCTCACGATGCTGATCCTGGGCCTCGTGGCTTCGTGGATTCCTGCGCGGCGCGCGCTCGCCGTCGATCCGCTCGTCCTGCTCCGCGAAGAATGACCGCTCAGCGAGACCTTTTCTGAGAGCCGGTGTGGTGATGACACAGGCCTCCTGATGGCGTGGTTCGAGGCAAGAACCCGAGAATTGACAATCTCCTCTTGCCACAATAACCTCGGGTATATACTTCGATTGAGGGTTCTAAGCTGCTTGTCTTGCGGCATTTGCTGCATTTGAGGCGGGTCGAAAGCAGCTTCTTTCTTCATACTTTCATAGCTATGTCTCTGCGTGGGCGGATCAGGCATGAACGACCCAAAAGAGCGGAAATACGAGCCGGAAGCTCCGACACTTCTCGTCAGTGACGGTGTGTCTGCACCGCGCACCTCCGATCCGGAGGACAGAACCGCACAGGGGTCCGCGACGCCGCCCCAATCGCCTCGCGATTTTTCCGAAGCTCCAACCATCGTAGATGGCTCGGCCCCAACCCTGGCAATCGCCGGTGGCTCTGATCCGTTTGCGAATGGGGCCACCTTGCCTCCGACATCTCCAGCCCGGTTCACACGCGATATGGGAGATGCGCCGAACAGTATGTGGGGTGGCGCGCCTCTGCAGCCGGGATCCGTTTTTGCGGGACGCTACGAAATCATCAAGACCCTCGGCGAAGGAGGCATGGGCGCTGTTTACAAAGCGCGAGATCTGGAGCTTGAAAGGGAGGTCGCGCTCAAGGTCGTCAAGCCCGAGCTTGCCAACAATCCTGAAATTCTGCTGCGCTTCAAGCAGGAGCTGATTCTCGCTCGCCAGGTGACCGACCGCAACATCATTCGCATTTTCGATCTTGGGGAAGCCGGGAAGACCAAGTTCATCACGATGGAGTACGTTGACGGCCAGAACCTCCATCAAATTCTGAGGCAGCGGAGCAAGCTGGAAGTCGCGGAAGCCATCGACATTATGGAACAGGTGGCTGCAGGACTTGCGGCTGCCCACCGCGAGGGAATCATTCACCGCGATTTGAAACCCGGCAACATCATGCGCGATGTGAACGGCCGGGTGGTGGTGATGGATTTCGGACTGGCTCGCACCATCAGCGGCGATGGAATGACGCGCACCGGCGCCATGCTGGGGACGATTGAATATATGTCTCCGGAGCAGGCGCAGGGCAAGGAGCTCAAAGCCAGCTCCGACATCTTTACGGTCGGCCTGATCCTCTATGAGTTGCTCGCCGGGGTCACGCCTTTCCATGCAGAGAGTGCCATCGCCAGCCTGCTCAAGCGCACGCAGGAACGCGCCGTGCCATTGGCAGAGATCGACAGAAACATACCGGGCGTTCTCAACAATATCGTCTGTAAATGTCTCGAGAAGGATCCCGCAAAGCGCTACCAGAGTGCGGAAGAACTGGACGCGGATCTTCGCGCGTGGCAAGGCAGGAGCGGAGGGAAGAAAGTTTCCGCTTCGTCGCTGCGGCTGCGCTTGAACCGCATCCGGGAGCTGCCATGGCAACGTTTCGCGGTCACAGGCGTTCTAATTGCGGCCATCGCAGCCGGCGCCTCCTGGTATGCGATCAAGAGGCAACAGGCCGCGAAATCCGGAGCCCATGTTCCGGTCTCGGTGCTGGTTGGCGACTTTCAGAACAATACCGGCGACCCGGTTTTGGATAACACGCTGGAGCCGATGCTCGGCCTGGCCCTGGAAGGCGCGAGCTTCATCAACGCGTACAGCCGCGGAGACGCGCGCAAGCTGGCCGAGAAACTACCGAATCCTACAAACAAGCTTGACGAGCAATCGGCGCGGCTGGTTGCGGTCAACCAGGGCGTGAATGCGGTGATTACCGGCGACATTGGCTTGCGAGGCGACGGTTACGATATATCGGCAACCGCCCTGGACGCGGTGAGCGGCAAGGAGATCGCAAAATCGGAGATTACCGTCGCCAATAAACAGGACATTCTGAAGAGCCTTCCCGAGTTGGCGGCGCCGATTCGCAAGGCTCTGGGCGACGCCACGCCCGCCTCGGTGCAGTTCAATGAAGTGAGCGGCGGCTTTGCCGCCGCATCCCTCGAGGCTGTTCACGAGTCCGCAATTGCGGTCGACGAACAGTTCGCCGGCAATTTCCAGGAGGCGTTCGATTCTTTCCAAAAGGCCACGCAGCTGGATCCGGATTTTGCGCGAGCTTACACCGGCATGGCCGCCATGGATCAGAACCTGGGGAAACAAGAGGATGCCGTAAAGTACATGAAGCTGGCGATGCAGCACATCGACCGCATGACGGATCGGGAACGCTATCGCTACCGCGGACTGTACTATCTGACCACGGGCGACTGGCAAAACTGCGTTCAGGAAAACACTCAGCTCGTCAATCGTTATCCCGCAGATCGCGTCGGGCAGAACAACCTGGCCACCTGCTATACAGAGTTGCGCAACGCGCCAAAGGCATTGGAAGCGGCCCAACATGCAGTGGAGATTGTTCCCAAGGGCGTTGGACCGCGACTGAACCTGGCATTTATCAGTTCTTTTGCCGGAGATTTCGCCGCAGGCGAAAAAGAGGCTCGCACCGCACTATCAATGAGTCCGACAGCGGCGCAGGGATACCTGTCGCTCGCCGAAGCGCAATTGGGACAGGGGCAGATCGACAATGCGGCCGCTACTTACCATAAGCTAGAGACCTTTGGCCCGGCAGCCACATCGACCGCAAGCGCCGGACTCGCCGATCTTGCCGCCTATCAGGGAAAATATGCAGA
Source organism: uncultured Acidobacteriaceae bacterium (assembly GCA_963802955.1). Classification (GTDB taxonomy): domain Bacteria; phylum Acidobacteriota; class Terriglobia; order Terriglobales; family Acidobacteriaceae; genus Telmatobacter. The sequence continues at coordinate 68,679 of CAWDKT010000026.1, forward strand.
TGCGGCGCAAATCTTTGCGCAGGGAGCCGCAACCGATGAAGCGGCCAAGAACTCTGACAGCGCAGCCAGGAAGTACGTTGCGCTTGCCAACATCGAGGAAATCCAAGGAAAGCATGCGGCCGCGCTCTCTGACGTTGACAAGTCATTGGCAAAGAGCCAGTCAATGCAGATTGAGTTTCTGGCCGCGAGGATTTATGTGGATGCGGGAGAACCCGCGAAAGCGCACAAACTCGCGGCGAGCCTATCATCCGCGCTGACAAACGAGTCGCAGGCTTACGGCAAGATCGTCGACGGGCTGATCGCACTCAAACGGAAAGACGACAATGAAGCCATCAGGCAGATCACGGCTGCGAACAACCTGCTGGATACATGGATCGGCCGCTTCGATCTGGGGCGAGCGTACCTGGAAGCGGGGGCATTCACCGAGGCTGACTCAGAGTTCGATCAGTGCATGAAGCGGCGAGGCGAAGCGATCGAATTGTTCGACGATAATGTGCCGACGTATTCTTATTTTCCCGCGGTTTATTACTACCAGGGCCGCGCGCGCGAAGGAATGAAGAGCGCAGGGTTCGCGGACTTCTACAAAACCTATCTGAGCATCCGCGGGCAGTCGACGGACGATCCGCTGGTTGCCGACACCCATCATCGTCTGGGCCAATAGTGTGGGTGGGATCGAGACTCCGGTAGCAGCCTGACTTTGATCCATCAGTCATTGGCGGAATCCGCCGGCGACTGAAGCGATTCCGCGATTGCTTTACACACAGCTCAACTTTCATCTTTTCATCCTGAGCGACCAAGCGCATTGCCGTCGTCAAGCGACGGAAAGCGGGAGAAAGTCGAAGGATCCGCGGTTGCGCGGATCAGCGTCGCTCGAAATGACAGCGAAAGAGCTACGCTTGGGTATAGCAACTCCCGAACCACTCTAGAATTTCGCGCACTGGCCGGTTTTCGAAGCCGCGGTGTTTCCACTGCCCGTAATCGTGGTGTTGCCGGAACACTGCAGGGCTCCCGTAATGATGTTACTTATCACTTGCGTGGCCCCGGCGTTGCTCTGGTCTTGCAGGGCCCCGCCGACGGTGTTTCCATCGATCGTGGTTGCGCCGCCGTTGCTCTGGACCTGCAGGGCCCCGCTAATTTTGTTCGTGTCCATCGTCACTGCCGCGCTGTTGCTCTGGACCTGAAGGGCTCCGCTGACTTTGTTCGTGTCCATCGTCACTGTGGCGCTGTTGCTTTCTACTTGCATGGCCCCGCTGACCGTGTTGCCATCCAAAGTAATTGCCGCAGTGTTGCTAATCACCTGAAGGCTGCCTTTGATCGTATTGCCTGCACAGGTCGTTGAGCTTGAGCCGATAAGGACGGGAGCTTTATTGCTCTGGAACTGAAGATTGCCGTTTATGGTTGTGGAGCACACCTGGTTCGTAGCCGATCCTGAGGTAAGGCTCTGGATTTGCAGGTTGCCCTTGATCGTAGAAGAGGGGCCAATGGTAAACGTTCTGGCGCCGCTGATGGTGACGTTGCCGCCGACAGTAGCTCCACTAAGGACGAGGTTGCCGCCCGATTCCGTAATGTTCCCCGATGCTCCACCGCCCACAAGGATGCAGGCCTGCGTGCCGGTGACAGTCAGGTTACCGCTGAACGTTCCGCTGTAAGCGCCGTTGCAAGCTGTGCCCGAAGCGGGAACCGATCCGGTGAACGTAACGGTCAAGGTGCCATTTACAAAGTTGAAAGAGTACTTGGTTGAGGCCAGGCTTCCCAGGGCCGCAGTAATCGGGTAGCTTCCGGGAAGGCTGGTGGTAGTCGCAGTTGTGGTCAGGCTCGGGCTGCCTGTAAACGCCGTCGCTGCGCTGTCACCATTCACGTATGGGCCGTAGCTCGCGCTGAATGTTGGATTCGCCGCGCCGTAGGCCCGCGAAGCATTCACGGCGGTCACGGTGAGAGCGGCTTTGCTCACTGCGATGGTCCGTTGCACCTGTGCGGCCGCGGTGTAGTTGGTGTTCCCCAACTGATTGGCGTCGATCACCAGCGTACCTGCTCCCGTGATCTTTAACGTGTTGCCGCTGACCGAGCCTGCTCCCGGGGTGCTGCTCGGGTCAATCGAGAACAGAACCGGATTGCCCGACGCGCCTCCGCTCGCCGTTAATGTGATCGGTAAAACTCCGTACGTCACCGGCGATGACGGCGCAGCGAACGTGATCGTTTGGCTCGCTTGCTTTATGGTCAAAGTTCCGGGCACGTAAAGGAAGGAGTAATTCGCCGCGGCCAGCGTGCCGGTGGCTACTGTAATCGGATAGCTGCCGGGACCGCTCGTTGCAATTGCGGTGGTGGTGAGCGCCGGTGTGCCGCTGACAACCGCGGATGTATCGCTATTTACAAACGGGCCAAAGCTGAACGCCAAAGTCGGCAACGGCTGCCCATATGTAATCGTCGGGCTGCTTGCCGTTACTGTAAGAACCGCAGGGTAAATCGTGAACGACTGCACCACCGATGCGGAGCTATAGGTGCTGTTGCCCAGCGCCGACGCGGTAATGGTGCACGCGCCCGCCCCTGTCGTAGCGCCGCTGGGTGAGCATGGCCCGGAAGTGGAGAAGGTGACCGCGAACCCGGAGGAGGACGATGCGCTCGGCGAGAATGTGCCGCCATACCGCACATTCGGCAGTTGCGGGAAGGTGATTGTTTGCGATATCGTGCTGGAGCCCTGAGACATGATCGTGAACGATCCCGATACAGGACTCGCCGCGTCGAAGGTACTTGATCCCGACTGCGACGCGATGACATTGCAGCTTCCGGTGCTGTTAAGAACTACGCTGGCTGAGGAAACACCGCTCGCAATCGACTGGCTGCCAATAGAGCAGGATCCTGTTGCGACAAAGCTCACCTGCAACCCGTTCGCGACGCCGTTTGTCTCTGCAGTCGCACTCACCGTGGCAGGCGAACTTGAAATCGAGACGGAACCCGGCAGGGAAAGGCTAATCGTCTGGGCATTCTTCATTACCGCCGGCGGTGATGGCGCACTCTGACGTTGCGAACCATTAGAGTCCGGCACCAGGGTGGTCGTTATCGTGTAGACCACAGTCTGTGAAGTCAAATCGGGGTTTGTGTCAGTAAATGTCGTCGCAGGTGGATTTCCATTCAACCCGCTGACGCTGCCAATCTCGATCGGAGTTGCGTTGTTCGAGCTGCGATAGATGGTGTAGGTTTGAACGACACCGAAGGCCGGCGCATTCCAGGTGACGACGACACCTGCCGGTGTGGATGTGTAGCCGGGTGAAGACGGTGGGCGAACGATCGAGTTGGCCGTATCGTAAGTCAACTCGGTGGTGCTTTCGCCGCCGGCACCCAACGTAACGTTTCCGCCTGCGCCTAACGCAACCGTTCCGCCCGCGCCGAGTGTCACATTGCCGCCAGCCCCGAGGGCAACGGTTCCACCCGCACCCAGAGTGACGTTGCCGCCCGCGCCGAGAGTGACGTTGCCGCCCGCGCCGAGTGTGACTGTGCCACCCGCAGCGACGGTATAGGGGCCGCCTGCGGGAACTGTCTGAGTAGATCCGCCGCTGGTGATTGTGCCACCGGCGCCCAGGGTCACATTGCCGCCTGCGCCCAGCGTCACCGTTCCGCCGGCACCGAGCGCGACAGTACCGCCAGCACCGAGGGTAACGTTGCCGCCTGCGCCCAGCGTCACATTGCCGCCTGCGCCCAGCGTGACGGTTCCACCGGTGCCGAGAGTCACATTGCCGCCCGCTCCCAGAGTGACATTGCCACCCGCGCCCAAGGCCACGGTTCCGCCCGCGCCCAGAGTGACGTTGCCACCTGACCCAGCGCCACCGTGCCGCCGCCTCCCAATGCGATGGTTCCACCGGTGCCCAGTGTGACGGTGCCGCCCGCACCCAGCGCCACGGTGCCGCCGGCTCCCAGCGCGATGGTTCCACCAGCGCCCAGTGTGACGTTGCCGCCCGCTCCCAGCGCCACTGTGCCGCCAGCGCCGAGTGTGACGGTCCCGCCGCCACTGGGTATTGTGTAGGTTCCTCCCGTGGAAGGAATCGTCACTGTGCCGCCGCCGTTGAGCGAGATGGTGCCGCCAGCCCCCAGCGTGACTGTTCCGCCCGCTGCCCAGAGTGACATTGCCAGCCGCGCCCAGGGCGATGGTTCCGCCGCTGCCCAGAGTGACATTGCCGCCCGCTACCCAGTGTACGGTGCCGCCGGCGCCGAGCGTGATGGTGCCGCCGGTGCTCAGCGTGACGGTGCCGCCGTTGTTGAGCGTCACGCTTCCGCCGCCTCCCAGCGCAATCGTGCCGCCGCTGCCCAGTGTGACGTTGCCTCCTGCACCGAGGGTCACGGTTCCTGCCGCGCCCAGGGCGATGGTTCCTCCGCGCCCAGGGTCACGTTTCCGCCCGCGGCAATATCCAGAGGCGATGCCGAAGATCCAAACGAAAGCACATTTGCCAGCGATGCGAACTCACCGCCTGTGGCGCCTACCTGACGAAGATCGATGTTGGCAAAGTCGTTGTATCCGCGCATCGACGTATTACGTCTGGCCATCGAAGGTAATGTTCTGGCCATTCGACCACGCCGGAGAGATGGGTGCGACGGTCCCGTTGACGCGATAACCCGTATCGCCGTCGAGCGGCGTACCGTCACAATGCAGCGTGGCGGGACTGGCTGTCGGACTGGCGCGCCGTGGAAGGTATACCAGGCCGAAGTTGGGAACGTCGCAGAATTGTTGTTGACGTCGACAAGCTGGCTCAACCCAGTCAACGCGCCCGTAGACAATTGTTCGAGCGTCTGGTTCGAGTAAGCAACGGCGGCATTCGGCCCCACCCCGTCGAGCTGGAACAGATAGTTCATCACGCTTTGATAGTTCGGCTTGCAATTGGCATCGAAGGTGGGAACGTAGTTGGGGGCCGTGTCGTAGTAAAGTCCGCCGTGGGTCAAGCCAATGCGTGTGGCCGATCTCATGGAACAAGGTGCCGGCGACGACCTTGGCGCGCTTGCTCATGTCCTGGTTCGGCGCCGTCTCCCAAAGGCCCAGGGTGACGGCTGAATCCGCGCCGCCCAGATCGGAGTAACCGGAGATGCTTGTGACCGTGCCGGAGGTGATGCCGATGACCGGTTCAGGCAATGTGTTGTTGGGATAGGTCCAGTTCGGTACGCCGGGAGTCGCCACCGTGATGTGAAGCGAGTCGGAACACGTCGCGGTGTTGTACACGCCATTGAGGCTTGGGTCGCCTAGTACGCCGGCGATCGTGATGCGGCTTGGGCATTCGTTGATTCCCGTGCCGCGGTCGGTGGTGACGATGGTCGTGGTTCCACTGTTGACCGTGATCGAGGTCAATGATCCGTAACGCGAGTTCCATGCCGGTATCGCCAGGGAGTGGCCGAACAGCACGTAGTGATAGCTGTCCTTCTGCCCGTAGGGGAAACGAGCTGTGCAATCGCCGCCTGATGCGCAGGAATCGAGATTGCGCGGCCACACCTTCGAGAACTCCAGGCTGTTTTTCCAGCCGATCACTCCCGGCTCGCCCGGGAACTGGCAGAGCTGCGGCCCGGACTATCCGTGCATGTGGTTTCGGCCACCGCGTTTCCAATTTCGAGATGAAGCACGATTCCCGTCTGCTGCGAACGCCTGTTGGACCATCGCCAGCGGATCGTTACCATCGGCATCGGGCGAGGGGAACAGATTCTCCTCCGCTGGGATCACACGCCATTTGTTACGTTGCCGCACATGTAATCGAGTTGAACGAACAGATCTTTTTCGCCGTGTTTCGCGCCCGGCAATGGCACCCACGATCCGGTCTTCACGTCGTAATAACCCGGCTGTCCCGCATAGAAATCGCCAGGCGGCGGGCCGGTCTTCCAGGCGTCCAGAATTCCGTCATTATCGCTATTGTTGACGGGCGTGCAGAGAATCACCGCCGCATAAGCGTTGCCGGGATTCAGTCGTCGCAGTGTACTGGCTCGCGTGCGATGTAAGCGAGACGGAACTGGGGTTGTTGTTCCAGCTTCCGCCGGCCGCGAACAGGGTGGTGATTTCTCCGCCCGTTCCGCCAAGCGCGTCATAGAATCCCTGCACGCTCTGGCTCGTCGACGTGGCCGGGGTCGCTGATCCGTCGTAAATGACGACCGACTTGAGAGGGAAGTTCGGAGACAACACGCGATAGATGACCACCAGGCTCGCCCCTCGGTGAGCGGAAATCCGCTGCCTCCGCTGTCAGGCAGAGAGACAGTGAACGCGCCCGAACCGAGGCGTACTCCGTTCGCAACTCGGCACGTCCTGGAAATAGGTGTTGACGTCGGCGCGATAAACGCGCAGCGTCCCGCTCGAATCGCGCCGTCAGTGTAGGGCACGTCGGTCCCTATCTGCTGGCCGGTGATGGGATAACCGAGGAAGGTTCCCGTGTTGGCGGAAGGCGACGGCGTATTTTCCAGGGTTGTCCAGTAGAGGAAACCATCCAGGATGTCGGCGCCGTCGGGAACGCCCTGGGATCCGGGGCTCGTGGTGCTATCGGGAATGGTGATGGTGCCTGTGGCCACGCCTCCCACGCCCCTGCCATGCAGAGTGACTCCCGCAGCAGCAAAGTCCCCAGTGACGAAATAGTTATTCTCGAATATCAGCGGGTTAGCGGGCGGCGGCGGAGCCTGGCCGGTGGAAATGAGAAGTTGGACCGCGGTCCCGAGATTCACTTGCGATCCGGCGGTAGGATTCTCGCCAATGACACTGCCCGCGGGTTCGCTGTCGCTGTACTCACTGCTCAGCGATCCCAGCGACAAGCCCGCACCGGTGATTGTGGTTGTACCTGCCGCCTGCGTCATTCCAATCACGTTGGGGACGACTGCGCCGACAGGTTGGCCGTTCAGGCCGCCGGTGCCGCTGAGGCTGACCGCCTGCAGGCCTACCAGAGAAGAGAGGTTGAGGTTATTGTCGTTGAAATCCACCGTGCCCGTAAAAACGCCCGTGCTCTGCGGCATGAAGCCGAAGCTCTCAGAGCACGTCGCACCCGGCGCCAATGAAAAACTGGTTCCGCAAGTCGAACTTCCGTTCGTCGCAAAGTTTGCGCCCAGGGAGGACAAGGCTACCGAGCCTGTCAGCGGCTGGTTGCCGACGTTTTGAACGGAAACCAATTTGGGGCTGTCCGCGCTAAGGCTGCCCACATTCGCGAGGGCAAAGCTGAGCGATGGCGGCTGGGATCGAGCGATCTCGAATATCTGTTTCGTCACAAGGTTATCGACGACGAGATCGCCGGTTGCATCCAGCTTGACGGCTACCGTGTCCACTCCGCTGACCAGCACGGCCTGACAGCCGCTCGCGGCGCAACCAGCCGGAACTTCCACGACCTCATCCAACCCGGCATCCGCGACGAAGACGTCACCCGCGGCATCGACCGCGACGCCATCCGGTTGGCTCCAGCCAGTACCGATCGTTTTCTGGCAACCTGCGACAGTGCATCCGGCCGGAACTTCAGCAACAGTTTTCAGGCCGTAATCAGCGACAAACAGATCACCCGCAGCATCCGTGGTCAAATCAACCGGGTGCGAGCAACCCGAAGGAGTACCGCACCCAGGGGTCGGGTTATAGACGAGGGTCTGTGGGCCTCCATTGGCGGGAACCTCAGCGACTTTGTTTTCTTCGAAGTCGCCAATGAAAAGATCGCCCGCGCCATCGACGGCCACTCCCAATTGGCTGCTCAGACTGAGCGGGTTGGGTACGTTTAGCTGGCAACTGCTCGTGGTGCATCCGGCCGGGACTTCGACAACCTGATTCAGGTTGTTGTCCGCAATGAAGAGATCGCCCGCGCCATCCTCCGCCATTCCCTGCGGGAACATAAGTCCGAAGCCTACCGTGGATATGGCGCCGCTTGGCGTGATCTTCAATACTTGGTGGATTCCGGAAACTTCGCCGGTATCGGAGATGAATAAATTGCCGGCTGCGTCAACCAGAACTCCCTTCGGCGTGCTCAGTGTGTATGAACCGGTGCCGACTGGGGCTTGCGTGCTGGGACTGAAGGCAACCACCGGCCCTTGACCAACTCCATAGATCGGCGAATTCGCGATCGGGTTACCGTTGTTGTCAAAGAGGCGCACCGCGCCAAGTCGCAACCCCGGGGCGAGCGGTGTGAAGGTAACATTCACCGTGCAGGAGTTGCCTGCAGGAATGGATCCGGTACAAGTGCCACCGCCGCCCAGTGCGAAATCGAGGCCCGTTGCGCCTTGGGTGACCACCTGGGTCGCGCCAAGGTTCGTGCTCGCAGCCATAGTGTAGGTAAGCGTCAGGGTCTGACTGCATGGTGCCTGGCTCGATTGTCCCGCCGGGCACACATTTACGTTTCCGAAGTTTTGGGGATTGAATGTGGCAATCGCATTCGCCGCCTGATTCACCAGCACGTTGCACGTCGGACTCGCTCCCGCGCTGACGCACGCACCACCCCAGCCTGCGAATGTGGAGTTGGCCGCCGCTGCAGCCGTTAGCGTGACAGAGACTCCGGTCGAATAGCTGCCAACACAGGTCCCCGTGACGCTTTCATTGGCTATGCTGCAGGTGATCTGCGAACCATCTGTCACCGATCCCGAGCCCGTGCCCACTTCCGTCACAGTCAGCGTGTAAGCGGTCGAGAAATTCGCGATAACGGTTGAATTTGAGCTCAGCGAAAACGAGCAACTGCCGGAGCCGCTGCAAGTTCCCCCGCTCCAGCCGGTAAATTGTGAACCGCTGACCGGCTTCGCCGCACACGTCACTGTAGTCCCCGGCGGATAGGATCCCGTCGAACAGTTGGTGCCCGACAACATGCCACTCCCGCTGCCGGCAGTGCTGGCGGCCAGCGTGTAGTTTGGGTTGATGAGAATGTGCGGATTGAAGGTAAAGCCCATCAGCTCGTGCTGCTCATAGGAAAAACCGGTCGCAGCGGTGAAGCCAATATAAGCATTCCCATTGCTCAGACTGATGTAGTTCGCGATGTCGAACGGTCCCGAGAAAAGAGGCGTCGATCCCGCGACGGGCGTGTGTGTCCCCGGGTTGAAGGCTGGATCGAGGTACACGTAGAGGTAGTTCGCAGGCACATCGTTTGGGCCGTTGTAGACGATGACGATCTGATGCGGGTTGCCGTCGGCTAGGGTGACTGCGCTGGCAGTCGCGGGAGGCGCAGCAGACGTAAATGGGTTGGAAACGAGAGTGGTTGTCGGAGCTGGTTAGCTTGATAAGGCAGTTAGGCGTTCCCAGGTGGGCGGGCGAGTTGGCGACGTCGGGCCCACAGCTTTGCAGAGCCATGTGATTATCGCTGTAGGAGCCGAGGTCATCCGGGTCATACGGGGCATCGTAGAACGTGTCCATTTCGAGAACTACGCTGTTGTCAATGCCTCCGTAGCCAATGCCGCCGCCACCTCCGCCGAGGACGGTAAGTCCCGAGCCGGTTTCGGAGGCATTTGTGATGGAGTCCGTTTCACCCCCGGCTGCATTCTGGATCACGAATGCGATTCCATCGGCAGTGAAGCCGTTCGTAGAAGAGTATGCCGGCGTAAGCTTGACGGCGTACCAGAGAGTGAAGCCATCCGCGACATTTTGCGGCATCGAGTACCACACGCTCGAATCCTGGCTCCCCGCACTCTCAGTCAGTTGCAGCGCATAAGCCGAGCCATTGCTTTCATTGGGATCAATGGTTGTGGTGTAAGAGTTGTCTTCGATGAAGCTGAGACCGTCGCTCCCGGGAGCGCTATTGAAGCAGAAAAGCACGCCTGCTGCGGCGGAGTTGGCGCTGCAACTTGTCGAGGTCTGGCTGGATGAGGCAGCCTGAGGAGTGTTGAAGTCATAGTAAGTGATCTGCTGGGCCGATGTGCCGCACGGGAAAACCGTTGCCAAGGCCAGTGCAAACAGCGCTGCGAGCAGGTTCGCGAAACGAAGGGCATGCCTTCCACGGCTTCTGGTGGAAGTGCGGCCGCCCGGCACAGACTGATGTGCGCTCACTGCGTGCACCCAAGCCGTTCCAAGCGCGACCGTTCTCCTTGTCCTGGAAGCGCCCAGCCGCGCAGCTTCGCGTCGAGGGCTCAAAATCCGGTTTCCCGAACACCTCGGCGCGACAAACAACTCTGCAAAACGCACCATGAAAGCTGAGCGAGCACACGGCTTGGCCATAATCTAAGGTCTCCCGGGGAATCGAAGCTGGGGGTGAACAGGGTGTACCTTTGCCCTTGAAACACAAGGTTTCAGTAAGTCAATCGACCATTGCTAAGTCTTGAAATTTACATGAAACACACAAAGGGAGGGGTCCGGAGTTAGGCGAGGATCTCCCGTTTACCTGGGCAAGCGCCCAGCTGATCGGCTCAGTTCTTCAAGTTGCCGAACTAAATATTCAATTTGCCATCGGGGAATGGCACCGGTTAAAAGGCTATACATGCCGCATAAGTGGACCAAGACGCCGGCACTTATGGGAGAGAGCCTTCCAGGGGCGTTGAGAATAAAAGCTATTGAAACGAGTGGGTTTTGTCAAGACGCTTTGGGGCATTCGGGACAAAATTAACATTGGGTTAAGGCGATTGCAGCGAAATCCCATCCCGGCCCGATAGCCCTCCGGTGAGTTGTGAGGATCCGTGGAAGATGGCGATCAAGTGGCGCTTCGCGCATACTGTCAACAGCCGGGCAGCCCAAGAACCAGCTTCGGCGAGCGCTCCGGTACGATCGCCGGCGCCCGATCGTTGCAAAGGAGACGCGTGGCGGCAAAAGTAGCGACCGATTCGATGGCAAAAGAGTTAGAACTCGATAACCGGCTAGGCTCCGCGCTGAATCCTGACTCTCCGCGTGCGAAGGCGAATCGCGAATCGATGCGCAAGCTGCTTGCTGCGGTCCACGGTGAAGAGGACGCAATCCGTCAGGGTGGCGGGCCCGCGGCAGCTGAAGCGCAGCGGGCAAAAGGCCGCCTCACAGTGCGCGAGCGGCTGAAGTTACTGCTCGATGAAGGCACCGAGTTTCTTGAGTTGGGCCTCTGGGCGGCGCACGGAATGTATGCGGAGTACGGCGGCGCTCCCGTCGCGGGCGTGGTCACGGGCCTGGGCCGCGTCAGCGGGCGCCTGTGCATGATCGTCGCCAACGACGCCACCGTAAAGGCCGGCGCTTTCTTCCCCATGACCGCGAAGAAGGTTCTGCGCGCCCAGACCATCGCGATCGAGAATCGCATCCCCACGCTTTACCTCGTCGATTCCTCCGGCGTTTTTCTTCCACTGCAGGAAGATGTGTTTCCCGATACCGACGATTTCGGGCGCATCTTTCGCAACAACGCGGTGATGAGCTCGATGGGCATTCCCCAGATCACGGCGATCATGGGCATGTGCGTGGCGGGCGGCGCTTATCTGCCGGTGATGACAGATACGGTGCTGATGACCGAGGGGTCCGGGCTGTTTCTTGCCGGGCCCTCTCTGGTGCAGGCGGCGATTGGCCAGAAAACGGGCCCGGAAGAATTGGGCGGCGCGGCCATGCACGCCGAGATCTCGGGAACAGTCGACTTCAAGGAGCCCAACGATCACATGTGCCTGGCGCGCTTGCGGTCGCTGGTGGCGAAGATGGGCCAGCGGCCGCCGGCAGCTTCGAGTGCTCCGGTCTTTCGCCGCCGCGAATTCGATCCGGAGACTGACGCGCCGAAATTTGCGGCTGAAGATGTATATGGCCTGCTGAACCCCGCGCCCGGCGCAAGCAACGTGTATGACATGCGCGAAATCATTGCGCGCATCGTCGATCGCAGCGAGTTCGATGAGTACAAGGAGGAGTTTGGGCGCACTCTGCTTTGCGGATACGCGTGGATCGGCGGCCATGCCGTGGGCATCGTGGCCAATCAGAAGATCAACCAGAACCAGACCGTCGCAATGGGGCCGGCCGCCGGCGAGATACGCATCGAGGTCGGCGGCGTGATCTACACCGAAGGCGCGCAAAAAGCGGCGCGCTTCATCATGGACTGCAACCAGAACCTGGTTCCGCTGATCTTCCTGCACGACGTGAACGGGTTCATGGTGGGCAAGGAGGCGGAATGGTCGGGAATTATTCGCGCCGGGGCCAAGATGGTTTCAGCGGTCAGCACGAGCGTGGTGCCCAAGATCTCCGTCATCGTCGGCGGCAGCTTTGGCGCGGGACACTACGCGATGTGCGGCAAGGCCTACGATCCGCGCTTCCTGTTTGCGTGGCCCACCGCGCGCTACGCGGTGATGAGCGGAGCCTCGGCGGCCAGTCACGCTGGCCGAAGTGCGCGCCCGGCAGATGGAGCGCAGCGGCAAAAGTCTTGTCGGAGGACGAAAAGAACGGCTCTCAATGACGAAATCCGGGCCGGCTACGACGCGCAGGCCGATCCGCGCTATGGCGCGGCGCGCCTTTGGATCGACGCCATCATCGATCCGGCGAAGACGCGAGAGGTGCTGATCGACTGCGCTGGAGGCCTGTGCTCTGAATCCTGACGTCCCGCGGTTCAATCCGGGAGTCTTGCAGACTTGATTCGACTTGCCGTCGCGATTCTCTGGATCAGACAATTCGGCATCGAACTTGCATCGCATGAGAAGTTCGGGCACTCGAGATCTCCTCCGAAGGAGCCTGATGATGAAACTTGCAGCTTGAGCCGGCCGCAAGTCTGTATCCGTTCGTGCTGACGGAGGAGCAGGAGCAACTTCGGCGCGAGATCCGCGACGTTTGCCGCGCGCGAGATTGCGCCCAACGTGATGGCGTGGGACGAGGCCAGCGAATTCCCGTCGCACGTCGTCAAGAAGCTCGGCGACGATGGGCCTGCTCGGCGTCATCTTTCCGCCGGAGTACGGCGGCGCGGGCCTGGGCTACGTGGACTACGTGCTCGCCATCGAGGAACTCTCTGCCGTCGACGGATCGATTGGCCTCACCGTGGCCGCGCACAATTCGCTGGGGACCAATCACATCTTCCTCGCCGGCAATGAGGAGCAGAAGAAGAAGATACCTTCCGCGGCTCGCCAGCGGCGAGTGGCTCGCCGCGTGGGCCTGACCGAGCCTGGTTCGGGCTCGGACGCCGGCAACGCGCGCACCACCGCGGTGAAGAAGCGGCGACCGCTACGTACTGAACGGCAACAAGACCTTCATCACCAACGGCCACTACGCCGATGTCGTCGGTGGTGATTGCGGTGACCGACAAGAGCAAGGGCACGCACGGGCTTTCGGCCTTCATCGTTGAGAAGGGAACGAAGGGATTCCGCCCCGGGAAGAAAGAGAACAAGCTGGGCCTGCGCGCCAGCGATACCAGCGAACTGATCTTCGAGGACTGCGAGATTCCCGCGGAAAACCTGCTCGGCGCGGAAGGCGAAGGCTTCATCGATGCCATGCGCGTGCTCGACGGCGGCAGAATCTCGATTGCCGCGCTGTCGCTGGGCATCGGCCGCGGCGCGCTCGATGCGGCGCTGAAGTATGTGAAGGAGCGGCGGCAGTTCGGCAAGGCGATCGCCGAGTTTCAGGGCATCCAGTGGAAGCTGGCGGACATGGCCACCGAACTGGACGCCGCGCGGCTGCTGACCCAGCGCGCCGCGGTGCTCAAGGATGCCGGCCGCAAGGTCACGCGCGAGTCGTCGATGGCCAAGCTGTTTGCCAGCGAAGTGGCCGTGCGCATCTGCGATGAGGCGGTGCAGTTGTTCGGCGGCTACGGCTTCATCAAGGATTATCCGGCGGAGAAGTTCTATCGCGACGTGAAGCTGTGCACCATCGGCGAAGGCACCAGCGAGATTCAGCGCATGGTGATTGCGCGAGAGATTCTCAAGGTCTACCCATCCCGCGGGTAGGCGGCAACGGTCAGCGGTTGGCACGCAACGCGAAGCGGCGAACGTGAGATGAAGAACGCAGTCAAAATCATCGAATGTCCGCGCGATGCCTGGCAAGGGCTGCCTGCGCAGATTCCGCCGAGACGAAGGCCGGCTATCTGCGACGGCCTGATCGACGCCGGCTTCACGCACATCGACGCGGTGAGTTTCGTCTCTCCCGCCGCGGTTCCGCAAATGGCGGATTCCGAGCGCGTCCTCGAATTCTCGAGCCTCCCGACCACGTCGAAATCATCGGCATCGTCGTGAACGCAAAGGCGCGGAACGAGCCATCGCCACCGGCGCAGTGCGGACACTGGGCTTTCCCTATTCCATCTCGCCGGAGTTCCTTCGCCGCAATCAGCATCAGACACCGCAGGAGTCGCTCGAGGCGATCGAAGACGATACGGGCATGGCGTGTGCCGCAGGAATGGACGTCGTGGCCTATATTTCCATGGCCTTCGGAAATCCCTACGGCGAACCATGGAGCATCGAGCGCGGTCATCGAGTGCTGCGAACAGCTTGCCACTCCGGCGTGCGCCAGATTTCCCTCGCCGATACAGTGGGCCTGGCCACACCGAGCAGATTGCGGAAACAGTCGCGTGCGCGCTCGCTGCGCATCCTGAGATCGAGTCGGCGTGCATCTCCATGCGCGGCGCGACGAGGCCCCATCGCGAATTCGCGCCGCGTTCGAGCGGGTTGCCGGCGCTTCGATGCGGCAATCGGCGGACTCGGCGGATGCCCGTTCGCGCAGGACGCGCTGGTCGGAAACATCCCCACCGAAATTCTGGTCGCAGGCGTTGGCTGAGTGCGGCGCCAGAGCTCCCGAAGTTCTTGCAGCTGCTGGACGATTTGATCCGCGCGAGTGCCGAGATCGCGTCGGGAGCCGGCTCGTCCCGATGAGCAGCAACTCGGAAAGCAACATGTAAAGTTGGAGGACAGGTTAGAGCTACACAACTATCGTCGTTACCGACAGCGGTCCTGATTCGCACCATCACTCTCAATCGGCCCGAGCGCCGCAACGCCATGACTCCCGAAATGCAGATGGAGCTGATTGCCGCCCTGGAAGATGCCGCTGCGGCGGCTGCCGTGTACTCGTTCTCTCCGGCGCGGGCAACGCATTTTGCTCAGGCCTCGATCTTTCCGCGCTGCAGAGACGCATGCCGAGAAAACCCCCAGCGAACATCGCGCGGATGCGGAGCGCATCGCTCGCCTCTTTCTCACCCTCTACGAACTGCCGATTCCCACCATCGCCGCGGTCCACGGCCCGGCAATCGCCGGCGGAACGGGCTTGGCAACCATCTGCGACTTCACGCTCGCCACGCCGGACAGCAAAGTTCGGATTCACCGAAGTGCGCATCGGCTTTGTTCCCGCGCTGGTGTCGGCCTTTCTCGCGCTGCAAATCGGCGACAAGCGCAGCCGCGATCTGCTGCTCACCGGCCGCATCTTCGATGCGGAAGAGGCCATCGCCTCGGACTGGTGAATGAGATTGTGCGCTCGCGATGAACTTGCCGCGTCGCGTCAAGGCGCTCGCAGAAACCTTGCTTCGCCAACAGCCCCGCAGTCGCTCAGCCGCAACCAAGCGGCTCCTCGCCGCGCAAAACAGGCATGGCTCGAGCGCCGCGATCGTCGACGCAATGGAAGCCAACGCGAAGTCGCGCGAGACTCGCGGATTTTCGCGAAGGGATCGCGGCATTCCTCGAAAAGCGCAAGCCGGTCTGGACAAAATAGTATAGGCTGCAGTGCCACTCTACGCTGAATCGCCATCGCTGAAGCGCACTGCAGCCTCCGTCCGCTGCTCCACCTTCTTCGCGCGTCACGCCGTCGCGCCAGCTCACACCACCTCAAATCCCGCCGGCGTAACATCCAGCACGCAAAGATCGGTAATCACGCGATGCACCACGCCCGTTCCGGTCAGCGGCAGCGTGCATTCCGCAGCAGCTTGGCGCTTCCATCCGGGCCGTGTGCTCCATCAGCACAATCACGCGCCGCACGCCGGAGACCAGGTCCATCGCCCCGCCCATCCCTTTCACGCGCTTGCCGGGAATCATCCAGTTCGCCAGGTCGCCGCGTTCTGAAACCTGCATCGCGCCCAGAATCGCAAGGTCGATATGCCCGCCGCGAATCATGGCAAACGAGTCGGCGCTCGAAAAGATCGCCGCGCCCGGCACAAACGTCACCGTCTCTTTGCCTGCATTGATCAGGTCGGCGTCAACCTCCGCGTCGCGCGGAAACGGCCCCATGCCCAGCAGTCCGTTTTCCGACTGCAGCGTCACCGTCATTCCGGCCGGAATATAGTTGGCCACCAGCGTCGGAATGCCGATGCCGAGGTTCACATAGAATCCGTCTTGCAGTCTCTCTGGCGGCGCGCGCGGCCATCTGTTGCCGAGTCCATGCCACGTTTCTATTCCTCGCGAGTTGTCACTTTTCTCAATGCGCTTTTCCGGATGCGGATTGTGCACCAGCCGATGCACAAAAATCCCCGGCGTGTGAATCTCGTCCGGATCGAGTTCCCCGGCCTCAACCACAATCTCCGCCTCGGCCACCGTGAATTTGCCGCACGTTGCCGCAAGGGGATTGAAGTTCCGCGCCGTCCGGCGATAGATCAGGTTCCCGTGCGTGTCGGCCTTCCACGCCTTCACCAGCGACACATCGGCCACAATGCCGCGCTCCAGAATGTACGTCACTCCGTCGAAATCCTTATGCTCCTTGCCCTCGGCCACCAGCGTGCCCACGCCGGTGCGCGTATAGAAGCCGGGAATCCCCGCGCCACCCGCTCTCATGCGCTCGGCCAGCGTGCCCTGCGGGCAAAACTCCACTTCCAGTTCGCCGGCCAGGAACTGCCGCTCGAATTCCGCATTCTCGCCCACATAGCTCGAGATCATCTTCTTCACCTGATGCCGTTCAAGCAGCAGTCCCAGGCCCCAGCCATCCACGCCCGCGTTGTTGCTGGCGATGGTCAGGTCGCGCACGCCGGTGTCGCGCAAGGCCAGAATCAGCGCCTCGGGAATCCCGCACAATCCGAATCCGCCAATCGCCAGCAGCATCCCGTCGCGCACCATCCCGTCCAATGCAGCGCCGGCATTCGGCCAAAGTTTGTTCATTCTCGGTGCACCTTTTCCGCGGCGTCTCCATGACTATTGTTTCATCCCGGAAAGATGCGAAAGAGCATTCTTTCGCGGGCCGTCCCCGAGAATCGCCATCTTCATCGAAATCGGCGCCGGGTGCAACGAGCGGGGCTGAAGTGCGCATCAAAGAGCCAAGTCCCCCTCGGAGAGGGATATGTTGTTCGCGTACCGGGCACGATCGGACTACCAGTCGCGTCGCGCTATTTGGTTCAATGTCATGGGCTGCCGGTGCCAGGCGATCGCTGTTGGAAACGGCTCGATTTCGATTACGTTCCGATGTGGTTCGGAGAGCATGCTTACTCCCGGTTCTTTCGGCTGCGGAACTGGGCGCCACGGGCCAAAAGCAATTAGAAACGCCTCGTGAAAGGGCCACGCGAAAGTCAGAAATGGAGAATCATCATGAGAAAGTTTCCTGGAACTCGCCGGCCCATCTTCCCCCACAAACGAAAGGTCGATGGGAGAATCGAGTCATTCTGCAGTGAATGCTTTTCAACGGTCGCTTTGGCAGTTGCCGAAAGTGAATTGCAGGTGGCCGAAAGCGCCCACGTCTGCAAAGGCCTCCAATGGTCGAAGGTTCTTCGGCCCCTGGATCGCAGATAGTGCCTCTCTTTGGGCGGTTGTATCGGTCACGATTGCTTTAGCGTCTCGCGCATTTCCAAAGTTCCCCCGCGTGTAGACGTCGATTAAGCGGGGGCATAGGAGCCTGGGACAAATGCAGAGCAGCAGGGGCGTTGTTTTCGTCGTTGACGATGAGAAACTGATCGCGCAGACATTGGCGATGATCCTTACCCAATCGGGCTTTGCGGCGACCGCGTTCGAAGGCCCCTCTCAGGCATTGGAAGAAGCCGCCAGCGGCCCTGCACCCGATCTTCTGATCTCGGATGTGATCATGCCGGAGATGTCCGGAATTGAGTTAGCCCTTCAATTCCGCAGCGAATATCCGGATTGCAAGGTCCTGCTCTTTTCAGGACAATCGGCGACTGCAGACATGCTGGCGACTGCCAAGCTTCATGGGCACGATTTCGAGGTTCTGGCCAAGCCGGTACATCCTTCCGATCTCCTCGCCAAACTGCGCGCGATTACCGAGAGCGGCCAGAAGTGCGCTTCGCCCCAGACTCAGGAGATTTCAGCTGCAACTGATCGGAAGGTCGCCTGAAGCCAATCGACGCGTTTGGCTCGCTTAACGCAAAAGAGCCC